>NZ_JCAQOY010000037.1:0-1025936 GCF_059567925.1 Paraburkholderia sp. BGA-UO-ETr-F21 | reverse complement strand
TCGGCAGCGTCACATAGCGCGGCTCGTTCAGGCGCAGATCGGTCGTGATGACTGCGGGCAGCGTCAGCGACAGCGTTTCAGCGCCACCGTCCACTTCACGCGACACCGTCGCCTTTCCGTCAGCGACGACAACCTTCGAGGCGAACGTCGCCTGCGGCAACCCAGCCAAAGCAGCCAGCATCTGGCCAGTCTGGTTCGAATCGTCGTCGATAGCCTGCTTACCGAGGATGACCAGTTGCGGCTGCTCCTTATCGACCAGCGCCTTCAACAGCTTGGCCACCGCCAGCGGCTGCAGCTCTTCCGAAGATTCGATCAGGATCGCGCGATCCGCGCCGATCGCCAGCGCCGTACGCAGCGTTTCCTGCGACTGCGTCACACCCGCCGACACGGCGATAACTTCGGTCGCCACGCCCGCTTCACGCAGACGCACCGCTTCTTCAACCGCGATTTCGTCGAACGGATTCATCGACATCTTCACGTTCGCGATGTCGACGCCCGTGCCGTCCGATTTGACCCGAACCTTCACGTTGTAATCGACCACCCTCTTCACAGCCACCAGCACCTTCATATCGCTCTCCTCTCGCAACCGCTCCATCGATCAGGCCAGCACCATCCGCGCAATCACGGTGCGCTGAATCTCCGACGATCCCTCGTAGATCCGCAGAATTCTCGCGTCGCGCACCAGCCGTTCGAGCGGCATCTCGCGGGTGAATCCGTAACCGCCGTGAATCTGCAAGGCGGTATCCGTGACGAAGCCGACCGTCTCCGATGCATACAGCTTCGCCATCGACGCGTAATCGGTGAACGGCTCGCCCGCCGCGCGCCGCACGGCCGCCTGCAAGGTCAGAAGCCAGGCGGCCTCGAGCCGGGTCTTCATGTCGGCGAACATCCATTGCAAACCTTGCTTGCGCGACAGCGGCTCCCCGCCAACCTGGCGCTGCCTCGCCCACTCCACCGCGCTCGCGAGCGCGGCCTCGGCAATCCCCAGGCTCGTTGCGGCGACATCGAGCCGGCTGTTGTCGAGCACTTTCATCGCCGTGCGAAAACCGGTGCCTTCGGCGCCGAGCCGATTCGCGGCCGGTACGAAACAGTCGAAAGCGATCTCGTGCGCCGGCGCGCCGCGAATGCCCATCAGCTTTTCGGCCGGCGCCACGTCCACGCCCGCGCTATACCGGTCAACCACGAACGCGCTGATGCCGCGCGCGCCGGCGTCCGGATCCGTCTTCGCATAGACGACGATGAAGTCCGCCGCCTGAGCGTTCGAGATGAAATGCTTCACGCCGCGAATCCGGTAACCGTCGCCCTCGCGCGTCGCGCGAGTCGCCATGTCGGCGGGATTCGAACCGGCGCGCGGTTCGGTCAGCGCAAACGCGCCGAGCTTCATGCCCACGGCGGCTTCGGGCAAATAGCGGTCACGCAGACTGTCGTCTCCACCGATCAGAATCGAGTCGGTCGCGAGATAGTGCGCACCGATCATCGACGACGTCGACGCACACGCCTTCGCGATTTCGACCAGCGACAGAATGATCGCCACCGGCGATGCGCCAATGCCGCCCCACCGCTCGGGCAGGTTCATACCCATCACACCGAGTTCGGCGAGTTGCGCGACATAACGCGTGGTGGGAATTTCGTCGCGGTCCACTTCGGCTGCGCGCGGCGCGAGTTCGCTTTGCGCAAAGCGTTCGATCGCGTCGGCGATCTCCAGATCGTTCTGTTCGACGCCCATTCGTTTAAGCACGGTCGCTCTCCCTGGCGAGTTCATCGGAACGCGCGAATTGCGCGCTGTTGGCGGCATCGCCGTTGCGACCGAACACACCTTGCCTACGCAGCTCGGCGATTCGCGCTGCGTCGAGGCCGAACGTATGCAGTATTTCCGCGGTGTGTTGGCCCAATCGCGGCGCGGCGGTGACACGGTTGCCGCCGTAGGCCGAAAATTTGACGGGCTGTGAAGGCAGACGCAGCATAGGGCCGGCAGGACCGTTGGCGCGAGGCACCTCGGTGAGCAAGCCACGGAAGGCCGCCTGTTCGCTTTCGAGCGCCTGCTGCACGTTGCGGATCGGCGCGACCGGAATACCGGCGGCGCCGAGAATCCGGTTCACTTCGGCAACCGAACGTTGTGACGACCACGCTTCGACACACGCGCGCAACTCCGCTTCGTGCGCGCAACGCGACGCATCGCTCGCATAGTGCGGGTCGCCCGAAAGTTGCGGCTCGCCGATTGCGTGAGCGAAGGTATCGAACAGCTTGTTGTTGAGCACCGCGACCACATAGAAACCGTCTTGCGCGCGGAAAGCACCGAACGGCGCCGACGACGGATGACGATTCCCGACGCGCCGCGGCGCGATCCCGGTGGCGGCAAAGCGGGCCACCAGTGTTGCGCTCAGGCTCAGCGTCGCGTCGAACATCGAGACGTCGACGTGCGTGCCTTGACCGGTCTTCTCGCGCGATAACAGCGCGGCAAGCACGCCCCACGAGGCGAACAACCCGCTCACCACATCCGAAACCGATTCGCCGATCAGAGTCGGCGAGCCGTCGGGAGAGCCGGTGGCGTCCATCAGGCCGCACATGGCCTGCAAAATGATGTCGTAGGCAGGGCGATGCGATTCGGGACCGGTTTGGCCGAAGCCCGACACGCTCGCGTAGACGAGCGCCGGGTTGCGCTCGGCAAGTTGCGCGTAGCCGATGCCCAGCTTGTCCGCCACGCCCGGCCGGAAATTTTCGACCACCACGTCGGCGCCTGCGCTCAGCGTTTGCGCCAGCTCGCGGCCCTCGGCGGTTTTCAGATCGATCACGATGCTGCGCTTGTTGCGATTCATCGCGGCGAACAAGCCGCTCTCGCCATCCGCAAAGGGACCCACCGCGCGGTAGTCGTCGCCGCCCGGCGGCTCGACCTTGATGACATCCGCGCCCAGATCGCCCAGCAAAGCCGTGCAGAACGGCCCGGCGAGCACACGCGAGAAATCGACGATACGCACGCCGGTGAGCGGCAAAACGGGTAACTCGGGCAATGTCACGGCGAACTCCTGTTGAAGACGATGCACCGATTCTCGTCACCCAGACCTATCAAGTAAAATATGGGAATAAATTAGCTGCTATAGGAATTCCTAATGCGTATCTCACTGCGGCTATTGCGTTATTTCGCGGCTGCGGCGCAAACCGGCAGCACGACGGCGGCGGCACGTCAGCTCAACGTTTCGCAGCCGTCCATCTCCGTTGCGATCCGCGAACTGGAAGCGCTATTCGAAGAAACCCTGTTCGCGCGCGACGCTGGTTCGAAGATGACGTTGACGCGCTTCGGCGTGCGCAAGCTTGCGGAAGCGCGTCAACTGCTCGCCGCCGCCAACGCCTTCGAACTCGACGACAGCGGCGACGCGGCGTCGGGAGAAGTCCATATCGGCGTGTTCAGCACGCTGGCGCCGGTGTATTTGCCAGTGTTGCTGCGCATTGCGCAAACACGTTTTCCGAACCTGACGGTGCGCTTCGTGGAAGGCAATCTGGTGGAACTGGAGGAATGGCTGAACAGCAGCCATATCGAACTGGCGCTGACCTACGACGTAGGCTTGCCCGCCGAACTCGAACTCGAGCCGCTGGCATCGTTGCGTCCATACGGTCTCGTACCCGCCGACTCGAAGCTCGCCAAAGCGCGCGGCGGCATTTCGCTCTCCGAGCTTGCCAAAGAGCCGTTGATTCTCATCGATCTGCCGCACAGCCGTGAGTTTTTGATGGCGCCGTTCTGGCAATTTGGGCTGACGCCGGAAGTCCGTTATCGCGCGACGTCGATCGAACTGGTGCGGAGCATGGTGGCCAACGGCCTGGGGGTATCGCTGCTGATCACGCAGAGCCCGGCGGCTGCGGTCAGCACAGCGGTCGCCGAGCGGCCGATCCGCGAGGAAACCATCCGCCAGCCGCTCGTGATCGCGCGCTCGAAGCGGGCGACGCGCACCCGAGCCTCGGAGCTAGTAGCGCAGTGCATCCGCGACGCCGTGCGCGAAGCGATGGCCGCGCGCGCGGGCCATCGCCGAAAGACCCGGCCAATCCTCTCTGGACAGGCCGAATAGCGGCCTAAACCGCCGCAGCGCCGTATTCGAGCTTCGGATACCAATCCGTGCCGCGACCGCCGGGCGTCATGTCGAGCACGGTCCAGATCGGCATCACGTCGGGAGCGCCGCGTGGATCCTGCCCGGGGTCGGCCGTCGAGGGCCCCATCTCCTCGGCCCAGAAGTGCCGCACGGTGCTGCCTGAACGCGTGAACACGTTGAACGCGGGATTATCGTCGCCGGCCGGATCTTCGGCTGCGTAATCGCGATTGAACGTGTTGCGGCCCGACGAATAGACGCGCAGATACCGCCAGCCACGCTCCTTCTTGAACGCAACCAGTTTCTCGATCGGCGAGCGGGCAATCACGGCGAACGCCACGCGCTGCAGGATATCGGGCATTTCGCCGTCGTATGCGCTCAGCAGCGACGTGCACATTGGACACGGCCGGGCACGCTGCGGGCCGAACATCCAGTTGTAGGTGACGAGCGTGTCATGCGCGCCGAACATCTCCGATAGCGTTACCGGCCCCGCTTCGCCCATGAACAAATAATCCTCGGGCACGACGCCGCCGGGCGGCAGCGCGCGGCGCTGTGCGGCGACGCGCTCAATATGCCGGCGCAATTCGATTTCCTCGGCGAGCAGGTCGTTGCGCGCGCGACGATATTCGGCGCTCTCGCCGGGAAACCGGCTCGGCGCGTCGGCCAGCAGCCGGGCCGGCGTCAGGGTCTGGGTGGATGCGTGTGCGTCGGTCATCAGCCATCTCCTCTTACGGAACAAGGATAAAGGGCGTGAGCGCCGCGATGGCGGACGCGTTCCCGTCCCCTATATAGCCACGACGAACCGCGCGGCGGCAAATCGACAGTATCGGCAAAAATTTTCTGGCGATGCTCACGCCCCAAGCGCGGCAACCGAAAGCGCGCGGCAAGGTATCCTTGAGCGAAACCGCACGCGCAACAGGCGCGCCGTTCAAGGGGGATGCAACATGCCGCTTCGTCTGCCACCGCTGCCGGCGCTTCGTTTTTTCGAAGCGGCCGGCAGGCATCAGAGTTTCAAACTCGCCGCCGCGGAACTGAATGTGACGCCGAGCGCCGTGAGCCACGGCATTGTCGGACTGGAACAGGCGCTCGGCGTCGAACTGTTCGCGCGCGAGCCGCGCGGCATTTCGCTCACGGCAGCCGGTGCGGACTATTTGTCCTACGTCTCCGAGGCGTTTTCGCTGATCGCCATCGGCACGCAGCGCCTGCCGAACCACCGCGCCGACCGCCCGATCGCGCTGAGTTGCGCGCCGACCTTCGCGTCGCGCTGGTTGTTGCCGCGCCTCGCCGGCTTTCGCGCGCGCTGGCCGAATGTGAACGTGAGCGTCGACACGTCGCATCGTCAGGTCGGTTTTCCCGTCGACGGGTTCGACTTCGCGATCCGCTTGAGCAACGCGCCGGTTGCAGGCACCGCCTGGACGCGCCTGTTCGGCGAGCGCTTCGTGCCCGTGTGCAGCCCCGCGTATCTGGAAACGCTGCGCGACGAGAACGGCCACGCCGACCTGCGACGCGCGACGCTCGTTCACGTCAACGCCGCGAGCGAAGACTGGCAGGTGTGGCTGGACGCGACCGGCACGGAAGGCATCGACACGACCGGCGGCTTGCGTGTCGACACGATCCAGCTCGCGTTCGAAGCCGCCGCCATGGGCCTCGGCGTCGCGCTCGGCAGAAAGCCGCTGGTGGATTCCGATCTGGTCGGCGGCGTGCTGGTGGAGGCGAGTCCGGCGACCATCGCCTCGACCACGGCCTACTGGCTGGTGAGCGCGGAAAACGCGGATCGTCGGCCGGAGCTTTTCGACTTCAAGCGCTGGCTGGTGAGCGAGTCCGAGCACCTGGCGACGGACGCCGACGCAACCGCCCACGCGGTGCGCAGCGCCGCCAACTAAACCACCTGCGTGATTCGCACAGGTGAGCCACGCTCACCTGTCGTCGAAATCTTTTCTTTTGCCGCTTCTGATGCTCGCTGCGACCATGGTGTCAAAGGAGATCAGAACCATGTCGACTACCAACGGCAGCAAACGCTTCATCCCCGCATTCAACCAGACGACGCTCGTGATCCTTGCCGGTGCGCTCATTCTGAGCGCCGCGATGGGTATCCGGCAGACCTTTGGTCTCTTCATCGGGCCGTTCTCGTTCGACCGCGGCTTGCCTGTCACGCTGATCGCGTTCGCGATCGCGCTGCACAATCTGGTGTGGGGTTTCGCCCAGCCGTTCGCGGGCGCGGCCGCGGACCGTTACGGTTCAGCGCCAGTGGTCGCGTTCGGCGCGACTACGTTCGCGGCCGGGCTTGGTCTTGCGGCCGTCGCGCCCGGCGGCGCCATGCTGATCGTCGGTATGGGATTGCTGGTGGGCATCGGCGTGAGTTGCACGACCTTCGGCGTAGTGTTGCCCGCGGTCGGCCGCATCGCCTCGCCTGAAAAACGCAGCATGGCGATGGGTCTGGTCAGCGCCGGCGGTTCCGCGGGTCAGGTGCTGATGGTGCCGCTCGTGCAGAATATCCGGCTGAGTTCGGGCATCGCCACATCGCTTTTCGTGCTGGCTTTCCTGATGCTGTTGATCGCGCCACTGGGCATGATGCTCGACCGGCGCGCGCGGCTCGGCACGCCGGTTAAGGAAGCGCCGCTTGAGCCGCTTCGTAAAGTGCTCGCCCAGGCGGCCCGGCATCGCGGCTACCGGCTGCTGACGCTCGGCTTCTTTACGTGTGGTTTCCAGCTTGCATTCATCGCCACGCATCTGCCCGAATATCTGACGCTGTGTCATATGCCGGTCGGACTCGGCGCCACTGCGCTCGCGCTGATCGGCCTGTTCAATATGGCGGGCAGCTGGGTCTGCGGCTGGCTGGGCGGGCGTTTCCGGCAGCATGTCGTGCTCGGCTGGCTGTACCTGATTCGCAGCGCGACGATTGGCGCGTTCTTTCTGTTGCCAAAGAGCCCGGCCTCGGTCGTGATCTTCGCGGCCGTGATGGGGCTGACCTGGCTCGGCACCGTACCGCTCACGAGCGGGCTCGTCGCCAAAGTGTTCGGCACGCGCCACCTCGGCAGCCTGTTCGGGTTCTGCTTTCTGAGCCATCAGATCGGCTCGTTTCTCGGCGCGTGGCTGGGCGGTCTGGTGTTCGATCTCACCGGCTCGTACTCCCTGCTGTGGGAAGCGACCGTGATAGCCGGCCTCGTTGCCGCGATGCTGCACTTCCCGATCGACGACACCACCGTGAGCACGCCTACGCTGCGGGTCGAGCCGGCGGCGGTGTGAACGTGGGTGTGGGCGCTGGGGGCCTTGCGGCAAAAAAGCTGCCAGCAGGCGCCCCCGCTATTTTCGCGGCGTATCCGCAGCAGCTTTCGGCACACGCCCCATCAGATAGAACTCGTCGTTCGGACGCATGGAAATAACGTTGGCCATACGATTCGACAAACCGAAAAACGCCGTAATCGCGGCGATATCCCAGATGTCTTCGTCGGAAAATCCATGCTCGCGCAGCGTTTGAAAATCGGCGTCGCCGACCGTGCCCGACTCGCTACACACCTTGACCGCGAAATCGAGCATCGCCTTCTGCCGCGGCGTGATATCCGCCTTGCGATGATTCACGGCGACCTGATCCGCCACCAACGGCGCCTTCTCGTAGATCCGCAGAATCGCACCGTGCGCGACCACGCAATACAGGCACTGGTTGATCGCGCTGGTGGCGACCACGATCATTTCGCGCTCGCCTTTGCTGAGGCCACCCTCTTTCAGCATGAGTGCGTCATGATAGGCGAAGAACGCGCGGAACTCGTCCGGACGGTGCGCAAGCGTCAGAAAGACGTTCGGCACGAACCCGGCTTTCTCCTGCACTTCGAGAATGCGAGCGCGAATGTCGTCCGGCCATGCGTCCGGTTCCGGCACGGGGTAGCGGCTGATCGGTCGGGGATTTGTCATGCGATGTCTCCGTCGTATCTGTATGGGTATGACGACGATTCTAGCAAGCCGCGCCGCCGCAGCACCTGTGCGCTCGACACGGTCCGATATCGACGCCCATATCGTCTAGACTTTGCAGTCAAGGGAACTCGAGACACGCCGCGACGCCCCCGCGCGGCCGGATTTCAACAGGAGTTGACCATGTCAGACGTTTTGCGCGACGCGCGAGCGCCCGTCGTCAAGGTGCGCCCCGACCGGGAAATGGCGACGACTCAGCGGCTGCCTTACTTTGTCGGCATCTCGGCCGGCACCGCGGGCACCACGGGTTTGTCCATGTATATGGTCGTGGTGCCGCCCGGCGGCCACGCCGAGCCCCACTTCCACGCCGACTACGAAACCGCGATTTACATGCTCGAAGGCAAGATCGAAACGCGTTATGGCCCTGGCCTACGCGAGTCCGTCATCACCGAAGCGGGCGATTTCCTCTTCATTCCACCCGGCGTGCCGCATCAGCCGTTCAATCTGGACGCCACTACCGCAGCGCGAGCGATCGTGGCGCGCAACCATGCGGACGAACACGAACGGGTCGTCCCATACGATCCGGCCACGGACGCTTGAACCACCGCGCGACGCGCGGCAAGCCCCGTACCGCTTATAACCGGCCGGCGCTCGCCACCGCAGCCGGCCACGCAGATCATTGGCCCCGTCATTGCGCGTGAGGCCCATAGGCAACTGGCCGCCTTCAGAGCGCCCTTTTGCCACTTGTGCTTAAATCCGCCTTTCATACCTTTCTTGTACTATGGCGTCCGCTGTCGTACGGGAACGGAACATGCGCTGCCTGCTCGCAACGCGCCACCCGGCGCGGACATTTCGAATCCCTTCATCGCATTCTGAGGAGCGCGGTTGTGTGGCATTTTCCGGTGGCTATTCCACCCTCGCTGGGCGTGTGGGCCGTGTTCATGAGCGTGCTCGTCACGCAACTCGGCGTGCCGATTCCGGCCGCGCCGATGCTGATCCTCGGTGGAACCATGGCCGCCATGGGGCAAACCTCGTATGCGAGCGTCGTATGCGCCGCGGTCGGCGCCACGCTGATTGCCGACTCGCTCTGGTTCTTCACCGGCCGGGCTTATGGCCGCCGCCTGCTGAATTCTCTGGTGCGCTTCTCCCTCTCGCTCGACACCACGGTCCGTGTCGCGCGCAACACCTATGAGCGCTACGGCGCGCCGATCCTCACCATCGCGAAGTTCCTGCCCGGACTCGGCCTGATTTCCGCGCCGCTGCTCGGCACG
This sequence comes from Paraburkholderia sp. BGA-UO-ETr-F21, assembly GCF_059567925.1. Classification (NCBI taxonomy): domain Bacteria; kingdom Pseudomonadati; phylum Pseudomonadota; class Betaproteobacteria; order Burkholderiales; family Burkholderiaceae; genus Paraburkholderia; species Paraburkholderia sp. BGA-UO-ETr-F21. Next base: position 1,016,683 of record NZ_JCAQOY010000037.1, on the reverse strand, counting down.
ACAGCCATCAGCGTCGGCGTGTTTCTGCTGTGGGATTTTGTCGGTGCCGTGCTGTGGTCCGGCGTGTGGGTGATCGGCGGCGGCGCCCTGCACGACCAGATCGTGCAACTGATGCTCCTCGTACGCCATAACGGCGGCACGATTTTCGACGCGTTCGCAGTGATCTTCGTGGCGGTGCTGCTGTATCGCTGGGTGCGCCGCTGGCAGTTTCGTCAATGGCTCGCGCATACGCGCATTTCGCCGGATCAACTCGACGAGTTGATGAAGTCGAACGAGCCCCCGCTGATTTTCGACGCGCGTCCACGCAGCGTGCGCGAAAAGGAATCGCACCGGATCGCCGGCGCGCGACCGCTGGATCTCGATTCACCCGAACCGATCGATCCCGAGTTGCTGAAGCGGCCGATCGTCGTCTACTGCGTGTGTCCGAACGAAGCAACGGCAAAGCGGATCGTCAACCAGTTGCATCGCAAGAATATTCACCATATCCGCGCGCTCAAGGGCGGACTCGACGCGTGGGAGAAACGCGGTTATCCGGTCGAGCCGCTGCCGCCCGACTTCCATACGGCAAAGGCTCACATGCTGGAAGACGAAGGCGAGGAAGGCGAATACACAGTGCGGGCGCGGCTGGCGAAATAAGAGCCCATACTGCGAAGCTCGCAGCGCGCGTCTGTCGAAAAACCGCTTGCGCTTCACACCCAATGTGTGCAACATGCATATATGCACGTTGCACACATTGAGGTGTTGCCATGACGCAGCGCACAGAAAATCTGCTGGGCGTGCTAGCCCTGCTTATCACCGACGAAATGAACGCGCAGCCCGCCGTGGAGGCGCTCGCCGGCCCCACCGCCCGCGCCATGCTCAACGCGGTCGGCCAATACCCTGATTCATCCATTGAAGTGCTGCGCGAAGCAGTCGACCTGTCGCATCCGGCCGCCGTGCGCGCCGTGGCGGGACTGGTCGAGGCGGGTCTCGTCGAGAAAAGAACGGGCTCCGACAAACGCGCTGTTGCACTGGCCTTGACCGTGGCCGGCAAACGCGAAGCCAAACGTCTGCAAACGGCGCGCGACAAGATGCTGCAACGCGTTGTCGGACGGCTCGACGACAGTGAGCGCAAAGTGCTGGAAAGCCTGCTGATCAAGATCTTGTGGAACGAGACGCGCGATCCGGCGCACGCCATGCAGTTGTGCCGCCTCTGCGACGACGGTCCATGCCTGAAAGCCGGCTGTCCGGTCGAATGCCGCGAACAGGGCCTGCCTATGCCAGAGCGGAGCCATTCATGAAAGCCGCCGCGCCGGTGCGCTGGCCGGCCATCGCGGCATTGACCGCGGTATCGGCCCTGGCGCAGGTCGGCCAGTTCGGCATCGGCTTCATGGTGTTGCCAGTGTGGCTCGCCCAGCGCGGGCTGGATGCGCCGCGCGCCGGTCTCTTCTCCGCCGCGCAATGGACCGGCATGTTGGCCGGCTTGCTGATCGCGCCGTGGCTGGTGGCGCGCATCGGCGCAAAAAGCACGGTGTCGCTGGGCCTGCTGGCCACGCTCGTGGCGTTCGCGGCCATGGGCGCTTTGTCTTGGCCGCTTTGGCTAATTCCCGGACTGCTCACGGGTCTGGGCATCGGCTTGCGCTGGATCGCCAACGAGACCTGGCTCTATAGTCTGGTCCCCGCTGAATCGAGCGGCCGCGTGGTGGGCGTGCATGAAGCGCTGATCGCCACGGCGGGCGTAATCGGCCCCGCGCTTGCGGTGTGGTGCGATGTCGATGGGCGCATGACGTTCGCGGCCGGTGCGGCCTTCACGTTCGCCGCGGCGCTGCCGCTGTGGTTGACCGCATCGGATGAGAAGCGGCCCGCAGTGGACACCGCGCGGCCCGTGCGCAAAACAAGCGATGAACAACGCTTGCCGATCGGCCCGCTCGTGAGCCTTGGCATGGTGGTCGTCGCGGCGGGCGGTATCGGCGACGGCGCGCTGTACGGCCTCTTCCCACTATTCGCGGACGCGCACGGCCTCAGCGCCACGCAAACCGCCACGTTGCTCACGCTGTTCGGCGTGGGCGGCATGGCGTTGCAATTTCCGGTCGGCTGGCTGGCCGATCGCGTGGGGCTCGCCGCCACGGTAATCGTCTGCGCCGCGCTCAGCACGCTGGCCATCTGCGGATTCGCGTTGAGCGCGCCCGCCTCGTGGCTCGCGGTCGCGAGCGCACTGTTGCTCGGCGGCATGAACAGTTCGTTCATCACACTCGGCATGTACGCGGCGGCTTGCAGCGACAAGGCCGCGCTCACGCGCAACATGCGGCTGGTGTCGCTCACCTTCACGGCGAGTTCGATCGTTGGGCCGCTTGCCGCGGGCTTCGCCATGAAAGCGCGTGGCAGCGACATGTTGATGTGGCAACTGGCGCTCATGAGCGGCGCATTGGTGATCTATACGCTCGGATTGCGCGAAGGCCGGCGCCAGCCCGAGCGCTCGTCGTCGTTGGGCTGAGCCGGTTCGCGCCGATAGAAACGGATGGTGAGCGCGCCTAAGCCTCGCGTTGCGCAACTTTGCGCTGACGCCACAGGCATAAGAGATCGCACGCAATATGCGCGGCGGCAATCGCCGTGATCTCGCCGTGGTCGTATGCGGGCGCGACTTCCACGACATCCGCGCCGACCAGATTCAACGCGCCCAACGCGCGCACGATCGCAAGCCCCTGCGCCGACGACAAACCACCCGCCACGGGTGTGCCCGTGCCCGGTGCGAAAGCCGGATCGAGACAATCGATATCGAAAGTCAAATAAGCGGGACGCTCACCCACAATCGACGTGATCCGCTCCACCGCTGCCCGCGTGCCATGCTCGTGCACCCAGGCGGCGTCGAGAATATTGATGCCCATAAAATCGTCGTTCCATGTGCGAATGCCGATTTGCACCGAAGTCTTCGGATCGATCAGACCGTCTTTCACCGCTTTGTAGAACATCGAGCCGTGGTTCAGGCTGTCGGGACTGTCATCGGCCCAGGTATCGCAATGGGCGTCGAAATGAATCAGCGAAAGCGGCTTGCCGTACTTTTCCGCATGCGCGATCAACAAAGGATAGGTGATGTAGTGATCGCCGCCGAGCGTCAGCATCTTCGCGTCCGAGCGCAGAATCGTGCGCGCATGCTCGACGATGGACGCCTTGATGGTGAGCGGATTGTGGGCGTCGAACCAGCAATCGCCATAGTCGGTCACGGCGAGGTCATCGAACGGATTGAAACCCCACGGATACGGATGCAACTCCGACAACTGCACACTGGCCGCGCGCACCGCGGCGGGGCCAAGACGCGCGCCCGAACGGAACGTAGTGGCCAGATCGAGCGGCACGCCGGAAACAACCACGTCGACACCGTCGAGTTCACGCGTGTACTTGCGGCGCATGAACGACAGCACGCCCGCATAGGTGTTTTCGATCGACGAGCCATAAAGCGACGTGCGGCGGATCGCGCCGTCGCCATAGACGAGTTCAGTCATGGATGACCTGATACCTGTAGACAGTCCAGCGTTGCGCGTGAAGTTCCTGGGTGGCACGCGCAACGCCGGCATCGGATTCATTGGGAACGCGACGGCGCGCCTCATGCACGCCGCCGCGCTGGCTTCGCGAATCCTTTAGCGCAGCCGCACCAGCGTGGACTTCAGCTCGGTGTATTTTTCCAGCGCGTGCAGCGACTTGTCGCGGCCGTTGCCGGATTGCTTGTAGCCGCCGAACGGGAAGTTCATGTCCCCGCCTTCGTCGTAGCAATTGACCCATACCGTGCCGGCGCGGAGCTTGCGCGACACCTCGTGCGCGGTGGTCAGGTTCGAGGTCCAGACAGCGGCGGCGAGACCGTACTCGCTGTCGTTAGCGATCCTGATCGCCTCTTCAACGGTATCGAACGTGATCACCGACAACACCGGCCCGAAGATCTCCTCGCGTGCAACCTTCGCACCTGAAGCCGGAATCTCGAAGATGGTCGGCTCGATATAGAAGCCGCCCGTTTCTTCTTTCACGCGCGCGCCGCCCAGCAGCAGCTTTGCTTCTGAACGGCCTGCCTCGATATAGCCGAGCACGCGTTCGAGCTGCACCTTGTCGACGATCGCGCCCATCGACGTGTTCGGGTCGAGCGGGTTGCCCGGCGTATAGCTGCGCGCCGCGGCGATCAACTTGTCCAGAAACGCATCTTTGATGTCGCGATGAACGAGCAGGCGCGAACCCGCCGTGCACATTTCACCCATGTTGTAGAAGATCGCACCGGCCGCCGCGTTCGCCGCGCGGTCCATATCGGGGCAATCCGGCATCACGATGTTCGGCGACTTGCCGCCGAGTTCGAGCCACACGCGTTTCAGGTTCGACTGGCCGGCGTACTGCATGATCAGCTTGCCGACGTTGGTCGAGCCGGTAAACGCAAGGCAGTCCACGTCCTGATGCAGCGCCAGCAGCTTGCCTGGCTCGCCCGCGCCCGGCACGACGTTGAACACGCCGGCGGGAATGCCGGCCTCCAGTGCGAGCTGCGCGAGGCGGATCGCGGTGAGCGGCGACTTTTCCGAAGGCTTGAGCACGACGCTATTGCCCGCGGCCAGAGCCGGGCCGAATTTCCACGACGCCATCAGGATCGGGAAATTCCACGGCACCACTGCCGCCACCACGCCGATCGGCTCGCGCGTGACCAGTCCCACCAGATGATGATCGGCCGGCGCGACTTCGCCGCCGACCTTGTCGATGGCTTCGGCAAACCACTCGACGCAATATGCCGCGCCCGGCACGTCCACGCTGGTGGTGTCGGCGATCGGCTTGCCGGCGTCGAGCGTTTCGAGCAGCGCGAGCTCGTCCATGTGCTCGCGGATCGACGCGGCCCAACGCAACAGAACCGCTTTGCGCTGACGCGGGTTGAGGCCCGACCACACACCGGAATCGAAGGCACGGCGCGCGGCTGCAACAGCCGCGTCGACGTCAGCCGCGCCACTGTCGGCGACTTTGGCGAGCAGCTTGCCATCGATCGGGCTCAGGCAGTCGAACGTGCGGCCGCCGTCGGCGTCACGGTATTCGCCGTCGATAAACGCCCGGCCCTCAATAGTCAGCGTAGCGGCTTTGTCTTGCCAGAAAGCGAGAGATTTCTTGTCCATCAGGATGCCTCAATGTTATGCGCTCGACGCAAAGCTGCATCGACTTCATGCGGCACTGAACTGCGGCGCTGAGTTGTGTCGAGGCGCGTTGGCGCGGAGTCTTCAGAAGGTGGGCGGCGAATTGGCCGACACGATCTCGCAGAGATGCTCCGCGCTGGGATTGCGAAAACGGTGCGGAAGACGGCTTTCGAAGTAGTAGCTGTCACCGGGGTCGAGCAGCCATGTGATGCCGTCCACCGTCAGTTCGATCTGACCGCTGACCACCACCCCGCCCTCGTGCCCCTCATGCTCCAACATTTCCGGACCGGTGTCCGACAACGGCTGATAGACCTCGCGCAAAATCCCCATGTTGCGGTCTTTCACGCTCGACCCCGCGAGATAGAACTCGATCGACTCATTGCCGAGGTTCGGCATATCCGCCCGGCGCGACACGACCGAACGCTCCACCTCGACTTCGAAGGTGAAGAATTCGGCGAGGCTCATGGGAATGCATTCGAGCAGTTTCTTCAACGAGCCGACCGATGGGCTCACGCGATTCTGTTCGATCAGCGAGATGGTGCCGTTCGTCACCCCCGCCCGTTTCGCCAGTTCACGCTGTGACAAGCCGTGCTTCTTGCGGATGTATTGCAGACGGGTGGCTACTTCTATGGACATCGTTAGGTTCTCTGACATGGAAGACGATCGGGCACTGAGTGACGACATGACTCGGGCAACGAAATGGCCCTGCGAGTGTTGAATATTCTAATCACTTTAATCGTTGCGCCGCTGGGGAAAACCCTGAAAGGATTCCGAAATGTGTTTCTCGCAACGAACGTTCCCACAGGGCGGGATTCTAGCCAGACCCTCGGGAAAGCCCTGATAAATGTTTTATCAAAAAGCATTTGACGGCTTTATTGGCTCGTATATGCTGATTCACAGGCGATCGTCATACCGGCGTCCGGAAGCACCAAAGTGTGTTTTTGCGGCGCAGCGAACCCGGTTCGCATCGGTTCGAGGCGATCATCCCAGCGTCCTGTTTCTTTAAACGCCCCGTGCGGATTTCGAGCAGGCCGTTCAATACTTTCAACGTCGCTAGTCGAGTGTAATCGTGAGAGTCCGAGGCCCTTTGGTGAGATGGAATCGTAGTCAGGCGAGTTGTCCTCGCGCTGACGGCGCCATCGCCGACGGCAGCAACGGCAGCCTTGCGTTCCGCCGCTTTCTGTCCGTCTTCACGATCCTGTCCCGCCGTTCAGTTCGACGTCACAACTCCATCTCCGCGCGCGCCTTCATTGCCGTTCGCACGGACGAAGTCGCCTCGCTGCTGCCGTAGCGCCTCTCTCCTTTTCGCTGTTCGATTCATCCGTTTGCGTGAGCGCGCTCCGTCGAGCCGTGCGTTCCTGCATGTGCGGTGCCGTCTGCCGCCCGCGCGGTTCATGCTCAACGGCTCAGTTGCGCACTGCAGCGGATCGAATCGAACAGCCCATCTGATAACCACGCGCGGCGCGTTTCCATTGACGACGACCGCCTGCACCATCCGGTGGCCTCGCGCTCGGCGCACGGCTGCGGAATCGTGCCGCGCAGTGTTTAACGTTGTTCATGCCGCGTCCCGCGGGGAACACACACGTCTATTCGTTATGCGAAACAAACCCCTCGTCGGCATCAGCGCCGACAGAACGATGATGGGAGTCCACCCGTCGCACGTGGTCGGCGAGAAATACATCGCCGCGATCGTGGACGGTTCACAGGCGCTGGCCATGCTGCTACCGGCGCTCGGCGAGCGTCAGTCGGCTGCTGACGTGCTGGCGACCGTCGACGGTCTGCTGTTTACCGGCAGCTATTCGAACGTCGAGCCGCACCGCTACGGCGGCCAACCCAGCACGCCGGGCACGCTGCACGACGCCGCACGCGATGCGACGACGTTGCCGCTCATGCGTGCGGCGATCGAAGCCGGGGTGCCGGTACTGGCCGTATGCCGGGGCTTCCAGGAAATGAACGTGGTTTTTGGCGGGACGCTGCATCAAAGCGTTCACGCGGTGGATGGCCTGAACGACCATCGCGAGAACAAGGAAGACGACCTCGACGTGCAATACGCACCGTCGCATTCGATCACGCTGACGCAGGGCGGCTTGTTGCAGCGTCTCGCGGGCGGCACGGATGAAGCGCGTGTGAATTCATTGCACGGCCAGGGCGTCGAGCGGCTGGGCGTGGGCCTCACGGCCGAAGCCACCGCGCCGGACGGCCTGATTGAAGCGGTAAGCGTGAAAGATGCGCGTGCCTTCGCGCTGGGTGTGCAGTGGCACCCGGAGTGGAAGCATGCCAACGACGCGCTTTCCACCGCGATCTTTCGGGCGTTCGGCGACGCCTGCCGCGATCGAATGCGCACCAAGGCCGGCTATGGCGCGGCATCCGCCGCTGCCACGCACGCCTGAGCCGGTCGCGCACCAAAACAGAGAGAATAATCATGCATGACATCGACGAATTTCTGAAGAAGAACCGTGTCACCGAAATCGAAGCGATCATTCCGGATATGGCCGGGATCGCGCGCGGCAAGATCATTCCGCGCAGCAAATTCGAGTCCGGCGAGTCCATGCGCTTGCCGCAGGCGGTGATGATCCAGACCGTCACAGGGGACTATCCGGAAGACGGCACGCTCACCGGCGTCACCGATCCGGACATGGTTTGCGTGCCCGACCCCAGCACCATCCGCATGATTCCGTGGGCCGTCGATCCGACTGCCCAGGTGATTCACGATTGCGTTCACTTCGACGGCACGCCGGTCGCGATCTCGCCGCGCCGCGTACTGCGCCGCGTGCTCGAACTCTACAAAGCCAAAGGCTGGAAGCCGGTCATCGCGCCCGAGCTGGAGTTCTACCTGGTCGACATGAACAAGGATCCGGACCTGCCGCTGCAACCGCCTATCGGCCGTACCGGGCGCCCGGAAACCGGCCGTCAGGCGTATTCGATCGAAGCGGTCAACGAATTCGATCCGCTTTTCGAAGACATCTACGAGTACTGCGAGGTGCAGGAACTGGAAGTCGACACGCTGATTCACGAAGTCGGCGCCGCGCAGATGGAAATCAACTTCATGCACGGAGATCCGCTCAAGCTCGCCGACAGCGTATTCCTGTTCAAGCGCACGGTGCGTGAAGCCGCACTGCGCCACAAGATGTACGCGACGTTCATGGCCAAGCCGATGGAAGGCGAACCGGGCTCGGCAATGCACATGCATCAAAGTCTCGTCGACGAAGAGACCGGCCACAATCTCTTCACCGGCGCGGACGGCAAGCCGACCTCGCTGTTCACGAGCTATATCGCCGGTTTGCAGAAGTACACGCCCGCGTTGATGCCGATTTTCGCGCCGTATATCAACTCGTATCGTCGTCTGTCGCGCTTCATGGCCGCGCCGATCAACGTGGCATGGGGCTACGACAATCGCACAGTGGGTTTCCGGATTCCGCATTCGGGGCCGGCCGCGCGCCGCATCGAAAACCGCATTCCGGGCGTGGACTGTAACCCCTATCTCGCGATTGCAGCGACGCTCGCGGCCGGCTATCTCGGCATGACGCAGAACCTCGAAGCCACCGAGCCGCTGCTCAGCGACGGGTATGAATTGCCGTACCAGCTGCCGCGCAATCTCGAAGAGGGCCTGACTTTGATGGGCGCCTGCGAGCCGATCGCCGAAGTACTCGGCGAAAAATTCGTCAAAGCGTACCTCGCCCTGAAAGAAACCGAATACGAAGCGTTCTTCCGCGTGATCAGTTCGTGGGAACGCCGGCATTTGCTGCTGCACGTGTAAGGCAAACGCAAAAAATTGGAGGCAGTATGAGCTACAGAACAGAAGAAGTCGCTTACGTGCAACCGGCGCAGCCTGCCGCGAACGCACAAGCCGCGCAACAGCAACGCACCACCGCAGAATATCGCGCGCTCGACGCCGCGCACCACATTCACCCGTTTTCCGATATGGGTGCGCTCAATCGCACCGGCAGCCGCGTGATCGTCAAAGCGCAAGGCGTGTACTTGTGGGACTCGGACGGCAACAAGGTGATCGACGGCATGGCCGGGCTGTGGTGCGTGAACGTCGGTTATGGCCGCAAGGAACTGGCCGACGCCGCGTACAAGCAGATGCTGGAGTTGCCCTTCTACAACACCTTCTTCAAGACGACGCACCCACCGGTGATCGAACTGTCGGCCCTGCTCGCGGAGCTCGCGCCGGAACCGTTCAATCACTTCTTCTACTGCAACAGCGGTTCGGAAGGCAACGACACGGTGCTGCGTATCGTCCACCACTACTGGGCGACGCAAGGCAAGCATTCGAAGAAATTCGTGATCTCGCGCAAGAACGGTTATCACGGGTCGACGATCGCGGGCGGCACGCTCGGCGGCATGGGCTATATGCACGAACAGATGCCCTCGAAAGTCGAGAACATCGTGCATATCGACCAGCCGTACTTCTTCGGCGAAGCAGAAGGCAACCTGACGCCGGAAGAATTCGCACTGGCTCGCGCGCAGCAACTGGAAGCGAAGATTCTCGAAATCGGCGCGGACAATGTAGCCGCTTTCATTGGTGAGCCTTTCCAGGGAGCGGGCGGCGTGATCTTCCCGGCATCGACCTACTGGCCGGAAATCCAGCGCATCTGCCGCAAGTACGACATTCTGCTCGTCGCCGATGAAGTGATCGGCGGTTTCGGCCGCACCGGCGAATGGTTCGCACATCAGCACTTCGGCTTCGAGCCGGATCTGATCACGATGGCAAAGGGCTTGACGAGCGGCTACGTGCCGATGGGCGCGGTCGGCCTGCATGACCGCGTTGCGAAGGCGATCATCGAAAACGGCGACTTCAACCATGGTCTCACATACTCGGGTCATCCGGTCGCCGCCGCCGTCGCGGTCGCGAACCTCAAGCTGCTACGCGACGAGAAGATCGTCGAACGCGTCAAGACCGACACCGGTCCGTACTTTCAGCAGAAGCTGCGCGACACGTTCGCCAACCATCCGATCATCGGCGAAATCTCCGGTGCGGGTCTGGTGGCCGGCCTGCAACTCGCAGAAGCCCCGAAAGCACGCAAGCGTTTCACCAATGGCGGTGATGTCGGCACGATCTGCCGCGACTTCTGCTTTAACGGCAATCTGATCATGCGCGCAACCGGCGACCGCATGCTGCTGTCGCCACCGCTGGTCATCAACAAGCTCGAAATCGACGAAATCGTCTCGAAGGCCAAAAAAGCCATCGACGCAACGGCACAACAACTCGGCATTTCGTAACGGCAGTCCGTTCCGGCATGGGCACACCCACACATCACGCTCATGCCGGTTCTTCACATCAAGGGAAAAAACCATGAGCGTTAGTCATCTTCGTCATGCGGTCGCGGGGGCCGCGCTTCTCGCCTTCACCGGTTTTGCGGCGCTGTCGGTGACGCCGGCCCTTGCGGCCGACACGGAACTGAATGTGTATAACTGGTCGGACTACATCGCGAAGGACACGATTCCGAACTTCGAGAAGCAGGACGGCATCAAGGTCAAATACGACAACTACGATAGCGACGACACCTTGCAGGCCAAGCTGCTCGCGGGCAGTTCCGGCTACGACATCGTGGTGCCGACGTCGAACTACATGGCCAAGCAGATTCAGGCCGGCGTGTACCAGAAGCTCGACAAGTCAAAGTTGCCGAACCTCGCCAATCTTGACCCCGTGCTGATGAAGATGATTGCCGACGCGGACCCGGGCAACCAGTACGGCGTGCCTTGGGCATACGGTACGGACGGCATCGGTTACAACGTGCAGGCCGTGCAGAAAGCGCTCGGCGCCAATGCGCCGGTGGATAGCTGGGCCCTCGTGTTCGATCCGGCCAATATTTCCAAGCTGAAAGGCTGCGGTGTGTCGATTCTCGACCAGGCCGTCGATGTCTTCGCCGCCACGCTGCAATACATGCACAAGGATCCGAACAGCACGAATCCCGCCGACTATCAGGCCGCATTCGAAGTGCTGAAGAAGATTCGCCCGTATATCACCCAATTCAACTCGTCTGGCTACATCAACGACCTCGCCAATAACGACGTGTGCGTGGTGCTGGGCTGGTCTGGCGACGTCGGCATTGCCAGCCGCCGTACCGAAGAAGCCAAGCGTTCGTACCAGATCAAGTTCTCGAACGTGAAGGAAGGCGGTCTGCTGTGGTTCGACGTGATGGTGATCCCGAAAGACGCACCGCATCCTGAAGCCGCGTTGAAATGGATCAACTACATCTCGGACCCGAAGGTCAACGCCGCGATCACCAATGAAGTGTTCTATCCGACCGCGAACAAGGCCGCGCGCCAGTTCGTGACGCCGGCTGTCGCACAGGACAAGACCGTTTATCCGGGCGATGAAGTGTTGAGCAAGATGACGCTGATGAAGCCGATGCCGACCGACATTCTGCGCCTTGAAAACCGTCTTTGGGCACAGCTCAAAACCGGCCATTAATCAGGCGACGATATCAAGCATAGATCCCGCGCTCAGGGATCGCTCGAACCCTGAGCGCATGAATAGCAGTAACCGTAGTCAGCCTGCGCGATTTTAGTGTCCCACCTACGCGCAGTCCCATGTTTTCCGATCGCAGCGCACGTTGCGAGACGCTTCCCGCGCCTCGTATGGAGACACTTGCGCCCGCGATCCGCAAGGAATGGTTACATCATGAACTCGACGACCTTAAATAGCGCCGCCGGCGCCACCCAGATGGCCCGCCCCGCAGCGACGGCAAAATCGAAATCGGACGAATTCGTTCGCATCGAAAATGTCGTGAAGAAATTCGGCGACAGCACCGCTGTCGACAATGTCAACCTGAGCATCGCCAAGAACGAGTTGTTCGCGCTGCTCGGCAGCTCCGGCTGCGGCAAGTCCACGCTCCTGCGCATGCTCGCGGGGCTCGAGACGGTCACGTCCGGGCGCATTTTCGTCGACGGCGAAGATCTCGCCGCGATGCCGCCGTACAAGCGCCCGGTCAACATGATGTTCCAGTCGTACGCCCTCTTCCCGCACATGAGCGTCGAGGCGAACATCGCCTTCGGTCTGAAGCAGGAAGGCACGCCGAAAAACGAAATCAGGGAACGCGTGGCCGATGCGCTCAATCTCGTGCAGATGAGCAAGTACGCGCAACGCAAGCCGCATCAACTGTCAGGCGGCCAGCAGCAGCGTGTGGCGCTCGCCCGTTCGCTCGTGAAGCGCCCCAAGCTGCTGCTGCTCGACGAGCCGATGTCGGCGCTCGATAAAAAGATCCGTCAGAAGACCCAGCTCGAACTCGTGAACATTATCGAAAAGGTCGACGTGACCTGCGTGATGGTCACGCACGATCAGGAAGAAGCGATGACCATGGCCGGACGCCTCGCCGTGATGAGCGAAGGCCGCATCGTGCAGATCGGCTCGCCGAGCCAGGTCTACGAGTTTCCGAATAGCCGCTTCTCCGCCGAATTCATCGGCTCGACCAACCTGTTCGAAGGCACGGTGGTCGCGGATGAGCCAGACCACATCTTTGTGGAAAGCGAAGACCTCGAATCGCGCATTTATGTGAGCCACGGCATTACCGGGCCGCTCGGCATGCCAGTCGGAATCTCCGTGCGTCCGGAACGCATCAAGGTCTCGCTCGACAAACCGTCCACTCCGCACAACTGGGCGCGCGGCGTGGTCTCGGACGTCGCGTACATGGGCAGCTATTCGCTGTATCACGTGCGTCTGCCGAGCGGCAAGACCGTCGTGTCGAATCTCTCCAGCTCGCATCTGATGGCCGAAGGTGCGCCCTCCTATAACGACGACGTGTTCGTCTACTGGTCGCCGGCTAGCGGCGTGGTGCTGACGCAATGAGCAATCCCACTACCTCCCCCGCGGCGCTCGGTGCGCCGTCCGGCAGCCGTTTGCTCGGCTCGCTGAAAAAACGCCTGTCGACGCTGGTTCCGTCGGGCCGCACGACCGTGATCGGCGTGCCGTTCCTCTGGCTCACGGTGTTCTTCGCGTTGCCGTTCGTGCTGGTGCTGAAGATCAGTTTCGCCGATCTGCGTCTGGGCATTCCGCCATACACGGATCTCGTGACGGTCAAGGACGGCATGGTGCATTTCGCCATGCAGCTCAGTCACTACGCGTTCCTGCTGCAAGACGATCTGTATGTCGCGACGTATATCAGCTCGCTGAAGATGGCCGCGGTCTCGACCTTCTTCTGCCTGCTGATCGGCTATCCGATTGCGTACTACATCGCCCGCTCTGAACCCACCAAGCGCAACCTGCTGATGATGGGTGTGATGCTGCCTTTCTGGACCTCGTTCCTGATTCGCGTCTACGCATGGATCGGCATTCTGAAAGACGACGGCCTGCTCAATCACACGCTAATGGCGATCGGCATGATTCATTCGCCGTTGCGCCTCTACCACACGGATATTGGCGTTTATATCGGCATGGTCTATTCGTACCTGCCTTTCATGGTGATGCCGCTGTATGCGCACCTTGTGAAGATGGATCTGACGCTGCTCGAAGCGGCTTACGACCTCGGTTGCAAGCCATGGACGGCCTTCACGCGCATCACCTTGCCGCTGTCGAAGAACGGCATTATCGCCGGCAGTCTGCTGGTGTTCATTCCGGCGGTCGGCGAATACGTGATTCCGGAACTTCTCGGTGGCGCCGACACGCTGATGATCGGCCGCGTGATGTGGGATGAATTCTTCAACGATATGGACTGGCCGATGGCATCCGCCGTCACCGTCGCCATGGTTCTACTGCTGCTCGTGCCGATGGCCGTGTTCCAGTACTACCAGGTCAAGGAACTGGAGGGCGCGAAATGATCAAGCCTAATAAGACGCTGTCCAATAGCGTACTGACTTTCGGATTTCTGTTTCTTTACATTCCGATCATCAGCCTGGTGGTGTATTCGTTTAACGAATCGAAGCTCGTCACGGTGTGGTCCGGCTTCTCGCTCAAATGGTACGGCGCGCTGTTGCACGACGGCGAACTGCTGAATGCCGCATGGCTTTCGCTGAAGATCGGTCTGTTGACCGCGTGCGCCTCCGTTGTGATCGGCACATGGGCCGGTTTCGTGCTCGCGCGCTTCGGACGCTTTCGCGGCTTCACGCTGTTCGCCGGCATGATCAACGCGCCGCTCGTGATTCCGGAAGTGATTCAGGGTATCTCGCTGCTGTTGCTGTTCGTCGCGCTCGAACAGATGCTCGGTTGGCCGAAGGGCCGCGGACTCTTCACGATCTGGATCGGCCACGTCATGCTGTGCGTGTCGTATGTGGCGATCATCGTGCAATCGCGTGTGAAAGAGCTCAACAAGTCGCTCGAAGAAGCCGCGCTCGACCTCGGCGCCACGCCTTTCAAGGTGTTCTTCCTGATTACCCTGCCGCTCATCTCGCAGGCGCTGATGTCGGGCTGGCTGCTGTCGTTCACGCTTTCTTTCGACGACCTCGTGCTCTCCGCGTTCCTGTCTGGTCCCGGCTCGACCACGCTGCCGCTCGTCGTGTTCTCGCGTGTGCGTCTCGGCCTGAATCCGGAAATGAATGCGCTCGCCACGATCTTTATCACCACCGTGACAATCGGCGTGATTGCCGTGAACCGCTGGATGCAGTTGCGCGAGCGCAAACGCAACCGCGACATGCAAATGGCTTTCGCCCTCGCCGAAGCCGCCGATCCCTTGCCCTCCGCTCCACAACAAGCCGCCGTACGGAAGTCGCTCGATACGGCACGTGCATAAGCAGTGATTTTGCAGTACGACCAATAAGGAGAATTTGAATGAGAAAGAAACTCATCTGTCTGTTGGTGGCGGGGAGTCTGCCTGGCATTGCCATGGCGGATGCCACCAGCGACCAGATCAAGGCGCTTCAGGCTCAACTGAATGCACTGCAAAAGGAGGTCAAACAGTTGCGCGCTGAAGTCGCCACCAAACCGAAGGCAGCCACGGCGGCGACCGCGGCCCCTGCCCCGGCGGTGGTGGCCGCGCCGGTGGATATCTCGTCGCCGGATTACGGCAAGGCTCAGGCGACGCTCACCAACGACGACGTGACGGCGATGAAGCAGCAGATCGCCAACCAGCAGTTGAAGGTCGATTCGCTCGAAGATGCCGCGCAGACCGGGCCGATCGCCGGTCTGTCGGTGACGGGCTATATCGACCCGACCTACATTTATAACCGTGCGCAGAGCAGTTCGTCGTTCCTGTTCGCCAACCACGAAAGCAGCTACAACTACTTCAACAGCACGTTCGGCGATCTGTACCTCGACATCAAGAAGACCTTCGGTGTCGGCCCGATGGCGCCGTCGGCGGAAATCACGCTGATGCCGAATCGCGGCAACGGCATTACGCTGCTGCAGAATTCGCACGGCGATATCGGCAACAACATCCTGAACACGGCGGTGGTCAACGTGCCGCTGACGGCGAGCACGACACTCGTGGCCGGTTTGATTCCGAGCTTCGGCGGCTATGAAGTGCAGCAGTCGAATCAGATGCTCACGCTCACGCACAACCTGCTGTACGACTTCTCGGATCCGGGCAGCTACGTCGGGATCGGGGCGAACTACACGGCCGGCAACTGGGCATGGAAGTTCTTCCTCGGCAACGAGCAGTACCGCACGTATGGCGCGACGACGCAGATCGGCACCAACGCGCTGGGCGATCCGATCACGACCAGCAACAAGATCCCGACTTTCACCGCGCGTACCGACTACACGTGGTCGAGCGCGCTGGATATCGGCGGGTCGTTCAATATCGGGCGTCAGACCTTGCCTAGCTCGATCGACGATACCGGCGCGGTCCACTACGGCGTAGGCGGCCAGGCGCCGAGTTCGGGCGGCACGTTCTTCTTCACCGAAGCCGACCTGACCTACACGCTCGCCGACGTGCAGTACAACGCGGAGATCGACTACGGTCAGCAGCAAAACGCCGCGTACAACGGCGGCCAGGCACAATGGTATGGCCTCTCGCTGCTCGCGCACCGCAAGTTCAATCTGCCGGTGGTGGGCCGCATGGGCGCGACCGTGCGCTATGACCTGCTGGTCGACAGCAAGAACGGCGGCGGCGGCGGTGGCATCGCGTTGAACGGCAACGGCATGGACACGGCGAACGGCTTTGGTATCGGCGCGGACTGTCTTGCCAATTCGCAGGCGAACGGCGGCCTTGGCTTCGAATGCAAGGGCGCGACCCGCCAGGACGTTTCGCTCGACCTGCTGTTCTATCCGACCCAGCAGATCACGGTCAAGGTGGAATACCGCCACGACTGGGCCAACAAACAGGTGTTCCTGAAGAACGACGGTTCGTATGGCAAGTCCAACGACCTGCTCGCGACACAGTTCATCTACTCGTTCTAATCCGCCCTGCCGGCGCGTGGCCTTGCTGCAGGAAAGGCCACGCGCACAGGCACTTTGCGCATGCTCTGCCTATGCTCCGATTCTCGAACCAGCCTCACGTCGCCTCGTATTACGCTGCCACTGCCAACGACACCACCCGCCATCCCGCACTCGAAGAAACGATCAACGTCGATGTTTGCGTGATCGGCGCCGGCCTCACCGGCATCTCCACCGCGTTGAATCTCGCCGAGCGCGGCCATTCGGTCGCGGTGCTCGAAGCATCGAAAGTCGGATGGGCGGCGAGCGGCCGCAATGGTGGCCAGTTGATCGGCGGCTTTGCGTGCGATATCGATACGTTCGCGAAGTACATGCCCGCGGACGACGTGAAGCGCGTTTGGGACATGGGGATCGAAACCCTCGACATCGTCAGGGAACGGGTCGCGAAGCATCGGATCGATTGCGATCTGACCATTGGTTATCTGACCGCCGCCAATAAACCGCGCGACACCGATGCGTTGCAGAAATGGCGCGACGAAGCGCAGCGGCGCTTCGGCTACGAACGCTTCAGTTATGTCGACGCCGACGGCGTGGGCAACTATGTTCAGTCGCAACGCTACCTCGGCGGCCTCTTCGACGCGGATAGCGGCCACCTGCATCCTTTGAATTACACGTTGGGTCTGGCGCGCGCGGCACGCGAGGCCGGCGTGCAGATTTATGAAGACAGTTGCGTTACGGCCTTGCGTGAAGAAAACGGCCGACATGTCGCGCAAACCGAGCGCGGCGAAGTGCGCGCGCGCTTCGTCGTGCTTGCCTGCAATACCTATCTCGGCAAGCTCGCGCCGGAGGTGGCCAACAAGATCATGCCGGTCGGCACTTACGTGATCGCCACCGAACCGCTCGACCCCGATCGCGCCGAAGCGCTGATGCCCGCCAAAGCCGCCGTGTGCGACAGCCGCTTCGTACTCGACTACTTCCGGCCCGCGCCCGATAACCGCTTGCTGTGGGGCGGCAAGGTGAGCTATTCGACGTTCGCGCCGCGTAACCTCGGCGAAGCGATGCGCCGCGATATGCTCAAAACCTTCCCGCAACTCGACGATGTCAAAATCGACTATGCGTGGGGTGGTTTCGTCGACATCACCATGAATCGCGCGCCACATTTCGGCCGGCTTTCGCCCACCCTCTATTTCGCGCAGGGCTTCTCGGGGCACGGCGTGAATACTACCGGCCTCGCGGGTAAGCTGATCGCCGAAGCGATCGACGGTCAGGCGTCGCGCTTCGATCTGTTCGGCAAGATTCGTCACCGCGACTTTCCTGGCGGCGCTACACTGCGCACCCCTGCCCTCGTACTCGCCATGGCCTGGTATCGAATGAAGGACCTGCTTTGATGAATGCCCCGACGCCCGGCTTCAACACACTCGACCTGCGCGCCGACGCGTTGATCGCCAACTCCTATTACGAAGCGAGCGCCACCCGCCCGCTGACCGACGACCCCACGCTCGACGGCACGCTCGAAGCCGACGTGTGCGTGATCGGCGCGGGCTTCTCCGGTTTATCGGTAGCGCTGGAGTGTCGCGCGCGCGGCCTGTCGGTGGTCGTGCTCGATGCGCACCGTCCCGGCTGGGGCGCGTCGGGGCGCAACGGCGGGCAGACGCTGGTGGGTTTCGCGAAAGACGAGATCATGGAGCGCCAACTCGGTCTGGAAGGCGCGCGCGCCGCGTGGGCGATGTCGGTGGAAGGCGTGGCGCTCGTGCGAGAGCGCATCGAGCGCTACGGCATCGACTGCGATTTCACGTCCGGCTATCTGACTGTCGCAACCAAACCGAAACGCGTGCCCGATCTGCGTTCGTGGATGGAGTCGGCTTCGCAACGCTGGGGTTATACGAAACTCTCGTGGCTCGATACCGACGAAGTCCGTTCGCGGGTCGCGTCGCGACGCTATCTGGCCGGTGTGTACGATCCGTTCTCCGGTCATCTGCATCCGCTCAAGTACTGTCTCGGTCTCGCCGATGCGGCGCGCCGCGAAGGCGCGCAATTGTTCGCGCATTCGCCGGTCATCGAGGTCGTGCGCGGTGCGCGGCCGGTCGTGCGCACCGCTCGCGGCGAAGTGCGCTGCCGCTTCGTCGCGGCATGTGGCAACGCCACGCTCGGCAACGTGCTGCCTGCGCCGATCGCCGCGCGCATCGCACCGATCGCGTCGTATATCGTCGCCACCGAATCGCTCGGCAAGGAGCGCGCGGATGCATTGATCAAAGGACGCGAGGCGATTTGCGACAACAACTTCTTTCTCGACTATTTCCGCTTGTCGGCGGACCATCGCGTGCTGTTCGGCGGACGGGCGAGTTCGACCGGAGCGTCGCCCGTGCAACTCGGTGAAGAGATTCGCCAACGCATGATCGCCGTGTTCCCGCAACTCGCCGATGTGAAAATCGACTATGCGTGGGGCGGTTTTGTCGATGTGACGCGAAATCGCGCGCCCGATTTCGGCTCGATCGATCCGAATTACTTTTACGTGCAGGGGTTTTCCGGGCACGGCGTCGCGTTGACCGGCATTGCCGGGCGCGTGGTGGCCCAGGCAATGGCGGGTGAGACCGCTGCCTTCGATCTGTTCGCGCAGTTGCGCCATGCGCGCTTTCCAGGCGGCCCGGCGTTGCGCGGGCCGGCGCTCGAACTCGGGATGATGTATCACCGGATTCTCGAGTTGTTCTAGTCGTCGTCACTTCTTGAAACGGCACAGCGCAAGCGCCGCTGTGCCGTCTTAGCTGTCTCTGCGGTATTCGCGCTTTCGGCACCCATGGCGCGCCACGTTCGCGGCGCGTGACGCCAGATCCGCCTCTCTCGTTCCCTCTGCCCGAACACCCACCCTCCCCAGGCGTTTACCCTAATCACGCAATTCGTCGACTATTTATCGATAAATTATCGTGTTAGATTTCTTCGCCCACGAGGCATAGCAACCCGGCGCAACCTGTCAGCGCTTGCGTGCAACCGCCCTCGCCAGCACCAGGCAACGCCTCCAGCAGCACACAACAACGACACACCAGCGAAGCAGCAAGGAGAACAGCATGTGGGTTTTAATCGGCGTGCCGATCGTCGTACTCGGCTTCGCATTGCGCTTCAATGCGCTATTGGTCGTGACGATCGCGGGAATCGCCACGGGCGTCGCCGGCGGCTTGCAGCCGGTCGAGATCGTCAGCGCATTCGGTAAGGCATTCGCGGATAACCGCTATATGGGCCTGATCTGGCTGACGCTACCGGTCATCGCACTGTTGGAGCGCAACGGCCTGAAAGAGCAGGCCAAACACCTGATTTCACGTCTGCACGCCGCCACCACCGGCCGCGTGCTGATGCTGTACTTCGTGATCCGCCAGATCACCGCCGCACTCGGTCTGACGTCCCTGGGTGGGCACGCGCAGATGGTGCGTCCGCTCATCGCGCCGATGGCCGAGGCCGCCGCCGCGAACCGCTACGGCGACTTACCCGATGCGGTACGCCAGCAGATCCGCGCGAATGCATCGGCGGTGGACAACATCGCCGTGTTTTTCGGCGAAGACATTTTCATTGCGATCCAGTCCATCCTGCTGATCAAGGGCTTCCTCGAACAGAACGGCATCTCGGTGGAACCGCTGCAAGTGTCAGTTTGGGCGATTCCAACGGCCGTCGCGGCACTCGTGATCCATGTCGTGCGCCTGATCCTGCTGGACCGTAATCTCTCGCATAAGATGACCGCGTACGGCCGAGGTATCGCGCGATGATGATCAAACTCGAATCGCTCTACGTGCTGGCCGGTTTGATGTTCGCCGCGTTCGCCCTCTTCAATCTGCAAGACCGTTCGAATCCACGCCGCATTGCCAATTTTCTGTTCTGGGGAATCTACGCGCTCACGTTCATGTTCGGCGGAGAACTGCCGCACTTCGTAACAGGCTGCCTCGCCATCGCACTCGCCGTGATCGCCGGCTCCGGCAAGCTCGGCAAAGGCAAGACGGACAACAGTACCGAAGCCGCCGCCGCGCGCCGCGAAGCGAATGCGCAACGCTTCGGCAACAAGCTGTTCATTCCGGCGCTGCTGATTCCGTTCATCACGTTGCTTGGCACCTTGACGCTGAAACACGCGCCGTTCGTCGAAGCGAAGAACGTCACGTTAATTTCGCTCGTATTGGGCACGCTGGTTGCGTTCGGCGCGGCGCTCTTCATGTTGCGCGACTCGCCGGTGCACGCTTTGAAAGACGCGCGGCACACCATGGATACCGTCGGCTGGGCCGCCATTCTGCCGCAGATGCTGGCGGCCCTCGGCGCGCTGTTCGCCGTCGCGGGCGTGGGCCACGTGGTGTCGGATCTGGTAAAAACGTGGATTCCGCTCGACTCCGCCTTCGCGGTGGTGGCGGCTTACACGTTCGGCATGGCGATCTTCACGATGATCATGGGCAACGCATTCGCCGCGTTTCCCGTCATGACGGCAGGTATCGGCTTGCCACTGATCGTGCATCAATTCCACGGCAACCCCGCCATTCTGGGTGCGATCGGCATGCTGTGCGGCTTTTGCGGCACTTTGATGACCCCAATGGCGGCCAACTTCAATATCGTGCCAGCAGCGCTGCTGGAGCTGAAAGATCAGAACGGCGTGATCAAGGCGCAGTGGCCGACCGCTTTGCTATTGTTGATCGCCAACACCATACTGTTATATCTGTTCGTATTCCGCTTTTGAGGAGGCGCCAATGACTACCCAACTCACTCGCGAATTCGCATCGAAATTCGCCAATCTCGCACTCGCCCACCTCACGCGCGAATACCCGAACAAGCTGACGCACTCCCTCGCCGGACCGCAGGACGTGCAAGGTCCGCGCGCGCTGCATCCGATTTTTTACGGCAGCTACGACTGGCATTCGTGCGTGCACGGCTACTGGTTGATTCTGCATCTGCTCGAACGCTTTCCCGATCTGCCGGAAGCGGCGCGCATCGTCGCCGTGGTCGACGAACATTTCACCGCGGAGAACGTGGCCGGTGAAATGGCCTATCTCGATCTGCCGCACAACCGTGGTTTCGAGCGGCCTTATGGTTGGGCATGGTTGCTCGCGCTCAGCGCGCAGCTCGAATCGCTGAAGCTCTCGGAGGCCGCGCGCTGGTCGAAAACTTTTGCGCCGCTTACCAGGGTGTTTGTCGAACGCTTCGAGGAGTTTTTGCCGAAAGCGACCTACCCGCTGCGCGTGGGCACGCACTTCAACATGGCCTTCGCATTGGCGTTGACATTGGATTTCGCGCGGCAAACGTCGCGTGAATCGCTGGAAGCACTGGTCGTGAATACCGCGGAACGCTGGTTTGTCGACGACGTGGCATGTCAGGCATGGGAGCCCGCTGGCGACGAATTCCTCTCGCCTTCGCTCATGGAAGCGGAGCTCATGCGCCGCGTGTTGCCGCCCGCGCAATTCGTCGACTGGTTCGGCCGCTTTCTGCCGAACCTCGGCGTGAAAAAGCCCGCCACACTGTTCGAGCCCGTCACCGTGACGGATCGCAGCGACGGCAAGATCGCTCACCTCGACGGACTGAATCTGAGCCGCGCATGGTGCCAACGCTCGCTGGCGCGCGCACTGCCCACAGGCGATATTCGCCGTACGGTCCTGTTCGATGCTGCCGAGCGCCACCTGCAAAGCGCATTACCGCACGTGGCCGGCGACTATATGGGCGAGCATTGGCTCGGCACGTTCGCGACGCTCGCGTTGGAGGCTTGATTTAAGGCCTGATTCAAGGCGTTAAATCCAATTGCCACTAGCGGCCTCGTCCGCTGAAAAAACGAAAGCGGCGCTGCATGCGCGAAACGGTTTCTCTCATCAACCGTTTCGCACTGCGAGCGCCGCTTTTTCATGATCGAGTACACGCGAGCCGCTTCTTGCGGCTCAGCCGGCGAACACGCCGGCTTTCTGCATTACTGGCCCGTCAGCTTTTTCGGCTTCGGCGGCGCTTGAACCTTGTTGTACTGGAACGCGGGAGTTGCCTTCAACGCGTCTTTGGTGGCACCGGCCAGATAGAAATTGCCCTGACGGATATCGAGCGCCGCGATGGGCACCGCAACGTCGTGCGACGCCACGCCGAGGAACCCGCCGGCGGAGACGATCGCAGCGGACAGCGAGCCATCTGGCGCCACCACCAGATCACGAACCGTACCGATCTTCTCGTTCTGGTCGTTGTACACCGTTTTTCCGAGAATGCTCTTCTTCACACTCCAGCCGCTCAGCAGCGCATTCGACTGCTCGACGGTGATGCTCAGCGGCTGCGTGCCGGCGACTTGCGCGTGCGCACTCAGACTGGTTGCAGCTACTGCGACCACAACAACAAGTTTACCCAAAGTCATATCGTTCACTCCGTATTTAAAGACTTGACTGGCACATGCGCTGTGCCAGAAGGAATCGCTGCAGCACGATCATACAGATTGCGCCGCGCGGCTGCATCCAGCGTGGCGGAAGGCCACACACGGCCAACATCAGGCGGTAGGTCGAGCCTATTCGGCAACGCTCGGGAATGACGCAACGGCTCGAAGCGCATGGCGGTAAAATCGTGCAAGGCGATCACGCCTGCTTTAGAGGTGGAAGTTTGACTGAGCTTGAACAGGGTTTCATTTTGACCCGACATTGGCGGGATACGCCCGCCGGCACGGAAGTCGAATTCTGGCTGGCAACGGACAGCGGGCCCCGTCACATCCGTTTGCGTCCTCAACCTTCGGTCGCGTTCATTCCCGTAGAGCACCGCGAGCGAGCGGAAACGATCCTGCGCCGCGAGGCGCCACTCGATCTGCGTCCGCTCGATCTCCGCGACTTTCAGCACCGGCCGGTCATGGGACTTTACTGTCCGCAGTACCGGCAACTGACGGGTTTCGAGAAACGCCTGAAGCAAGGCGGCGTCGACGTCTACGAAGCCGACATATTCCCGCCGGAGCGCTACATGATGGAGCGCTTCATCACCGCGCCGGTGTGGTTCGGCGGCGAGGCGCGGAGCAGCGACCATCACGGCCCGCTTCTGAACAGCGAACTCAAGCCGGCCACCGGTTATCGCCCGCCCCTGAAACTGGTTTCGCTCGACATCGAAACCAGCGCCCACGCCGAGTTGTATTCGATCGCGCTGGAAGGTTGCGGACAGCGCCAGGTGTATATGCTGGGGCCGTCCAATGGCGACGCGAGCACGCTCGACTTCGACCTCGAATA
Organism: Paraburkholderia sp. BGA-UO-ETr-F21; assembly: GCF_059567925.1. Taxonomy (NCBI): domain Bacteria; kingdom Pseudomonadati; phylum Pseudomonadota; class Betaproteobacteria; order Burkholderiales; family Burkholderiaceae; genus Paraburkholderia; species Paraburkholderia sp. BGA-UO-ETr-F21. The sequence goes on along the minus strand of NZ_JCAQOY010000037.1, from coordinate 993,116 downwards.
CTGCGAAACCCGTGCACAGTTGCTGGAAAAACTGAATGCATGGCTGGATCGGCATGATCCCGATGCGATTATCGGATGGAATCTGGTGCAGTTCGATCTGCGTGTGCTGCAGCAGCACGCCGAACAATATCGCATACCGCTGCGGCTCGGCCGCGGTGGTGCGGTCATGGAATGGCGCGAGCACGGACTCAAACAGAACCACTTCTTCGCCGGCGCCGCGGGGCGGCTGATTATCGACGGCATCGAGGCTCTGCGCTCCGCGACATGGAGTTTCCCTTCGTTCAGCCTCGAACATGTCGCGCGTTCCGTGCTCGGCGAAGGCAAGTCGATCGACAATCCGTATCAGCGCATGGATGAAATCCAGCGCCGCTTCGACGAGGACAAGCCCGCGCTCGCGCAGTACAACCTCAAGGACTGCGAGCTCGTCACGCGCATCTTCGCGAAGACCGACTTGCTGCCGTTCCTGCTGGAGCGCGCGAGCGTCACCGGTCTGCCGGCGGATCGCAGCGGCGGATCGGTGGCGGCGTTCACACATCTGTACATGCCGCGCATGCATCGGCAAGGCTATGTCGCGCCCAATCTCGGCGACGTGGCTGGAGCCGCGAGCCCCGGTGGCTTCGTGATGGATTCGCGCCCCGGGCTTTACGACTCCGTGCTGGTGCTGGACTATAAGAGCCTGTATCCGTCGATTATCCGCACGTTTCTGATCGACCCGGTTGGTCTGGTGGAAGGCATGCTGAATCCCGCCGACGATCAATCCGTGCCCGGTTTTCTCGGCGCGCGCTTTTCACGCACGCGCCATTGCTTGCCGTCGATCGTTGGGCAGGTCTGGCAAGGCCGGGAAACCGCCAAACGCGAGAACAACAAGCCGCTTTCGCAGGCATTGAAGATCATCATGAACGCCTTTTACGGCGTATTGGGATCGACCGGCTGCCGCTTCTTCGATCCGCGTCTCGCCTCGTCGATCACCATGCGCGGCCACGAAATCATGCATGCCACGCGCGAACTGATTCAAGGCGAAGGCTACGAGGTCATTTATGGCGACACGGATTCGACCTTCGTCTGGCTCAAGCACGCACATAGCGAGGAAGACGCGAGCCGCATCGGCCGCGCGCTAGTCGAGCATATCAATGCATGGTGGCGGCAGAATCTGCAGCAGCGCTTCGGACTCGACAGTGCGCTCGAATTGCAATTCGAGCGGCATTACCGGCGCTTCTTCATGCCGACCATTCGCGGTGCCGAGGAAGGCAGCAAGAAGCGCTACGCAGGCCTCACGGTTTTGCCGGACGGCAGCGAGGACATCGTCTACAAAGGCCTGGAAACGGTCCGCACGGACTGGACGCCTCTCGCACAACAGTTTCAGCAGGAACTCTACCGCCGCATCTTCACACAGCAGCCGTATCAGGATTACGTGCGCGACTATGTGCGCGACACGCTCGAAGGCAAGCTCGACGATCAGCTCGTGTATCGCAAGCGCGTGCGCCGGCCGCTCGGCGAGTATGAGCGCAATGTGCCGCCGCATGTGCGCGCAGCGCGGGTGGCGGACGAGTTCAATCGGCGGCAAGGGCGTCCGCTGCAATACCAGAACGGCGGCTGGATCAGCTATGTGATGACGGTGGCCGGCCCCGAGCCGCTGGAAACGCTGCGCTCGGCCATCGATTACGAACACTATCTGACGCGGCAATTGCAGCCTGTCGCCGACGCGATCCTGCCGCTGCTGCGTGATGATTTCACCACCTTGATGTCAGGGCAAAGGGCGTTGTTCTGAGGCAGTGCCAGCATCGGGCGAATCGGCGCAATGCAAAAGGTCACGCAAGCCGCCGTCGAACGCGTGGCGCCGGAAGCCTTTCGCGCGTTCGGGGCGGCGCTGCGTCTCTACTTCGAGATCTTCTCCAGCTCGAGCCCCTTCGTGCGCGGCCCGATCAATCCAATCGCCAGCATGACGATCAGCATCGCCCCGGCGATGAACACAAACACGCCCGTGGTGCCAAACTCCTTCAACACCGCCGCGATCAGAAACGCCGTGAAAATAGCCGAAAACCGGCTCCACGAATAAACGAAGCCCACCGCCCTTGCCCGGATGCTGGTCGGAAAAAGCTCGGTCTGATACGCGTGATAGCTATACGAAATGATGTTGCCCGCGAGCGTCAGACAAACTCCTAACGTCACCAGCAGCACCGCGCCGGAGGCCTGACTGAACCACAGTCCGCAGACGATATTTACACCCGCCATCACCACGATCACTGTCTTGCGCTCGAAGCGGTCGCCAATGAAGAGACCAATGACCGGCCCAAGCGGCGCGGCCAGCGCGATCACACTCGAATACATCAGGCTCGTGGTAATCGTAATGCCCTGCTTGATCAGCAGCGTCGGCACCCAGTTCGCAAAGCCGTAAAAGCCCACCGTCTGAAAGATATTGAAGATCGTCATCATCAGCGTGCGGCTGCGATACGGCGGCACCCACATATCGCGGAAGCTGCCGCGCGGCGCCACCGGCACCGACGCTGCGGGCGGCGGCAACTCACGACCGTATTCGCGGCGCACTTTCGCTTCGAGCTCGCTCATCACGCGATCGGCTTCGGCAAGACGTCCTTGTTGTGCGAGCCAACGCGGGCTTTCCGGCAACGCGCGGCGAATCCACCACACGAACAGTGCGCCATGTGCGCCAATCAGCACGACCCAGCGCCAGCCGTCGAGGCCGAGCAGCGTGCGCGGCACCAGCAGATACGAGAGAAACGCCACCACCGGCACCGCCGTAAAACCGACTGCCTGCTCGCACGCGAATGCGCGGCCGCGAATCTGCTTGGGCACCAGTTCGGAAATGTACGTGCCGATCGTCACCAGTTCCACGCCGATGCCGACGCCCGCCACGAAGCGCCAGAAGTTCAGCCCGGTAGCTGTTTCCTGAAACGCCATCACGACATTGGCCGCCGTGTACCAGAGCAGCGAATAGGTGAACACCGCGCGGCGTCCGAAGCGATCCGCCAGAAAGCCACAGGCGATCGTGCCGATAAAGAGGCCGCTGAACAGCGCGGCAATGAAACTCGCAACGCCGGTCGTGCCGAACAGGCCATGCGTGGTCGCGCTCAGCAGGCCGCTTTTGACGAGACCCGGCGCGACATAGCCCGAGTACAACAGATCGTAGAGTTCGAAGAAGAAGCCGAGGCTTAGCAGCACCACGAGCTTCCAGACGGAACGTGTGGCGGGCAGCCGGTCGAGGCGCGCGGAAATGCTGCCGGCGTCGAGCGGCGTCGCCGCGGCTGCAGCCGCACGGGTCGCCGCGATATCGGAATACGCCGCGCCGCCGCTCTTCGCGACGGAACCGGCATGATCTGGGGATGCCATGTTGTTTGTCTCCTCTGTCGACCGCAAAAGTCTATAGCTCACCGGGTCGGTCTCTTGCCGGCCTCTCGTAGTTTCGTGCGTCACGCGCGCGATGAAGATGCCGGACCCGAGGTCCGGCCAGCATTCTAGCCGTGCACGCGCTTCAATTGCTCGAAGGTGGTGATTTTTCCGGCCAACGCGCTCGCCGCCACCGTATACGGACTCGCGAGCCACACATTGCCCGGCCCCGAACGGCCCGGGAAATTGCGGTTGATCGCGCTGATCGTCACCTCGTTCGCCTCGGCCGATTGGCCCGGCCCGCAATTCGCGCACGACCCGCAGCCCGGCATGACGAGCGTCACACCCGCGCGCTCGAAGACCGGCAAATAGCCCTGTTCCTCGCAATACGCGCGCACCGCCATGGTGCCGAACTGCAGAAATAGACGCGTGCCCTCAGGTACACGGAGGCCCTGCTCGACGCCCCAGCGCAACACCTCGTGATAGAAGTCGAAATCCTCACGCTTGCCTGCGGTGCATGAGCCACCGTAAGCGATATCGATAGCGACGTCCTGTTCCAGTTGCGGCGCCGGCACCCCGTTGCCGGGATCGCCGGGACGCGCGAGCATGGGCTCGATCGCGCTTGCATCGATCTGAATCGTGTCGCGATAGATCGCGCCCGCATCGCTTTTCATCCAGCTTTCAAGGCTGAAATTCACGCCGCGCCGCTCTTTCAGAAACGCCACCGTGCGTTCGTCCGGTTCGACGATACCGGTGAAGCCGCCCAGTTCCGCGACCATGTTGGTCAAGGTCGCGCGCTCGTCGATCGACATGGCGCGCACCGCCGCGCCGCCGTATTCGAACACCAGACCGATCGCGCCACCCGAGCGGATCGCGTCCATTTGCAAAAGATGCAGCACCACGTCTTTCGCGGTCACGCCGTCGCGCAATTGCCCGCTGATTTCGATGCGCAATGTCTCCGGCACTTTGCAGCGCACGTAGCCCGTCACCCAGCTATTGGCGATTTCCGTTGCGCCCGCACCGAATGCGAGGCAGCCGAGCGCGCCCGAATGCGGCGTATGCGAATCGGTGCCGCACGCCACTTGCCCCGGCAATGCGTATTGCTCGGCCATCAGCGCATGACAGATACCTTCGGAGCCCGGCATGCCATCGAGCGCGCCGTGCGAGCGAACCGGATAATCACGCGAGAACGACGTATGGCCTTCCATCAGATTGGCGACGCCCGGCAGCAAACCGTCACGCACATGCGGAATGCTCTGCGATGCGAGCACCAGATGATCCTGGAACGCGATAATGTGATCCGGCGCATGCAGCGGCACCGGCTTGCCGAACGCGCGGTGCATCAGGTGCGCGCACATGCCTGTGAAGTAATCGTGACTGAAGCGCCAGTCCGCCGCAATGAAGACGCCGTCACCGCGCTGCGCCCCTAAGCTGCCCGGATGCAGATGCCGTTCGATGATTTTCTCGACCAGCGTCTTCGGCTCCGTTGGCTGCGCAATCTCCGCGTGATCGGCCGTGCACGGCGCGGGCCAGTCGGCGAACTTGCTGTACGCGAGCAGGCCGCCGCTGCGAATGATCTGCTGCGTGAGCGCGTCGCGGCCCTTGAGAAACTCGTCGATGGGCACCGCTTCTCCCGCGCTCAAACGATCGAGCACAGAGAAATCGGTCGTGGTGAGAATGCCGATGTTGTCGCAATTCTGCTGATAGATGCGCTCGAAACTCTCCGCGACAATCAGCCGGATACCAGCCGAAAGCTCCGCCAGCGGACTCGATTCACGCGACGAACCCTTGCCGTAGCGCTTGCCCGCCACCGTCACCTGAAAGCCGCCGTTCTTTACCGCATTGCGGCCGATCGGCATGCGCTCGCCGGCTTTGAAACCGACGTACGGATACTGGCCGAGGCGTTCGTCATAGGTGAGCATGACGGTGACTGGCGTGATCTCGTCGGTGGAAACGTTGTCGCGCAACGGGCCCGCCGTGGCGCGCGTGAAATTTTCGCCGGCGAGTTGGGCTTCGATCACCGCGGGGTCTTGAGACAGGTACAGCACGCGGCCGTCCAGACGAATCGTATCGCGCATGAGCATTCTCCTTGCGCTCACTATACGGCGCGCGCGGGCAATGCCGAAGTGCCGGTGCGGCAACGCAGACCTCTCGTTTGGCGATGATCGGCGTTGGCTGGCGCGATCATTCCCGGCATGAGCCAGGCTTCGACGCATCGTTCGCAGAGGACATATCGGCAAAGACATGTCTCTGCCGATTCGCGGCCGCCGCAGCGATCAAACGCCCTTGCCGAGGAACCCGACCAGCGCCGCCGCGCTCGCGCTCAACTGGTCGCGCGCCTTGAAGATCATGATGAGGCGCCGCACTGCCCACTCATCGCTCAGCGAGAGCAGGCGCACGTCGAGCGCATTCACATAGAGCAGCCCAACCTGCTCGGGCACGATCGCGATGCCGAGCCCCGCGTGCACCATCCGGCACAGCGCGTCGAGGCTGCTCACGCGGATCTTCACGTCGAGTTGCCGCCCCGCACTGGCCGCCTGCTGCGTGAGCAGTTGCGTCAGCGCGCTCTCGCTGCGCAGGCCGACGAAACTGTCATCGAGCAGTTCGTCGAACCTCACGCGCAGCGCGCCGGCAAGCCGATGGCCGCCCGGCACCAGCACCGCCAGCCGGTCTTGCCGGTACGGCACCTGCTCGAACGCTTCGCTGCCGGCCACCGGATTGCAGATGCCGAAGTCCGCGCCATGCTCACCGACTATGCGCAGCACGTCGGTGCTGTTCTCCTCTTCCAGTTCGATCGACACTTCGGGAAACGCGCGTTCGAACGCGGCCACGTCTTCCGGCAGGAACTGCACGATCGAGGACAGATTCGCCACCAACCTCACGCGCCCCTTTGCGCCCGACGAAAAGCGCGACAGTTCCGCGCTCATCTGTTCGATATTGCCGATGATCGCCAGCGCGTAACGCAACACGGTCTCGCCGACCGGCGTCACGGCAATGCCGCGCGACTGACGCTGGATCACGGGCAAGCCGATCACCGCTTCGATCTCGGCGATGCGCCGGCTCACGGCCGACGACGCAATGAACTCCCGCTCCGCCGCACGCGCGATATTGCGCTCCTGGCAGACAGCGACGAACAGGCGCAACGAAGTCAGATCGAGCTTCTTGAGAAGGTTTTCCATTGTTGTTCCTTCACCTCCGGCGCGGCCGAGAAACGCGGTAGCGAACCCGGCATCGGGATGAAGGGACCCGGCAAACGAGATGGGCAAGTGTAACGCAGACGAATGCGCGCACCGGCAGCGTCCACGAGCCGCGCCTGCGGCTTCTTCCTCGAAGCAGACGCTCCCGGTCGTCCATTTGCCGCCTGTTGCGCACGCGCCGCAACCGAGTCGCGAAACCCACGCTCCGCACTCGCCACCGCCGTGGCTTACGCAAAAAAATACCTTTGATTCAAAAGGAATTTTTATAAAAACCCCGCACTTCATCACTTCATGAAACAACTTATTGTAAAAAAGTTAAAAGACTTTGGAACCGGTTCCATTTAAGATACCGCCGGCATTCCGATGAGTGCCCGGGGGCGCAATGGCGCGCTCCGATCTGGTGACTACAACAACATGCCTTCATCCCCTCTCAGCTCGCGCCGCGGCTTTTTGCGCACGGCTATTGCCCTCGTTCCGGCCGGCACGCTCGCCGGCTGCGACGTCAAGCCGTCCGCGACCAACGCCGCGACCGGTTCGAGCGCCAACGCGTCCGCAAACCCCACATCCGGCCCCGACTACAAGCCGCATTTCTTCGATGCGAAGGAATGGGCGTTCATTCACGCTGCGGTCGACCGTCTGATTCCGGCGGATAGCGAAGGCCCCGGCGCCGTCGAAGCCGGCGTGCCCGAATTCATCGACCGGCAGATGGATACGCCGTACGCGCACGGCGCGCTCTGGTACATGCAGGGTCCGTTCGCGCAAGGCGTGCCGGAACTCGGCTACCAGTTGAAGCTCGTGCCGCGCGATCTCTACCGGCTCGGTATTGCGGCGGTCAATGCGTATTGCGCGAAGACCTACGCGCATCCCTTTGACGCCCTCGACGCCGCGACGCGCGACACCGTTCTCACCGCGCTCGAGAAAGGCAAGATCGATCTCGTCGACGTGCCGGCCGCCACTTTCTTCGGGCAACTCCTGCAGAACACGCGCGAAGGCTACTTCTGCGATCCGATCCACGGCGGCAATCGCGAGATGGCCGGCTGGAAGATGATCGGCTTCCCCGGCGCGCGCGCCGATTTCATGGACTTCGTCAATCAGAACGGCGCGGCCTATCCGTATGGCCCGGTGTCGATCGAAGGAAAGCGCAGCTGATGTCTACTCAAACCAAACCTCATGTCGACGCGGTGATCGTCGGCTTCGGCTGGACCGGCGCGATTCTCGCGAAGGAACTCACCGAAGCGGGACTGAACGTGCTCGCGCTCGAACGCGGCGAGTATCGCGACACCTACCCCGACGGCGCGTACCCGAACACGATCGACGAACTGACCTACAACGTCCGCAAGAAGCTGTTCCTCGACCTCTCGAAGACCACCGTGTCGATCCGTCATAACGTCGGCGATACGGCGCTGCCGTACCGGCAACTCGCGGCGTTTCTGCCGGGAGAAGGCGTGGGCGGCGCGGGGCTGCACTGGTCGGGCGTGCATTTCCGCATCACGCCGGAAGAACTGCGTCTGAAGAGTCACTACGAAGAACGCTATGGCAAGCGCTTCATTCCCGAAGGCATGACGATTCAGGATTACGGCGTCAGCTATGAAGAACTCGAACCGCATTTCGACTTCGCCGAAAAAGTGTTCGGCACCTCAGGCCAGGCGTACAAGGTCAACGGCAAAGTGGTCGGCGACGGCAACATTTACGAAGCGCCACGCAGCGACAACTTTCCGCTCGCCGCCCAACTGAACACCTATTCCGCCGAACGCTTCGGCAAGGCAGCGCGCGAACTCGGGTTGAATCCGTATCGTTTGCCTTCGGCGAATACGTCGGGGCCCTACACAAACCCGTATGGCGTGCAGATGGGTCCCTGCAACTTCTGCGGATTCTGCAGCGGCTACGCCTGCTACATGTACTCGAAGGCGTCGCCGAACCTGAATATCCTGCCCGCGCTGAAGCAGTCGCCGAACTTCGAGTTGCGCTCGCGCTGCCACGTGCTGCGGGTCGACCTCGACGACACGAAAAAGCGCGCCAAGGGCGTGACGTATGTCGATCCGGCGGGCAACGAAGTGTTTCAGCCGGCCGATCTGGTGATCGTCGCGGCGTTCCAGTATCACAACGTGCATCTGCTTCTGCTGTCGGGCATCGGCAAGCCGTATGACCCGATCTCGGGCGAAGGCGTGGTCGGCCGCAACTTCGCCTATCAGAACCTCTCGACCATCACCGCGTTCTTCGACAAGGACACCTTCACCAATCCGTTCATCGGCGCGGGTGGCAACGGCATTGCGGTCGACGACTTCAACGCCGACAATTTCGATCACGGCCCGCTCGGTTTTGTCGGCGGTTCGCCGCTGTGGGTGAACCAGGCGGGCACCAAGCCGATCAGCGGCATCGCGACGCCAGCGGGTACGCCCAACTGGGGCGTCGACTGGAAGAAGTCGGTGAAGGACCACTACGCGCACACCATTTCAATGGACGCGCACGGCACCAACATGTCGTACCGCGACGTGTTCCTCGATCTCGATCCGACCTACCGCGATTCGTACGGCCAGCCGCTGTTGCGCATGACCTTCGACTGGAAGGACAACGACATCAAAATGGCCCGCTACGTGACCGGCCAGATGCAGAAGATCGCGCAGCAAATGGGTCCGAAATCGATCAACGTCTACACGCGCGAATTCGGCGCGCACTTCGACTCGCGCCGCTATCAGACCACTCACCTGGTGGGCGGCGCGGTGATGGGCACCGATCCGAAGACGAGCGTACTGAACCGCTATCTGCAAAGCTGGGACGTGCATAACGTGTTCGTGATGGGCGCGTCTGCTTTCCCGCAAGGTATCGGCTATAACCCGACCGGTCTTGCCGCGGCGCTCGCTTACTGGTCGGCACGCGCCATCCGCACGCAGTATCTGAAGAACCCCGGGCCGCTGGTGAGCGTATGACGAAGAAAAACAATTTCAAACGCCTCACGCAGGCAATCCGGCGCGTGCGCGCGGCGTCCTGGTTCGCAGCCGCCGCGTTGAGCGCGACGACGTTCGCCGCGCACGCGGCAACGCCTCAGAACCCGAGCGACGCGACGTTGATTGCGCATGGCGAGTACCTCGCGCGTGCCGGCGATTGCATTGCGTGTCACTCGGCGAGCGCGGGCAAGCCATTTGCCGGCGGCCTGAAGTTCGACACGCCGATCGGCGCGATCTACTCGACCAATATCACACCGGACCGCAACAGCGGCATCGGTGCATGGACGTTCGCGCAGTTCGACCGCGCGGTGCGCGCGGGCGTAAAGCCGAACGGCGATACGTTGTATCCGGCCATGCCGTACCCTTCGTATGCACGCCTGAGCGAAGACGATATGCACGCGCTGTACGCGTACTTCACCCAAGGCGTCGCGCCGGTCAACCAGAAGAACCGTCCGGTCGATATCGTCTGGCCGCTGTCGATGCGCTGGCCGCTCGGCATCTGGCGCCATCTGTTCGCGCCCGAGCCGGTTTCATTCGACGCGACGCACTACGCCGATCCGGTCATCGCACGCGGCGCCTATCTCGTGCAAGGTCTCGGCCATTGCGGCGCCTGTCATACACCGCGCGCGGCGACGATGCAGGAACGCGCGTTGAGCGACCTGGACGGTCCGGCGTTCCTCGCGGGCGGCGCGACGATCGACGGCTGGATTCCGTCGAGTCTGCGCGGCAATCCGCGCACCGGCATCGGCGCGTGGAGCGAAGCCGATCTCGTGCAATTCCTGAAGACCGGACGCACGCAGCACAGCGCGGCTTTCGGCGGCATGACGGATGTCGTGCAGCACAGCATGCAGCACATGAACGACGCCGATCTCACGGCAATGGCGCGTTATCTGAAGACGCTGCCGTCGAGCGATCCGAAGGAAACGCCGTACGTGTACGACGACAAGGCCGCGCGCGCGCTGCGCTCGGGCGACGCCACCGCGCCGGGCGCTGCCGTCTATCGCGACAACTGCACCGCTTGCCATCGCAGCGATGGTCGCGGCTACAACCGCGTGTTTCCGGCGCTGAGCGGCAATCCGGTCGTGCAGGGCAAGGACGCGACCTCGCTGATTCATGTGCTGCTCACCGGCAGTACGCTCGAAGGCACGAAGACTGCGCCCTCCTCGTTCACGATGCCCGCGTTCGGCTGGCGCTTGAACGATCAGGAAGTCGCCGACGTGACCAACTTCGTGCGCAACAGTTGGGGCAACACCGGCCAGACGGTCAGCGCGACGGACGTCGCCAAAGTCCGCAAGACAGTGACTGTGCACGCCCCCGGGTTGCCGCCCGGCGCTGCGTTGAGCCACTGACCACAGCCTGCCTTGCGTGGCGCGTCCCGATGCGGGACGCGCCACCTGGGGCGCGCTGTGCTGAATACCCGCTCCTGTTACCCCTTCCCCCGCTTCACGCAGTCCGCTCCGTTGGTCAGGAGCGGGTTCTGGCGTGCGCGAAAAAAAGAGAGATCGCCATTCAGGTGACTTGAGATAGACGTTCCAACCAGGACTGAAAACAACGATGAAAAAGCAATGGATTGCCGCCCCCCTCTTGATGTCTTTTGCCGGCATTGCGTGCGCGCAAAGTTCTGTCGTGCTGTACGGCATCGTCGATGCGGGCATCTCGTACCGCAGCAACGAGCGCACCGGCACCACCGGCAACTATAGCGGCCACTCGAACGTCGCCCTGACGAGCGGCAACCTGTCCGGCAGCCGCTGGGGCATCAAGGGGCAGGAGGACCTCGGCGGCGGCTGGAACGCGCTGTTTCAGCTCGAGGACGGCTTCGACATCACGAACGGCAAGACCGGGCAGAACGGTGGTTTGTTCGGCCGCCAGGCTTATATGGGCATCGGCAGCCGGCAATACGGCACGATCACGCTGGGCCGTCAGTACACCTCGCTGAACGATTTCGTCGCGCCTGTCGCACCGGTGGCGATGGTCGGCGGCTACGGCGCGCATCCGGGCGACATCGACGATCTCGATCAGACCGCGCGCGTGAACAACTCGATCAAGTACACGAGCGCGAACTATTCGGGCTTCACATTCGGCGCGCTGTACGGTTTCGGCGGCCAGCCCGGCAGCCTGAAGCAGCAGAACACCTGGAGCGTGGGCGCGGCTTACGGCAACGGACCGCTGCATGTGGGCGTCGGCTACGAGCGCTCCGACAACAGCAAGAGCGGTCCGCTGGACACGACCCACGGCAAGTGGAGCGGCACGGACGACGGCCTGTTCAATTCATCGATCAATGAAGGCGACGCCAGCGCGCAATCGCAGCAGATCATCGCGACGGGCGCAACCTACGACTTCGGCCCGGCGATTGTCGGTGTGAATTACAGCAACGTGCAATACCGCTCCGGCGCCGACTCGCTGTTCAAGGGACATGCCACGTTCAATGTCGCGGGCGTATTCGGACAATGGACGATCCGTCCGGCCGTGCAACTGTTCGCGGGCTACAGCTACACGCGCGGCGGTGAAGTGGACGGCGTGGATGAGCGTGCGCAATATCACAACGTGACGCTCGGTGCGCAATACGCGCTCTCGAAGCGTTCGACGGCCTATCTGATGGGCGGCTATCAGCACGCGTCGGGCGGCACGCTGGATGCGCTCGGCAATCCGGTCGCGGCCACCGCGTCGGTCAGCGACAAGGGCAACGGCCACTCGTCGTCTGCGCAATCCCAGGCGATCGTCAGTATCGGCTTGCGGCACAGGTTCTGATGCTCGGGTGCGGCGCTGGGAAGCGCCGCCAGCTTTCAGCAGCGGTTGCGCCAACCCCTTGCGGACGGGGTTAGCGCGGCGCCTGTAGCGCCGCGTCGAACATCTCCAGATGACGCGCTTCCGTTTCTTCATCGGCGGGGAACATGCATTCGAGGCGTAGTTCCTGCGCCGCGATTGTCTGTGGCGTGCCCACGCTCGCGACGATCGAGAAGTACTTCAGGACGTGGCCGTCCCTGACGAAGCCAATCGGTATGACAGGCATGGCCGCCGTCGAAGCATCCGCCGCTGGCGGATGGCCTCGCCCGAAGCTGGTTTGCACGGCCGGATAGGCACGCAGTTCGTCCAGCAACTCCCGCGTCCGTTCGTCGATGACACGCCCCACCGACTCCCGGTAGACCCGTTGGATCAGGCTGTCCGCCACGATTTGCCAGTCCGCCACGAACGGGCGCATGCCGTGCGGATCGAAAATCAGATGCAGCATATTGCGCGGCCCTTTGCGTGCCGCCATATCGATGAAGCAATTGAAAAAGCGCGGCGCCGCGTCGTTGGTCATCAGCACGTTCCAATAGCGGTCCATGACCATCGCCGGAAACGGCTCATGCTGATGCAACATGCGGCCGAGCGCCTTCGTGACGCTCTGCATTTCCTGGGCGTTCCACGCGCTGTCCGCATACATCGGCGCATAGCCCGCCGCCAACAGCAGCGTATTGCGGTCGCGAAGCGGTATGTCGAGGGTTTGCGCGATATCCATCAGCATCTGACGGCTCGGCACACTGCGTCCGCTTTCAATAAAGCTGATATGACGTTGCGAGACGCCGGCCCTGAACGACAGGTCGAGCTGGCTGATGCCGCGCACGTCTCGCCAGTGCCGCAACAGCACGCCAAGATCGTTCGGCGCCGTTTTCTTTAATGGATTCGCAGGATTCGTCATTCTCTCGCTCGCAAGTCGATTCAGACACTTGAGCGAGCGGGGAGCGTCCCGCTTCATGACGCGCCGCCCCCGCCGCTCGAGCGTGGCTCGCCGGTCAGCATACTCGCTGGCGCGGCACATTACGTCGCTCGCGCGCTCAAGCCTGCCAGGCGTGAATCTGGAATTGCGCCTCCAGCGGTGGCTGCGTGATGCTGCCCACGTAGTTCGTGATCGTCGACGCCGCCGCGACCGCGAGCACTTCGAACACCTGATCGCGACGGAAGCCGGCTTCGAAGAAAGCGCTGATGTCGTGCCCGTCGAGATGTCCGCGCTTCTCGATCGCGGTTTTCGTCAGTGCTGAAAGCGCGGCATGCTGACCGTCCGCGGGCGCGCAGCCTTTGCGAATCGCATCGACGTCGGCGGCGGCGAGCCCCTCCTGCAGCGCCAATGCGGTGTGAAACGCCAGCGCCCACGCACATGCGTTGGTCACGGCGTTGGTCAACAGCAGCGTCTGGATCTGCGCTTCCGTGAAAGTGCCTGCGTGGACTCTCTGGAACAGGTTGATGAAGGCGCCGATCAGCACGGGCGACTCCGCCATCGCCCCCGCAATGTTAGGAATGAAGCCGAAATTCTCCTGAAGTTGCCGCAATACGGGCCTGGAGTGATCCGGCGCGGAGTCGATGGTGTGAATCTGAAACGTCGACATGATATGTCCTCGATTGGAGCAAGCGGCTCGGGATGAACCGCGCGACAACCGAAGATTAGGCGTGTGGTCGAGACTCGCCAATTACCTCGCATGTAATAGAAATGGTGGGGTGGTTTGGTGAGCCTATGCGGTCATAGTTAGTGGATCTCCGGAATTTGGGAAATTTCGCACACCATGACAGGTAGATTTTGCGGCACACTAATCCATATGTATTCCTATACAGATTATAAAATCATGAGAGACATTCCAAATAACTCCATGGCATGTTATTCACCGCCAGCCTTTCTTCTAAATTCGAGCGGCGACGGTGTAGCACTGCCCGTCAACCAGACTCCTTGCTTTGATCTCCCGGTTGCAGATCTTCTGCGAGCCGCCCTGATAGAGTGCGCTCCACCGGCGCTGACCGCAGCAGTCTTCTCCCATCACTGTTTTGCGCATGCATGCGCGTCCGCGGATGAAGATCTCGACGCCCTTCTCTCGAAAGATCCGGCGCAGCGCGGGTCGACAATGGCCGCCCTCATGGGGTCCACGTCGTACAAAGCGATTCTGCATTACCGTCTCGCGCATGCGCTGATGACTATGGCCGATGTCAGCGCATTCCCGCGCCATGAACTGGAAGCCTATGCATCACTCGTCTCGGCTCGCGGCAAGCTCCTGTCCGGCGCAGAAATACATCCCGGATGTCAAATCGGCCGGCGCTTTGTTCTCGATCATGGCTGGGGTTCGGTCATTGGCGAGACCTGCGTTATCGGAGACGATTGCTACCTGCTAGGCGGCGTCACCTTAGGCGCCGCGGGTATCGCAAACAATCCGTCGTCCAGGCGTCACCCAACGCTCGGCGATCGCGTACAGATCGGAGCATTCGCGCGCGTCTTCGGCGACATTCAGATCGGCAACGACGTATTCATCGGCACGCATTGCTGTGTCACACAAAACATCGAATCGAATTCCATTGTCACGCTTCGGTCCGAGACGCAAATCGTTCGGGGTGGCACTGCCACGGCTCGCGTCACCGGATCGCAAAAATCGAGGTCAATCCACTCATGATTTCAATCGCAAGGTGCACCAGCAAGCTCTACTATTCGGATAATTTTCTATTTCGAGCTAAAGCAAACGTTTCAAAGATCGGCAATGACTATGTCGAATTGGACGCCACGGTCGCCTATCCCGAAGGAGGCGGTCAGGAGTCGGATATCGGTACGCTAACGCTGCTGGATGGCAATGCAATCCGGTTCATTCATGCGCGCAAGATGTACGGACAACGCGCCAACATTCCCGACTTTCCGGACATCCAGACAGGAGGTGTCGTCGAACATGTGATTCATCCCGAGGACGTCCAACATCTCGCGACGCTGACGAAGGGCGACGAAATACAGGTCAGCATCGATACGCTGCGCAGGGCTCGACTATCCTTGAGCCACACGGCGTCGCATCTGGTGTATCTGGGCGTCGGCAGGATCAGACCCGATGCCGTTGCATGGACGCTGGGATGCCATATCCGGCCTGACGGAGCGCGCTTCGATTTCGCCGTCAACAACCGTTTTACGCCGGAGGAAGTGCTTGCTATCGAGCACATCGCCAACGACTTTGTCGCTCGCGGCAGCGCAGTTCACACCTATGCGCATCCGAACCATGTCGACGCGCGTTATTGGCAATGTGAAGACAATGTCATGCCCTGCGGCGGCACGCACATCGGCGGCACAGCGCCCATAGGGCGTATCCATGTTCGTCGCAAGAGCATGGGATCCGGGAAGGAACGCCTTTCATGCCAATTCAACAATGCGCGCTTCGACACCGCTTCGTTCCATGACGGAAGGTGTCACAACACTCTGGCGGGAATTCTGCCATGAAGGACATTGACGCCGCGTCGCGGTTGAGCCAAGCCAGCCGTGGCAAGCTCCCCGGCATGACTTATCTTCTCGCGCTGTGCCAGGCCATTAACCTCACGGCGGCAGTGGTGTCCGTCACCATCGCCGCACTGGCAGGCGACATGCTCGCGCCCAATCACGCTTGGGCTACCGTGCCATATGGCGTCCAGTTCGCAGCGGTCACTGTCTTTACTTATCCGGCCGCAAGTTTCATGCGCCGCCATGGTCGAAAAAAAGCGTTTCTGCTCGGCGCAATGTTTCTGATTGCAGCAGGCGTTATCGGCTATGACGCGACCACGCGGCACGGCTCTTTGCAACTGATCGCCGCGCACGGAATGCTCGGCATCTATGTCGCTTTCGCGAACTTCTATCGCTTTGCCGCCGTTGACGGGCTTGCACAACCCATGCGCACGAAGGCCGTATCGCTAGTGGTAGCCGGTGGCCTCGTTGCCGCGATTAGTGGCCCTCTTCTGTCGATCGGACTGAAGGATGTCGGAGGTTTTGCAACGTTCTCTCTCTGCTATGCGTCTTTTGTTCTGCTGGGGCTCATCACCATTGCGTTACTCGTGTTCTGGCGTCCAATTGACTCTCCCCCAACCGCTATTCAATCGGTTGACTCACCCAATGTCGCCACATCCCGCATTGCACCCGCGATAGTCGCCTCTGCGTCGAGCTACCTGATTATGAATCTGCTGATGGTTCAGGCGTCGCTTCTCATGGAATCGATGTGCGTCTCGTTCAATGCCAGTTCGCTTGCCATTCAGGGTCACGTTATCGCAATGTTCGCACCATCTTTCGTGACCGGCGCGATCCTGGTCCGGGTCGGCCACCGTAACTGCCTTCTCGCCGGCTACCTTTTGCTGGCGTGTGCGGCGGCGCTGGGTATCTTGGCCGTGAGTCTTTGGGCGATGGTCGCGGGGCTGATCTTACTCGGCGTGGGGTGGAATTTCGGCTACGTCGGCGGCGGCGCCCTGTTGGCCTGCACTGTGACTGACCGCAACCGACACCGGACGCAGGGCATCAACGATTCCATCATCGCAATCTGCGCAACCGCTGGCGCTTTTCTCCCAGCCGTACTGCAAACATTGATCGGCTGGCGAAACACAAACCTGCTCTGTCTCGCTCTTTGCGCGATTGCCGGCGCCTTTACGTGGGTGTGCATGCGAGAAGCCCCGGCGCGAAATGCGGAGGCGCTTCCGTCATGACGGTCAACCTGGTTCATACGCGCGCTAACGCCGACATTGCCATCAGCAACGACGTTCGGGTCACACCGCTTCGCGAGATTCAACCCGGACTTCTTCTCAAGTTCGAATGCGACAATCCCGGCGGCAGCCACAAAGTACGCGCGGCTCGCTATATTGTTCGCAGTGCAGTCGAAAACGGCGACATTGTTCCGGGACAAACCACCGTGATTGAAAAAACCGGTGGCAACTTTGGCTTCGGACTCACGCTCGCATGTCAGGCGTATGGCGTACCTGTCGAACTTGCAGTTGGGCTGGGCTTCAGTGCTGTCAAACGCCGCTGTCTCGAACTGTACGGCGCCCGGCTTATCGGACTCGACATGCTCGAACGTGGTGCGACACCGCGTGAGGTAGTGCAATGGCATTTAGAGCACGAGGCAGAAAATGAGCGCAGCTACTTCTACACCGACCAATTTCGCAACCCTGCCAGTATCGCCGCTCACGAATTCGAGACCGGGCCCGAGATCGCAGCGCAACTTAAAGCGTGGCCTCTGGTAGAAAGACTGACTTTTGTGTCGTGCGCCGGCACGGGTGCCAGCCTCATCGGAATTGCCAAAGCACTGACACTGGCGGGGTATTCCGTCACTGTCGTCCTGGTGGAGCCGAAAGGATGCGACTCGCGGAACGGCATATTTTCGGATCACAAACTCGAGGGAATGTCGGTAGGCGTCGTGCCGCCCTTTCTCGATTGGGATCTGATCAGTGAGATCAGGACCGTCTCGCACGACGAGGTCTTGAACACACGCAAATCCTTTGCACGCAAGTCCGGCTTTCTTGTGGGCAACACGGCTGCCGCATGCCTGACCGTAGCGAGCAGTCTGGCGCGAGACGCCACCGCCGATCACAAGATCCTGTCTGTCTTTTACGACCACGGCCTATGGTACGTCCGCTAGGTTCCCGGTTTGAGGGTATCGAGCCGACTCGATGCTGACGGGTCCCTGGTGCGACAACGCCCGCGCGTGGATAAGGAGTGAGTATTCGTAACACCCTACACTGCAATCTGCCTGACAATAGAGACCGCGACGATCTGCCCCGTCACGCCACCCCACTCATTGTCCGGAGACCACGCAAATGAACAAGCGCCAGTTTCTAAGCAGCGCGGCTCTACTGAGCGCGGCTGCCGCGCCCGCATTCGGCGGCCAGCCTGCCCGCAAGCAAGCCTGCGCGGCATCGCCCGTCATTCTCACAATCAGCGGCGCGATCAGGCGTCACAATCGCGGCGCGCTCGATCCCGCGTTCGACCAGCTGCTCGCCAAGCATCAGGTGAAGTTTTCCGAAGCCTATGGCGTTGATTCAGCATTGATCGCCAGCATGCCGGCCGTGACGATCAAGCCCACCACGGAATACGACTCCCGCCAGCACACCTTGAGCGGCCCATTGCTCACGCACGTGCTGGAGCATGTCGGCGCCCCGAGCGCTGGCAACACGCAAATCGTCATGCACGCGGTAGATGGCTACGCAGTGGCGACGACACTCGACAAGGTGCGCGCCTACCAATTCATCGTGGCGACCCAAATGGATGGCAAGCCGCTGCCGCTTGGCGGCGTCGGCCCGCTCTGGGCAACCTATGACGCGGACAACATTCCCGAGTTGTCGAACAAACCGCTCAAGGACCGCTTCGAGCTGTCACCCTGGGGGCTCTATCACCTGCAGGTCGCAGCGGCGTAACGGCAAGCCGCCGTCCGCGACTCAGCGCTTGCCCGGCGGCAAAAACTCCATCTGCTCTTCAACATACAGCGCGTAGATCAGCTTCAGCATCGCGCTGATGTCCTCCGATTCGTCGAGCATGCGCGTACTCATGATGATGGGCGAAACGAGGTTCGGGTCGTCCAGATTCATGTAGCTCACGTCATCGCGCTTCAGGCCATACACGCTGCTCGGCACGATCGCGACGCCTTCCCCGGCGGCCACGAGGCCGAGCGCAATCTGCAATTCACGCGTTTCGTACAGCCGATGCGGTTTGAGCGAGCGGTCATGGAACGCCGCGAGCACCTGGTCCGCAAAGCTCGGGCGCGGCGCCTTCGGGAAAATGATCAGCGTCTCGCCGAGCAGGTCGTGCAGCGACAACTCGGGCTTCGACGCCGTGAGCGGATGCCCCACCGGCAGCGCCACGATCATGCGCTCCTCGCGCAGCACGACCCGGCGCACGCTTGGATCCTCGTGACGAATACGGCCGAAGCCGACATCGATACGCCCTTCTTTGAGCGCCTTGATCTGATCCATGGTGGACAGTTCGTGGAGGCTCAACTCCACCGCGCTGTTTTCGTCGCGAAAGCGGCGGATGATTTTCGGCAGCATGCCGTACAGCGTCGAGCCGACGAAACCCACCGACAGACTGCGCTCGATCTTGCCCACACGCTTTGTCATCGATTCCAGTTCGGCGGTTTGCGCGAGCAACTGCACCGCATGCGAATAAAAGAAGCGCCCGGTGTCGCTGAGATTGAGCGGACGTGAGCCGCGCTCGAACAGCAGTACGCCAAGCGACTCCTCCAGTTGCTGGATCTGCCGGCTGAGCGGTGGCTGCGCAATGTGCAGACGTTCGGCAGCGCGGGTGAAATTGCGCTCCTCGGCAACCGCAACGAAATAGCGTAAATGGCGCAACTCCATGACCATACCTTTTAGATATGAACCCGATACTAAAACGGTGTTGGACGCATTAAACGCACGCCAACTATCCTGCACTTACACCTGAATTCCACGCAGATTATACCTTTCAGGCATTGCATTGCATGACGGCAGCGACAGCGTTTCGCGGCGCCGTTCGACAAGCGGACTTCTGTCAGGAGACAACCATGATTCCGATTTACCCCGATCGCGCGCCGCGCCTTACCGGCATCGACGACTTTCTGGTCGAAGACGCCGAGCGCGGCGACTATCGCCTGCATCGCAGCGCCTTCACGGACCCGGCCCTGTTCGAACTCGAAATGCGGCACATCTTCGAGGGCAACTGGATCTATCTGGCGCACGAAAGCCAGATCCCGAACAACAACGACTACTACACGACCCACATGGGACGCCAGCCGGTCGTGATCGCGCGCAACCGGCAAGGTGAGTTGAATGCCTTCATCAATGCGTGCACGCATCGCGGCGCGATGCTGTGCCGCCACAAGCGCGGTAACAAAGCCACCTACACCTGCCCGTTCCATGGCTGGACTTTCAACAATAGCGGCAAGCTTCTGAAGGTCAAAGATCCGGAAGATGCCGGTTATCCCGACTGCTTCAACAAGGAAGGCTCGCACGACCTGAAGAAGATCGCGCGCTTCCAGAGCTATCGTGGCTTTCTGTTCGGCAGCCTGAATGCCGACGTGCTGCCACTGGAAGCGTTTCTCGGCGAGGCCGCGCGCATCATCGACATGATTGTCGATCAGTCGGAAGACGGGCTCGAAGTGCTGCGCGGCGCATCGACCTATACGTATGAAGGTAACTGGAAACTGCAAACCGAAAACGGCGCCGACGGCTATCACGTCTCGGCGGTTCACTGGAACTATGCGGCGACGACCAACCATCGTAAGGAAGAAAACGCACGGGTCGATCAGGTCCGCGCGATGGACGCGGGCAACTGGGGCCGGCAAGGCGGCGGCTTCTATGCGTTCGAACATGGGCACATGTTGCTATGGTCGCGTTGGGCCAATCCGGAAGACCGTCCGAATTTCAGCCAGCGTGACGCATTTGCCGCGCGCTGCGGCAGCGAGACCGCCGACTGGATGATCCAGAACTCCCGCAACCTGTGCCTCTATCCGAACGTGTATCTGATGGACCAGTTCGGTTCGCAGATCCGCCTGCTGCGCCCCCTCTCCGTCGACAAGACCGAAGTGACGATCTACTGCATCGCGCCCAAAGGCGAATCGGCCGAAGCGCGTGCGCGCCGCATCCGGCAATACGAAGACTTCTTCAATGTGAGCGGCATGGCCACGCCCGACGATCTCGAAGAATTTCGCGCCTGTCAGCAAGGCTATGCCGGCAGCGCGCTCGAATGGAACGACATGTGCCGTGGCGCGCAACACTGGATCGAAGGTCCGGACGAAGCGGCGAGCCGCATCGGCCTCAAGCCGTTGATGAGCGGCGTCAAAACCGAGGACGAGGGACTCTACACCGTGCAGCATCGCTATTGGGTCGAGACGATGAAACAGGCGTTGAAGCCGGCAACGGCGCCAGCCCGTTCCGCCGAAGGAGTCGACGCATGAAGCCGATCGTCATCACCGACCTCGAAGCGTTTCTCTACCGCGAAGCGCGCCTGCTCGACGACGAGCAATGGGACGACTGGCTCCAGTGCTACCACCCCGATGCGGTGTTCTGGATGCCTTCATGGGACGACGAGGACAAACTCGTCACCGATCCGCAAACCGAAATCTCGCTGATCTATTACCCAAATCGCCAGGGACTCGAAGACCGTGTGTTCCGTATCAAGACGGAGCGATCGAGCGCGACGATGCCGGACACGCGCACCAGCCACAACATCAGCAACGTGGAACTGGAAAGCGAGCAGGACGGCGTGTGCACCGTGCGCTTCAACTGGCACACGCTGAGCCACCGCTACAAGACGAATTACAGCTACTTCGGCATGTCGCGCTACGTGATCGACTTTTCGGGCGATGAGCCACGGATCCTGAACAAGTATGTCGTACTGAAGAACGACTACATCAATCAGGTTATCGACATTTACCACATCTGAACAGACGTGGTTCGGGAGCAGCACATGGAACATAGCATTGCACTTCAATTCGAAGACGGCGTGACCCGCTTCATCACCTGCCGCGACAACGAAACGTTGTCGGACGCGGCGTATCGCCAGAAGGTCAACATTCCGCTGGACTGCCGCGACGGCGCATGCGGCACGTGCCGAGGCTTCTGCGAATCCGGCAAGTACGATCTGCCCGCGTCGAGCTATATCGAAGACGCGCTCACCGCGGACGAAGCCGCTCAGGGCTACGTGCTCGCCTGTCAGACGCGGCCGCGCTCGGACTGCGTGATTCGGGTGCCGGCTTCGTCGGCCGCGTGCAAGACCGGCGTATCGAAGCATGCGGGCAAACTGGCGGCGATCGACAAACTCACCGACTCGACCATCCATTTTTCAATCGACGTAGACCAGCCGGAGCAATTGGGCTTTCTGCCCGGTCAATATGTGAACGTCGACATTCCGGGCAGCGACACCTTCCGCTCGTACTCGTTCAGCTCCGCTCCCGGCGCTACGCAGGCCGCTTTCGTGGTGCGCAACGTACCGGATGGCCGCATGAGCCGCTATCTGTGCGAGGAAGCACAAGCGGGACAGCGCATTACGTTTTCCGGTCCCTATGGCAGCTTCTATCTGCGCGAGCCGGTTCGTCCCGTGCTGTTTCTCGCCGGCGGCACCGGCATTGCGCCGTTTCTCTCGATGCTGCATGTGCTTGGCGCACGCGGCAGTACGCAACCGGTTCGCATGGTCTATGGCGTCACGCATGACAGGGACCTGGTAGGCACCGAGCAGCTCGATGCAGCACAACGCGCGATCGGGCAATTCGAATACCGCACGTGCGTGGCCGACGCCGCCAGCGATCACGCTCGCAAAGGTTATGTGACGGAGCATGTGGACCCCGCGTGGCTGAACGACGGCGATGTCGACGTCTATCTGTGCGGCCCGGTCGCAATGGTCGAGGCCGTGCAGACATGGCTGCGCGCCAGCGGCATCACACCGGCGCATTTCTTCTACGAGAAATTCTCGGCAAGCAATCTCGCGTGATGACCATGACTTCGTCCAACCAACGCTTCAATGAAAAAGTCGTGATCGTCACCGGCGCGGCGCAAGGCATCGGCCGGGGCGTGGCGCTGCGCGCCGCCGCCGAAGGCGCTATCGTCGTGCTCGCCGACCGCGCGGAACTCGTGCACGAGGTGGAGGCGGAGATCGCCGCCCTCGGCAGTCCCACGCTCGCCGTGATCGCGGATCTGGAGACTTACGCCGATGCGTGCAAGCTGATGCGAGCGGCGCTCGACGCCTTCGGCAAGATCGACGTACTGGTCAACAACGTGGGCGGCACGATCTGGGCCAAACCATACGAAGAGTATGACGAAGCGCAGATCGAAGCCGAAGTGCGCCGCTCGCTCTTCCCTACCTTGTGGAGTTGCCGCGCGGTGCTGCCCGCCATGATCGCGCAGCGGCGCGGGGCGATCGTGAACGTGTCGTCGATCGCCACGCGCAGTATCTACCGCGTGCCGTATGCGGCATCAAAGGGTGGCGTGAACGCGTTGACCGCCAGTCTCGCGTTTGAACATGCGGACGACGGCATCCGCGTGAACGCCGTCGCCACCGGCGGCACCGAGGCACCGCCGCGCAAGGTGCCGCGCAATACGGCGCCGCAGAGCGAGCAGGAGGCGCGCTGGTATCAGGGCATTGTCGATCAGACCATCGCGTCGAGTTTGATGCACCGTTACGGCACGATCGACGAACAGGTCGGCGCGATTCTGTTTCTCGCCTCGGACGAGGCGTCGTATATCACCGGCACCGTGTTGCCCGTGGGCGGCGGCGACCTCGGTTGATACGGGCTGGCTCAGAACAGGTGATGGATCCCGCTGAGGAACACCGTCTGCCGTCCGCCTGAAGCGGCGCCAATGCCGAGCGTATTGGCCACCGAGCCGCCGCTTGCGGTCTCGAACATCAGATCCGCGTAGAGCTGCGTGGTTTTCGACAGCGAATACACGTTGGCCAGCGTGAACTGCGTCCAGCGACGCCCATCGAGCGTCGCGGTCCATGCGCCGGCCGCGACTTCCTCGGCGGGCGTCAAACGCAGATTGGCGCCGCCGTCGATGCTCCGAAAGTGTTCACTGCCGCCGTTCGAGGCGATCCGCACATCGGTGGCGAGCGCGTGCAGCGTCACCCGCTCGAAACGGTACGACCCGCCAATGCCCATGTCACGCACCTGTTTCGCGTTGAAGGTTGCGCCGGGCGTAAGCGTCTGCCCTTCGAACGAGGTCAGGCCGAGTCCGTTCGAGAGCGGCAGCAAGCGGTCGCGATACTCGGAATACACGGCCACCAGCTTGAGCGGACCATTGCTATAGTTAGCGCCGAAGCTGATAGTTCGTCCGTTGGTATTGCTGGCCGTCGCGCCCGGAAATCCATACAGCGCGCCGAGCGTCAGGCCGCGATAGCTCGCGCTCTTCCATTTCACCGTGCTCGACAACTGCACGGGCAAGGTGCTGCCGAGTCCATCCAGATTGCCGGGGTGAAACGCGGAGAAGTCGCCGAGCACCTGCCCTGTCGAGAGCGACCCGAGCCAGTCGAAATTCCAGTCTGTCTGGCGGCCGAGGGTCACTGTGCCGAACATCGGATCGGCCAGGCCCACGTACGCCTGGCGGTTGAAGAACGTGCTGCTGCTCGCGGACGCGCCCGTCGTCGTGACGAAACCGCTTTCGAGCCTGAACACCACCGAGCGGCCCGCGCCGATATCCTCGACGCCCTGAAAGCCGAAGCGGTCGGCCTGCAAGGTGCCCTGCTCCGCGATATAAGCCGGCGAGCCGTGCAGATTGCTCACGTAACCCAGACCTGCATCGAGACTGCCGTACAGCGTGACACTGCTCTGCGCGTAGGCCGTCGAGGAAACGACGAGCGCGAGCGAGCCCGCGACGAGCGTCGCGTGGAAAGCGATTTTGTTTTTCATGGCGTGTGGGTGAAGCGTTGGAAGGAAAACTGCGCGGGCCCGGAAGCCCGACATCAGGTGGTCTGGATGTTCTCCGCCGGTGCGAGGCGCCACGCGCCGAACACCAGATTGACAACGATGGCCGTGAGCGTGCCCGCCGCCATGCCGTTGCCCAGCACGATCTGCAACGGTCCGGGGAACGACGCGTAGACGTTCGGCACCAGCACCGGTATCAGCCCCACGACGAGCGCCGCCGCCAGCGTGTACTGATTGCCTCGCTCATGCAGGTCGACCTTGCCGAGCAGATTGATGCCCATCACACCGATCATCGCGAAGACAATCAGCGCGGTGCCCCCGACCACCGGCGCCGGAATCGCGTAAGCGAAACGCCCGAGCGGCGCGAACAGGGCGATCAGCATCAGCATGCCGCCCGCCGTTGCGGTGACGTAGCGCGAGCGCACGCCCGTGGTCTGCACGACGCCGATGTTCTCCGCGCTGGTGATGATGAGCGACGTGCCCAGCAGCGAGCCGATCAATGACGCGAGCGCATCGCCGCGAATCGTGCGCGGCACGTCGCGCCGCATGTCGATCTTCCTGCCCGTGATTTCGCCGACGGCTACCGTCTGCCCCGTCGCCTCGGCCATCGAGATCACGCTGAAGATCAGCATGGGCAGCGCGGCCAGCACGTCGAAACGCGGCATGCCGAATGGCAGCAGCGTCGGCAGCGTGACGAGCGGGCCGCTCCAGAGTCCGCCCGCGGCCATCTGCCCCGTCGCCCAGCCTGCGAATGTGCCGACGGCGAGGCCCAGCAGCACCGCGAGCCTGCCCACGGTGCCCTTGAACAGACGCGCCACCGCGAGCGTGGCCACGATCGTGACCAGCGCAAGGCCGAGCGACTGAGGCCGCGCGAAAGCCGGCGTACCCGGCTGTCCGACAACGATGCCGGCGTAGATCTTGATGAGGCTCACCGACACGAGCAATAGCATCGTGCCCACCACCACGCGTGGAAAAAACCGCAGGCAGCGCGCGAATACCGGTAGCACGATCCAATAGAACAGACTGGTGAGAATCGCGGCGCCTGCCGCCGTACGCAAATCCGTTTGCGTCGCGATAACGGCGAACAGCATGGCGGGCGCGCCGCCCGGCACCATCACGAAGGGCAGCCGCGCACCGATCGGCCCGGCGCCGAGCGACTGCAGCAGCGTGCCCACGCCGCATACGAAAAAGGTCGCGCCGATCAGATGCACCGTCATGTCCGACGGCAGCGACACCATGCGCGACACGAGAAAAACCGCAGTGACCGGCGAGGCGGCCATGGACAGCACATGCTGCAGGCCGAACAGCACGAGTTGCCACGCGGGCAAGCGCGCGTCGACGCTATGAATGGCGGGTTCTGGATTCACGTTACCCTCGGAGTTCGAAGCGCAATGAAGCGCGGCAGTCATGCGCGCAGCCACGGCAATTGCTCGCGGCTGTAGCGGAAAGTCTGGAACACGCTGTTCAACTGGCCCGGACCGGTTTTACGCGCCGCTTCGTCCGGATACTCGCCGAACCACGGAATCACGTATTCCCACACCACTTCGCCTGCCGGCGTCACTTCGAACAGACGCCCGGTGGCCGACTCGGTGATATGCGTGTTGCCGTTCGCGAGGCGTTGAGCGTTGCCCATGAACGCGCTGTAGAACATGTTCACCATGTCGTCGGCATACGACCACACCACTTCGCGGCTCGACGGATCGATCTCCAGCACGCGTGAGAACGCCACGTGCGCGCCGGTGCGGAAGTTACCGTTGTCGAAGGTGAGAATGTTGCCGTTGGCGAGCGCCACCGGGGCGTGCTGATGCGAGACCACGCTCGGCGGGATATGCGTCGTTACGCCGCCAGTCTCGCGATCCACGGCGATAATGCCCGACGTGGTGCGCAAACTCATCAGCACTTCGCCCCTGGCGTTCACGCCGAGCCCGTTCACGAGCGGCCAGTGATAGCGGCCGAAGCCCGGCGCAATCGGAAAGTCCTTGGGATTCAGGTGCTCCCAGGCCTTCCACTCCCACACCAGTTCACCGGCGCGATTTACTTCGCGGATCACGTCGCCGTACATCACCTCTTCGGGTCCATGCGCCGTGCCGCCAGGCACGCGCTCCGCAAAACCTGCCGGCACCGGCGCGCACGCGGCATACAGCAGATTGCCGTTCGGCAGCCACTGCGCGTCGTGGTGATGTGCGGGGTCCTGGTAGCGCCAGACCACGTCGCCTTGTGGCGTGACTTCATAGAAATCGCCGCCATGCCACATCGACCACGGTGCGTAGCGGTCTTCCGAATCCGCATGGCTGCCGTTGTAGCCGAGATTGCCGTTCGGGAGAATCACCGCATGTCGGCCGGGGCGCACCGGCATTCGCCATTCATGCACGACCTCGCCGCCGATGTCGATGAGATATACGCGCCCGCCCGCCGTTTGCGGCGCGATCAGCGCATAGCCGCCCGCCGACAGTTCCGGGTCGTGAGCGATGAGACCGACGCCGCGGCGTCGCTGGGTGATTTGATCGACTGTGGTAGTCACGTTTCGCTCCGTTAAGATGATGGAGCAAAATCTAGGCTATTCGAGCCGTCAGGAAAATCTGATTGTTCTTTACAGGCCGTACGAGAAAACTATACGGTACATGCATGCGTCCAATATCACAGACATTCCGCTGTTTCGACGAGGTGGTCAGGCGAGGTTCAATCCGCAAGGCGGCCGAAGCGCTGCACCTGACCGCTGCCGCAGTGCACCAGCAGATTCTGAATCTGGAGGAACAGGTCGGCTCGCCGCTCTTCGACCGCTTGCCGCGCGGCATGCAGCTCACCACGGCGGGGGAGATCATCATTGCCGCAGTGCGGCGCGG
This sequence comes from Paraburkholderia sp. BGA-UO-ETr-F21, assembly GCF_059567925.1. NCBI lineage: Bacteria > Pseudomonadati > Pseudomonadota > Betaproteobacteria > Burkholderiales > Burkholderiaceae > Paraburkholderia > Paraburkholderia sp. BGA-UO-ETr-F21. Next base: position 965,673 of record NZ_JCAQOY010000037.1, on the reverse strand, counting down.
CCAGCGCGATTTCGACAACGCCATGACGCAAGTCGAAGATCTGCGCTCGCTGCGTCGCGGGCATGTGAATCTCGCGGTGTCGCCCTCGTCGGCCGAACAACTGGTGCCAGATGCGATCCAGGCCGCGATGAAGCGCTATCCGGGCGTGACCTATGGCGTGCGTTCGGGCAACGGCGAAAGCATCCTGAAGTGGGTGGAAACCGGCGAAGCGGACATCGGCTACGGCCTGCGCCGCAAACCGCCGCCCGGTGTGGTGGAAGTGCGCGCGTTCACGCAACATCTCGGTCTCGTCACGCCACCGGGGCATCCGCTCACGAAACTGCAGAAACGCCCACGCCTGCGCGAGTGCCTCGACTACCCGCTCATCCTGATGACGCCGGACACTGAGTTGCGCGCGATGGTGGATCAGATCGATCACCGCGAACGGCGCAAGGCGCGTCCGCTAGTGGAAACCAGCTCGGTATCCATGGTGCGCCGGCTCGTGGCGGACGGCGTCGGCATCGGTTTTCTGATCGCGGAGAACGTCGCCGAAGATGTCGCGCAACGTAAGCTGGCGTGGACACCTCTCGCCGATGCGGGCGCACAATCGTCCAGCTGCCTGTATCAGCGCTCGGATCTGACCACCACGGTCGCGATGAGCATGTTCCTGCAGTTTCTCGGCCAGGCCATCGAGACGATCGAGGACCGCTTTCACACGGCAACGCAACCGGCTCGCAAGCGTGGTGCGCGCGTCACGTGAGCGCGCGGCCCACGGTAGCGAATCGTTCCGCGCACGCCTGACGCACGCGCTCGACCGGCATCGACCAGTCCTCGCCCGGCGCGCGCCGGAACAGGCGCAGCGTGTGCGGATACCACGGGGAATCGCTGCGCTCGTGCATCCAGCGCCAGTCGATATCCTTTTCCGGCAACATCACCCAGCACGGTTTACCGAGCGACGCGGCCAGATGCACGGTGGAGGTGTCCACGCCGATCAACAGATCGAGTTGCGCGATGATCGCGGCGCTGTCGGCGAAATCGGTTACGAGCGACCCGAGGTCGAGGAGCGGCTGACCGGCGGGAGGATTCTTCGCCTCGTCTTCGCCCCGGCCTTTTTGCAGACTCACGAAACTCACGCCGGGCACGCTCCAGAGCGGCGCCAGCATGGCGAGCGACGGGATCGACCGATTCGCGTCGTTATGATGGTTCGGATTGCCCTTCCACACCAGGCCGATCCTGCGGCCGGGCGGCAGCGCATCCAGCATCGACCGCCACCGTTCGACCAGCGACGGCTCGACCGTAAGACGCACGGCGCGCGGAATGGTAGCCACGCTCGTGCGCAGATGCAGCGGCGCACTCAGCAGACTGGTCCAGCAATCGTAAGCGTTCGCTCGCGCGCGTGCGGTGTCGTGATCGAACACCGCATCCACACCATCGACGCAGGCCATCAGCCGGTGCAGCGCCGGCGCGCAGGCAAAGGCGATGTGCGAGGCGCCCTGTGCTTTCAGCAAAGCGAAATAGCGGCTGAACTGGATCATGTCGCCAAGGCCGTCTTCCTGCCACACCAGCAAGGACTTGCCCGCGAGCGGGCCGCCTTGCCACTGCGGGCAGCCCAGCATCGAGGCACTCGCGTGATGAACGAAGGCCGGCTGCGCGTAGCGGCTCTCGTACAGACGCCATCCCTCTTCGAAGCGGCCCATGCCGAGCAGCAGGACAGCCAGGCCGAACCGCGCATCGCCGTAATCGGCACGTATAGCGAGCGCGCGGCGATACGCGTTTTCGGCCTCGGGCAGTCGCGTGAGCTGGGCCAACGCCGCGCCGAGGTTGTAGTGCGCTTCCGCCAGCTGCGGACCCACGCTGAGCGCTCGCTCGAATGCCTCGACAGCCGCCGGCAGACGATCGAGCCGGCGAAGCACGCAACCCAGGTTGTTGTGCGCATGAGCGAGATCGGGCCGCAGCCGAATCGCCTCGCGATAAGCCGTTTCGGCCTCGAACAGTTGCTCCTGCTTCGCCAACGCCGCGCCGAGGTTGTAGTGTGCTTCGGCGTAGTCGGGGCGTTGCGCGATGGCTTCGCGGTAAGCGGCCGCGGCTTCGGGCAAGCGCTCGAGATCAGCGAGCACCGTGCCGAGATTCAGGTGGGCTTGCGCATAATCCGCACGAATGGCAAGTGCAAGGCGAAAAGCCAGTTCGGCTTCCGCGAGACGGAACGTGGCCCTCAGTACGCCGCCGAGGTTGTTGAGCGCTTCCGGATAGTGCGGCCGGATTCTCAGCGCTTCGCGGTAGGCGTCGTCCGCTTCGGCGAGACGGCCCAGTTCCATCAGCACGTTCCCCAGGTTGTTGTGGAGTTCGGCGTGATCCGGCAACCCAGGCAGCGCGTGGCGAAACGCCGCTTCCGCTTCGTGAAGGCGGCCCAGTTCGTGCGACACCATGCCGCGGTTATAGTGCGCTTCGGCGTAGTCGGGACGAAGCGCCAGCGCATCGCGATAGGATGCCTCCGCCTCTTCCCTGTAGCCGAGACCATGGAGCACCGCGCCGAGATGATTGTGGGCGTCGGCATGGCCTGGCCGCAGCGCGACCAGTCGGCGGTATATCGCCTTGGCCGCGGACAAACGGCCTTGCGACTTGAGCAGCATGCCGAGTGTGCCGTACACCTCGGCATAACCGGGTTTGATGCGCAGACAGCGGCGCCACTGGTTTTCCGCATCCACGGGGCGCTGCAACGCAAACGAACACGCGCCGGCGATGTTCAATGCGTCGGCCCGCGCGTCGTCCGGCACGGCATCGGCTTCGAGCAGCGGCGTCACCATCGACAAGGCTTCGGCGAATCGTGCGGCCGAGAACAGCGCGACGGCCTGCCGGTTGAGGTCGTCGAGCGGGGAAGCGAACTGCGTGTCGGTCATGAGTCGTGTCACCGGGATCGGCGGCGATCCGGCCGGAAAAGCGGGAGATGTACCACGCAGCTTAAGGGAATCGGCACACCTGTAACGCGGCGAAATGAACGGCTTTCGGGCTTTTAATCCCTCGCTATATCCAGGATCACACCTGGATCACGCGATAAAAGCGGGCGCGGCGATGTTAGAATCGCCCGCGTCTTTACGCCCATCATCATGACTCTACGCTCCCGCAACCGCATGACTGCCTGGCTTGGCCTGTTCGCCATGTGCCTCGTCGTGTTCGCGCCGCTCGTGAGTCAGATGCTGGTGTCCAGCCGCGCGCACGAACCCATCGCCGCGCTCTGTTCAACGCTCCAGCCACGCGATTTCAGCATGGCGAGCGCGGCGACCCAGGCCGCTCCGGCGCCGGTCCATTTGAGCCATGACGACGCGTTCGGCGCGTGCGGCTACTGTCATCTGCTCCAACACCATGTCGCCATGCCGGCGGTCGCCGTCGTCGCGCCGCCGCCCGCGCTCGCGCTTGCCGGCACCGCGCCGCCGAGCCTCTCCACCCGCTTCACGCCGCTCGGCGCATTTCCGTCCGGCCGTCCCAGAGCTCCGCCCGTCGTTTCCTGATCGCTGTCAGTCCTGATCGCGCATTTGCCGCACCCGTCGAGGGGGCGCGCGATCGCCTGTTCCATGCATCAAGGAAACGTTCATGTTCAACTTCGTCCTGCGAAGGCTGCCCTCTTGCGCCCGCCGCGGCGCGCGCGGCATTCCACCGCGCTTTTCGCGTGGCTTTTTGCCTGGCTTCTCGCTTCAATTGCTGCCCCAGTCGCTGTTCCCAGCCTGTTTGCCCGCTATCGTTCCAGCGGTCGTGCCAGCTCTGCTCGCCTCGTCTGCTCATGCGCAAAGCGCGAGCGCCGGAACCACGCTGCCTGTGGTCAGCGTCAGTGCGAATGCGCTCGCCGCGCCGCGCGCCGTCGATCCCAACCTGCCGGCCTCGGTCGAAACGGTCACCCCCGAGCAGTTCGGCAACTGGAACGTCGTCAATACGGAAGACGTGCTGAAGTACATGCCGAACCTCGCCGTGCGCAAGCGTTTTATCGGCGATCTGAATTCGATCATCGCCGTGCGCGGCACCAGCAACACGCAAAGCGCGCGCGGTCTCGTCTACGCGGACGGTTTGCTGCTCAGCAATCTGCTCGGCAGCAGCTATTCGTTTCCACCGCGCTGGTCGATGGTGTTTCCCGACGAGATCCAGCAGGTCGACGTGATCTACGGGCCGTTTTCCGCGCTCTATCCGGGCAACTCACTCGGCGCGACCGTGCTGATCAGCACACGCATGCCGAAACAGTTCGAAGCGACCGCCGACGTCAAAGGCTTCACCCAGCACTTCAGCCTGTTCGGCGTGAATCAGAATTTCAACGGCAGCGAAGCAAGCGCGACGATCGGCGACCGCGTCGGCAAGTTCTCGTATCTGCTGGGTGTGAATCACCTGGAAAACACCAGCCAGCCGCTGCAATTCGCCACGCTGGCGAAATCCAGCACGCCCGCCAAAGCCGGCGACACGCCCGTCACCGGCGCGTACTTCTACAACAACCAGACCAATACGCCGACAGCGGTGCTCGGCGTGAATGGCGAAGGCATCGAACACACGGTGCAGGACCAGTTCAAGCTGAAGATGCAGTACGACTTCACGCCGACGCTGCAAGGCGGCTTCACGCTCGGCTACTGGCATCAGACCTATAACAGCCAGACATCGACCTTTCTGCGCGATGCGAACGGCAATCCGGTCTACAGCGGCAAAGTTGCGATCGACGGCTATGAATACACGATTCCCGCGTCCGCACTCGCTCCGAGTCTCGGCCATAGCGAGAACTGGCTGTACGGCGTGTCGCTGAAAACGCGCAATGCCACCGGCTGGAATGGTGAGGCAATCGCTTCGTACTACGACATCGGCAACAGCGTGGCGCGCACCGCGAATTCCGGCGAGCCGGGCAACGGTCCCGGCACCGTGATCTTCGGCGACGGCACCGGCTGGAAAACGCTCGATCTGCGCAGCACCTATACGCCCGCGACGAATCAGGCGGGGCTCGCGAATCACGCGCTGAGCTTCGGCTACCACTACGACAACTACTTTCTCGACAACGAAAGCTACAACACGTTGAACTGGCGCGACGGCGCGGCTACGTCGTTCGCCAATGCGTTCGCCGGCAAGACCCAAACCCAGGCGCTCTACGTGCAGGACGCATGGCGCTTCCTGCCGCGCTGGAAGCTCGTCTACGGCGTGCGTTACGAAGACTGGCAGGCCTATGGCGGGTCGCAGTCGCTAGCCGGCACTACGCTCGCCTACAGCGACGTGAGCCAGCATCACTTTTCGCCGAAAGCCTCCTTGTCGTTCGACGTCACCGACGACCTGACCTTGCGTGCGTCCATTGGCCGCGCTTATCGCTTCCCGACAGTGAGCGAACTGTTCCAGGGAAAAATCAACGGCTCCACGATCGTCAATAACAATCCGAATCTGCAGCCCGAAGACGCTCTCTCGAAAGAACTGACCGCCGAATGGGCGCACTGGAACGGCGTGTTCCGCCTCTCGCTGTTTCAGGACGACGTGAAGAACACGATCTTCAGCCAGACCGATACGACCGTGATTCCCAACGTCACCAACTTCCAGAACATCGGCAAGGTCCGTTCACGTGGCGTGGAAACGAGCTATTCGGGTGAGGACGTGCTGATGCACGGCCTCGACCTGCTGGCGAGCGTGGCCTACACGCAGTCGAAGATTCTCGCCAACGCGCAGAACCCCGCCACGGTCGGCAAGTACTTCTACCGGATTCCGTTGTGGCGCGTGGATCTCGCCGCGACGTATCACTTCGACGAACGTGCGGCATTCACACTTGCCGCGCGCTATTCGGGGCGTCAGTACAACACGCTCACCAATACCGACACGAATCCGGACGTGTTCGGCGGCACCAGTTCGTACACGGTGGCCGATGCGAAATTCACCTACAAGCCGACGAAGCTGAGTGAAGTCGGCATCGGCGTCGACAACCTGTTCGACGCCCGCTACTTCGTCTATCACCCGTATCCCGGCCGCACCTTCTACGTGGAAGCGAAGCTGCGCATGTGAGCGCGCTGGACCCGCCGCACGCCCAGGTGTGCGGTTCGAACCGATCGATTCATTTTTTGCTCCAGGAGGATTTCATGTCCACCACCATCACCACCGAGCGGCCACGTGTCACGCCGGCGGCCGGCGCGGCCAACCCGGGCTACCGCACGCTCTGGCGCTGGCACTTTTATGCAGGCCTCTTCGTGATGCCGTTTCTGGTCGTGCTCGCGATCACCGGCACGCTGTATTGCTTCCAGCCACAAATCGAACCGTTGCTTTATCCGGAGCGTCTGGTCGTCGCACCGCAGGCCGTGCCCAGGCTACCCCCGGAAGCGCTGCTTGCCAACGCGCGTTCGGCCATGCCGCCGAGCGCGACCGCGGTGAGCGCCGTCGTCGCGAGCGACCCGCGGCGCAGCGCGGAATTCGTCTTCCGTCTCGCGGACGGCGATAAACAGAGTGTCTATGTGAACCCCTACACCGGCGTGGTGCTGGGCACGTTGAGCGTCGAACAGCGCTTCATGCAAGTGGACCGGATGCTTCACCGCAAGCTGCTGCTCGGCAAACCCGGTGAACTGCTCATGGAACTCGCCGCCTGCTGGACGCTCGTGATGATCGGCACCGGCATCGCACTATGGTGGCCGCGTGAGAAAACCACGGCTCGCCAAGCGCTGTTGCCGCGTTTCGCTTTGAAAGGGCGCGCGCTGTGGAAGAACGTTCACGCCGTGATGGGCATCTGGCTCGCGCTCGGCGCACTGGCGTTCGTGTTGACGGGGCTGCCCTGGACGGGTTCGTGGGGCAAGCAATTCAAGGCGCTCGCGAGCGCGGCGAATCTCGGCGCGCCGCCGGGTTCCTGGGGTGGTCTGGCGTTGCATTCGACACTGCCCGGCGCGGTCGGCCTGCAAGCCGCCCAAGCGGATACGCGTACGCAGAACGCGGCACATGACGAACATGCCGAGCATACCGGCCACACGGGCCACCACGGAGCTGCAGCCGACATGGACTCGATGCCCGGCATGGTGATGGACGACCTGCCTCTGCCGCTCACACCCTGGGCCGTCGGCAACACGCCGGTGCCCAATTCCGTCCCCGCCGATCCTCGCCTGGCCCATCCCCTGCCGCTTGGACGCGTGATCGCGCTTGCCGCATCGCTCGGTTTGACGGAGGGCTACAACATCGTGCTGCCGGCCGCCGTGACAGGCGTCTACACCATCTCATACTTTCCAGGCGACCCGAAAGACGAGCGCACGCTGTACATCGACCAATACAGCGGTGCGATCCTGAAGGACATTCGCTATAGCGACTACGGCGCGGTGTCCAAGGCGGTCTCGTACGGCACATCGCTGCATATGGGCCGCTATTTCGGCCTCGCCAATCAACTGCTGTGCGCCGTTATTTCTCTCGGCCTGGCGGCGATGGCCGTTACCGGGTGCGTGATGTGGTGGAAGCGCCGGCCGCAACGCTCGCTCGGCGCGCCCTCGCGCGAACGGGCCGCACCGCCCATGCGCGGCTGGAAAACCGGGCTCGTTCTGCTCGGCGTCGTCTTCCCGTTGATGGGCGCCACGCTGTTCGCCGTGTGGCTCGCGGATCGCGCGATATTCGGCCGTGCTGCGCGACACGTCCCCCCCGGCCAGACAGAGCGGGCGGGAAAATGAGCCAGCGCCCGTGTTACATCACTGGCGAGTCCGCGCCGACCGCCAACTGCACAGCGAGCCGAACTTCCGGTCGAGGGCATTACCGTTGCACAGTCCCGACATCGTGCCCGCGCTGTGCGGCGTCGCAATCGTGCCTGCGGTGTTGTTGCAGCCGCTCTGACGCCAGCAACGTGACCACCGAGGCGCCGATCACGTAATACGCGGGCGCCGCAAGCGACCCGGTCTCGCGGATCAGAACTGTCGCGAGCAACGGTGCAAATCCGCTGAACATCACCACCGCAACGTTATACGACAGCGCAATACCGCTGAAACGGATCTGCACCGGAAAGTGATCGGCGAGGACCGACGCCCACGTACCGCTTGCCAGCGAAAACACCAGCGCTGCCAGCACGAAAAGCACGACGGGGTCGACCGTATGAGTGCTGAGCGCGACATAGAACGGATAGCTCAGCACGATCAGCAACAGCGCGGACAGGCGCAGCAGATGCCGGCGCGGAACTCTGTCGCCGAGCCAGCCCGCGAACAGCAGCCCGAACGAACTGACGACGAGGTACGCGTTCTGCGCGATGGCCGCCGTGCGCGGCGCATAGTGCAGTTGCTGAACCAGAAACGCCGGCATGTGCCCATACAGAATGCCATTCACGCCGGCCATCACCGCAATCGACATGACGCCGGCGAGCACGGCTCTGCTGTGATTGCGCAGCGTCTCACGAAATGGCTGCTTCGCGACGGCGCCTTGCATCTGCTCGAATTCGGGCGACTCGTCGAGATTGCGCCGCATCCAGTACGACACGATCCCGCACGCGCCGCCGAACAGAAACGCGATGCGCCAGCCGTATGCGGCGGCGTCGGCGCTGGAGAGAAACGTCTGCACGGCGAGGTTCACCAACGTCGCCAGCAACACACCCACGTTGACCGCGCAGATGATGATCCCCGCAGCCAGACCGGCGCGCTCGGGCGCGGCCTCCACGGCATACGTGATGGCGCCGGGCATCTCGCCGCCCACGCAAAAGCCTTGGAGCATGCGCAGCACGATGAGCAGGATCGACGCCGTGACACCCCAGCTCTGATAGTTGGGCAGCAGCCCCAGACCAATCGTGGCCGCCGTCACGACGACGATGGAGACGAGGAACACCGGCCGGCGCCCATAGCGATCGCCCCAGCTGCTCAGGACGATGCCGCCGAGCGGACGGATCACATAGCCGATCGCAAGAACGGAAAACGAGAACAGCAAACTGATCACCGACGACGCGTTGGGAAAAAACTGTGCGGCGATGTAATGCGCGAAAAATCCGTAGACGATGAAATCGTAGAACTCCAGCGAGCCGCCGAGACTCGCGATGAGGATCATCTTCCACTGCGCGCGGGAAATGCCGCGAGACGCGGCGCGCTGCGCCGCCCTGACTTCGTGTTGGGTTGCTTCCATTGACTCCTCCGATATGAGTGTCTGGCTTCTACTGGCCAGTACGAATGTGACTGCCGGCAACACCTTCACGCGTGTTCGGCCGGCGAACCCGTGAACGCGTGCGACAGCAATGCCTGCAACGACGCATCGTCATGGGCCACGCCGTGTATGTAGCGATCCGGCCGGATGAGCACGGCGCTCGCGCCGATCTCCGCGAGCCACGCGCCGAGCGCCGCGGAGCCATCGGCGACAAGCGCCATGTCCGTGAGCGCCGCGAGTTCGGCGAGGCCGGGCTGGTCATGCAGGATTTGCGGCAGCGCCACGAGCGCAAAGCGGTAGCCGACGGCGTCATCGAGCAGGCGTCCATCGGACAGTCGCGGCTGCGCGGCGATGCTGCCTGCCTGCGGCTGAGCGGGGCCGAGATGCGCGCCCTCGCCCAGCAGCGGCTGCGGAGTCACGAAAGCGCGGATCGCCCGGCTCGTTTCGCCGGCAGCGGCATCGGGATCGGCAGGGTGCGAAGGCGTGGTCTGGATTACCGCGCCGAGTTGCACGGCGGTCTCGATGAACTCGCGCACATGCGGCGAGCGTTCCGATTCGTAGGTGTCGAGCAGCGTGTCGTCCGCTTCGCCATGAATCACTGCGGCGAGTTTCCACGCAAGGTTGCTCGCGTCGCGGATGCCGGCCGCCATGCCCTGCCCCATGAACGGCGGCGTCTGATGCGCGGCGTCGCCGGCGAGCAGCAGACGCTGGTTGCGCCAGCCCTTCGCCACCACCGAGTGAAACGTGTACACCGCTGAACGTTCGAGGGTGGCATCGGCCGGCGTCACCCAGCGAGCGAGCCTGTCCCACAGCCACTCGGGCGATGAAAGCTTCGACGTGTCGTCGCCTGGCATGACCATCAGCTCCCACCTGCGACGATTGTTCGGCCCGCGCGTATAGGTGCTCGGCCGCGTGGGGTCGCAATACTGGATCGAGTAGTCGCCGAGGTCGGGACGCGGCTTGTCGAGCAACACATCCACGACGACCCAGCGCTCGTGCGATTTGAGATCGTCGAGTTCGGTGCCCATGAAGCGCCGGACGATGGAGCGCGCGCCATCGCAGCCCACCACGTAGCGCGCGGTGGCTCGTCCGAGCTTGCCCGTGCGGGTGTCTTCGAAGCGAAGCGCAACGCCGTTGTCGGTCTGATCGAGCGCGAAGGCTTCGTGGCGCAGACGCACGTCGATGGTCGGCTGTTTCGCGAGCTGCGCACGCAGAGCGCGTTCGAGATCGGGCTGATGGAATTTGTAGCTCGCGCACCAGCCGAGCGGACCTACGCCGGTAGGCCGCTGCCAGTCGATCAGCAAGCGGCCGGCCGCGTCGACGAACTTCATGCCGGGTCCGACGAACAGGTTCGGCAGCAAGGTATCGGTGAGACCGATCGTCTGGAATACACGCATGCATTCCGCGTCGAAGTGCACGGCACGCGGCAGCGCGAAAATATCCTGGTCCCGTTCGAGCACCAGCACGCGCAAACCGTCGAGCGCGAGCAGGTTGGCGAGCGTGGCGCCGCTCGGGCCCAGGCCGATCACGGCGACGTCGTAGTCGCAGGCGTCGGGGTTGGGGATTGGCTGTGACATGGTTTTTTGCCTTCAATGATGGGCCGGCGCGACGAACCCGCGAGCGCACCGGCCGGACGCGCTCAGGCCTCGTCGGCGATCGGGTTGGACAGAATGCCGACGCGGTCCACTTCGACCTCCACCACGTCGCCCGCTTTCATGAAGAGCGGCGGGTTGCGCTTCGCGCCCACGCCGCCCGGCGTGCCGGTCACGATCACGTCGCCGGGTGCGAGTGGCGTGAAGGTGGACAGATAGGCGATCTGTCTCGCGATGCCGTGAATCAGCATGTCGGTCGTGGCGCGTTGCACTTCCTGTCCGTTCAGGCGCGTGCTCAGGGTCATCGTGGCGTTGGGTTCGATCTCGTCGCTCGTCACCATCCACGGACCGAATGCGCCGGTGCGGTAGAAGTTCTTGCCCGGCCCCCACTGCCCGGTGTGGCGCTGCCAGTCGCGGATCGATCCGTCGTTGTAACAGGCATAGCCCGCTATGTGCTCCCACGCGTTCTGCTCGGCAATGCGCCGCCCGCCTTTGCCGACGATCACGGCAATCTCGCCTTCGTAGTCGAACTGCGTCGACTCGGGCGGCCGCAGCATCGGCTGGCCGGCGCCGACCTGCGAGGCCGGCACGCGCATGAAGATCACCGGGTTCTCGGTCGTCTCACGGTTGGTCTCTTTCACGTGCTCCGCATAGTTGAGGCCCACACAGAAAATCTGCCCGGGGTTCGGGATGACCGGCAGGAGCGTCACCTCGCTCAACGGATAGTCGCTCGCGCCGCTTGTCGCGAGGCGGCGGGCTTCGCCGAACGCATCGGCGGCGATCAGGGCCTTGAGATCTGCAAAGCGTCCGTTCAGGCGCTTGCCGAGATCGATCACCGATTGATCCCGGACGATGCCGAAGGACGGTCCTTCATGGGTGGAAAAGCTGACGAGTTTCATGTTGCTCCATGGATAAAAAGAAGCGATCGCTTCGAAAAATTTGGCTTTTTTTTGATGTTTTTATCGTTATTTGAGAATACACTGATAAAAACACGATCCACAAGATACTTTTTATCAGGGTTTATCACTACCAAGGAGGAAGACATGACATCGACCAAGACCAGACGCCCCGGCCTGTCGCTCAGCCACATGGGCTTTTACGTGAGCGACATGGTGCGGGTCGAAGACTTCTACACACGCGTGCTGGAGTTCACCGTGACCGACCGCGGCAGTCTGTCCACGCCGCGTGGCGACGTACGTCTGGTATTCCTGAGCCGGGATCCGGCCGTGCATCATCAGATCGTGCTGGCGAGCGGCAGGCCCGAGCACCTCGCGTTCAATCCGATCAACCAGATTTCATTCGAGGCGGACAGCCTGGCGTCGCTGAAGCGCTTCTACCGGCGCTTTATCGAAGAAGACGCGAAGGAGATCACGCCGGTCACGCACGGCAACGCGATCTCGTTCTATGCGCGAGATCCGGAGGGAAACCGGCTGGAGTTGTTTATCGACACGCCGTGGTACGTGGATCAGCCGATGCGCGTGGCCGTGGATTTCTCACTGCCCGATGCGCAACTGATGGCATCGGTGGAACGGCATGCGCGCGGGTTGCCGGGCTTTCGCCCGCGCGCGGAGTGGGAAGCGGAGATGGCAAAGCGGATGGGCATCGCCTGATGCGTGGCGATGCCGTTGCGTGAAGCGACGTGGCGATGGATCAGCCGGCGTGGCGGTGCGTGGCGGAGTGCCGGCGTGGCGCGGCATGAGTCGGCACGACAGCGTGGCGCTGCCGGCGTAGACACCGACACATCGCCGGCAACGCGTTCAGCCGGAAATCACAGCGCGCGTGCGCTGCGACGTGCGGGCGGCGGCTTCGCGAATCAATTCGACAAGCCGGTCGAGGTTCACGAATTCGAGCCGCGGCGTGGGCACGATCAGCGCGAGCGAGCCGACCGCTTCGCCCTGATCGTCGGTGAAAAGCGGCGCGGCGATAGCCGAGACGCCTGCTTCGAGTTCGCCCTTCGACAGATAGAAACCTGCCCGGCGAATCTTGTGCAAGGCGGAACGAAAGTCTTCGAAACTCGGGCCCAGCCCGCTGGTTGCGATGTCGGCGGCGTGCCGCTCGAACAGCAGCGCGAGCTTCGCCTTCGGGAAGGTCGAGAGAATGGCCTTCGGCGCGGCGCCGAGAAACAACGGCCGGGGACGCCCGCGCCCATAGCGCAGATCGAGCTTCGAATCGAGGCTCTCGCGGTGCGTATCCACCAGTTCGTCGCCGTACCAGCGCGACATCACCACGTCGAAGCCCGAATGCTCGCTCAGTTCGCGCATGATGGGTTGCCCCATCTTCAGCAGCGGATCGGACATGCGCAGGTTGTAGTCGAGCTTGATGATGCGCGGACCGAGTCCATATTCGCCCCCGGAGAAGCGCACCAGCATGCCCGACTCGACCAGTTCACGCACATAGCGATAGGCGGTGGGAATCGAGCAGTCGAGCTCGGCAGCCACCTCTTCCGCGGAGAGAAAGGGCCGCCCTTCGGAAAAGAGTTCGAGTATGGAGAGAAGCTTGGCGATGCTCGACATCGAAGAGATGGCTTTCCGGGTGAGGTGGCGAAATTATAGCCTTCAGCCTGCCGCGATGACGTCGATACGCAGCGCTTCGCCACCCGCCGCGATAGCGAGCAGGATGTCGACGTTCGGGTGCGCGCCCGGACGATTGCGCGCGTCGGCGGTGTGCTCGGCGAACACCACGAGGCCGTGCTCGGCCGCCCTGGCGTCGAGCGTGCCGAACGTCTGCTGCAGATAGTTGTACACCGCGAGCGAGCCCTGCTTGCCGGGCTTGTTCTCGATACTGGCCGCCACGGCGCCCTTGCCGTCGGCCAGGTCGATACGCGCGATGCCCTCGATGCCGGGCATCTGCGCGAGGTTGTCCTTGAATACGTTGCTCGGTTGGATCATTGAAAACACTCCTTCTATTCGGAAAAATGCGGCGCGGGCCGTATCTTATCCGATAGGGTGTCGTTCAAATCACCGGGAGCACGAGCACACGGCCGTCAGGGCGTCCAGCGATACACCACGATGCTGGAACCGTTGTAGTTGTCCTTCGTGATCACGTACTCGCCCGCGGCTCTGAGATACGCGCGCAGGCCGTACATCGAATCGACGTCGTTGCCGACATCCACGGTCGCGGGACTCGAATTGACCAGCGTGGTGACGAGTTGGCCGGTAGTGAGATTGAAGGCGTCGATATTGGGCACCGTATGCACGTAGCCGACGAACAGATAATTGCCCGCCGCCGTGATCGACTTGGGATTGGCGCTGGTCAGATTGATCACCGGATCGGGCCGCGTGGTGTTGCCCGCGCTCCAGCCGTGATACACCTCGATCCTCGATTGCATGGCCGTCCAGTCCCAGCTTCCGGCTATACCTTGCGCAAGGATCATGGTGTCGCTCTCCGCGAGGTAGATGATGCGCGTGAGCGGCCGGATGCTCTGCGGAATCGAGATCGTGACCGCCGGACCCCACGAAGGTTTTCCGTTACCGTCGAAACCGCTCAGCGGATAGTGATAAATGTGATTCGTGCGGTCGAGACCGGCCCACACGTCGCCCCTGCTGTCGATGCAAAACCCGCCCGTGACCTGACGGTCCGTATTGAACGCCGTGCCCGGAATCGACACGTCCGGTATCGCGATATAGCCGCTCGCCGGGTTGAAATGGAAAAAGTTGAAGATGCCGGGGTTCTGTCCGGACGCCACCAGAATCCGGTTGCCGCCGACCGTGACCAGTTGGCCGAAGTGTTGGCCGCGCTGCGTGTCGTTCATGTTCAGGCGCGGGTCGGACGGATACGTGAACGGATCGACCGTGTTCGCGACGAACGTGCCGCCCGCCGTGCCCGTGTAAATGTGCATGCCGCTGTAGAAGTAGGCGCCGTCCGTCGACGGATCGGGCGCCGCGATCGACTCGAAGTTGAGGGACTGCAGCTTCCATTCGAGATTGCCGGCGGTGTCGTATGCGTGCAGGTCGGTGGCGCCGTTGCGCCCGAGGTCCCAGCCGCCGCCCCACGGGTTGTTCAGCACATAGAGGTTGCCGGCGGCGTCCCTGCCGATGCCGACCACGCGTGTGAAGCGCTTGTCGCCCACCTGACCTTTGATACCGCTGGTGGTGTCGAGATAACCGCCCTGAATGCCGAACGTGCTGGCGAGCGTCGGCGTGCCCGCGATGGTGTAGCGCTTGATGTTCATGTCCGGCCCCTGGTCGCCGACCATGAGTTGGCCGGACGCCGCATCGAAATAGAGCGCGGACGGCCGCGACGCAGCGGGCATCTGAATCGTATTCAGCAACGCGCCGGCCGGACTGAATTGGACGATCGTGCCCGCGCTCTGCTGCGCGACCCAGAGATTGCCGGCGCTATCCAGCGTCAGTGCGCCGGGACTCGCTATCTTGATGTCCTGCTGCCAGACGCCGTCGGTCGTGAAGACCCGCACGCGATTGCCGAAGAAGTCGCTCGCATACAGCAGCGAGCCCGCCGTCGCGAGGCCGGTGATGACATCCGCATGCGGTATGCCGGTCCACACGCTGACGGGAATGACGAGGTCGCGCGTTTGCGTGGCCCGGTTGTAGCGTCCCACCGACCCGCTGCCGAACGACTTGTTGTACTGCAACGCTGCGAAGATCGACGTGGCATTGCCGGTAATGGCGCTGCCCTGAAAGTCGGCATGCGTTCCGATCGAGCCGATGCTCTGAGCATTGCGGTAGATCGCGACGCCGCCCTCGTTTTCGTCCCACAGTGAAGCCGTGTAGATCACGCCTTCAGGCGCGACCCACATCGAGCGCGCTGTGTTGCCCACGTGCGCGGCGAGCGTGCCGAATGTGTTCGCCAACCAGTCGGTGGTGTACTGCGCCCGACATGTCTGCGCAAACATCGCGATTACCGCGCATAGGAAGGCAGCACTGATTCGGTGCTTGACCATATGTGATGCTCTCCAGAAAAACATTCGAGGACAATCTACCTCGACAGATATGACAGAAGCTAATTGATGTGAAGATATATACCTGAGGTGACGGGACAATCAATGCAACGCGGATATAAATAAAGAAAAGAAATTCGCGGAGGATTTTTTTCGTCGTCGGGACACGGCTTGACAACGTGAAGAGTGTGAGCAGCATCATCGCGGCGCTGGTTTTACCGACGCGCGCCGCGAGCGAGACACCCTTCTTTTCCGCACTTTACCGAGCACCGGACTCAGGCGCACAATCTCTGCGGATATTGCGGTCCGCCTTCTTTTCCGGTAATGCAGAATGCTTGCGCCGGTGCGATATCTGGCGGCAAGCTCATGTACGGTCGCACTGCGCGTCCTCTATTCGGAACATGCAATGGGTCATAAATCGTCAAGCAGACTCGAAGACCTGGTGGCAGGCGGCAGCCGTCACCATCAGATTTTCCCAAAGCTCGATGAAGGTCAGTTCGCGGTGCTGGAGCGCTATGGCGAACGGCGTCGCCTGAAAGCGGGCGACATGCTGTTCTCCGAAGGCGACCGGCACATTCCCATGTTCACCATCGTCTCCGGAACGATTGAAGTCACGCGCGGCGCCGGAGACAAGCGCCACGTTCTGGGCGAGCACGGCCCCGGCAGCTTCACCGGCGAAGTGGGCACGCTGGCGGGCCGCGGCGCGGTCTCGACCGCACGCGCCATCAGCGATTGCGAGGTGATCGTGATCGACGAGGAATCACTGCGCGCGCTCGTCGTCGCGGAGGCGCAACTGAGCGAAACGATCATGCGCGCCTATATCCTGCGGCGTGTCGCGTTCATTCAGGATCAGCATGGGGGGCTTCTGGTCATCGGCAGTTCTGCATCATGGAGCACACTCGCTCTGCGGCATTTCCTGAGCCGCAACGCTCAGCCTTTCGCCTACTTCGATATCGTCGAACACGAAGAGGCCGGAGCGCTGCTCGAACGCTATGACGCGACCGAAGCCGACATACCGGTGATCATCACGCAGCAAGGCGTCGTGCTCAAACAGCCGACCAACCGCGCAGTGGCCGACGCGATCGGCCTGAGTCCCGACCGGCTGAACGGCGAGCGGTTCGACGTGGTCGTGGTCGGCGCGGGACCGGCCGGTCTCGCGGCTGCGGTCTACGCGGCCTCCGAAGGATTGCGGGTGGCGGTGCTCGACACGAAGGCGCCGGGCGGCCAGGCCGGCACCAGCTCGAAGATTGAAAATTACTTCGGATTCCCGACCGGCATTTCGGGCCAGGCCCTGGCCGGCCGTGGCCTGTCTCAATGCCGGAAATTCGGCGCCGAAGTCGGCGTGCCGATCGAGGCGCTCGGCATTGAATGCGAAGGCGCGCCGCCCTTTCACCTGCGCCTCAATTACGACGAGCACGTGTATGCCAGCGCGGTCGTCATCGCAACCGGCGCACGCTATCGGAAACCGCTGCTGCCGCGCCTCGAACAATTCGAAGGCCGCGGAATCTACTACAGCGCGACGTTCATGGAAGCCGCGTTCTGCAATAACGAAGAACTGGTTATCGTCGGCGGCGGCAATTCAGCCGGCCAGGCCGCCGTGTTTCTATCGGGATTCGCGCGGCACGTTCATATCGCGATTCGCGGCGACGGACTCCAGGCGAGCATGTCGAACTATCTGATCAGACGGATCGAAGCGACCGCCAACATCACCGTTCATTCGCGCACGCAGATTGTCGAACTGAACGGCGCAGCACAGCTCGAGTCGATCAAATGGGACACTCAGGGGTACATCGAGGAAAAACCGATCCGTCACGTGTTCCTGTTTCTCGGTGCGCAACCCAGTACCGCCTGGCTCGGCGATTGCGTCGCGCTCGACAAACACGGCTTTGTGCTGACGGGGCCCGATGCGCTCCACCAGTGGCCTTCCGAGCGTCCTCCGCATTATCTGGAGACGAGCCGGCCCGGCATCTTCGCGGTGGGCGACGTTCGCAGCGGCTCGGTCAAGCGTGTGGCAGCCGCGGTTGGGGAAGGCGCTGCGGCGATCCAGTCGCTGCATCAATATCTGGCGCTCGATCGCTGAGGGCGGGCTGCCGGCGCGGTGATACTCGACCGCGAACCTGTCTAGCGCACGTTCCGCAACGTCAAACGCGCTTCCAGACCACCGCCGGGCCGATTCTGCAGCGTGAGCGTCGCATCCATCGCCATGGCAAGTTGCCGTGCGATGGCAAGGCCCAGCCCCGTGCCGCCCGTGTCGCGATTACGCGAGGCTTCGAGCCGGTAGAACGGCTCGAACACCGCCTCCAGCGACTCCGCCGGTATGCCGGGGCCACGGTCGAGCACTGCGATCAGCGTCTGTCCGCCGGGCAAGGTGCTCACGGTGATCTCGGCCGTGCCGCCGAATTTCAGCGCGTTGTCCACCAGGTTGCCGAGTATGCGGCGCAATGCCTGCGGACGCGTCATTAGCGAAACGCCTAGCCGTCCCTCCAGGCTGACCGCCTGGCCGGCGTCCACGTAATCGCAAACGAGGCTGTCGAGAAGCGCGTCGGGATCGACGCGGCATGGCACTTCAGTCGCGCCGTGCAGCGTGCGCGCGTAGGTCACGCCCTCCTTCACCAGGCTTTCCATCTCATGCAGATCCTGGCGCAGCTTCGCGCCCTGCTCGTCGTCGTCCATGACATCGACGCGCAAGCGCATCCGCGTGATCGGCGTTTGCAGGTCGTGCGAAATGGCCGCCAGAATCTGCATGCGTTCGGTCATGTAGGTAGCGATGCGGTCCTGCATCGCGTTGAATGCGCGCGCGGCGCGCGACACTTCCGACGGTCCGTCTTCCGGCAGACGCGCCGCCTTCAGGTCGGGGCCGAGCGTATCCGCGGCAACCGCCAACTGATGCAACGGACGCGTCGCGAGCCGCACCGCCAGCCAGCAGCACGCAACCAGCACCGCGAGCTGCAGCGCGAGCACAAGCAGCAGCCAGCGCGACAGCGGCGCCCCCGACATGGGGCGCATATCGATCGTTAGCGGTGAGCCATCGCTCAGTCGCAGATGAACCTGCAGGCGCTCGTTGTCACCGGGCACTGCATTCACGGTCAGCGGATAGCGGGTGCCGATGCCGTCCGCGATGGATTGCGCCACGCGTGCGGACAGACGCGCATCGACCGGACCGCCGGCCACGCCCGGCCCGAGGATGAACTCGTAGCTGCGGCGCGCGAGCCGCGGCAGCCACTGCGCGCGCTCATTGGGCGGCAAATGATCGAGCAGCGCCACCGAACTGCTCACTTCGCGCTCGATGTAGCCCATCATCACGTTGGTCATGGTCTGATCGCGTTCGGTCAGCGTGAGCCAGAACGACAGCGTCTGCGCGAGCGCGAGGCCGACGAAAAGAATCAGCGCGAGCCGCGCGAACAGCGTGCGCGGCCAGCGCAACCATGACCAACGGCTCATTGGGGGTCCTCGAGTGCAGTCACCGCCGCGGAAAACACATAGCCCTCGCTGCGCAGCGTCTTGATGTAACGCGGCTCGCGCGCGACGTCGCGCAGGCGCTGGCGCAAACGGCTCACCATCAGATCGATCGAACGGTCGAACTGATCGGCCTGGCGTCCTTGCGTGAGATTGAGCAGTTGATCGCGCGTCAGCACGCGTTGCGGATGATCGAGAAACACGCGCAGCAAGCGGTATTCGGCGCCGCTCAACGCCACCATGGTGCCTTCGGCGTCGAGCAGATGGCGCGCGGTGGTGTCGAGCCGCCAGTCGCCGAAGACCAGCATCGGTGCGGATTCCGTCACCTGCATGCCGGGCGGCAGCATGCGCGCGCGGCGCAGCACGGCGCGAATACGAGCGAGCAGCTCACGCACGGCGAACGGCTTGGGCAGATAGTCGTCGGCGCCCATCTCCAGACCCACAATGCGATCGGCTTCCTCGTTTCGGGCGGTCAGCATCAACACCGGCACCGCACGGAATTTGCCCGCCCGCAGCTCGCGGCACAGCACCAGACCGTCCTCGCCGGGCAACATCAGATCGAGCACGATCAGATCCGGCGCGCCCTGCTCCAGCACCGCGCGCATCTGGCGTCCGTTCGCCGCGAGCGAGACGCGCATGCCGTTCTTCTCGAGGTAGCCGGCGAGCAGTTCGCGGATGCCGCGGTCGTCGTCGACGATCAGCACGTGGTCGATCGTTTCCATCAATGGATCATCTCCGTTGGCGTTTTACCTGCGTCCGGCTCGCACCCACCAGCGAACAGTGCACCGGATGCGCCAGTTCGGCGGCAAGACCGCCGGATACGAATACGAGGATGGCGAGCAGGCGTTTCATGCGTCCTCCAGCACGGACAGGCTGGCGCCGTCGGCAACCGCTGCTTCCAGACTATACGGATCGACGCCTTCCAGGCAACCGATGTTGACGCGCCACTGCAGCGGGTCTTTGCGCGTCTGATGAAACGGATAAATACCGCAGTGCTTGCAGAAAAAATGCCGGGCCACCCGGGTGTTGAATTGATAGAGCGTCAGCGCATCTTCGCCGCTCAGAATCTTCAACTGACTCGCCGGAAACAGCGGCGTCATCAATGCACCCTTGCGACGGCACAGGCTGCAGTTGCAGCGCCCGGCCGGGACGATCGGGGTTCGCACTTCGAATTTGACGGCTCCGCAGTGGCAGGACCCATGCAGCAAGTCGGCGCTCATGATGCTCTCCGTGATTGGCAATGCCTGCTTTATAGCCTGGCGCGCACGGCGATTTGTGTCGCAGTGTATCTGGACGGCGGCCGGATACACAACATTGCACTCGCGCGGATTGGACGACACAAGCCAGATACCTGCGCACGATCCAATACGGTCATTCGCGGCCGAAGCGCGAATTGCCGTTCGTTGCCTCCTCCTGAAAGGACTCTGACATGCTCTGCCGACCCAAGATCAAAACCCTCGCCGCCGTCACGGTGATTGCCGCCGCAACCGCTGCCAGCATTGCCCTCGCCGCGGACCCGTTCGAAAACCATGCGCCCGCGCCCGAATTCACCGGTATTTCGAATTGGCACAACAGCGGTCCACTGACGCTGCAGCAACTGCGCGGCAAGGTGGTGCTGGTCGATTTCTGGACCTATACCTGCATCAACTGCGTGAATACGCTGCCCTATGTGAAGAGCTGGCATCAGAAGTACAAAGACCAGGGGCTGACGGTTATCGGCGTGCATACGCCCGAGTATCCGTTCGAACGCGACACCGAAAACGTCATGTCGGCGCTCAAGCGCTTCGGCATTACTTATCCGGTCGCCCAGGACAATCGTTACGCGACCTGGAACGCCTACGAGAACCAGTATTGGCCGGCCTTCTATCTGATCGACAAAAAAGGGCAGATCGTCTACACCCATTTCGGCGAAGGCGCCTATGCGCAGACTGAAGCGAAGATTCAGGCATTGCTCGCGCAAAAGGAATAGCCCCGATTTCATGTCGAAATGTATCCGCGAATTAGGGCGATACACAAGCTTGCAATTCGCGGCTTTCCCGACACATGCCAGATACGCCCGCACGGTTCAATACATCAACGCCGCTTCACAGAAGCGATCGCAATCCGGCAAGTACTGACCTCTGCCCTTGCTTCTGACCTGCGGGCGTCTCTTATCCAACCGTTCAAGGAGAACGATATGAAAGTTTCTATGATCGCTTTTACTCTGGCTGCCAGTGTGCTCGGAAGTCTTGCTCACGCCGCGGAGCTGCCGGCTCCCGCTGACAATGTGAATGCTTCGCAGATCGCGCCGGCCCAGCAGCCGCAATGGTCCGCAAACGCAGCCACCAGCGCGCAGAAAACGCGGGCACAGGTTCGCCAGGAACTCGTGCAGGCGGAGAACGACGGTCAGCTTGCCAACCTGAATCGGACACTCTATGCGGGCGGTTGAGCAGGTGCCTCGAATGGACGTCACCAGCTATTCTGAAAGCGCGCCTCGTGACGCACGTGCCGTGTGGTACGCCCGTGCGCTAAACGTGCTGGCCGCAGGTTGAGCATCGCTCGACGAATTCGTTATTCTCTCCGTGGCGGCAAGCCCCGCCGATTCGAAATGGATACCCATGGGCCCGTTTCAAGGAGATCGTCATGTGTGGTGTGCTTCGCAAGCTCCGTTATGCCGTGGCCGGTTCGGTCCTCGCTGCGCTTGCCCTATTCGCCTCGTCGCTCGCCAACGGCTGCACGCGCGCGCTCTACGTGGGCGAAGACGGCACGGTGATAACCGGGCGCTCGATGGATTGGTCCGAAGACATGCGCTCGAACCTCTGGGTTTTTCCCGCCGGGATCGAGCGCGACGGCGCAGCGGGGCCGCGCACGCCGCACTGGACGTCGAAATACGGCAGCGTGGTCGTATCCGGCTATGAAATCGGCAGCGTCGACGGCATGAACGAACGCGGCCTCGTGACCAACGTGCTCTATTTGACCGAAACCGATTATGGCAAACCTGACGCGTCGCGCCCGCCCATGTCGATCAGTCTCTGGGCGCAGTATGCACTCGATAATTTCGCCACGGTGGCCGAGGCAGTCGATGCGCTCGGCCGCGAACCGTTTCAGATCATCGCACCGCCCTTGCCCAACGGCAAACCGTTGACGTTGCACCTCGCGCTCTCGGATTCGCAGGGCGATTCGGCGATTCTCGAATATCTCGACGGCAAGCTCGTGATCCATCACGGCAAGGCATTCAAGATCATGACCAATTCGCCTATCTATAGCGAACAGCTCGCCCTCGACACCTATTGGCGAGGCGTTGGCGGCCTCACCTTCCTGCCGGGCACGAATCGCGCGGCGGATCGCTTCGTGCGTGCATCGTTTCTGATGGATGCCATTCCGAAGCACCTCGATCCCAACTATATTGCCGGCGTGCCTCAACAGTCGTATGCGTTTCAGGCCGCGGCCGGCGTGATGAGCGTGATGCGCGCCGTGAGTGTGCCGCTGGGGATTACTACGCCGGGTCAGCCGAATATTTCATCGACGATCTGGCGCACCGTGTCCGACCAGAAGAATCTCGTGTATTACTTCGATTCGTCGACGCGGCCCGATACGTTCTGGGTGCCGCTTAACAAACTGAATCTGAAACCCGGCGCGCCCGTGATGAAGCTGACCATCGACGGCGGCCAGGTGATGTCGGGCGACGTATCGGGTTCCTTCGTGCCGACGCCTTCGTTCAAGTTCATGCCCGCGAAGGCGCCGTGACTAGCGCGAATGGAAAAGCCCCTCAGTACTCGACGAGAATGGTCACGCGCCGGTTCGCGGCGCGTGCGGCCGCGTCGTCGCCGATAATCAGGGGGAAATTGTCGGCGCGGCCAATAGCGGCCATTCTGTGCGCTTCGATGCCTCTGTCCGCGAAGAAGCGCACCACCGCGCCTGCCCGCGCGGAAGACAGCTCCCAATTGGATTCGTACTTCGCCGTCGAGATAGGCACACTATCCGTATGCCCTTCCACCAGAATGTTGTTCTTCGACCGGTCACGCAACACCTGGGCAATCTGGTTCAACACGTCGAATGACTCGGGCAATAGGCGCGCGTCGCCCGAGTTGAACAGAATCTTTGCGTTGATGGCAATCTCAACGCCTTGAGCGGCATTTGAAATCGTAATCTGACGGTTGTCCTGAAGCGGCTCCAGTAGAGCGAGCAAGCGCTTCTTCGAGACATCCGGCGAAGGTGCCGCGGCCTGGGAAGGCTGGATGTTGCCGGCGGCCGGCACCTTTGCCACTGCGTGGTGCTCCAGCGCCTTGATTTCCAGCTCCCGCGTTTTTGCCAGCTGAAGCACGTAGAGCGCAAGGAACAACACCATGAGGGTGGTGATGAGGTCGGCGTAGGAAATCAGCCAGCGCCCGGACTGCTCCTCGCCTTCGTCGGCGGCGTCATAGCCGGTTTTGTCCGCAGCAAGGCGCTTGTTACCCGAGGAGATGTTCATAACCGAAAAGTCTGCGTTTCAAATGACGTGTGATTCGCGCCGCGCTGCTCGCCGACAGCGAGCATCCAGCAGCCGGCGCGGTCCGAACCGGTTAGCCCAGCAACTCGGCCGATCTTTCCCGCACGTCGCCCGCAAGCCGCGTTTCGATTGTGTGAGGCGACTCCTTGCGCGAGATCGCGAGCAAGCCGTCGAGATATAAACGCCTGAAGCGCAATTCGCTATCCACCTGCGCCCTGATCTTCCCGTACAACGGCAGAAAGACCAGATTCGCCAAAGCCAGGCCGTATAGCGTCGCGACGAAAGCCATCGCAATACCTTGCCCGAGTTGCGCGGGTTCGAGCATATGACCTGTCACCTGAATCAGACCGAGCACGGCGCCCAGAATGCCGAACGTCGGCGCGTAGCCGCCCGCCTGTTGCCAGATCCGCGCAGCCGCCATGTGATTGCGTTCATAAGCAACCAGTTCCCGTTGCAGAGCGTCTTCGAGCACCGCTGTCGATACGCCGTTTGCCAGCAACTCCAAGCCTCGTTGTGCAAACGGATTGATGCCGCCCGCCCCGATCGATTCGAACACGAGCATGCCATTGAGCTTGGCCTGATCACCCCACTCCAGCAGGACGGCCAGACTCTCGCGATCCACCTGTCTTGCCTTCACGAAAGCAAGGCGCAGTTGCTTCATGCCGTCGTAAAACCGCGCCCACGTGTTCTGAATCATTACCGCGCCGAACGTGCCACCAAGGACGATGACAAACGCCTCCAACTGGAACAGCGAGGTAAAGTGGCCACCCTCGAGCGAGAAGCCCGCGACGATCGCCGTCACGCCGACCAGGGCGCCAAATAGCGTCAAAAGATCCATACGTCCTCTCGAATGGCCACCCGAGCCATCAAACCCTTCAGTAAACAATGCCCGCCGCCGGTGTGCCGCGCGTCAAACATCCAGATTGGAAAGCGGCGCACCAGTGGCGACCGGCGATTTGATCGCTCGCACGGTGTCGAGGAAACGGTCTTCGATTTCCGCAATTTCCAGCGGATCGATCTTGATCTCCCGACGCATGACCCACGAGACCTCTTTCTTTCTCGCTTCGGTCATCACCGAGAGCAGGCGCTCCGCGACAGGCTGGCCCGTCAACGCGGAAAGCAGTTTCGCGAGGTCATAGGTATCGAACGCGCTCACCGCCTCGAACAACGTCCGCTGGTCGACGAACTCCAGATCGTCGAGTGACTTCAGGTCGCTCAGAGCGCGCGTATTGCGGCGCGAAAAATAGCTGATGCCCTTTTCCTCGACGTAGTTCAAGACCTTGGACTTGCGAAACGCGAAGATGTCTTCGGCAATTTCCGCGTTCGACAGTTTGTTGAGAATCACCTTCTTCTCGACGCCGATCAAGGCCTCCAGGTCGTCCAGTTCGATCAGCTCCAACTCGCTGCTGATGGAAAGATCGAGATCGTGGTCCGCTACCTGCTGCGCACGCTCGATGATTCGCGCCGGATCGAACGTGACCAGTTGCCGGCTCGTCGCGCCGTCCTGCGCCGAATAGCGCGCCGACGTGTTGCTCACGCGATCGGACCGGCCGGGTTCGAGCGAAACGAGATTGAGTTTCTCCATCCGTTTGAGCATGGCCATCACATGCGGACGCGAATGGCCGGCAATCGCATGACACTTCTTGATCACTTCGGGCAACGGCACCGAAAATTCCTCGCCTTGCGCGCGGCGCAGGCGCCCGTCGAAGCGGTCGGCGTTTTCGCTTCCCGCCATCAGGGAGAGAACGTGCGCGTAAGAGACCACGCCAGGCAGGAAGTCGGCATGCGTATTCGTGGCGAGAACATCGTCCTTCTTCTTGACCCGCCGGATCAGCGTGCGGACGATATGGCGAAGCAACGGCGACACGCGCGCGAGTTCCTCCTCCACCACGTCCGCCGCAACGACAGTCAATTGACAGAAGCTCAGTGCTTTAGCGGTATGCGCTCGTGGTTCGGGCGGCAACAAGGCCGCCTCGCCGAAAAACTCGCCTTTACCCAGCGTGGCGAGAATCACTTTCTTCTCGTCGCACTGGGTGGAGATTTCGACTTTGCCATCTGCAATGACGTAGACGACAGCGTCGCCCGCGAAGCCTTCGGAATAGATGACTTCGCCCGGAGCCGCTGTACGCGACCATGGCGATCGTTGGTGATTCAAGATTGATTCCCCCGAAGAGCTAATTCCTCGGTCAGCGCGCGCCCTGCCGAGGGCGTGCACGTAGCCGATGGTCCAGATTATTTGACTGGATATCGACATGCAAAACGCAAAGCTTTAATAAACGTAATCGTCAGACTTTATAGCGCAAACGTTTGGCAGCCTTTCTGGTCAAGGCTTTGCGCGATGTAGGCTTTTTTCAGGGGATGGCTGTGCCGCACACTCCAAGGCATACCTGGCGGCGAAAAAGCGCCGGACTTGCTATGCGTCGACGTTCAGGAAAATGTAAGAATCACATTTAATGTACGAACGCGAAAAAAATTTGGAATAAGCGGAAACCCGATGTGTTTGCCCTTACGTAGACAGCAACGAACACTGCTACGCGACTCACGAAACAACCACGTAAGCGGTGCTCCAGTTGCAAGTAGGACATGTTGGTAGTCAGGCAAAGACGTAGCTTCACTCGAACCGAAAGGTATTTCCAATTTCACTCTATTTAGGCATCCAAAATGAAAAGCAAATTCGCAATGATTCTCTCGCTGATCGTCCTCGCTTCGGCAGGCGTCGTGACTCAGGCCTCTGCGAAAGAGCACGTTCACACGAGCACGCAGCAGTGTGTCGGCCCCGCAAGTTTCTGCACCCCGTACTTCGGCAGCTAAGTACCCACTATTTTTCGGCAATCGTTGCCGTCAATTCATCACCGTCAAAAAGGAATTTTTATCATGAAAAAAGCTCTTGTTTGTCTCGCTCTCGCCGCCGGTGCCTTGACCGCTCCCGTTCTGAGCTTCGCGCAATCGAATGCGCCCGTCACGCGCGCCGAAGTGCGTGCCGACCTGGTGCGTCTCGAACAGGCTGGCTACAACCCGTCGGTCGCGAACGACGCTGACTATCCTGCCTCGATCCAGGCAGCCGAAGCAAAAGTCGCGGCGCAAGACGCTTCCCAGACCACCCAACCGTCGTACGGTGGCGTTGCCCAGAATGGCACCGCTTCGTCAGGCATGCGCAAAGCTATGTCGACCGATTCGAGCTGCGTCGGTCCGGTCAGTTTCTGCAATGTTTTCTTCGGAAGCTGAATGACGCGCATCGGGAATCCTGCTGAACTTCACCTACACACAGGATTCCTGCTTTTTTTCTTGTCATGGATGCGCTGCTTCTCATCGACGGCAATGCGAATGCAATGCCCGGTGGTGAAGGACAGGCTGGCACGGCGGACCCACGCCGCAGGCAACCTTTCCTGCACCACCTGTTACCGCTTCATCCCTTCGTGGCGCCGAACGTCAAGCCGGCCACGAAATGCTTCTGCATTGCAAAGAACATTGCCACAGAAGGCAACGCCGCGAGAATCGATCCCGCCGAAACAAGATTCCATGCCGTGGTCCACTGCCCTTTCAATGCGGCCACGCCCACGGTGATCGGCGCGGCGTCGTCGCCTTGCGTCAGACACAGTGCCCAGAAGTAATCGTTCCAGACGAACGTGAACACGAGAATCGCCAGTGCCGCGAGCGCCGGTCGGATCAAAGGCAGCACGATCTTGAAGAACACGGTCCACTCATTCGCGCCTTCGATGCGCGCCGCCTCGACCAGTTCAAACGGCAACTGCTTGATGAAGTTGCGCAGAAACAGCGCGCAAAATCCCGTCTGAAACGACACGTGAAACAGAATCAGTGCGCTGACTGTATTGAACAGGCCGAGTTGCAAGGACAAATCCCGCACCGGAATCATCAGCACCTGCACCGGCACGAAATTCCCCGCCACGAACGTGGCGAACAAGGTCGAATTGCCGCGGAACCGGTAGATCGCCAGCGCGAATCCGGCCATCGCGGCAAGTGCAATCGACCCAACCACGGCGGGCACCGTAATCAGCACACTGTTCCAGAAGTAGTGCAACATCGGCGACGTGGTCAGCGCCTCGCGGTAGTTATCGAACATCGCGAAGTGCTTCGGCCATCCCCAGTAGTTGCCCTCGCTCAGTTCCTCCGAGGAACGCACCGATGTGACCAGCACCGCGATCATCGGCAGCAGCCAGATCAGCAGAGCGACAGGCAACGTCAGTTTGTACATGCGGCGAGTGGCCGGCTTCCATTTGTCGATGGGAATCGGAAACATGGTCGGCTCCTTATTGCTCGGCGCGCAGCATCCGCCGCAAGTGATAAACGATGTACACCAGCATGATGGCGAACAGCACGACCGCCACCGCCGCCGAATAGCCGATGCGGTAGTACTTGATCGCCTGGTCGTACATGTAATACGCCAGCACGGTCGAGCTTTCGAATGGGCCGCCGCCCGTCATCACCGAGATCAGATCGAAACTACGCAGTGCGCCGATGATGGTCACGACGATCGCCATGAACGTGGTCGGCCGCAGTTGCGGCAGGATCACGTGCCACAGCATCGACCAGCCGCGTGCCCCTTCCATGCGCGCGGCTTCGATCTGTTCGGCGTTCAGCGAAGTCAGGCCGGTGAGATAAAGAATCATGCAATAGGCGGTTTGCGGCCACAGTGCCGCGAACACGATCCCGAAAGTCGCGTAACGCGGGTCGCCGAGCACGGGCACGCCATGGCCGAGAATCACCGCGAGCAGGCCGAAGGTCGGATCATAAAACCACGAGAAGATCAAACCGACCACCACGCCCGACAGCACGAACGGCGCGAAGAAAAGCGACTTCACGATACGGATGCCGGCGACCGCCTGATTCAGGTACAACGCAACGGCCAGTCCCATCGGCGGGGCGAGCAGGAACAGCAGCAGCCAGATGACGTTGTTCTTGAGCGCCGTGTAGAAGGTCTGCGCGTGGAATAACTCCACGTAGTTCGCGAGGCCGACGAACGACGGCTCGCTCATCCCATCCCAGTTGAAAAAGCTCAGGCGGATGGTCGACAGGATCGGCCACACCACGTAGATGGCCACCATCACGCAGGCCGGCGCGAGAAACAGAAAGGCGGCACGCCGCTGCCGGCGCGCGGTGGGCGACGGACGGCGCCGCCGCGCGGTGTCGGCCTTGCCGCGCAACGCGCCGCCCGGCGTGGGCAAACCCGGACCGCCGGGTTCAGCGGGACCGCCGACAGTGTGGCGGGTAACGGAATGCGACACGATCATTCTCCATCCAACATTCTTGTCGATCGGAGTTCGCGCTTCAGCGCGTTACTCCGATCCCATGCAAAGCTGTCGACCAGAGTTAGCGCTTCAGCGCGCTACTCCGATCCCATGCAAAGCTGTCGACCAGATGCAACGAAAGGCGGCCTCGCGGCCGCCACCGCTCACTTCTTGTAGATCCGCTTGCGCGTCTGCTCGAGTTGCGCAAGCACGTCGTCGATCTTCGCAGGATCGGAAATGAACTGCTGCATCCCCTTCATCCCCTCGTCGGCCATTTCCTTGGTCATGTCGCGATCATAAAACTGCGCGATGCCGCCCTTGGTGTTCGCAAGAATCTGGAAGCCGATCTTCGAGATCGGATCTTCCGGCTCCGGCGACTTGCTGTTCGCCGACAGCGAGCCGAGCCCGGTTGCCAGCTTCGCGCCGATTTCCGGTGTCTCGACGAACGCAAGGAAGGTGTGGGCGTCGGCCTTGTTCTTGGCCTTCGACGGAATATGCAGCGACTCGACCGGACCGTCTTCGGCGGTCGGCACCTTCGCGTCGATGATCGGGAACTGGAAGTAGCCCATCTCCGGTTTCACGTTAGGCGGGAAGCCCGCGGTGATGAACGTGCCCATCAGCATCATCGCGGCCTTGCCCTGGAACAGGAACGGCTGCACCGAATCGAGATCGTAGGAGAGCGAGTTGTCGATGAAATAGCCCGCGTCGATCAACTGCTTCCAGGTCGTGTAGACCTTCTTCACGCGCGGATCGGTGTAGGGAATTTCGCCCGCCATCAACTTCTGATGAAACGCATTGCCGTTCAAACGCAGGTCGAGATAGTCGAACCAGCCGGCCAGCGTCCATGAGTCGCGGCCCGCCACGGCGATCGGCGTGATGCCGGCGGCCTTCAGCTTCTTGCAGTCTTCGAGAAACTGATCCCAGGTTTTCGGCTCGCCGCCAATACCGGCCTTTTGAAAGAGATCCTTCCGATAGAACATGCCCCACGAGTAGTACACGGTCGGCGCGGCGTACTGCTTGCCTTTATACGACGACGCTTCCTTGGTCGACGCATACATATCGTTCCAGCCGTTCTTCGCCCAGTCACCGCTCAGATCTTCGAACAGGCCGCGCTGCGCGTAATAGGCCATGCGCTCGCCGTCATGCCAGTTGACGATATCGGGCGCGACCGTCGTGAGCCAGCCAGGCAATTGCACCTTGTACGCTTCTTCATCGACGAAGGACACCTTCACGTCGATGCCGGGATGCGCTTTCTTGAACTCGTCGATGACCGACTGCCACACCGCGCGCTGGCTCGCGCCCTTGAACGCGATGTTGGCGGTGAGCGTGCCCGCCTGTGCGCTAGTGACGACGGACGTCCCCGCAGCCGCAGCGGCCAGCGCGAGGGCCAACAGAATCTTGCGTGGTTTCAGTTTCATGCTGCCTGTCTCCTTTATTCCTTGATTTTGCGTCGTTGTCGGTACTGCATGGAATTTCGTAGGCCACTGCCTCGGTGCAGTCGGATCGTCATTGCGTTCGATAGACTGCCACACCCTGCGGCTCGATCGTGTGCGAACCGATCACGAACGCGTCTGCGGCTACGCCGTCGAGCGTGTGCGGTTTGTCGCCGTAATTGAACACGTAGGTCAGCGCGCCGCGGCGGCTCACCCGCACGCTGTCGCCGAGCTGCGTCGTTGCAAGGCCCGCCTCCCGCGCGATCCGCTCGAACAGGCGCACCGTGAGCGAATCATCGAACAGACTCGCGAGGTAGTGAAACGCGCCGCTTCGCACATAGGCGGGGTGGCCATCCGCAAAGCGCGCGCGCACGTCGAGCGAATCCGCTGCGTCGCTGTCGATGAAATCGCGCCAGTGGCGTGCGAAACCGTCGTCTCCATTCGTACCCGCGTTATCGGCGAGTCGCACCGTTTCCGTCACGTTCGGCCGCATCGATTCAACGCGCCATACGCGCAGCGGCAGCACCGAAGCCAGCGCGCCGGGCGGCAGGTTCGCGGGAATCTGCAGGTCGCCCGTTTTCGACCCGGTGCGCGGACCGAGCACGACCTGAGCGCCGGAGCTTGCCAGACGCTGCGCGAAATCGGCCGGCACCACCGGCAGCGGCGGCACGACGATCAGGCTGTAGCCATCCAGCGGGGCGTCGGCCGGCACGATATCCACGTCGAGCCCGAGCGCACGCAGCGCCGAGTAATACTCGAAGGCGAAGCGCGGATAGTGAAAGTCCGCACCCTGCGGATGAATCTCGAACAGCCACTTCGCTTCATAGTCGTAAACGAGCGCGACTTTCGAGCGGATTGCGGCGTTGGCGTCGGCATTCGCGCCGAGCACCGCGTGAATCTCGCCGGCGACCTGCGCCGCCTCGTTGCCGCCCACGTCGAGCCGGTTATCGGGCGTGTTCAGTCCAGCATGCATCTGCTCCTGCGCGAACGGCGCCTGACGCCAACGGAAGTACGACACGCAACCCGCGCCGTGCGCGAACGCCTCCCAACTCCAGAGCCGCACCATGCCCGGCAGCGGCGCCGGATTCCACAGCGCCCAGTTAACCGGACCCGGCTGCTGCTCCATCACCCAGAACGGCAGCTTCGACATGCCACGATAGACGTCGTGATTGAACGACGCGAAGTCGGGATGCCCACTGCGCAACCAGCGCGCCTTCACCTCCGGCGCGAACCATTGCTCTTCGAGCGCGCCGAGCGGATAGCTGTCCCACGTCGCGATGTCGAGATCCGCGGCGACCTTGTAGTGATCGAACTCGGTGAAGAGCTGCATGAAGTTGTGCGCGACCGGACGCCCCGGCGAATGCGCGCGGATGATCTCGACCTGCATGCGGTTGTAGCGCGCCACCTCGTCGGAGGCGAAACGGCGGTAATCGAGGCGATGCGAAGGATGCGCTTCCGTCACCGTCGCCACCGGCGCGTCGATCTCGTCGAAGCTGCGGTACTCCATGCTCCAGAACACCGTGCCCCACGCACGGTTCAATGCGTCGACGGTTTGATAGCGGGCTTTGAGCCACTCGCGAAAGCGCCCCACGGCGGCCGGCGAATAACTGACCACTGTGTGATGGCAGCCGAATTCATTGTCGGTCTGCCAGTAGGCGACAGCCGGATGCTTGCCGTAGCGCTCGGCCACAGCCGTGCAAATCCGCTGCGAGGCGGCGAAATACGACGGCGACGAGAAGTCGTAATGGCGTCGCGAGCCAAACGCACGCGGGCGGCCGTCCGCGCCGATCGGCAGAATGTCGGGATGGCGGTCGATCAACCACTTGGGCGGTGTCGCCGTCGGCGTGCACATCACCACCTGCAGGCCGGCCGCGCCCAGCACGTCGATCGAACGGTCGAGCCAGCCCCAATCGTATTCGCCGGGCGTAGGCTCGATCCGGCTCCAGGCGAACTCGGCGATCCGCACCTGTTCGATGCCGAGGGCTTTCATCCGGCGGGCGTCGTCTTCCCACATCGACTCCGGCCAGTGTTCCGGGTAATAACAGACTCCAAGGCGCATGCGAATGTCCTTTATGCGTAGTGTTCGATGGATTCGAGCGAAGCGGCGGCAAAGCCGTCTTCGGTAAACAAATGGCAAGCGGGGCGAGGCACGCGCAGGTTGGCGCGCTCGCCGGGCGCGAGGCGCGTATCGCCGGGCGCTTTGGCGATCAGCGCGGCGCCGCCGGGCTGATCGAGGTGGACATAGCTGTGTTCGCCGAGCTGTTCAACGAGCGAGACCGTGCGAGTCAGCACGGCGTCGTCCAGCGAAACGGAAGATGCGTCGACAAACTCCAGGTGCTCAGGGCGCACGCCGAGCGTGACGGCTTGCGAGACTTGCAAGCCCGTGCCATTCACCGGCACGCGCACGCTTTCACCCGTGTGATCGAGCGTGACGCTCACGCCTTGCGCATCGATCGCGGCCACCTTGCCCGGCAGAAAATTCATGCGCGGCGAGCCGATGAAACCCGCGACGAAGCGGCTCTTCGGACGGTGATACAACTCCAGCGGCGCGCCGACCTGCGCGATGCTGCCGTAGCGCTCGGTATCCTTGCCGGCATGCAGCAGCACGATCTTGTCGGCGAGCGTCATCGCTTCGATCTGGTCGTGCGTCACGTAAACCACGCTGGCCTTGGCGAACTGTTTGTGCAGCCGCGCGATCTCGATGCGGGTCTGTCCGCGCAACGTGGCATCGAGATTGGAGAGCGGTTCGTCGAACAGGAACACACCCGGCTCGCGCACGATCGCACGGCCAATCGCCACACGCTGGCGCTGACCGCCGGACAACGCCTTCGGCTTACGCTCGAGCAACGCCTCCAGTTGCAGGATGCGCGCGGCTTCCCGCACCTTGCGGTCAATCTCGTCCTTGGGGGTTTTGGATAACTTGAGGCCGAACGCCATGTTCTCGAACACGGTCATGTGCGGAAACAGCGCGTAACTCTGAAACACCATCGCCACGCCGCGTTGCGCGGCCGGCACGTCGTTCACGAGTCGGCCGCCAATCGAGAGGTCGCCGTCGGTGAGATCCTCGAGGCCCGCGATCATGCGCAGCAAGGTGGATTTGCCGCAGCCGGAAGGGCCGAGAAACACGCAAAACTCGTTCTCGCCAATCTCGAGATCGACGTCGCGGATTACCGGCGCGCCGTCGCCATACGCCTTCTGCACGCCTCTTAACGAAATACTCGCCATTGCATCGACTCCGTGGTTTAATCGGCTCGAAGTCGGAGATTAAGCGCTTAATCAGCTCGGCCAAAAAAAGCGATCGCTGGCGATCGTTGGGCCTTGCCTGTCTCCGATATCGTTTTGTCTGTGCGAGAGATGGTGCCGCGCCTTTGGCCGCGATGCAAATGTCGGGCAGCCATCCCAAATATTGAAAGCCCCATGCCCACACTCAGCGAAGTCGCCCGCCATGCCGGCGTCACACCTGCCACGGTATCCAACGTGCTGCGCAATCGCGGCCGGGTTGGCGCGACCACCCGGCAACGCGTGCTCGACGCGGTCGACGCGCTCGGCTACCGCCCGCATCTCGCCGCGCGCGCACTCGCCGAAGGTCGCGCGCCGACGCTCGCGCTGATGGTGTCGAGCATCGCCAACCCGTTCTATCCGGAGTTCGCGCTCGCCGTCGAACGCGCGGCGCGCACGAGCGGCCACTTCGTGATCATCTGCAATACGAACGAAGATCCGCTGACCGGGCGCGCATATCTCGACCAGATTGCCGGCACGCTCTCCGAGGGCGTGCTCGTGACGAATGCGAACCTCGATTTCGCCGATCTTCATACGACCGAATCACGCGGCACACCCGTGGTTCTGTGCATGTGGGAACGGCCCGACGAGCCGCCGGGTTTGCCGTGTGTCGCGGTCGATTTCCGGCGTGCGGGCGAACTGGCCGGTACGCATTTGCTGGAGCTCGGTCATCGGCGAATTGGCGCGATTGTCGGCAGTAAGGCCTCGGGCATTCACGCGGCGCGTTATGAAGGTTTCGTCGACGCGATGCGCGCGGGTGGCGCGCCGAAAAGCCGCGTGAAACACGCGGCCGATACGATCCAGGGCGGCTATGCCGCAGCACGCGCGCTGCTCGAAAGCGATCCGAAGCTCACCGCGATCTTCGTGACCAACGACCTGCCCGCGCTCGGCGCGATGCACGCCGCCGCCGACCTCGGCCTGAACGTGCCGGCGGACCTCTCCGTGATCGGCATTACCGACATCCAGCTCGCGCGCGAGTCGCGCCCCGCGCTGACGACGGTTGCCGTGCCGACGGCCGAAGTCGCCGAACTTGCGGTCTCGCTGTTGCGCGAACTGATCGAGTCGTCGTATGGACAGGCGGGACGCGACGCCACCAGCGTGCCGATGCGGATTTCCTCGCCGCCCGAACTCGTTGTGCGCGCATCCACCGGCGTGCCGCGTTCGCGGTGATGTGGCCGTAACAGCATCTCGGACGTTACGTAGCGAAACCTCCCTACGCGCACCACCGGCGCCCCGACGCGGCACCCGCGAACGTCCGCAAACGCCCACGGCAAGCGCTTCGACACCATGCGCGCCGCGTTGCGCCCACTCTTCCATGCAGTTGGCACGGTCCCTGCAAACAAGCAGGCAAAGGCCGAGCGCCGCCGCGACCGAGAGGCCGCCCGCGCTCCCCAACTGGCCAGGCCAAGGCCATCACACGCATGGAAATTCCAAATGATTGCCGATCTCTTGCAGGACGCTGAAGTCTCCGACCACGCCCACGACATCGACTCGAATTTCGCGCAGCGCCACCCCTTGCAAATCGCCGTTTGTCTGCGCAACCTCGCGGCCGGACAGGACTTCGTCACGGTCGAATTCGGCGGCCGGCAAATCGTCACGCAAATCCTCGACGTCGACTCGCGCAATGCACGTTTCATCTTCGATGCAGGCAGCGTGGCCGACGACAACACTGCGCTGCCCGCTGCACGGCAACTCACATTCCGCAGCCTGCCCGGCGGCATTCGCACCGAGTTCACCACCGTCGACGCCACGCCTGTCGTATTCGACGGACTGCCGGCGTTCGAAGCGCCATTCCCGTCGGTGCTCTACTACGTTCAACGCCGCGAATTCTTCCGCGTGCAAACGCCCGTGCTCGACCCGTACATCGCAAGCGGCCGGTATGCGGAAGGTGATTCGTTCCGGCTGGAATTGCAGGACCTGTCGCTGGGCGGCATCGCATTAAAGACGGCTGATGAACGCTTCGGTTCGCTCGAAAGCGGCACGGTTCTGCGCGACGTCGCGTTGCAACTCGGCAGCTTCGGCACACTGCGACTCGATCTGGAAATCGTCGCGCCGCGCCAGGTGAGCACGGCGAAGGGCGATCGGCGCTTTGTGATCGGCTGCAAGTTCGTCGCGACGCCGGGGCCGGCCGAGCGGACCTTGCAACGCGTCGTCACGCAACTGGAAACCCGGCGGCAAACGCTCGCGCCGCGTCGATAAGCGCATGCGCCGCGGACCTCGCGTTGGAGGCGATCATTCAATCGCCGCCACGCGAGCCGCGCATCTCGGGAACCGCTGAATTTCCCTCTCGACGCAACGTGATTTGCGGTCGATAAAATCGCATTCAGCCTTCAATTAGCTTTCACATGAGCCAGGACTTTCCCCAAGCCCGACGGCTCGATCTTGCATCGCATCAAACGACGCAAGCCCCACTGAGCATGGCTCGCAGCCTTCCGGCAGGTTTTCCTCCGTCACTGTCCCTGGTGATCGATTTCTTGACGAGAGTCGCCGCGCCTGCTGTACTAAATCAACCAAAGTGATTTAGGTGGTCCGAATCGAGCCGGTCCAGGTTTTTTCAAACCCGCCTCGCTCGCATCGAGCCGCAAACCAGGTTGTCAGCGCGCAGCGTTCGCGCGGGCAGCCGCCAGCAGTCCACAACGTCGTTGCCAAGAACCGGAGGAGCGTCCCATGAATCTGAATTCCCGCAGGCTTCCTGTCGCCAGGAAAATCGTGTCGATGTGCGTCGCGGCATCGGCGGTATGGTGTGCGAGCGCGAGCCAGGCGGCCGACCAGCCTGTCGTCGGCCTGATCACCAAGACCGACACCAACCCGTTCTTCGTGAAGATGAAACAGGGCGCCGAAGCGGCCGCCTCGAAAGACGGCGCGAAGCTCATCACCGCCGCGGGCAAGTTCGACGGCGACAACGCGAGCCAGGTCACCGCCATCGAAAACATGATGACGGCCGGCGCGAAAGCGATTCTGATCACGCCGAGCGACACCAAGGCGATCGTGCCGAGCATCAAGAAAGCGCGCGCCGCCGGCGTGATGGTGGTCGCGCTCGACACGCCGACCGATCCGCAAGACGCCACGGACGCCCTCTTCGCCACCGACAACTTCAAGGCCGGCGTGCTGATCGGCAAATACGCGAAAGCGGCGCTGAACGGCAAGCCCGCGAAGATCGCCACGCTCGATCTCGCGCCCGGCGTCTCGGTCGGCGTGCTGCGGCATAACGGCTTCCTGGAAGGCTTCGGCGTGAAGCCGGGCGATCCGTCGGTGGTCTGCAGCCAGGACACGCGCGGCGATCAGGCCAAGGGCCAGACGGCGATGGAAAACTGCCTGCAGAAATCGCCCGACATCAACGTGGTCTACACGATCAACGAACCGGCCGCAGCGGGCGCCTACCGCGCGCTCAAGGCGGCGGGCAAGGATAAAGACGTGATGATCGTCTCGATCGACGGCGGCTGTGAAGGCGTGCGCAACGTCAAGGCGGGCGCCATCGCCGCGACCTCGCAGCAATATCCGCTCAAGATGGCCTCGCTCGGCGTGACGGCCGGCGTCGAGTACGCGAAGACCGGCAAGAAGGTCTCCGGCTATCAGGACACCGGCGTGACGCTGATCACCGACAAACCGATGTCCGGCATCGACAGCAAGGACACCAGGTTCGGCCTCGACAACTGTTGGGGCAACAAGTAACGCGCATTGAACAGAGCGGCCCGCTTCGGCGGGCCGCCATCGGAATTGCCGCGTGGCCGACGCGCCACGCTCATGCATCGAGGTTATCCATCATGTCGACTCCATCCGCGCCCGCCGGCCATTCCCGCTCGTTCGCCGAGCGCATGCCATCGCTTGCCGAGGTCGGGCCACTCATCGCACTGGTCCTGGCTTGCGGCTTCTTCATCTCGCAGAGCAGCCGCTTCCTGTCGTTCCAGAACCTCTCGCTGATCCTGCAGCAAACCATGGTGGTCGCGGTCATCGCCATCGGCCAGACGCTGATCGTGCTGACCGGCGGCATCGATCTTTCGTGCGGCATGGTGATGGCGTTCGGCTCGATCATCATGACCAAATTCGCGGTCACGCTCGGCGTGCCGCCAGTCCTCGCGATCCTGTGCGGGATCGGTGCGAGCACGCTGTTCGGCGCGCTCAACGGCGTGCTCATCACGCGCATCAAACTGCCCGCTTTCATCGTCACGCTGGGCACGTTGAATATCGCTTTTGCGCTCACGCAGATCTATTCGAACGCCGAGAGCGTGTCGAACCTGCCGGACGCGATCATGTTCTTCGGCAATACGTTCAAGCTCGGGCCCGCGGATGTCACGTACGGCACCGTGCTCACCCTGCTGATGTATCTGGCCACCTGGTTCGTGTTGCGCGATACGGTGCCCGGGCGTCATCTCTATGCGCTCGGCAACAACCCCGAGGCCGCGCGCCTGATGGGCCTGTCGTCGCAGAAGATCCTGCTGACCGTGTATTCGCTGGCCGGCGCGATCTACGGCATTGCCGCATTGCTGTCCGTGTCGCGCACCGGCGTGGGCGATCCGCAGGCGGGACAAACCGAGAACCTCGACAGCATTACCGCAGTCGTGCTCGGCGGCACGAGTCTGTT
This sequence comes from Paraburkholderia sp. BGA-UO-ETr-F21, assembly GCF_059567925.1. Lineage (NCBI taxonomy): Bacteria > Pseudomonadati > Pseudomonadota > Betaproteobacteria > Burkholderiales > Burkholderiaceae > Paraburkholderia > Paraburkholderia sp. BGA-UO-ETr-F21. The sequence goes on along the minus strand of NZ_JCAQOY010000037.1, from coordinate 927,663 downwards.
CGGCGGACGCGGCTCGATTGTCGGCACGCTGCTCGGCGCGCTGATTGTCGGCGTGTTCCGCAATGGTCTGACGTTGATCGGCGTTTCTTCGGTCTACCAGGTGTTGATCACCGGCATGCTGGTGATTCTCGCCGTAGCCGCGGACAAACTTTCCCATCGTCGCGGTTGAACGCAATCGCACTACGTGCATGGGGCCGAAGTAAGCGCTAAAGCGCTGAGTCAGGCCGACCGCACTACGTACATGGAGCCCGTCATGTCGACAAACACTTCCGCTTCAACCGCAATGCCCGTTTTGCAGGCGCGCGGTCTTATCAAACGCTATGGCAACGTGACCGCGCTCGACGGTTGCGATTTCGAAGTGCTGCCCGGCGAGATCATGGCCGTGATCGGCGATAACGGCGCCGGCAAATCGTCGTTGATCAAGGCCCTTTCCGGCGCAACCGTGCCGGACGAAGGCGAGATTCTGCTCGACGGCAAACCGGTCAAATTCCGCAGCCCGCTGGATGCCCGCGCGCAAGGCATCGAAACGGTGTATCAGGAACTCGCGGTGGCGCCGGCCATGAGCATCGCCGAAAACCTGTTTCTCGCCCGCGAACTGCTCAAACCCGGCTGGCGCGGCTCCATCTTCAAGATGATCGACAAGCGCCGCATGCTGGATGAAGCGACCGCGCATATGAAAGACCTGCAGATCGGCATCCGCTCGATGCGCCAGGCGGTCGAAACGCTCTCGGGCGGCCAGCGCCAGGGCGTGGCCGTAGCGCGCAGCGCGGCGTTCGCGCGGCACGTGGTGATTCTCGACGAACCCACCGCCGCCCTCGGCGTGAAGGAAGGCAACATGGTGCTGGAACTGATCCGCCGCGTGCGCGATCGCGGCTTGCCGGTGATCCTCATCAGCCACAACATGCCACACGTGTTCGAGATCGCGGACCGTATCCATATTCAGCGACTCGGCCGGCGCGCGGCGCTCGTGAACCGGAAGGACATTCATATGTCGGAGGCCGTGGCAATCATGACGGGTGCAAAGGAAGCCGACGTCAAGGCGATTGCATGATCCACGCATCCTGCTGAGCGGGCTCCCACCATGGACACCACCGGCACCCGCTCGCCTCTCAAACGCACGGTCGGCTCGAATCAGGTCGGCATGCGGCAATTCAACGAGCGCATCGTCCTGCAGGCGATCCGCTTGCATGGGCCGCTGCCGAAAGCCGACGTGAGCCGCCTCACGCGCCTTTCCATGCAGACGGTGTCGATGATCGTCGAGCGCCTCATCGACGACGGCCTGCTCGAAAAACAGGCGCGGGTGCGCGGCAGAATCGGCCAGCCGTCCGTGCCGATCGCGTTGCGTGCGCAAGGCGCGTACACCATCGGCATCAAGGTGGGACGCCGCAGTCTCGACGTGCTGGCCATGGATTTTGCCGGTCATGTCGTGCATCGCGATGTCTTCGAATACGCGTACCCCGATCCGCGCACGCTGTTTCCCGCGCTCGAAAGCAAGCTCGCGCGCGTGAACCAGACGCTCGGCGCGAAGGCCAGCCAGGTGGTCGGCGTAGGCGTCGCGGCGCCCTTGTGGCTCGGCGGCTGGCGCGATTTTTTAGGCGCGCCGCCGGACGCGCTGGAGGCGTGGCACGAGATCGATCTGCGCTCGCGCATCGCCACCATGACGGGCCTGCCCGTCGAGTTCGCCAAAGACACCACGGCTGCCTGCGCCGCCGAACTCGTGATGGGCCAGGGCCGCGGCATCCACAACTTTCTGTATCTGTTCGTCGGCACGTTTATCGGCGGCGGCCTCGTGATCGACGGCCGTTTGCACGGCGGCCCGCACGATAACGCGGGCGCGGTCGGCTCGATTCCGTTGCGCGAAGGCGGCCCGCGCAAACCCGCGCGCCAGTTGCTGCACGCGGCCTCGGGCTTCGTGCTCGAAAAGCTCTTGAACGATGCGGGTGCACCGGCCGCGGCCGCGCACGATCATCGCGCGTTGTCGCCGGAAATGTGGCGGCACACCGAACAATGGCTCGACAGCGCGTGCCCGGCGATCGCCAACGCGCTGACCAATGCAGCCGCGTTGCTCGACCTCGAAGCGATCGTGATCGACGGCGAACTCGACCGGCAACTGGTGCGGGAAATCATTCGCCGCACCGAGCGCGTGCTCGACCGTTTCGAATGGGAAGGCATGGTGCGGCCGCAACTGCTGGAAGGTGCAATCGGAGCCGATGCGCGCGCAATGGGCGGCGCGATTCTGCCGCTCTATGCGCATTTCGCGCCGGTGCACGAGCTATTCCTCAAACCGGCAGCGGAAACGGTTTATCAGACGCCGGCGTGATTCATCAGCACCGGCACTTTTCACCCGTGATCATTGCGCCGCAACCTTCCTGACCGAAGCCGTCTTTGCCGGCGGGTTGTCCAGCAACGGCTGCAACACCGGCGCCATCGACTTCAGCAACTGCACCGACAGCGCGCTCGTGAACTCGTAATGCGCGGCATACGGTTCATGCACCCACGCGGTCAAGGTGCCGTAGAAGCGGTCGCCCATCGCGAACACGAAGGTCGCGCTGCGGTTCACCTTGCGCGACTCGATCAGACGAGCGCCTTTGGCGAACACATTGAAGCGCTGATCGCCGGTGCCGGTCTTGCCGTACACCTCCAGGGTCTGGCCATCGGGGAATGTCATGCCTTGCGCAAGACGTTTCGCGGTGCCGCCCGTCACTACGTCACGCAACAGCACTTTCACCACGCCGGCGATTTCCGGCGATAACTGCTGTTGCGGCGCCACCGCCGCGCGCTGGAAATGCGTTTCGTAAGGCGTGTCTTTCGCGAAGTCGAGTTGCGTGAGGCTTTCTGTCGGCACCTTGTCGCCATTGTTGGCAATCACGCCGATCAGTTGCGCGAGCGCGGCGGGCCGATCGCCCGACGCGCCGATTGCAGCCGCATACGAAGGTGTGAGCGTCGCGAACGGATAACCGAGCGCCTGCCACGATTTGCCGATGGCATCGTACGCGCGCAGTTCGACCATCCGCTTGATGCGGCGGTCTTGCGTGGCGTGATAGCGCGTCTTGAAGAGCCATGAATACGTCGACAGACGCACGTCGCGGCTCGCGCTCTGAATCTGGTCGAGCGTGGCGTCGGGATGCTCGCGCAGATAGTTGAGCGCCCACAGTTCGAGCGGATGCACGCTGGAGATGTAGCCGCGGTCGTTCAGATTGAAGCGGTCAATCGCGTATTTGGCATACAGATTCCCCAGATCCTCGTCGTCGAGCACGGAGGCGGCGGGCGTGTTTTTCAGCGCCGCGCGCATCTGCGCGTTGAACCATGCATTCGACTCGTCGGGCGCGACGCTGCGTAACACCGTCGCCACTTTGGGCGGCGATTTGCGCACGCCGAGCAGCAGCAGCGCCAACGCCTGGTCGCGCGTCTTGCCGTGGTACTTCGTATAGAAACGATTCATGTACACGCGGCTTTCCTGATCGGCGAAGCGCGTCAGATACATCTTGCGGATCTGCGGATCGCCCAGCCATTGCGACGACGGCCCGGTGGTCTGCACCATTTCGTAATGAACGATGTCGCGCATCAATCGCACGAAAACCAGATTCACCGAATGCTGGAACGCACGGTGTACGGTCAGGATGCGGCTGTTGTCGTCGGATTCGAAATTGTTGAAGGTCTGCGCGCCGCCGCCCGTATAGAAGGTTTCGCCAGGACTGGCCGAATACTTGCGCTCCACGGCAGCGTCAAGCATGGCTTGCAGCGAGCGGTCCGATGTGTGCGCAAGATAATCGAGCGACCAGCGCGTGAGCTGGTCGTTCGGATCGTACTTGACGGCTTTCAGCTCCGCTGTGCTCAGCGGCGCATAACGCTTGTGCAGATCTGAGACGATCTGCAAATACGTCACCACGGTACGCAGTTTCGCCGTCGAACCGAGATTGAGCCGCGCGCCAGAATTGATATCGAACGGCTGGTTGACGCTATCGGTTTGCACGCGCACGAGGTTAGCGCCGTCGCGCCGCTCGAACAGCGTGAAGCTATAAGCGATCTTCGAAGGATCATCCGACGCGCGCAGCATTTCGAAGCCGACGAGACCCGCGGCCTTCGCACCGTCGCGCGTAGCGGCAGCGGCGAGGCGTTCGCTCACGGCTTGCTGCACTGCGTTGTTGAGCGTGCCTTTCGCCTGCAGATCGAGGCGGTCGAGTTCGTAAAAACTCGGAATGCCGAGCGCGGCTAGCAGATGCGAGCGCATGGACGTGACCGCCTTGCGCGACACGAAGGACTCCGTGCTCGCCGTTCTCACGGGCATGCGGTGCAAATCCACCACGGCGGACAGCGCGGCATCGCGCAACGGGATCGACACGATGCCGCCGTTCGCGAGCAGCCGCAGATAACTGTCGGTCAGCCGTTCGAGTTCTTTGTAGCCGTGATGCAGGAAATACGACGGCGCGCGTTGCGCGATCATCAGCGAGAGCACCTGGCGAAACGCCACGCCTTGCTCCGGCAGATTCTGTTCAGTCGAAGGCGCTTTCAGAATGCGATTGATGTCGTTGAAATCGCGCCCGTACCAGGCGGCGAGTCCGTCGCCAATGCCGTTGATTTCGCCGATGCCCGGTTGCGCGGCGAGCGGCACCGAGTTGAGATAGTGGACCACGATCTGCCGGCGCGCCGGCATGGTTTGCGGGCCGTTCAGATAGGCGCGCACCGAGGCCGACGCGATCTGCCGCAATTTCTCCGGCGGGCTCGCCGTGCGCCCGTCTGCCGAATGGCGGAATTTCTCGATCTGCGTGGCGAGCGTGCTGCCGCCGGGCTGCGACTGATGGTGGTTGAACAAGCGCACGCCCTGATCCGCCAGGGCACGGCTGAAGCGGCCCCAGTCGATTGCCGGATTGCGGTTCGGCTGATCCGGATCGAGCAGATAACGGTCTTCGATAAAAAGCAGCGAATTCACGACGAGCGGCGGAATCGCGTCGAAGTTGTCATACACGCGGCCCGGGAACTGCGCGAAGAAGAGCGGCGCGCCCGTGCCATCGAAGAGTTGCAAGCCTGCCCGATCCTTTTCTTCGTATGGAAGAAAGAGGCCGTTATCCGCCAGCGACAGCATCCGCTCGGAATCGCGCGCCTGAGCGCTCACTTCGAATCCGCGTTGCAGCAGGCGCTGCTGGATCGACGGCAGCAGCGCATAGCCTAGACGGCTGTCGTAGGGACCTTTGTCGGCTTGAGGAAAACGGATGGAGTGACTGGGACCGTCGGCGACGGAGAAACCCACGTCGCGAGTCAGTTCGGAGAGATAGCGCGCCTGCAATCGCGAGGTTTCGATCTCGACCTGGCAAAAGCGCGCCGCCAGTGCCAGCAGGAGCAGTAACGCCGCCGCCAGCGCCCATTTGAACCACTTCCGCACAGACGCCGTGCCTGTTGCGCGAAACGGTAACCGAACCAGTGGCCGATTCATGCTGCTCTCCCCGAGCGGGCGCCATGCTCTTCTGACCTGGCGCACCTTCAAAGGAGTGTAGCGCGGAACATGAAGCCGCGATCGGTACGGATTTACCCGAGAGTGTCGCGGCTACAACACCCTTTTGCGACGCATGGCGCAGTGGCCATTGCCGTGAGATATTGAAAGTCTTTCGCGTGTCGAAAAAGCGCTGCTTCAGGCGCTTTTTTGCTTTCGTGCCGTGTGCTCCGGCAACCGTCTTGGCGTTGGCTTCGCCGCCTGCGCACTCAGCAATTCGACGAACTGTTCCGCTGACGGCGACAGCTCCCCACCCTTGCGCGTGACAACGCCAAAAGTCTGCGACGGCGATTTGAGTTTCACCGGAACGAGGCGCAGCATCTTTTTTCGCACGAACATACCGGCAATCGCGGTAGGCAAGAGCGAAACCAGATCGTGACTGCTTTGCAGCAGAGCGACCGTGACGAAAGTCGAAGCCGTCGACACCGGGTTATCCGGCATGTCCAGACCGGCCAGATCCATCTCACGTTCGAGCAGCGCGTGCAGCGGCATGTGCGACGGATACATCACCCAGCGATGTCCGGCCAGATCGCGCAGTTTCACCTCTTTCCTCGGCAACGGCGGATGACCGTAGCCCACCACCACCGAGAGCGGCTCGTCGCCTAGCGGACGATAGTGATACTTCGATGGATCGGCCGCCACCGCCGCGCGACCGATCACCAGATCGAGCCGGCCGTCGTCGAGTTGCTGCAGCATGCGAGCGCTCGTGTCTTCCACCACTTCGACGGAAAGGTTCGGCTGCCCGGCATGCAGTTGATTCAGCGCCGGCACGACGCACTCCGGAATCGCGCCCATGATCGCGCCGATCGCGAGACGCCCGCCGCGCCCGGAACGTATCTCAGCGACGTCCTGACAAAGCGCGGTGAGATCCGTCGTCACGAGGCGCGCGTAGCGGATCACGCAATGGCCGAGCTGGTTCGGGATCATGCCGCTTTTCGACCGCTCGAAGAGCGGCGCGTCGAGCATCGACTCCAGTTCCTGCAAGGCCTTGCTGGCCGCCGACTGCGTCAGCGACATCGCACCGGCGGCTTTGTGCAGCGACTTCTGGTCGTCGAGCGCAATCAGCAATTGGAGTTGCTTCATGCGCAGTTTCGAGAGCAGGAGGTTCAGGGTGTCTTTCATGGCTTGCCGAGCGAAAGCGGAGGTAAGTCGCGAAGGTGAGTCGCAAAAGCGATCACAAGATGGAAACAATTCAATATACCTGCCGGGCCCAGCTCCGTATAGTCGGCGACAGCCATCCTGCATGGAATCGACCCACACTTTGCGACAACGCTTATCACCATGACTCAGGCATCCACTTCCAGCGCCTTGCGCGGCGTGTTCCCCGTCGTGCCGACCATCTTCGACGACGCCGGCCGGCTCGACCTCGAAGGCCAGAAACGCTGCATCGATTTCATGATCGACGCGGGTTCGAACGGGCTGTGCATTCTGGCGAATTTCTCCGAGCAGTTCGCCCTGTCCGACGACGAGCGCACGACGCTGATGCACGTGGCGCTCGAACACGTCGCGGGCCGCGTGCCGGTGATCGTCACGACCACGCATTTCAGTTCGCACCAGTGCACCGAGCGCAGTCGCAGCGCACAGGCCGCGGGCGCCGCGATGGTCATGATCATGCCGCCGTATCACGGCGCGACGATCCGCGTCGGCGAGCGCGGCATCTACGAGTTCTACCGGATCGTGTCCGATGCGATCGGGATTCCGATCATGATTCAGGACGCGCCGGTGAGCGGCACGCCATTGTCCGCGCCGTTTCTCGCCCGCATGGCGCGCGAGATCGACCACGTGTCGTACTTCAAGATCGAAGTGCCGCAAGCGGCCAACAAACTGCGCGAACTCATCGAGCTCGGCGGCGACGCAATCGTGGGTCCATGGGACGGCGAAGAGGCGATCACGCTGATGGCCGATCTGGATGCGGGCGCAACCGGATCGATGACGGGCGGCGGCTACGCCGACGGCATCCGTCTGATCGTCGACGCCTATGCGGCCGGCGACACCGAGGCGGCCGCCGGCCACTATCAGCAGTGGCTGCCGCTGATCAACTACGAAAACCGCCAGGGCGGCCTCGCGTCGTGCAAGGCGCTGATGAAGGAAGGCGGCGTGATCCGTTCCGACGCGGTACGCCATCCGTTACCGCAAATGCATCCGGCCACACGCGAAGGACTGTTGAAGGTCGCGCGACGGCTCGATCCGCTGGTGCTGCGCTGGGGGCGATAAGCCGAAGGCGCGACGAAGCGCAACCGAACGCACATGCAGACGCACATGCGGACGCCAGCAAGCATGACCTGAGCCGGCCAACCCATTCCGGTCGAAGGCGGTTGCCGATCCATCGACAACCGCCTTCGACCTCATCAGAAATGAGCCGTACCCCCGTGCTTTGTCAAACCACCCGCGATGCGCTATCCGTCCCGCATCGCGCGGCTCCGTTGCCCGCCGTTCATCGACTGGCGCAACGGCCCTACCCTCACTCACACGCACCCCGTGTCCTCTTCGCCCGCCATCCTGTCATCGCGCGAACGAACGCACGCAACTCACGCAACGCCGGTCTCTGCAGCCACATACGCGAACCTCGCCTCATCGGATGCGCGCCCAACGAAAAAAACCGCATATAAGACGACGGAGAAATTGAGTAACATAGGCCCGCAAGCTCACCCTAACTTTCTCCATGACCGCCAATCCTCGAGAACTGACGCCGGAAACCCTCGCCGAGCTGCTCGAACGTGTCGCCAAACAGGACGGCGCGGCATTGCGCGAGCTATATGATCTCGCCGCCCCGAAACTGTTTGGCCTTGCCCTCCGTATATTGAGCAAGCACGAGTGGGCCGAAGAAGTCTTGCAGGACAGCTTCGTCAATATCTGGCGTTTTGCCGGCGACTATCGCCGCGCGCTGTCCGCCCCGATGACGTGGATGTCGGCAATCGTCCGTAATCGTGCTCTCGATCACCTGCGGCGGGTCAACTCGCAGGAAACAGAATGGAGCGATGCGTTGGACGATCTCGTGGCAACCGGCGATCCGGATCCCGAAGCGCTGACGGCGGTCAGCCTGCAGGCACGTTTGCTGGCCGGCTGCATGCAGCAACTGGAGCCGGCGCAGCGTCAGGCAGTTGCCCTCGCCTACCTGCGCGACCAGAGCCATAGCGAGATCGCCGAAGTGCTGACGGTGCCGCTCGGCACCATCAAGTCATGGATCAGACGCGGCCTCGCCAAGCTCAAGACCTGCCTGGGAGGCGAGTGATGAATCTCCATCGCTATCCTCAGCTAGTCGATCTGCTGGCCGCCGAGTATGTGCTCGGCACGCTGCGTGGTGGCGCGCGCCGCCGCTTTCAACGCTACGCGGACCACGACACGACGATCCGCAAGGCCGTCGACGAATGGCAGCGCCGCATCTCGCCAATGGCCGAGCTCGCGGAGCCGCGCATGCCGCCGGCCGCCGTGTGGGAAGCCATCGAACGGCGTCTCGGCCTCACGGCGGCGCGGGAAGCGGCACGCCCGCGCAGCGTGGTGGAAATACCCGCGCGGCCGTCGCGCAGCCTGTTCGAGAACCTGGCGTTCTGGCGCGGCTGGGCACTCGGCGTCACAGGCGTCGCGGCAGTCGCCCTGGTGGTCGCGGTGCGCTCACTGTTGCCGTCCGCCACCGCGCCTGTCACGGCGCCGACCGTGGCTCAGCAACCCGAAACGGCCGTGTCGCATGTGGCCGTGCTGAACAATAAGGACGCGCATCCGGTCATGCTGGTCGCGTGGGACGAAGCGCATTCGACCATGACCGTGCATCCGCTCGGCAAGGTCGATCTGCCCGCGGGCCGGGCCATGGAACTGTGGGGCATTCCGGCGAGCGGCCATCCGGTTTCGCTCGGCATGCTGCCGGACAGCGCGAACGGCAAGGTCACCGCCGGTCAGCAGAAGCCGGAGAGTTACGCGGCGCTGGCCGTCTCGATCGAAGCGCCGGGCGGCTCGCCCGATCACAACGCGCCGAGCGGTCCGGTGGTGTTCACCGGCAAGTTGCTGCCGGTGTCCTGAGGCCGCTCCCGTTCGCCTCGACGCCTGGTCCGGCCAGGCCGGCATTCGCTCGACGCGGGCGCCGGCTTTTCGTATCCACCGTTTGACAAGCGGATCGCGCAACGGCTGCACGCAAGCGCGCGATTGCCGCTACCCTAGCCCTATGCAAAGCTTTTACGAAGCCACTGTCACGCGTTCGTCCGCCTATGCGCCGCTGGCCGGGCGCCGTAGCGCCCATGTCTGCATCATCGGCGGCGGTCTCGCGGGATTGTCCACGGCATTGGGACTCGCCGAGCGGGGCGTCGCCGACGTCACCGTGCTCGAAGCCCGTCAGGTGGGTTTCGGCGCCTCCGGGCGCAACGGCGGTTTCGTGTTCGGCGGCTACAGCCTCGATTGCGCCGATCTGCTGAAAACCCTCGGCGCGGCTCGCGCCCGCGAACTGTACACGCTGACCACCGACGCCGTCGATCTGATGAGAAAGCGCATCGCGCGCTATCGCATCGACTGCGACGCGACCGACGCCGGCGTGATCCTCGCCAACTGGTTCGACGAACCGGCGCGGCTCGAGTCGCAGCGTCGCCTCATGCGCGATTCGTTCGGCGTCGAGTGGGAACCGGTGACGGCGGAACAGTTGGCTTCACAGCTCAAGACGAGCCGTTATCACGGCGGGCTGTTCGAGCGCAACGCGTTCCACTTTCATCCGCTCAAATACGTGCTCGGCGTGGCCGGCGCCGCGGCCCATGCCGGCGTACAGATTCATGAGCACTCGCCGGTCGTGCGTCTGCAGCGCGATGGCGACGGGTTCGTGGTGCACACACAGCACGGCGCGCTGGAAGCGCGCCACGTCGTGATGGCGGGCGGCGGCTACGCGCGGCACGTCTACCCGCGCGTCGAACGCGCGGTGCTGCCGATCGCCACCTACGTGATGGCCACCGAGCCGCTCGGCGCACGCCTGAAAGATGCGATCGACACCCGCGCCGCCGTCTACGACACCCGCTTCGCCTTCGACTATTACCGGCCGCTGGCCGACACACGCATTCTGTGGGGCGGCCGCATTTCGGTGCGTGAGCGCGCGCCCGAGGTGATCGCGCGCCTCTTGCGGCGCGATCTGCTCAAGGTTTATCCGCAACTGCACGACGTGCGCATCGAACACGCATGGGGCGGCCTGATGAGCTATGCGCGGCACAAGATGCCGCAAATCGGCCGCAGCACCGACGGCGTCTGGTATGCGGTCGGCTTCGGCGGGCACGGCATGGCGCCGACTACCGTGTCCGGCGAACTGCTGGCGGCCGCCATTGCGGGCGAGCGTCCGGTGCCCGAGGCATTCGCGTCGTTCGGTTTGACTCCGACGTATGGCGCGCTGGGTCTCGCGGCGGCGCAACTCACCTACACCGCGATGCAGACGCGCGACGCGCTCGCCGCGCGCCGCAGGCCCACTGTTTGACGTTGGCCAATACACGGCCGCTTATGCCCGGGACCCGCGTCGGACGCCAGTTTGGCCATGCTAGAATGCGCCGTCACTGCCGCTCGAATACACAATGAAAAAGGGAAGCAAGGCTGCCGAGCCTGATACCAACGGCATCCCGTCCGACAGTCCGCGTACCGACACCCGGCGCAAGTACGATCCCGAACAGACGAAGCGCAACATCCTCGAGGTCGCGACCCAGGAGTTCTCCGCGATGGGATTGACGGGCGCGCGCGTCGACGCGATCGCGGAGCGTACGAACACCACCAAGCGCATGCTGTACTACTACTTCGGCAGCAAGGAAGGGTTGTACCAGGCGGTGCTGGAAAAGGTGTACGGAGACATTCGCGCGCTCGAACAGGATCTGCACGTCAGCGAACTCGACCCAATCGAGGGAATGCGCGCGCTAGTCGAGTTCACGTTCGACTATCACGACCGTCAGCGCGATTTCGTGCGGCTCGTCACCATCGAAAATATTCACGGCGCCAAGTACGTCGAGCAGGTCAAGAGCTTCAAAGGCCGCAACGTCACCGTGATTCATACGATCGAAGATCTGCTCAAGCGCGGTATCGCGACCGGGCAGTTCCGCAGCGACCTCGATCCGATCGATCTGCATTTGCTGATCAGCTCGCTGTGCTTTCACCGGGTCGGCAATCGCCACACCTTCGGCGCGGCGTTCGGGCGCGATCCGTCGCATCCGCGCTTGCGCGCGCGGCATCGCGCCATGATCGTCGACGCCGTACTGCGTTTCGTGCGCAAAGACGACTGAGGCAAGCCTCAAAGTGAAAAACGGGACGTGGCTCGCGCCACGTCCCGTTTTTTTCGTCTGGTCCCGGACCGCTCAATCCACCAGCACGATCCGCTTGATATCGCCGACGATAAAGATGTACGACAGCGCGCCGACCAGCGCGATCGCGCCGATGAACACCAGCGCGCCGACAAACGAGCCGGTTGCCGCGACGATGAAACCCACCACCAGCGGCGTCACGATGCCGGCCAGGTTGGCGGCGAAGTTGAAGATGCCGCCGGTCACGCCGAGCAGGCCTTCCGGCGCAATGTCCGACACCAGTGTCCAACCCAGCGCCGCCATGCCTTGGGCAAAAAACGCCACCGACAGAATCGCGATCACCGCCACGTTGCTCTCGACATAGTTGGCGAGAACGATGGTCGACGCGAGCAGCAGGCCGGCAATGATCGGCAGCTTGCGCGCCACGTTCGCCGACTTGCCGCGGCGCAGCAGCCAGTCGGAGAAAATGCCGCCGAACATCACACCGATCGAAGCGGCAATGAACGGCATGATCGCGAAGAAGCCGATCTTTAGCCATGCCATGTGGCGTTCGGTGGCGAGATACGTCGGGAACCAGGTGAGGAAGAACACCAGCGTCGAGTTACCCGCGAACTGACCGAGACAGATGCCGGCCAGTTGACGATGCTTGAGCAGCCGTCCAATGGTGCGCCATTCGAAGCCGCTCTTCGCCTTCGCCGCCGCACCTGTGGCGTCCGATGCATCGCCGCTCTTCTTCGCGCTCGTGAGACCGCCGCCCGCTTCGATATAGTCGAGTTCCGCCTGATTCGCCGACGGGTGATCGCGCGGCTCGCGATAGAACATCCACCAGATCACGCCGAACACGAGCCCGACGCCGCCCACCACGTAGAACAGCGAGCGCCAGCCGAAAGCGCCCATCAGCATGAACAGGAACGGGCTGAAAAAAGCCAGGCCGATGTATTCGCCGACCGTGTACGTGCCGGTCGCCATGGCGCGTTCGCTCTGCGGGAACCACGTGGCGACCACCCGGCTATTGGTCGGAAAACACGGCGCTTCCGAGACGCCCAGGCCGAGCCGGAACGCGAACAGCCCGCCGATGCCGTGCACCAGCCCTTGTGCGAGCGTGCACAGCGACCAGAAGGTCATCGACAGAAAATAAGTGAGTTTGCTGCCGAAGCGGTCGAGAAACAGACCGCCCGGAATCTGCGAGGCCACATAGCTCCACGAAAACACCGAGAAAAGCAGCCCCATGAGCGCGGCGTTGATGCCGAGCTCTTTGGTCAACTGCGGCGCGGCGATGCCGAGCACCGTCCGGTCGAGATAATTGATCATCGTTCCGACCGCGAGCAGCGCCAGAATCTGATAGCGGGCTTTCGAGCGGCGCGCGGTGCTTACCGCGGCGCCTTTCGGCGGCGCGGCGTCGGCCTGGGTGGATGAAATGGGTTGCTGCATGTGGTGATCGTCTCCTCTGCTTGTTAGCGGTTGGTGCGCTGCCGCTTAGCGTTGCAGCAACGATTGAAAATGGCTGTACACCCGCTCGGCGTCGGGTTCGAGACCGGTGAAGATGCGCATGGCGTCGACCGCCTGATACACCGCCATGCCGCCGCCGCTCAGCGTGCGGCAGCCGATTGCCTCGGCCGCCTCCAGCAGCGCGGTGCGGATCGGAAAATAGACGATGTCCGCCACCCACAAATCGCGGTGCAGCAATTCGACCGGCAGCGGCAGGCCGGGCAATTTCGCCATGCCGGTGGGGGTGGCGTGAATCAGGCCATTGGCGGCCGCGAGCGACTCGGCGAGCGAACTGCCGGCGCTGACCGCGGCGGCAGGAAAACGCTTCTGCAATTCCTCGGCTAGCGAGGCGGCGCGCGTGGCATCCACATCGAATAGCGTGAGCGATTTCGCGCCCATGTTCAGCGCGGCGTGCGCGACCGCCGCGCCGGCGCCGCCCGCGCCCAGTTGCACGACGCGCTCCAGCAACACGTCCGGCAAGCCGCGCTGGAACGCGCGGGCGAAACCGGACCAATCCGTGTTGTGGCCGATACGTTTGCCGTCCTTGAACAGGACCGTATTGACCGCGCCAAGCGCGCGCGCGTCGTCGGACAGATCGTCGAGCAGGGGAATTACGGCCTGCTTGCACGGATATGTGATGTTCAGACCGTTGAAGCCCATGCGTTCGGCGGCCGTGAGCAGATCAGGCAAGGCGGCGATGTCGAGTTTCAACGCTTCCAGGTCGATACGCCGGTACACGTAGTGCAGGCCGAGCTTGCTGCCCTCTTCCTCGTGCATTGCGGGCGTCAGCGATCCGCCAATGCCCGATCCGATCAGACCGACCAGATAGGAATGAGGTGTTGCTTGTGAGTTCACTTGTGAGTTCGCTTGTGAGTTCATTTCGCCGCCCTATGCTTAAGAATGCTGGCCATCCGCTCCAACGCCAGTACATAGCCTTGCGTGCCGCAACCGATGATGACCGCCTCCGCCACCGCTGACACGTACGAGTGATGCCGGAACGCCTCGCGGCGATGCACGTTTGAAATATGCACTTCGATCACCGGCTTTTCGATTGCGGAAAGCGCGTCGGCGATGGCAACCGAGGTATGGGTGTAAGCCGCCGGATTGATCACGATTCCATCGACCTTGGTCCGCGCCGCGTGCAGCCAGTCGATCAGTTGATGCTCGGCGTTCGACTGGCAGAAGTCGATCGACAGATCCAGCCGCTCGCCGGCATCGCGGCAGAGTTTCGCGACGTCGTCGAGCGTTTCCGAGCCGTAGAAGGTCGGCTCGCGCGTGCCGAGCAAGTTGAGATTCGGTCCATTGAGGACCAGTACGGAGGCAAAACTCATGAGATCCACTCCTGCAAAGTGAGGCCTGAGCCAACCACGGCGACCGCGATGCTCTGGCAACGTGACCGAAGTGTGCGCGCATTGGCCGCCGCCGTCATTCGGGGTTTCTACGAATTTGTACCATCTAGTTAGTTTGTATAAACTGTCGGAAACTTCGGTTAGCGTGGGCCATTGTGGCCTGCGTCTTGCTGATATTGGTAACGGAGTGGCTCATTTTGCGCATTGCAGCATGCCTGCCGAGTGCCGCGCGAGACGCCGTTGCCCGCCTTATCCAACAGCCGTTTGATTGTTTTAGCAGGAGCCGTCCATGCAACGTTCGATTGCCACCGTGTCGATCAGCGGAACCCTTGTCGAGAAGCTGGCCGCGATTCAGGCGGCGGGCTTCGAAGGCGTCGAGATCTTCGAAAACGACTTGCTGTATTTCGACGGTTCACCCGCCGACGTACGGCGTATCGCCGAAGATCTCGGGCTGAAGATCATGCTGTTTCAGCCGTTTCGCGATTTCGACGGTGTCAGCCCGGAGCGCCTCGAACGCAATCTCGACCGCGCAAAGCGCAAGTTCGACGTGATGCATGAACTCGGTACGGACCGCATTCTGGTGTGCAGCAACGTATCGCCCGACACCATCGGCGACGATTCGCTGATGACCGATCAGCTCGGCGCGCTGGCCCGCGCCGCCGAGGCTGCCGGTGTGATCGCGGGCTACGAGGCGCTCGCGTGGGGCAAACACGTCAAGACGTACCGGCACGCGTGGAAACTCGTGAATGCCGTCAATCATCCCAATCTTGGGCTCGTGCTCGACAGCTTTCACACGCTTTCGTTGAACGACACGGTGGACGGCATCGCCGATATTCCGGGCGAACGCATCGCCTTCGTGCAGATCGCCGACGCGCCGAAGCTCGCCATGGACGTGCTCGAATGGAGCCGTCACTATCGCTGCTTCCCGGGCCAGGGCGATTTCGATCTCGCCAATTTCACCGCGCAGGTCGTGAAAACGGGCTATAGCGGGCCGCTTTCGCTGGAAATCTTCAACGACGGCTTTCGCGCCGCGCCCACCACCATCACGGCCGCGGACGGCCATCGTTCGCTGCTGTTCCTCGAGGAACAGACGCGCGCGTTGCTCGAATCCACGCAGCAGCCGGTCGGCGACCTGTACCGCTCGCCCGCGGCGCCCGCGCACGTCGGCTATCAGTTTCTCGAATTCGCGGTGGACCACGGCACGCGCGCGCAACTCGTCGACTGGCTCGGCAAACTGCGCTTTCGCGAGGCCGGCCGGCATCGTTCGAAAGAGGTGACGCTTTACCAGCACGGCGCGGCTTCGATCGTGCTGAACGCCGAGCCGGATTCGTTCGCCAATGCGTTTTTCCAGCAACATGGTTTGTCGCTGTGCGCGTCGGCGTTTCGCGTGGACGACGCCCACCAGGCGTTCGAGCGCGCCGCCGGCTTCGGCTACGCGCCGTTCTCCGGGCAGATCGGGCCGAACGAACGCGTGCTGCCCGCCGTGCAGGCGCCGGACAGCAGCCTGAATTATTTCGTCGACGAAACGCCGGATCAGCCCACCTTGTTCGAGGCCGATTTCGTTCTCACCGACGTCAACGGCCCGACCGAAGTCGGGCCGCTCAGCCGTATCGACCATGTTTGCCTGTCGGTGCCGGCGAATTCGCTGGATACGTGGGTGCTGTTCCTGCGAACCGCCTTGGGGTTCGACGCCGAGCCAGGCGTGCTGGTGCCCGATCCCTACGGTCTCGTACGCAGCCGCGCGCTGCGCAGCCGCGACGGCTCGGTGCGCATCGTGCTGAATGCCTCCGTGGACCATCACACGGCGGTAGCCGAGGCGCTGCACACGTATCACGGGTCCGGCCTGAACCACGTCGCTTTCAGCACCGGCGACATTTTCAGCGCGATGCCCGAATTCGTCGCCGACGGCTTGCCGGTGTTGCGCATTCCGCGCAATTACTACGAGGATCTCGCCGCTCGCTACGCGTTACCGGACGAGACGCTGGAGGCGCTGCGCGCTAACAACATCCTGTACGACCGCGACGAGCGGGGTGGCGAATTTTTCCACGCTTACACGGAACAGCTCGACCAGCGTTTCTTCATGGAAATCGTCGAGCGGCGCGGTGGTTACGACGGCTATGGCGCGGCCAATGCCGCCGTGCGGCTTGCGGCGCAAGCGCAGCGCCGCAAATAGGCTTTCCGGCGGGTCGCACAGGCACAGGAAGGTCCGTCCGGCGGGGCCAGCCGGGCACGGCGCGTGCGGCATCGACTGGGGAGCCGCGCCGCACCGATATAATGGCGCCTGATTTCGCGGTCCATGCCGCGCGGCTGTGCCATGTGCGGGCGTCGCACGTACTGTCAGCCGAATGTAACGCCAGGAGAGATATGAAGAAGTTTGCCGTAGTCCTGTCAGTTCCCCTGCTTCTCAGCGCGTGTGCGTACTTCCAGAAGAATCCGGATGCCGGCGAGCCGGTCGCGGACACCACCACGCAGCGCTCCGTCAACGACGTGGTCTCGTGTCTGACGCAAGTGGCCTCCAGCCACAACGCCGCGTTCAAATCCACGGCGATTCCGCAAGGCCAGATGCTCGACTTCGGCGATTCGAATATCGTCAAGGTGCGCAGCGACAATGGCGCCACGACTTACCGTTTCTACGCGGGCAAACGCCACGTGAACAACCTGTGGATCGAGACAGCGGGCAAAACCTGCGCCCCGTAAGGGTTTGCGGCCGAAAGCACGTGTCAGTGTGACAAACGGTAACTTGGGTCGGTGCAATCTTCGTGTCACGGTGTTACAGGATAATGGTGTCTTAAGAATCGTTTAAGACTTCGTCCTCATCATCCAGTCGACACTAACCCGCACAAGGTGTGCACCATGAACCAGCCCGATTCGAACACAAACGACGCCGCGGCGCCGGCAAAGCGGCCTACCATCCTGCGCCGCCTGCTGAGCCACCACGAACTGGCGACGTTGCTGCTGTTGCTGCACGCGCCGATCGACGCGTCCGCCAAACCCGAGATCCCGCAGCTTCACGAAGCCGGACTGATTGAAACGGTTTCCAGCGACGCCGGCAATTCGCATATCCGTTTGACGCCTGAAGGCAACGCCGTGCTGCGTGGCCTCGGTGTGAAGTAACGCGCGCCGCGATAACCGCATTCAAAGGCGCGCGCGAAGGTTCGAGCCCCTTAGGCGGTCAAGCGGTGACGAGCCCCGCGGACAAACGCCACGGCCGGATCGCGCAACTCACGCCTGCCACACCCCGTAGCCCGCTTCGCGCAGTCCAATCGCCAGTTCCACCTCCATATCCTGTGCGCCGCGGTAAGGCATGGGATTGAACACCTCATATAACTCAGGCACGAGCCGCAAGCCGTAATCGCGCACATAGCGATTGGCCTGAATGCCGGCCTTATGCCGGTCAAAGCGCAGATCCGGGTCCAGTCCCGTCATTCCCACATAGACGCAAGGCTTGTCGAACCGGTAGTCCGGATTCGCGCGCCGAAAGCGCGCCTCGTTCCACACCTTGTCGTCCAGCGCGACGACGTAGACATAGTAGTGATGCTTGCGACGAGCCATGTCCGGCGATTCAGCTCCGCGAAGTGCCGTGCAGCAGCATGCGGTACTCGGTCGGCGTCACGCCGACGGTCGCCTTGAATTGCCTCGTGAACGCACTGTGGTCGGTGTAACCGCACAGCGCGGCGACGTCGGTGACCTTGTCGTGCGAGACCAGCAGCGCCGTCGCGGCGTCCAGCCGGGCCTTCAGCAAGACCTGGCGCGGCGTCAGATGAAACACCTTGTGAAAATAGCGCTCCAGTTGCGCGACCGACATATCGGCCATCGCCGCAAGCTGCTTCAGATTCAAAGGCTGAACGTAGTTTGCCTGGATGGACTGCACCACCGCGGCGAGTCGGCTGTAGGCCGGATGACTGCTTTCGTCCGCTTTCAGGTCGCGGGAAATGCCGGCGAGGCCGACCACCTTGCCCGCCGCATCCCGCAGCGGCTGCTTGCAGGTCAGACACCAGCCCGGCTGCCTGCCGGGATACAGATGCAGTTCCAGCTGGTCGATCAGCTGATTGCCGACGTTGATGATCGCCTTGTCCTGCGCCGTGTAGATGCGCCCAAAACGGCGCGGAAACACGTCCTCGGCGGTCTTGCCGAGCAGCGCCGTCTTTTCCTTGAAGCCACAGCGGGACGCGAGCGTGCGGTTCACCAGCGCATAGCGCGCCTCGGCGTCCTTGACGAAGAACACGACATCCGGCATCGCGTCGAACACCGGCTCCAGCAGCCTGAAGTGCGACAGCATGCCGGACAGCGTTGCGTCGTCCGTCTCGAGCGGATGAGCCAGCGTGTTCATCATGCGGGTCTCGTTGGTCCGTGCGTTGATGGAGCATTGGGGGGCGCGACCGCCGTTGCAGGCTCGCGGTCGACGCGTGCGGTCGATTATAGGTCCGCGCCACGGCCGAACAATATCCGCCAGCCTGTGTCCACACGGCCTGTGGGCAAACGGCTTATTCGGTTGGCGGCGGCTCCACATTCGCCGCCATCAAGGTGCCGATTTGCGCCGGGCTGAAAGGCGGGCGCGGCGCCGCGGCCTCCCAACCGAAATACAGGCTCGCCGCCGCGCCGCAAATCCTTCCCTGACAGGCGCCCATGCCGCAGCGGGTATGCAGCTTGGCGTCGCGCGAGTTCGCAAACTCGCGGACTTCGCCGATGCTCACGTCCTCGCAGCGGCACAGCAGCGTGGCGTCAGCGGGCGGCGTGCGTGCGGCGGCGCGCAGGGCGAAGGCCGCGTCGACACGTCGGCCGAACCCGCGCCATCGCGTCCGCTGCGTGTCGAGCGCGGCGTGGACCGCTGCCGCGCCGCTTGCAGCGAGGCCGGCGATCTCGCCCTCCACACCGGCCAGCTCGGCGCCGCCGACCCCGGTACACTCGCCCGCCGCGAACACGTTCTCCACCGATGTGCGCTGTTCGCCGTCGACGACAATCTCGCCCGCCTCGCCAATCGCGCAGCCGAGCGCTTGCGCCAGCGTGACGTTCGGCACGAGCCCATAGCCGCACGCGATGCGGTCGCAATCGAGCGTGACGCGCCTCCCCGTCCCGCGCGCGATGGTGACACGCTCGACGCGGCCGTCCCCATGCGCCGCTTCGACGATACTGCCGGTCCAGTAATTCAGGCCCGCGAACCCGCGCGTCATGCCGACGGCTTGCCGCAACTTGGCGGGCTCGGCCAGCAGGGAGACGCCGAAACGCGCGACGTCGAATGCCGACGCCTGCTCCACCACCGCCACCACCTGCGCCCCCGCCGCGCGCGCCGTGGCGAGCGCGGCGATCAGCAACGGACCGCTGCCGGCAATCACGATCCGCTCGCCACGCACCGGCATGCCGCCCTTGATGAGCGCCTGCAGCGCGCCCGCGCCGGTCACGCCCGGCAATGTCCAGCCTGGGAACGGCAAGAGCCGTTCTCGCGCGCCGGTCGCAAGGATCAGGCGCTCATACGTGATACACGCGCCGCCGTGCTGCGCGGATTCGAGCAGCAACCCGCGTGAATCCAGCGGCGCAACCACGCGAGTCGACGGCCAATGCGTGAGGTTGCCTTGCCCGCTCAGCGCGTCGAGGAGGTGACGCAACGGCGCTTGCGGCGAATCGCCCGGACCTTGCCGCCAGATCTGGCCGCCGGCGCGCGGATTGTCGTCCAGCAGAGCGACCGTGGCTCCCGTGCGCGCGGCAGCGTGCGCGGCGTTCAAGCCGGCCGGACCCGCGCCGACAATGACGATCTCGAAGTGTTGTTTCATAGTGTGGCTGGCGCGTCGTCGAGTCGGCCCAGACGGGACTGCGCCAGAGAACGCCCTCCGCCTTCGATGTCGAATGGCTGTTTCACGGCATGTCCACCGCAATGTTCGTACGAACGACCTGGTCCTCCCGGCACACGGCCTGGCACGCCAGCACATGCGCCCGGCCGTCGATCGTCACGCGACATTCCTGGCACACACCCATGCCGCACAGCGCGGCGCGAGGCTCGCCGCTCACCGACATCCGCGTGCTGCGAATGCCCGCCAGCACGAGCGCAGCGGCCACCGTCGTGCCGGGCGCGACAGCGATGCTCCGGCCGTCGATCGTCAAGTGGATGCTTGCCGCATCGCTGCTACGAGTCATGCGCCACCTTTCGGGCAAAACGCTCAGGTAGATAAGGCTCGACCGCAATCGGCGCGACGCTCGCCACGATTTGCGCGGCAAGCAGCTTCGCGCTCGCGAGCGAGGTCGTCACGCCGAGGCCCTCGTGCCCGACGGCAAGCCATACGCCGGGGGCGAAATCGCCGGCCGCGCCGATCATCGGCAGGCCGTCCGGCGTGGCCGTGCGAAATCCGGTCCACGCGCGAATGCCGTTGAGCGTCGGCAGCACCGGCAGGTAGTGCGCGGCGCGCTGCAGCATCTGCGCGAGCACGGGCATGTCGACGGCGGGATCGGTGCTGTCGAACTGGCGCGACGAGCCGATCAGCAATTGCCCCGTGGGCCGCGGTTGCGCATTGAACGCCACCGACGTGCCCGCCGCGTGATGCGCGCTCTTGATGTAGCCGAGTTCCAGCAGCTGATGCCGGATCAGGCCAGGATAACGGTCCGTGATCAGCAGGTGGCCCTTTTTCGGCTGCAGCGGCAGCGACGGCACGAGGTGCTGCGCACCCAGACCATTGGCAACGACGACGTGCGCCGCGCCGACACGTTCGCCGTCGGCAAGCGTGAGGCCGTTCGCGCCGATCGAGGTCACCTCCGCACCCAGGCGCACGCGAATATTTGCGGCGGCCGGCGATTGCGTCAGCAGCCATTCGGCAACGGTCGGCGCATACACGATGCTGTCGTGTTCAATGCGCAAACCGCCCGCCATCGACGGCGCCAGTGCCGGCTCGCAAGCCCGCAACGCGGCCGCGTCGAGCAGTTGCGCCTTTATGCCTTGAGCCTCGAACGCGGCATGCATCACGCGGGCGGCCTGTCGCTCCTCTTCGTCCGCCGCGACCCAGAGCGTGCCGCAGCGCGCGAACGCGTCGCGCGCGCGCAGTTGCGGCGCGAGTTCGAGCCACAAGTCTCGTGAATACCGACTCAGCGCGAATTCCGCCGGCGAGTCGTTCATCACGACGATGTGGCCCATGCCCGCCGCCGTCGCTCCGCCGCCGATGCCCCGCGCGTCGAACACGTCGACCCGCATGCCGAGCGCCGCCAGTTCCGCCGCGCAGGCCGCGCCGACAATGCCGGCCCCGACGACCAACACGTCTGCCGTCATGCCGTGCGGATGCCCCACGCAAAGGGATCACGCTCGTCGAAGCACAGACGCGCTTCCGCCGTAATGTAGGCGTGGCCGGTAATGGTGGGAATCACGTGGACGGCGTCGCCGGCATGGCGATAGCTCGCCTCGAACACGCTGCCGATAATGCTTTCCTGCCGCCACACGGCCCCTTCGGCGAGCTTGCCGTCGGCGGCGAGACAGGCCACTTTGGCGCTGGTGCCCGTGCCGCATGGCGAGCGGTCGTATGCATTGCCGGGACAGAGCACAAAGCTGCGGCTGTCGATACCGTCGCGCGAACCGGGGCCAAAGAGTTCGATGTGGTCGATCAAGGCACCCTCCGCGCCGGTGATGCGCTGTGCGATCAGCGCGTCGCGAATCGCTCCGCTGAACGCCGTCAATTCGCCGATACGCGAGGCCTCCAACGCGCGCCCATGATCGGCGACGAGAAAGAACCAGTTGCCGCCCCAGCCGATGTCGCCCGTCAGCACGCCGTGGCCCGGCACCTCCACCTGCACGGACTCGCGATAGCGATAGGCCGGCACGTTGCGTACGGCGACGCTGCCATCCTCGTTGAGCGTTGCTTCGACCACGCCGACCGGCGTCTCGATCCGATGGCGCCCCGGCCCGATCCGTCCCAGGTGCGCGAGCGAGACGACGAGCCCGATCGTGCCGTGCCCGCACATGCCGAGGTAGCCGACATTGTTGAAAAAGATCACGCCGGCCGCGCACGTGGGGTCATCGGGCTCGCAGAGCAGCGCGCCCACCACCACATCCGAGCCGCGCGGCTCGGTGACGATGCCCGCGCGCCAGTCGTCGAAGTGCGTGCGGAATACTTCGAGCCGTTGCGCCAGCGTACCGCCGCCGAGATCCGGGCCGCCCGACACCACGAGGCGGGTCGGTTCACCGCCGGTGTGCGAGTCGATGATGTTTAAGGTTTTCATGATCGTCATGGTAGAAACGGCGGACAGCCGAGTCTTGGTGTGCTTAAGCGCGGATTGTGACGATTTCGGCATAGTCACACTAACGCGCGGCGACCTCGCGCTCTCAATAGATAGCGGTCCAGCAGCGTCTGCCGGGCGCGCACGGAGAGCGGCCCGCAGCAGGTGGCGTCGCGCCGGCCATGCACTTCAACTCACTTCGCGTCTTATCCCAAAATAAGGGATACGCCTTGACCCGGCGACGCTTCAGGCAAAGCGGTTATGCTGAAATCGTCATTCGCCGCGCGCGATTCACGCAAGACGGCAGGATTTTCCCTGCTTACACTGCGCTGGAACACATCACACTCAGGAGAGCAGTCGTGGCGCATATCTGGGAAGGCGTATTGCCCGCAGTCACCACCAAATTCAACGCGGATTTCAGCATAGACCGCGCATGGACCGGTAAGAATATCGAGGCGCAGATCGACGCGGGGGTGGACGGCATCATTGTGTGCGGATCGCTGGGCGAAGCGTCGACACTCTCGCTGGATGAAAAGCTGCAAGTGCTCGACATCGCCGTCGAGGCCTCGCGCGGCCGTGTGCCGGTCCTGTTGACGATCGCCGAAAACAGTACGCTCGACGCCTGTCGTCAGGCCGAAGCCGGCAGCCGCCATGGCGCGGCCGGTTACATGGTGCTGCCGGGACTGCGCTATCTGTCGGACCGCCGCGAGACACTGCACCATTTCCGCAGCGTCGCCGACGCGAGCGAACTGCCATTGATGATCTATAACAATCCGCTCGCCTATGGCGTCGACATGACGCCCGACATGTTCGCGGAAATCGCCGACGAGAAGAAGATCGTCGCGATCAAGGAGTCATGCGGCGACGTGCGGCGCGTGACTGACCTGATCAACGTGGTCGGCGACCGCTTCGCCATTCTGTGCGGGGTCGACAATCTCGCCATGGAAGCCATCCTGATGGGCGCGCATGGCTGGGTGGCCGGTCTCGTGTGCGCGTTTCCGCGTGAGACGGTGGCGATCTACAAGCTATTGAAGGCGGGACGCCTCGAGGAAGCGCGAGCGATCTACCGCTGGTTCGCACCGCTGCTCGCACTCGACGTCTCGGCAAAGCTGGTGCAGAACATCAAACTCGCCGAAACGATCGTCGGACTGGGTACCGAGCCGGTGCGCCCGCCGCGCTTGCCGCTGGTGGGCGACGAACGCAAAGCGGTCGAAGCGTTGATTCGCAAGTCGATCGAAACACGGCCCACGCTGCCGCAGATCTGATCTGACCGGATCGGCTTCAGGCTGCCTGCTTCTCGGTGTCGGCGTCGGCATCGACGTCTGCATCTGCGTCTGCGTCGACGGATTCGCCGCGGCGCAGATGCAGCAGCCTGTAGCCGCTTTTATAAACTGGTTGCAACCGGAATTCGTTTTGCGGCTCGATCTCGAGCAGCAGGCGCAGCCGCGAAACGTGACTGTCGATCGTGCGGGTGAACTCGCGGAATTCGCGCCCCCATACCATTGCGAAAATGTGATCGCGTGACAGCACGCGGCCGATATTGGAGAAGAACAACGACGCCAGCCGGTACTGCGTGCCGGATAGCTGGACCGGCTGGCCGCGCAGCATGACGAGCTGGCGGCGCGTGTCGAAATGGTATGGGCCCACGTCGAAACTCGCGGCACTGAACCTGTCCGGATACGCTCGCCGCAGCAGCGCAGCAACCCGCTCGCGAAACTCGGCAGCGCGCAGCGGCAACCCGACATAGTCGTCCGCGCCGGCAACGAAGGCGCGCACGACATGATCCTCCGCCATGTCCGCCGAGGCGAACATCACCGGCAGACGGTCGCCGCCCACCGCACGCGCCGCCCGTAGGACCTCGCCGCCCGAGAGCCGCAGACCCTGCCAGTCCAGCACCAGCAGATCCACGGTGGAGCGCGCGAGCATTCTCGACATGCTCAAGCCGTCGTCGAAAGCTGTGCAGGTGTGGCCGGCGGACGTCAGGACCCTTTCGATCGACTGACGCATGACCGGGTCACGTTGAAGGATGGCGATGCGCATGGGATAACTCTTAACTGATAGCTCGGACGCGATTCTCAGAGGCACGCCCGCGCCATCCCATAGGAGCAGTCCGAATTTGCATATGAATCCGCCGACCCCGACACCACTGGCGCGTATTCCCATACTCGGTTGCGACGATTCTGATGGCGCCATCGTCAATGCCACGAAAAAGCGCGTTTTGCGGAACTTTTTCAGTCCAATTAAGCACCTCCAGAAACGATTGGCTTTCATCCTGTAAAATCCCCGCCTGGCCCCAGTCGTCATCGTGCTTGCCCCAACCCGGGCCGGCGCGCCGGTGTCCCGTGCTCTACCCAGCGCCTGCCACACTTCTCGCCCGACGACCGCCGTGTTTCCACGCGCTACGTGTGGCTCCCAATTCAAGAAAAGACACAAGCAATGCAAGCGACAAATCTGGGTGGAGCGCAGGCTGTCACCCCACGCCCTCTTGGGCGCAGCGATTACAAGACGCTCGGCCTCGCCGCCCTCGGCGGGGCTCTGGAGTTCTACGACTTCATCATCTTCGTATTCTTCGCGCCGGCGATCGGCCAGCTGTTTTTCCCGGCGGCGATGCCGGACTGGCTGCGCCAGGTGCAAACCTTCGGCATCTTCGCCGCGGGCTATCTTGCCCGGCCGCTCGGCGGCATCATCATGGCGCATTTCGGCGATCTGTTCGGCCGCAAGCGCATGTTCACGCTGAGCGTGCTGCTCATGTCCGTGCCGACGCTGATGATGGGTCTGCTGCCCACTTACACCAGCATCGGCGTGCTGGCGCCGGTCCTGCTGCTTCTGTTCCGCGTAATGCAAGGCGCGGCGGTCGGCGGCGAAGTCCCGGGCGCATGGGTATTCGTGTCGGAGCACGTGCCGCAGCGGCACGTCGGCTATGCGTGCGGCACGCTGACGGCCGGCCTCACGGCGGGCATTCTGCTCGGCTCACTGATCGCCTCGGCGGTGAACCGCAACTTCGCACCGGCGGAAATCTCCGCTTACGCGTGGCGTATTCCATTCCTGGTGGGCGGCGTGTTCGGCATGTTCTCGGTCTACCTGCGCCGCTGGCTGCATGAAACGCCGGTGTTCGCCGAACTCAAGCAACGCAAGGCGATTGCGGCCGAAGTTCCGCTCAAGGCCGTGCTGCGCGACCACGGCCGCGCCGTGATCGTCTCGATGCTGCTCACGTGGATGCTGTCGGCCGCGATCGTCGTGGTGATTCTGATGACGCCGACGCTGCTGCAAAAGCAGTTTCATATCGCGCCGGCCACTGCGTTGCTGGCGAACTGCGTGGCGACGCTGTGCCTGACGATCGGTTGCGTGATGGCGGGCTCGATTGCCGGCCGCATTGGCGCGGGGCGCACCATTTTCATCGGCGGCCTGGCGCTGGCCGTGACGTACTACGTGATGTTCCAGCAACTCGCGCTCGATAGCTCGGCGCTGCTGCCGCTGTACGCGCTCGCCGGCCTGTTCGTCGGCGTGATCGGCGCGATTCCGTTCGTGATGGTCAAGGCGTTCCCGCCGGTGGTGCGCTTCTCGGGCATCTCGTTCTCGTACAACGTGGCCTACGCGATTTTCGGCGGCCTGACGCCGATCGCCGTCTCGCTGATGATGAAGTCGAATCCGATGGCCGCACCGATGTACGTCGGCGCAATCTGCATTCTCGGGGCATTGACCACGCTGTTCATCAAGGACGCGCCGCAAAAGCGCTGATCGGCGGCTTTTTCTGCTGTTCTCGGCTGCTGTTTTCCGCTTCTGCTTCGCAATGACGGCGCGCCACACGGTGCGCCGTTTTTGTTTGCATTGAGGTCGGCGTCACGCGCTTCTGGCGACATCCACAGTTCACGCCGCCGCGAAACATCATGCGCCGCATCGGCCCTACGATGTATCGCATGAACTCCGCTCATCTCCCCCATTCGCCGGCCCTCGGCCGTGTCCTCGCGACAGTCAGCGTCGGCTTCGTCGTCACGCAACTCGACGTCACTATCGTCAACATCGCGCTGCCGAAAATCGGCGCGGACCTGCATGCGAATGTGGCAGGCCTCCAATGGGTCGTCGATGCCTATACGCTCGCGTTCGCCGTGCTGATGCTGTCCGCCGGCGCGCTCGGCGACCGCTTCGGCGCGCGGCGCCTGTACGCCGCCGGAATCGTACTGTTCGCACTCGCGTCGCTCGCCTGCGGCCTTGCGCTCGACGCGGCCCTGCTGGTCGCGGCGCGCGCGCTGCAAGGCGTCGGCGCCGCCGCCATGCTGCCGAATTCGCTGGCGCTGCTCAATCAGTCGTACGGACACGATCCCAAGCTCCGGGCTCGCGCGGTCGGGCTGTGGACTGCCGCGGGGGCGATTTCGATCGCCGCGGGCCCGGTGGTCGGCGGCGTGCTGATCGCGGCGTTCGGCTGGCGCAGCATTTTTCTCGTCAATCTGCCGATCTGCGCCGCCGGTTTTCTCGCGACCTTGCTATGGGTGCCGCGGCCCGAGACCGCCGTGCGTCGTCCGGGGCTGCAATTAGCGGCGGGCACAACGGCTCACGCAAGCCCGCGCGGCATCGATCTGAGCGGTCAGTGTCTGGCCATCGTCGCGCTGACCGCCTTCGTCGCCGCAGTGATCGAATGGCGGCCGCTCGGCCTCGGTCACCCGCTCGTCGCCGGCGGTTTCGTGCTGGCGCTCGTCGCTGCAGGCGCCTTCATCGCCGTGGAGTCGCGCGCCGCGGCGCCAATGCTGCCGCTCTCGCTCTTTCGCAAGCGTTCCTTCAGCGTGGCGGTGCTGTTCGGCATCTGCGTGAACCTGACCTACTACGGCATGGTGTTCGTGCTGAGCCTGTATTTGCAGCGCGTGCGCGGCTATACGCCGTTGCAGGCCGGCCTGGCCTTTCTCCCATTGACGGGCGGGTTTCTGCTGTCGAATGTGGCAAGCGGCTGGGTAGTCGGCCGCTTCGGCGTACGGGTGCCGATGATCGCGGGCGCGATCACCGCCGGTCTCGGCTACGGCCTCCTGCATTTCGTCGCCGCCGGTACGCCGCTCATCGGCTTGCTGCTGCCGTTTCTGCTGATTCCGTCGGGCATGGGCCTCGCGGTTCCGGCAATGACCACCGCCGTGTTGGCCTCGACCGACGCGAAACGCGCCGGTACGGCTTCCGCCGTGTTGAATACGGCGCGGCAGGCCGGCGGCGCGGTCGGCGTGGCGGCCTTCGGCGCATTGGCGAGCGGCGCGGCCGCTACGCAAATCGTCTCGGGCATGCAGGCGGCGACCGCCGTGTCAGTCGCCCTGCTGATGCTCGGCGGCGGGTTGAGCTGCCTCGTGCATCCGCAGCCGCAGCCGCAGTCGTCGGACTCCGCGCTTCGCGTTGCCGGCCGCGAGAGAGTCGGCGAATCGAACTAAGCGTACCGCCTGCTGTATTGGGCGCGCAAAAAATAACCCCCGCCATGCGCGTGCATGGCGGGGGGTGGTCCGGGTTCACACTGGCGATTAGCGCGATGCCGGCGGCAAGTGCCGGCGACGCCCTGCCCGCCGACGCCGCGCCGCCTGACTTAAAGCGACGCTTCCTGGATCGTGCCGGTGTCGATTGCGCGCTCGATCAGGCCTTCGTTTTGCGCTTTGGCGATGGCGTCGGCGATCAGTTTCTCCGGCTCCTCGATCTCGGCCTTGATCGTGCTGATGATTCCGGATGCGTCCAGAATCACGAGGGTTGTCGCCGAATCGGCCAGACTGATAATCACTCGATGCGGCGTGGGCCCTTCACCGAGACTCGCGCACAATTGCGTGGCCTTGCCGCCAATGGTTTGCTCAAAACTTTGAATCATTATTTGCTCCCTTGGTTACAGCTGGAATCGAAAGCGACTCGCACAGACTACCTTACTGCTGCTTCAAAGACCAAGCCCGCCGCGCGGCGAGCGAGCGCCGAGAGAATTGCCTCCGGGACGCGCGCCGTCGATGCTGATGCGACCCGCGCCAGTCACGAACAGCAGCAGGAAACCACCGGCAATGCCGATGTTCTTCCAGAAATGGATCACCATGTCGCGCTGCAAGGCGGCGTCGGTGACATTCCAGAAATCGTGGCCGAGAACTGCCGTCGCCACCGTGTACACGGCCATGATGAGCGCAAGCGGGCGCACCTTGAAGCCGACGATCAGCAACAGACCGCCGAGCGCCTCGACGGCGACGGCGATCGGCGCGGCGACCTGCACGAACGGCACACCCTTCGAATGCAGGTAGCCGACAAAGCCCGCATAGCCCAGCAGTTTCATCACACCGCCCCACAGGAACAGCACGGCAAGGGCAATACGCGCGATAAGAATTACGCCGGAATCGACGGGACGCGTCATGAGGGGCTCCTGTAGATGAATAAGCAGCAGACCCGGCCGGGAGGCCGCAGTTCCCCGTATCGCAACTGAGAATATGTGCATTGCCCGCCTTTTCCAAGCTCACAAGCTCGGGCGAAGATGCGCGGGCACACGGCGCGCCGCATGCGGGGCGAGAAAAAGGGGCTCGCGAGGGCCGCAGGGTAGCCTTGGCGGTGCCTGCCGCGGGCGGAATCGCCGACGCGCTTATGCTCGAGGATAGGTCGCGACTTCGATCAGATTGCCGTCCGGATCGCGGCAATACACCGAGGTCATCTTGCCGCGCGCGCCGTCGCGCTCCACGGGGCCGGCCTCGATTTCGACGCCTTGGGCAAGCCAATGCGCCTTGACCTCGGCCGGGCTCGTGGTCGTGACGAAACACAGATCGGCGCTGCCGGGCACCGCCTCGCGGCCGGTGAACCACGCGACGGTGTCGGCCACCACGGGACGCAGGTTGATCTTCTGATCGCCATAGGTCATCGCGACCCGCGTGCCGGTGCGCGATTCGAACTCGTGGCGCCGCATGCCGAGCATGCGCGCGTACCACGCCGCACTGACTTCCACGTCGGCCACGTTCAGAACGAGATGATCGAGACTTTCTATAGAAAAGCTCATGGCTTCAGTTACCGTGATGTGAGCCGATGCCTGTTGACGAATCGGGCCGATCCGCCAACAGCGGCCAGACGAAAAATCAGCACCCGCGCGACGTTCGCGTACGGCTGCCGGCTGATGGCGCTCATGACCTCACGCCCGCGCTTGCCGCGACACTTGGGCCCGGGTTACGACTGCGGCGCGTCCGGGGCGAGCAGAACGCCCTTCGTGAAGACGAAGCAACCGTAGCCGCGCGCTTCGCCGGTGGCGATCACGCAATACGCTTTGCGCGCCCGCTCATAAAACGCAAACCGCTCGATCGACGCAAATGGCACATCGCGCCCTTCCGCGGCATTGACCTCGATCTGCGCTTCACGCTGCACCGACGGAATCGTGTGCGGCTCGCCCACCACTTCCATGCGCGACGCGGGGTGCTCGATGAACGTGTCCAGCGGCATCACCGAAAGCACCGCGCGAATCGCCCGCGGCGCGTTCACGCCGTCGAGGCGCAGCACCTTGCCCAGCACGCTCTCGCGCGCAACCGAGTCGCCCGGGAAATTGGCGTCGCAAATGACGAGTTCGTCGCCGTGGCCCATCGAGCGTAGCGCATGCAGTATGTCGGCGTTGAGCAGCGGGTCCAGATTCTTCAGCACGGTGTCTCCTTGTGTTCCGGTTAGGTCCGGTTGGTCCGGTCAGGTCCGATCGCCGGCTGGGCGCCAGGATCTGGACGTTGGTTTTCGGATGCGCGAAGCACTCGCCTCACGCCCGTGTTCGAATCGGGCCGAAGCGGCAGCCACTCGGCTCGACGAAGACGGGACAGCGCTTCGAATCGCATTCGAGCGGACGATTGTAGCAAGCAATGTTGCGCGCATCCGTTGAAGGCGACTCGCGGCGACGGCACGCTGAGTGGTTGCAGCGGCGCGTGTTCTGCATGGCGGACACGGCCGCGCCGCCACCGCATTGCCAACGCAACCAGCCGACCAGCGCCAGCAGCACGAGACCCGCGCCGCCGAGCACCGGCTCGCGCCAGCCCAGCAACGCGATGAACATGAACGCGCGCGCTCCGCCGAGCAGCGCAAAGCCGGCGATTGCGCTGGACAGCGAGTCGACGGCGCCCGTCAGGCGCGCGAACGCGATGGCCGTTTGTGGACCCGTGGCGACGGCGGGCTCGTCCATGATCTTCTCCGTCAAGAAGCGATGCTCAGGCGCCGTCCGGCACCTGATCGAGGAAGCCCGTGACCGTTTGCAAGCGTCCTTGTGGATCGACCACACCGAAGTCCGATCCCTTCACGACCGCCTCGCCCGAAGGCGTGATCAGCTCCCAGGAAAAACGCAGCCGGTTGGCGAAGCCGTCAACCTGGCCTGTACGCCGAAACGTGTGATGCGGGAAGCGCTCATGCACCGCCCGGATCATCGCGTCGATGCCTGCGTGGCCCGAGCCCGCCAGCAGCGGATCGCAATAGTCGGCGTCGGCGCTCCATGCCGCGGCGATCAACTCGCGACGGCGCGCGCCATCGGTTTCGTTCCATGCGTCGAAATAACGGTTGATCAGATCGGTATGCGCATTCATCTCAAGACTCCTTCATTGGCATGACTGAGCACTACGCTCGGCAGACACGGTTGTGTGCGGCGGGCTCGGATTGAAGCTTGAGGGCCGGGGCGCGGTGCGTCGATTACCTGAGAGGTAAGCAGTCTTGCGCTGCGGCGCGAGCGCATCGCGTCGAGCGCCGGATTGGCCATCCGGCCGAGTCGTCAGCCGCGGCGGCAGCCGCTAATCTCGTGTGGCAATGGGGGCTGCGCGGCGCTGGCGCGCGGCTTGTGACGCACTCAACAAACACGGGCACGGGGACGCTTTTTCAATATGGTTTTTACACTTGCAAGATCGTATCTACACGGATACACTTCTCGGCAGATCGGTTCACCACCTGAGTACACGCTCAACCGCACCGAGGAGTTCGACACCTGGCTTGCACGGCTCTCCGATTTAAGAGCCAGGGCGAAAATACTCGTGCGTATCCGGCGTGCGGAACGCGGGCATTTCGGCGACGTGAAGTTGCTTGAAGAAGGTGTGTCCGAGATGCGCATCGATTGTGGCCCCGGCTATCGGGTCTACTTCGCGCGTGAAAAGGGCATGATCTATCTGCTGCTATGCGGTGGCGACAAATCCACCCAGCCGGCCGATATCAAGCACGCCAAAACAATGTGGGCAGCAATCAGAAAGGAACTGTCATGAGCAGAATCAAAACCGCACGGTTCGACGCGTCGCATTACCTCGATAGCGAGGAAATGATCGCGGAGTATCTCAACGCAGCGCTCGAAGAAGGCGACGCCGACGTCCTGCTCGCCGCGATCGCCGACATCGCCAAAGCGCGCGGCATCACCAAGGTCGCGGCAGATGCCGGACTTGGCCGCGAAAGCCTCTACAAGACGCTCGCACCCGGCTCCAAACCGCGTATGGACACGGTGCTCAAACTGCTGCGTGCGCTCGGGGTCAAACTCAACGTGGTACCGGAAGGCGTGGCGGCGGCCTGAGTCGGGTGTCCCGCTCTGTCGGCTTTGCCATTTCGTCGATATGCCGCGGCTTACTACGGTGTCACGGCTCTTTCCGAAGTTTCGTAGGCGTGGCAGACGGTATTCCGCGGTATTCCGCGGTGTTACGGGGTATTCCATTACCTCTGAGGTAATGGATCGCTAGCGCGGTTTGGCTATGATCGGTGGCATGAACACACTCTCTCTTGCGCAACCCGTCCCGCCGCACTTGCCGGCGGCGAGCCGCACGGTCGGCGACCTGCTGCGCGAATGGCGACAGCGTCGAAGAATGAGCCAGTTGCTGCTCGCCGCCGAAGCCGAAATTTCGACCCGGCATCTGAGCTTCGTCGAATCAGGCCGCGCGGTGCCGAGCCGGGAAATGGTCATGCATCTTGCTGAACGGCTCGACGTGCCGCTGCGCGCGCGCAATGCACTGCTGGTCGCCGCAGGCTACGCGCCGCTGTTCCGGGAACGCCCGCTATCGGATCCGCAGTTGGCCGCTGCACGCGAGGCGGTCGAGTTGGTGCTGAAAGGACACGAACCCTACCCGGCGCTTGCCATCGACAGGCACTGGACCATCGTTGCCGCGAACGGCGCGCTTGCGCCTTTGCTGAACGGCGCAAGTCCGGAACTGCTGAAGCCGCCGGTCAACGCACTGCGCCTGAGCCTGCATCCGGACGGTATCGCCGCGTCCATCATCAATTGGCATGCATGGCGCGAGCACATACTCGCGCGACTTCAGCGGCAAATCGACGTGAGCGGGGACGACACGTTGAGCGCGCTGCGCGAAGAATTGGCGGCGTACCCCGCGCCGCCGGGCGCGGATGCGACCGAGCACGACAACACCGCCGTCAACCAGATTGCAGTACCGCTGCGGCTGCGCACGCCGATCGGCGTGCTATCGTTTTTCAGCACGACCACCGTGTTCGGCACGCCGGTGGACGTGACGCTCTCGGAACTCGCCATAGAGGCATTCTTTCCGGCCGACCCGCGAACCGCTACGGCATTGCGCGATTTCGGCGAAAGCCAGCGCGCCGAAGCGGCCCGCCAACCATAGCCTGACCGTGACAGACAGGTCGCAGTTCGATATCGAATCTTTTAGCCTTTCAATCGCCGCCCCCGCACGGAGAGACACTTGAGCGAGAACGCCGTACTCGTACGCCAACTTGGTCCCGAAGACCGCGACGACTACTTCCACCTGCGGCTGCGCGGACTGAAAGCGCATCCGGATTCGTTCGGCCAGAGTTACGAAGAAGCATTCGCCAAAGGTCCGTCGCAACACAGTGCAATGCTGGACGGCTCGCGTGCGGCCGAAGGTGACTTCTTGCTCGGCGCTTACGCATCGGCAGGAACACCATTGATCGGCGTGGTTGGACTGATCCGGATCCCGAGCGACAAACAGCGGCATAAGGCCGCCGTGGTCGGCATGTATGTCGCGCCGGAGGCTGCCGGCCGCGGCGTCGGGCGCGCTTTGCTGAAGGAGTTGCTGAGGCGGGCCTCACGTATGGACGGCCTGCGGCAAATCCAGTTATTAGTCGGCAGCCGCAACGAGGCCGCGAGGAAGCTTTACGAGTCGCTCG
This sequence comes from Paraburkholderia sp. BGA-UO-ETr-F21, assembly GCF_059567925.1. Lineage (NCBI taxonomy): Bacteria > Pseudomonadati > Pseudomonadota > Betaproteobacteria > Burkholderiales > Burkholderiaceae > Paraburkholderia > Paraburkholderia sp. BGA-UO-ETr-F21. The sequence goes on along the minus strand of NZ_JCAQOY010000037.1, from coordinate 893,842 downwards.
GCTTTCGCAAATATGGTTGCGAAGTCGGAGCGCTGAATGTCGACGGGGTCTTCCACGACGCCGATCTGATGGCCCTGTTTATCTAGTAAGCCATAACGGCGCGGCGGCCCGCGCCACCTTCCCCGCCGTTCAGGAGCACGTCTGCGGCCGGCGTTTCGCGTCGAAGTCGAGCATGTCCACCGCGCCACCCGATCGAAGTTACACAAGAAGTTACAAATCCGACCTCGTTTGTAACTGGGGCGCGACCAACCTGTTACACCTCTGTTGTGTCCCCCAAGCGTAGCCAAAGAGCGGCATTTATTACTTTATATCGACCTCGCTTTCTATTTCCTTTCTGACTTGAGTGGGAATTACCGGTACGTGATGGGTCCAGCCTATTTGCTCAGACGAAAGAGCGAAAAGCCCGTCGTACAAGGGTTTTCATGGATCAGACAAAAATCCAGGGTAGCGGAAAATTCGCTATGCATCGCGTATTACGCGACTGTGAAAGAGTTACCGAAAATTGATGTATCTTTTTGAGATATTTTTTTGAGAAGGGATTGATTTCTTGTTTTACCCTTCATACAATTCGTCCCAAGCTGTTACGAAATGTAACGCCATGTATCAAAAGGTCGCCGTCTGTATCAGGTGGTGACAGTAGCCGGAGGACAACGTTTCCGGCGAGGCAAAAAAGACATAACGGCAAAAAATGCCGACATCGTAATTCGGGGCTTCGGAAACAGAGAAAATGGACCGTAGCAGCGAGACGCTGGATTCAATCCGCGAGATCAACTTGTCTTACATCATGCTCGCGCAACGTATGTTGCGTGAGGACAAACCGGTCGGCATGTTCCGGCTGGGACTGTCGTCGGAACTGGCTGATTTGCTTGCCGGGCTGTCGCTCGCGCAGATCGTCAAGCTGGCCGCTTCCGATCAGCTTTTGTGTTTCTTCCGCTTCAACGACCACTCCATGTTGTCGGCTTTGACGCAAACGACGAAACACGCCGCAGTTGCACCGACTCACGCGGCGATCCTGCTTGCAGGCCAGCCTGCTGAACAGTTCGCTTGACCGGGGTGACTGCCATGCTCAAGCGTAGCCTGACGGAAGACGCACAAGAAGTATTCCGCGCCATCGCACTGATCGAACTCGGCGCGCGCATGCAAGTGCTCGAGAGTGAATTGACGCTCTCGCGCGACCGCATGATCCGCCTGTACCGCGAGGTCAAGGGCGTATCGCCGCCCAAAGGCATGCTGCCCTTTTCGGCGGACTGGTATATGACGTGGCTGGCGAACATTCACGCGTCGCTGTTCTACAACACGTACCTGTTCCTGAAGAACGAAGCCCGCTGCTCGCATCTGGATGCGCTGACCAAGGGGTATCGGCTGTATCTGGAACATTGCAAGCACAGCGAGACCGAACCGGTGCTGGACTTGACGCGTGCGTGGACGCTGGTGCGTTTCTTCGACGCCGACATTCTGCAATTGACCAAATGCTGCCGTTGCACCGGCAAGTTCGTGGCGCACAAACACGATCTGCAGCACAACGTGGTGTGTGGCGCATGCCAGCCGCCGTCGCGTGCCGGCAAGACGAAGAAGGCCGCCGCCGCTCGTCAGGAACAGGAAGCGCTCGATGCAGCGCAGATCGCGCAAGCTGCCTGAGCTGCATCGACTCTCACTCGACGAGGGCTGGTCCGGCCCGACTCGAACCGAAGCCCGAAAAAAAGTCCGCCTCCGCGGACTTTTTTTTCGCCCCGATCACGCCGCGCTGGCAGCGCGAGGCCGGCTCATCCGGCGAGGCCCACCGTCTGCACCACCAGCCAAAGGTTCGCCGCGCTGATCACCACGAACAGCATCCACGCGACGCAGCGGGTCAGCAACGTGTTGGCGAATTCGCCCATCAGCGAACGGTCGTTGGTCATGCGAATCAGCGGATAAAGCGCGAACGGCAATTGCAAGCTCAGCACGACCTGGCTTGCGACCAGCAGCTTGCCGACGGCGCCGTTGCCCATCATCTGCACGCCGATCAGCGCGGGGATCAGAGCGAGTGCGCGCGTAATGAAGCGCCGTTGCCAGCAGGGAATCTTCAGCTTCAGGAAGCCTTCCATAATGACCTGCCCCGCCACCGTTCCGGTAAAGGTCGAGCTTTGTCCCGAGGCGAGCAAGGTCACGGCGAACAGCACCGCCGCGAAACCCGTGCCGACAATAGGCGCGAGCAGCTTGTAGGCATCTTCGATTTCGGTGACCTGATTGTGGCCGGTGGCATGGAACGCAGCGGCGGCCAGAATCAGGATCGCCATGTTGATCAGCAACGCGAGCATCAGCGAGACGATCGTATCGATGCGCGACATACCGATCGCCGATCTGATGCTGGCTGGATCGCGCTTGACCGCGCGCGTCTGCACGATCGACGAATGCAGATAAAGGTTATGCGGCATGACCGTCGCGCCGAGAATGCCGATCGCCAGATACATAGGCTCGCGCGAACTCAAAGCCTGCCACGACGGAACCAGTCCCTGCGCGACCGAGGGCCAGTGCGGCTGCACCAGCGCGAGCTCGATGATGTAGCCGACGCCGATCGTCGCGATGAGGCCGAGCATGATCGCTTCGAGATCGCGGAAATTCTTGCCCTTCAGGCCGAGCACGATCAGCGTATCGAACGCGGTCAGCAGCACGCCGGTGGTCAACGAGCATTTAAAGAGCAGATGGAAAGCAAGCGCGCCGCCAAGCACTTCGGCCAGATCGCAGGCCACGATCGACAGTTCAGCGAGCAGCCACTGAAAACGTGCGACGGCAGGCGAATAGCGCGTTCTCGACAACTCGGCGAGGTCGCGCCCGGTCGCAATGCCAAGACGCATGCTCAGGCATTGGAGCGCCATCGCCGCAAGACTCGACAGCATGACGACGAACAGCAGGCTGTAGCCATAGCGCGATCCGGCTTCGATGTCGGTGGCCCAGTTGCCTGGGTCCATATAGCCGATCGAGACCAGCAGGCCGGGCCCCGCGAATTGCAGAATCTTCTTCCAGAACGGCGCGCCTTGCGAAACGGCCACCGAGCCTTGCACTTCGGATGGGCAAAACGGTGCCGTTGCTGTGGTCGGTAGTTTGAACTGCAATCCGGGAGCCTCTTGAAGGGAATAAACCACGGCGCATCGTACAGGCCGCCGCGAACCGCCTCAAGTGTACAAAGAAACCTCCGGCAACGCGCCGGTGAGCGCGTAGCGGCCAACGTCGCGCACGCGATAGTCGAGCGGATCATGCAGCGTATGCACGCGGGCGTTGCGCCAGAAACGGTCGAGCGCGAGCGGCGCATGCGTGGCGCGGGCGCCACAGGCGTCGAAGAGTTGCTCGCTGACGTCGAGCGCCGCGCGGTGCGCGACGATCTTTGCCTCCGAGGTGGCGAGCGCAACCTGCGCGCGAGCCTCCGCGGAAAGCGCCGGACCTTGTTGCCAGGCGTCTTCGAGCAGCCATGCGGCGCGCGTGGTCAGCGCTTCGGCGCTCACCGCTTGCAGGCGCATCTCGCCGAAACGCTGGATCAGGTAGGGATCGTCGGTCGCTTTGTCGACGCCCGAATAGATCCACGCCTTGCCGTGTCGCGTGACGTAGGCCCGTGCTTCGTCGAGCGCGCCCTGTGCGATGCCCACGAACAGATTGGTCAGCACCAACTGCGAGATCAGCGTGCGCAAACTGGCGTACGGCGTGTCGGGCCGCACCATCACTTCGTCCGGTTCGACCTTGACGCGCACGAAGGACACGCTGCCGCTGTCGGTCTGCCGCTGGCCGATCGGATTCCAGTCTTCGTGAACGGTGATGCCTTCCCGCGTGGTCGGCACGACGCCGAACACCGGGGTGCCGGTGACCGGATCATGCGCGGAAACGGTCATCATCTGCGAGCCGCGCGTGCCGGAGCAAAAGCCCTTCTGGCCATCGAGCAGATAGCCGCCGTCGCTGGTTGCGCTCGCAACGAGTCGCGTATCGAGCGGATTGACGGCATTGCCCCACCACCATCGGTTTTCGACGGTGCCGCCCAGATAGCGGGCACGTTGTTCGGGACTGCCCCATACATTGACGCTGACCACCTGCAAGCACGTAAAGCCCAGCAGATGCGCGAGCGCGCTGTCCACCCGCGCAATCTTGCGAACCGTCTCGTAGATGTCGGGCCAACGCGCGCCGAGGCCGCCGAATTCGCGCGGCACCGCGAGCGTGAGCAGCCCCGCGTCGGCGATCCATTGTTTTTCCTGTGCGGCGTGGCCGCCGTCGAGATCGCGCTGCGCGGCAGTGGCGTGCAACGCGTCGAGCAAACTCGCGAGATCGCGCACCACCGCCGCAGCGGATGCCTGAGGCGTGTGTAACGCGTCGGCATGACGAGGATCGTTCATGCAATTTCCACGTGAAAAGTTTTTCGGCGAGCGGTGGCAGGCAGAACGCCCGCGGCGCTCAATGCTTTAGCTAGCATGATAGGCGTTGTTGATGCGGACGACGGAAACGTGCGCGGCGATTCTTCATGCAAATAGCCGCAGCAAGGCAGAACGGGACAGAACGGATCAACCGATCATGTGCGATCACGCTCGCTGCGCGAGCCGCCGCACGAATCGATCGCCGACGAACTGCACCGCCGTGACGATCACGATCAGCAGTACGATCACCGTCACCATCACGGTCGTATCGAACCGCTGGTAGCCATAGCGAATCGCCAGATCGCCAAGACCGCCGGCGCCGACCGCGCCCGCCATCGCCGACGAACCGATCATCGCCACCACGGTTATCGTGAAGCCGCCCAGGATGCCCGGCAGCGCCTCAGGCAGGAGCACATGCCGGATGATGTGCCGGCGCTGCGCACCCATGGCCTGCGCAGCTTCGATCAGACCGCGATCCACTTCACGCAAACTCACCTCCGCCACGCGCGCGAAAAACGGAATCGCCGCGATGCTGAGCGGCACGATTGCGGCCCACACGCCGATCGTCGTGCCGATCAGCAAACGCGTGAGCGGCAGCAAGGCGACCAGCAAAATGATGAACGGCGTGGAGCGGAACGCATTGACGAGCGCACCGAGCGTGCTATTCACCGCCCGCTTCTCGAAGATCCCGCCGCGTGTCGTGGTGACCAGCACCAGTGCCAGCGGAATGCCAACCAGCGCCGCGATAAAGGCCGACACGCCGACCATGACGATGGTGTCGCGAATCGCGTCGGCGAGTTCGGAAAGCCACAACTCAGACATAGCCCAATACCTCGACATGGTTCGCATAGCGGCGTGCGCGGTCGAGCAACGTCGCGACCTGCTGTTGCACGGTGCTGTCTGCATTCGCATGCACGTGCGCTGACACCACGAGGCGCCCCTGCGCATGCCCCTGAATCCGGTCGATGCCGCCATGCACGAAACTCACACGCCCGCAGTCCGCACTCAACGCCGACGCCAGACCGCCGAGATCCGGCTCGCGCGCGTCGACGCCGGTGAAACGCACGTCCAGCAGAATCTGCGCATCCGCTTGCGCGATGTCGTGCAATGGCTTGACACGTTCGGCGAGATCCGCCGGCAAATCGTGCACCAAGGTGCGCAGCAGGGCCCGTGTCGCGTCATGTTGCGGATCGCCGAACACGCGCCACACGGGGCCGGACTCCACCACTTCGCCACGCTCGATCACGGCAACCGTATCGCAGACCTCGCGAATCACCTGCATTTCATGCGTGATCAATACGACGGTCAGGTTCAGGCGCCGATTGATATCGCGTAGCAACGCGAGGATGGCTTGCGTCGTTTCCGGATCCAGCGCGGAGGTGGCTTCATCGCACAGCAGAATATCCGGGTCGGTGACCAGCGCGCGCGCAATGCCGACTCGCTGCTTCTGACCACCCGACAGGCTCGCAGGATAAGCATCGCGCTTGGCGGAGAGGCCCACCAGCTCCAGCAATGCATCGACCTTTTTCTCGATGACCGCCTTCGGCACACCGGCGATTTTCAGCGGCAGCGCAATGTTCTCGCGTACCGTCTTTGCGGAAAGCAGATGGAAGTGCTGGAACACCATGCCGATACGTCGGCGCAACGTGACCAGTCCGCGCTCGTCGAGTTCGCCGACACTGACGCCGTTCACGCGCACCGCGCCTGAACTCGGCTTCTCCAGGCCGTTGACGAGTCGCAGCAGCGTCGACTTGCCCGCGCCGCTGCGGCCGATAATGCCGAACACTTCGCCCCGCGCCACGTTCAACGTGACGTTGGCGAGCGCCGCGGTCGGCACGCCGCGCGTGTTGGCAAACACCTTGCCGACGTTGTCGAATATCACGGCGGGGTGCGTCGCCGCTGCGGGCGAACCCGCATGCACAGCGAGAGACGGCGCGTCTTCGATGAACTGCGGCGCGTCGAAAAGATTGCCCATGATTTAGCTCCTTTCAGGCTTTCGCAATGGCCAGCGCAGCGGTTTGCATCGGGCACCGAGGCTGTGCGCCGGCATGCACGCCGCACAGCCGGGCAAGCTCGCCGCTGAACCGCTTCTTGCGCGGCGTCGGCGCGGGATCGTCGTCTTCGAACGGTCCACGCATGACGGTGCGCGTTACCAAGCGACGGCGTAGAGATTGCCGAAGGCCTTATCGAGCGCGGCGCGCACCGCAGGCGAATGCTGATAGATCGAAATGAACTTGCGGATACGCGGGTCGTTCACGCTTTCCGGACGAACCACCCATTGGATCGCGTAGTTCTTGTTTTCGAGGCCGTCGAACAGCAGCGCGCTATTCGGATCGGTGGTGCCCGCGAGCTTGATGAAGCTCGGGTAGCCCTGTGCGAGGTCGACGTCGTCGAGCGAGCGCGCCAGTTGCGACGCTTCCAACTGGACTATCTTGAGATGCTTCGGGTTGTCGGTAATGTCGAGCGTCGTCGCGCGATAGTCGATGCCCGGCTTCAGCTTGATGAGACCGGCTCGTTGCAGCAGCAACAGACCGCGGCCACCGTTGACCGGATCGTTGGCAATCGCAACCGTAGCGCCGTCTTTCAGTTCGTCGAAGCGTTTGATCTTCTTCGAATACAGGCCGATTTTCATGATCGTGCCGGGCGCAATGGCGACAAAGTTATAACCGCCCTGCTTCTTCGCATTCTCCAGAAACGGAATGTGCTGGAAGTAGTTGACGTCGATATCCTTGTTGGCGAGCGCCGCATTCGGCGTGTTCCAGTCGGTGAACTCGATGATCTTCACGTCGAGTCCCTGATCTTTGGCTTCGTGCGCGGCGATTTTGAGCGCTTCGATTTGCGGGCTGGTCGCGGTGCCGATTTTCAGCGTGGACGTGTCGGCCGCTGAAACAGGCGTGGCTTGCAATGCGAGCGTCAGACCGAAAGCGCTGATCAGCGAGATAGCCGGCGTGTAGAAAAAGTGCCGCACGTTGGATAGAAAAATGCGCATGGTGAACTCGTGGGATTGGGGCGTGGTGTTGATTCGTGGCGAGCCGATCCACCGGCATGCACCTCCGGGTCGCCAAAGCGTTACGGACTTGCTTCGGGTCAGGAACCGGCACGCCGGACTCATCAGGCAACTGAATTCCGCGACGCGCGGCTCAGCCCTCGCGTGGCAGCGACAGGACGCGCATTCGCTCAGCGCGGACAGCGAAAGGTCAGACAGGTCATCGCCTCTCTCCAGATGAGGTGCGGCTCATCATAGAGGGCGGAAATGCGGCGGTCTACGAAGGGATTTTCGAAAGGAAAGCGGGAAAAATGATTTGGGCAAAAAAAACCGGGCCGCGCTTTCGCGCGACCCGGCGTCTACCACTCGCTCCTGCTTCGGCTACCCTACCGCTTCGCCACCTGCTGCACGGAAGCGGCCACAGGAGCCGCGGCAGCCACCGAAGCCGAAGCCGGCGCGACGGCGCCCACCGCCGTGTCGGGCGCCCCGTCCCCACTCCAACCACCGCCCAGCGCACGAATCAGATTAACCGTCGCCACCGCTTGCGTGCCCGACAAATGGCTCGCCTGCAGTTGCGAAATCAGCACCTGCCGTTCGCCGTCGATCACGTCCAGGTAGCTGACCGCGCCTTCCGTGTACTGCGTACGCGACAGATGCGCCGCCCGTTGCGATGCCTGCACCGCATCATTCTGCTCGCGCATCTGATCGTCGAGCAGGCGCAGATCGGCCAGGTTGTCTTCGACCTCACGGAATGCCACCAGCACCTGCTGACGATACTGCGCCACGTCCTCGTCATACTTCGAACGGGCCTGCGCGAGGTTCGCCTTGCGGCGGCCGCCGTCGAACAAAGGCAGCGTCAACGCCGTGCCCGCAAACGGCCCGAGAATGAACGCGCGGCTCGACCACATGAAAAGGTTGCCGAGCGTCGCCGATTCAAAACCCGCCGCGCCGGTGATATCGAGCTTCGGGAAGAACGCCGATTTGGCAAGACCGACTCGCGCATTCGCGGCCTGCATCGCGCGTTCCGCCGCCGAAATATCCGGCCGGCGTTCAAGCAATGCCGAGGGCAGACCTGGCGGCACACGCACCGTCACGGGAGCGAGCGGCGCTTCCGCGAACGAGAAATCCGCCGGCGGCTTGCCGAGCAGAATCGCAAGGCTGTGCTCCGACGCCGCGCGCTGACGCGCCACGCCCACGGCATCCGCTCGCGCACTCGCGAGTTCATTGCGAGCCCGCGACACATCCAGCTCGCCGATATCGCCTTCCCTGAAACGCCGCTCGACGAGTTTCAACGTATCTTCGCGCAGCGCCACGGTACGGCGGTACAGATCCTGATCCGTATCCAGCTCACGCAACTGGAAGTAGTTCTGCGCGACGTCCGCCTGCAACGAGAGTTGCACGGAACGGAACAGCGCCTCGCTTTGCTGCTCGTCCGCACGCGACGCGTTCACGTTTGAGCCGACCCGCCCGAACAGATCCGCTTCGTACGACGCGCCGACTTGCGCGCGCCAGATCGTGCCGTTCGTGCCGCCCGCGCTATCCGGCTGGAATTGCGATGCCGCGGAGGCACGCTCGCGGGTCGGGCCGAAGCCCGCGTCGAGCTTCGGGAACCAGTCGGACTTCGCCGCCTGCGTCACCGCCCGCGCCTGCTGCACGCGCGCCGCGGCCGCCTTCAGATCCTGATTGGCGGCGGCCGCCTGCTCTTCGAGCGCATTGAGTTGCGCGTCGCCGAAAATCGTCCACCATTCGCCGCGATGCGCGTCGTCCGCGGGCTGGGCCTGCTTCCACGTGCCGTTCTCCTGCGCCGCTGCACCCGATATTGCACCCGAAGCAGCCGACGGCGCCGAAGCAGCCGGCGCTTCCTTGAACGCCACCGGCGTATCCACTTCCGGCCGCTTGTACGTGGGTTCCACGGAGCAGGCGGCGAGCAACGCGACCAGCAAACCGCTGGTAGCCGCCCGGCCCCACCCACTCAAAGATTCAAAGCGTTTCATTATTGTTTTCTCCTCAGGCGTCCGTCACCGGCGCGCCGTAGTGCGGCGAATCCTTCTGCGCGACGTGAATCGTTCCACCCGCCAGCGTACGCAGCACCACATAGAACACAGGGGTCAGCATCAAGCCGAACAGCGTGACGCCGAGCATGCCGAAGAACACCGCGATACCCATCGCGTGACGCATCTCCGAGCCCGCTCCGCTCGACAACACCAGAGGCACCACGCCCATGATGAAAGCGATCGACGTCATCAGAATCGGCCGCAGACGCAAGCGGCTCGCTTCGATCGCCGCGGACAGCGGCGTATGCCCGTCGTGCTCCAGTTCGCGAGCGAACTCGACGATCAGAATCGCGTTCTTCGCCGACAAACCCACCAGCACCATCAACCCGATCTGCGTGAAGATGTTGTTGTCGCCTCCCGTGAGCCACACGCCGGTCAGCGCGGACAGCACGCTCATCGGCACGATCAGGATCACCGCGAGCGGCAGCGTCAGGCTTTCATACAGTGCGGCGAGCACGAGGAACACGAGCAGCACGCTGATCGGGAACACCCACAAGCCTGCATTGCCGGCCAGAATCTGCTGATACGTCAGGTCGGTCCACTCCAGCTTCACACCACGCGGCAAGACTTCTGCCGCCACGCGTTCGGCCGCCGCTTGCGCCTGCCCCGACGAGAAGCCGGGCGCCGGTCCACCGTTGATGTCCGCAGCCGTGTAGCCGTTGTAGCGCACCACCATTTCCGGACCGAACGTCGGCGTTACCGTCACCAGCGACGACAACGGCACCATGTCGCCCGCGGCATTGCGCGTCTTCAGTTGCAGGATGTCGTCGGCGCGTTGACGGAACGGCGCATCTGCCTGCACCCGCACCTGATACACGCGGCCGAAACGGTTGAAGTCGTTCACATACAGCGAGCCGAGATAGATCTGCATCGTGTTGAACACGTCCGTGACCGGCACGCCGAGTTGCTTGGCCTTCACGCGATCCAGGTCCACGTTCAATTGCGGCACGTTGATCTGATAGCTGGAGAAGGTCGGGCCGAGTTCAGGCGTCTGCGCCGCCTTCTTCACGAATGCCTCCGCTGCCTTGTTCAACTCCGCGTACCCGAGCGCGCCGTGATCCTCCAACTGCATCTTGAAGCCGCCGAGCGTGCCGAGACCGAGCACGGGTGGCGGCGGGAACACCGCGACGAACGAATCCTTGATCGCACCGTATTGCTGGTTCAGCGCTCCGGCAATCGCACCGGCCGAGAGCTTTTTGTCGCCACGATCCTTGAAAGGCTTGAGCGTGACGAACACGATGCCCGCGCTGGAGCTATTCGTGAAGCCGTTCACCGAGAGACCCGGGAACGCCACCGCGCTCTCCACGCCCGGCTGCTTCAGTGCAATCGCGCTCATGTCGCGGATCACTTTCTCCGTGCGATCCAGCGACGCACCGTTCGGCAATTGCGCGAAGGCAATCAGATATTCCTTGTCCTGCGCCGGCACGAAGCCGCCGGGCACCACACGCGAGATCAGCACGGTCGCGCCCAGCAGGATCGCGTACACCGCGAGCATCGCACCCTTACGGCGCAGCACGCCGGTCACGCCACGGCCATACTCGGTCGAACCGCGATGGAAGACCTTGTTGAAACGCTTGAAGAAACCGCCCAGCAGACGATTCATCACACGCGTCAGGAAGTCTTCCTTCGCGCCGTGGCTGCGCAACAGCATTGCGGACAGCGCCGGCGAGAGGGTCAGCGAGTTGAACGCGGAGATCACCGTCGAGATCGCGATGGTCATCGCAAACTGTTTGTAGAACTGGCCCGTCAAACCCGTCATGAACGCGAGCGGCACGAACACGGCAACCAGCGTGAGCGCAATGGCGATAATCGGCCCGCTCACTTCCTGCATCGCCTTGTACGTCGCGTCGCGCGCACTCAGCCCGTTTTCGATGTTCCGCTCGACGTTCTCCACCACCACGATCGCATCGTCCACCACGATCCCGATGGCGAGCACCATGCCGAACAAGGACAACGCGTTGATCGAGAAACCGAACGCGAGCAGCAGCGAGAACGTCCCCACGATCGACACCGGCACGGCAATCAACGGAATGATAGAAGCGCGCCACGTCTGCAGGAACACGATCACGACGATCACCACCAGCGCAATCGCTTCGAGCAGCGTATGCACGACCGCCTCGATACTCGAACGCACGAATTGCGTCGGGTCGTAGACGATCTTGTATTCGACGCCCGCCGGCATGTCTTCCGCGAGTTCCTTCATCGCGGAGCGCACCTGATCGGAAATCGCGAGCGAGTTCGCGCCCGGCGCCTGGTTGATGGCGAGCGCCACCGCCGGCTTGTTGTCGAGCAGCGAACGCAGGCCGTATTCCGAAGCCGCGAGTTCGATTCGCGCGATATCCTTCAGGTAGGTCACGCCGCCGTCCGGCGTAGTCTTGACAATGATGTCGCCGAATTCACCCTCGGTCTTCAGACGGCCGCGCGCATTCACCGACAACTGCAACTGCGTGCCCGGCACCGAAGGCGATGCGCCGATCACACCGGCCGCCACCTGGATGTTCTGCTCACGGATCGCGTTGACCACTTCGGTCGCCGTCAAACCGCGTTGCGCCACTTTCTGCGGATCGAGCCACACCCGCATCGCGTAGTCGCCCGAACCCCACAACTGCACTTCGCCGACACCCTGAATCCGCGCGAGCCGGTCCTTGACGTTCAACAGCGCGTAATTGCGCAGATACGTCATGTCGTAGCGATTGTTCGGCGAGATCAGGTGGACCACCATGGTCAGCGTGGGCGAGCTCTTGATCGTCGTGACGCCGAGACGCTGCACGTCTTCCGGCAGACGCGGCAGCGCCTGGTTGACGCGGTTCTGCACGAGCTGCGTCGCGAGGTCCGGATTGGTGCCGAGCTTGAAGGTCACCGTGAGCGTGAGATTGCCGTCGCTATTCGCTTGCGACTGCATGTACAGCATGTTCTCGACGCCGTTGATCTGCTCTTCGAGCGGCGAGGCGACCGCCTCGGCGATCACCTTCGGATTCGCACCCGGATACTGCGCGTGCACCACCACCGAAGGCGGCACGACTTCCGGATACTCCGAGATCGGCAGCTTGAAGAGCGAAATCACGCCCGCCAGCAGGATCAATACCGATAGCACGCCGGCAAAGATCGGCCGATCGATGAAGAATTTGGATATGTTCATTGGAAGCTCTTAACGTTGGAGCATGCGCCGCGCAGTCAGGCCACGGCGCGCGAGGCTCACGAGTTCTTGTCCGCTTTGGTGCGCGTCTGCGCTTGCGCCTGTGGCTGCGCTTGCGCCTGCGGCTGCGATTGCGTCTGTGCAAGCGGCGCGCTGTTCGGATCCTGATCGGCCGTCATGGGCACCATATGGGCGCGCACCGCATCGCCGGGACGCACGCGCTGGATGCCGTTCACGACGATCCGGTCGGTGGCTTTCAGGCCGCCCTTGACCACGCGCAGATTGCCCTGCATGCCGCCCACCGCGATCTCGCGATAGACGACGTGATTGCCCGCGTCCACCACCAGCACGAATTTCTTGTCCTGATCGGTGCCCACCGCGGCGTCGTCGATCAACAGCGCGGGGTGCGGCTCGCTGCCGCCGACCTTCACGCGCGCATACAGACCGGGAATCAGCGCACCATCCTGGTTATCGAAACGCGCGCGCACGCGGATCGTGCCCGACGAGGTGTCGAGCCGGTTGTCCACCGACTCGATCACGCCGCTGCGCGAGTAGCCGCTCTCGTCCGCGAGACCGAGTTCCACCGGCACCTTGCTGCCGTCTTTGGCGCGGCTCAGGTATTGCAGATAGGTCTGTTCGTCCGCGTCGAACGATGCGTAGATCGGCGAAACCGACACCAGCGTGGTAAGCGGCGCCGCGCTGGCGCCCGCCGAAATCACGTTGCCCACCGTGATCTCCGCGCGCGAGACGCGGCCCGACACCGGCGCGACGATCTTCGTGTAGCCGAGATTGATGCGGGCGGTTTCGAGCGCGGCTTGCGCGGCCTTCAGGTTCGCGCTCGCTTCACGCGCGGCGTTCTGCTTCTCGTCGTAGTCGCGCTTGGCGATCGCATTGTCGGCGATCAGGCGTTGCGCGCGCTCCCAGTCGCTTTGGGTGTAGCCCGTGCGTGCCTGCGCGGCGGCAAGCTGCGCTTCGGCGCGATCCACTTCGGCGGCATACGGACGCGGGTCGATCACGAACAGCGTGTCGCCTTTCTTCACGAGCGCGCCGTCCTTGAAGTTGACGGACACGATGGTGCCCGGCACCTGCGATCGCACGTCCACTTTCTCGACGGCTTCGAGACGGCCCGAATAGCTTTGCCAATCGGTGATGGTTTTCTGCACGACGGTGGCGACATCGACTTCCGGCACGATGGTCGGCGCGGCGGGCGAGCTCGCATCCACGCGGATTGCGCCGAACGTGCCCAGCCCGGCCACGGCGATGACGACGAGTGCGGCAATCGCCACACGGCGACGGGAAAGAGGAAGGATAGTCATGTGAAGCTCCCGGTATCGTTGATCAAAGTTCTACTTGTTTCCGCTTGTTTCTGTTCTATCGATGGGCGCGCGCGTCGAAACGCCACTGAAAAAATCGCACCGCTTCCTGCAAGGCGGGCGGATGATCGGCCAACGCGGCATGCGACACACTCGGATAGCGGACCACCTGGGTCAGCACTCCGGCGTCGATCAGACTGCTGGCGTATTTCTCCGCTTCCACGTGCAGCACGTCGTTTTGCGCCGTCGCGATCAGCGTGGCGGGCAGCCCCGCGAGGCGCGACGATTCGAGCGGCGCGGCATACGGATGCATGCGCTGCGACGCTTGCGGCAGATACGCGCGATAACACGCCGCGCACTCTTTCGCGGTAATGTCCGAACCGAGGCGCTTTTCGTCACCCAGGCGCGTGAGGCTCGGATCGAGCATCGGCCCGAACAGCGCCTGCGCCGAAATGCGCACGTCGCCACGATCGCGCGCAATAAAGGCGAGGCAATTGGCCAGCTGGCCGCCCGCATCGTGACCGGCCACACCCACCTTCTTGCTGTTGCCGCCGAATGCACGCGCTCGCGTTTGCACCCACAGCGCCGCGCGGTGCGCGTCTTCAGGCGCGGCCGGAAACGGAAACTGCGGCGCGAGCGAGTAGCCCACCGACACGACGAGAGCCGGTAAGTGTTCTGCGAAATAACGCGAGGCGTAATCGGCCTGTTCGATCGATCCCTTCGTAAATCCACCACCGTGGAAATAAAGCAGTACCGGCAATGCGGTTTTTTTTGCCTGCCGGTACAGGCGTAACGTGATGTCCTGCGCGTGTCCTTCGATCTGCACGTCAGTGACTTCCAGTGCCGTGCTGTCGGCCTCTGCCGGCTCGCTGCCGGTGGGCACGAAGGAGTACGGCGGTTTAAATGCTTCCATGTCGAGCCGCGCAATGCGCATAGAACTTCAATGGTGCGAATTGTGGGTTCAGCAGACTCGTAAATAAATGCCTATAATCCGGCAACACAATTCGGCGCCCCTGAACAATCGAATGCGATTGTCTGCGGATTCGCGGTGGAGTCCATTCCTGCTCGGTGCGCCCGCCCCTATTGGAGGTCTGCAATGGACCGGCTTCAGGCCATGCAAGTGTTCACACGTGTTGTCGACACCAACAGCTTTACCCGCGCAGCGGAAACGCTCGACCTGCCGCGCGCATCGGTTACCACGATTATTCAGAACCTCGAAGCGTTCCTCGGCACGCGTCTGATGCATCGGACCACGCGGCGCCTGTCGCTCACGCCGGACGGCGCGGCGTACTACGAACGCTGCGTGCGCATCCTTGCGGACGTTGAAGAAACCGAGGCCAGTTTTCAAAGCGGCAATAAAAAGCCGCACGGCAAGCTGCGCATCGACATGCCGGGCTCGATTGGCCGCTTGCTGGTGATTCCTTCGCTGTGTGAATTCCACACGCGCTATCCGGACATTGACCTGCAACTCGGCCTGACGGACCGGCCGGTGGATCTGTTGCAGGAAGGCGTGGACTGCGTGGTGCGGGTTGGCGCGCTACAGGATTCCTCGCTAGTGGCGCGCCGTATCGGTTTGTTCGAGGGCGTGACCTGCGCGGCCCCCGATTACATCGAGCGCGCAGGCATGCCCAGTTCGCTCGAAGACCTGGAGAATCACAAAGCAGTCAATTACTTTTCGAGCCGCACGGGGCGTACGCTCGATTGGGCCTTCATGGTTGACGGCAAAGAAGTCGAAGTGAAAATGAAGAGCATCGTGTCGGTGAACGACGCCGATGCCTACGTGACGTGCGGGTTGGAAGGCTTCGGCCTGATTCAACCTGCGCTCTTCATGGTGCTGCCGCATCTGCGTTCGGGCCAACTGGTGGAAGTCCTGCCGGAGCTGAAACCTTTGCCGATGCCGATTTCCGCAGTCTATCCGCACAGCCGGCATCTGTCGCCTAAAGTCCGCGTTTTCGTAGACTGGATCGCGGAGTTGTTCGACCGTTGTCCATTGCTGAGCGGACGCGGCAGTCTCGACGCAACCTGCACGATGCGCACGTTCGAAGAACGCGAGTCGGCACCGAGTCTCGACACGCCGGTGATAACGGAATGGGTCGCGTGATCGACTCGGCTTGAAGTACAGATTCTGAAACAGTGAATTCCAACCGCGGCTCTAATGCCGCGGTTTGCTTATCCAGCACCGTAATTACTACGGTTTAACGCAGCGTTTTCGCGATTGTTCTGGAAACACGACAATTCATTTCGCGAAAGTGCGATTTATCCGCCCTGCCTCAAAGTCTACATTTCACCCTGTCGCAGCGCCGCTCGTGCTGCAAACGAATCGACAGGAGTGAATCATGAAACGCAATCTCTTGGCAGGCCTGGCTCTTTCGCTGCTCGCGAGCGCTTCGGTGTTTGCCCAAAGCAGCAGCGGCGGCATTGGCCGCGCCGGCACTTATGAAACACAACCCACGCCGACCACCAGCGCGAAAACGCGTGAAGAAGTGAAGGCCGAACTCGTCGCGGCCTATCGCGATGGTTCTCTGCCCGCACTGAATCGCACGACGTATCCGAACAAAGGCTTGATCGGTCAGACGCAGGCTGCACGGATCGCATTGCAGGAAGGCAGCAACGGCGACGTCACGCGCGTGGCCGACGGACAGTAAAACGAACCTGTTGCAATGATTCGGTTTCCAAAAGAAATAGTCATTGCGGCGCTTTCATGCACTCTTCAAAAAGGAGCACATCATGACCCCCTCTGAACTCGACCATTGGGATACTGACACGCCAGTGTGGACGCCGTACCGCGCGCCGCAGCACTAAGTGTCGAAAGTAGCGGCACGTACCCGCGGATCCTGTCCGCGGGTACACACGCATTTGAAGACGCCTAGCGCTTGGGCACGCCGTCGCGCCACTCGCCCCAATGGGTGGCGATATCCTGTACGAGCGGATTGCCCGAGAGGAACAGGTTCTGGATAGCGATCGTAAAGCCGCCTTGCGCAGCGTAGTTCAGCAGGTTGTCCGCGCTCGTCTGTCCATCGTACGGGCGGTCGAAATCGGAGCTGGCCCGCAGCACGGCGACGCGATTCAAATCCACCTTATGGACCGAGGCCGCGCGTTTGAGCGCCTCGTAAGTGGCGTTATCCTCCTGCTGCGTCGTGCAGTAGACACCCTTGCCATCGGTCAGGATCTTGGTCCAGTCGCGCGCGCGCTGCCCGAGCAGCGTGCCTGACCACCAGGTATCGCCTGCCAGCGTGTCGCACTGAATCACAGTGGGCGGCCGATTGGCGGGCGCATACGAATACTTGGCCCGCGCGGCCTGAGCCTGCACGTTATCGGACAACGTCACGCTACGCGACAGGGCGAACGCCGTATCCGCGAGCCGGGTGTTCAACTGGAATACTTCAGTGCGGTAGTCGAGCGGCGGCTTGGCGGTAGGACTCGTGGTATTGATGCCGAGGTAGCCCGTCGTCCAGCCAGGCGGAATTTCACGCCCGTCTATCTCCCACTGAATCCCAAAGTCGACCAGATACTTCGCCCAAGCTGCGGATCCGACCGTTCCCTGCTGCGGATCGATCCCCGCAATACCGGCCACCATGAAGTAGGTATGCCGCAAATCGAAACGTGGCGAGAACGTCAGCGCCATGATCGACGCAGCAGCGTTGCTGTGCCCCATGCCGGTGGTCATCACGCACACGTCCTGCTTGTTGCAATGGACCGTCGGGTAATCGGGCGACAAACCGTCCACGGCGATGTCGCGCCAGGGCCCGAGGTTGTCGAGCCACACCTGCCCTTCCGGCCCGAACATCGAAATGATCATCACCTTGACGGGCCGCCCTCGCGAGCCGCCATCGTCATGCGAGAAACCGTCGTTGTCGTCCGCACTGGCCGGTCCGGACGAAAAGGCCGCACATGCCGCGAGTGTAATGGCGGCACTAGCGCCGAGTGAACGAGTCAGCATCGTGATCTTCCTTTTTTGCTTGTGATGCAGGTTGGGAGAGAGTGCTGCTTTCAAGCCGAAAGAAGTATAGGTGCGAAGAAATTATTTTCCACTACACGATGCACTATCGGTTCACGTTTCCGCACGCCGCCGCGCAGCTATGCGAATCGGCTCCGCACGCGCTTTTCGCCGTTTTCCTATAATCGAGCGTCCGCAGCGCGCCCGAGGGCAACTCACTCGGGCGCGCACCGCGTTTGTGCAGTTAACAGCAGGAGCACCACGATGGATTATGTGAAACTCGGCCGTACCGGCCTCGATGTATCGCGTCTTTGTCTCGGCTGCATGAGCTATGGTGTGCCGTCTCGCGGCACTCATCCCTGGTCGCTCGACGATGAGGCCGCGCGGCCCTTCATCAAGCAGGCGCTCGATCACGGCATCAATTTCTTCGATACCGCGAATGTTTATTCCGACGGCACGAGCGAGGAAATCGTCGGCCGCGCGCTGAAGGACTTTGCGAAGCGCGACGAGATCGTGCTCGCCACCAAGGTGAATAGCCGCATGCATCCGGGCCCGAACGGCGCGGGCCTGTCGCGCAAGGCCATCATGGCGGAAATCGATAACAGCCTCAGGCGCCTCGGCACGGATTACGTGGACCTGTACCAGATCCATCGGTGGGACTACGGCACGCCGATCGAAGAAACCATGGAAGCGCTGCACGATGTCGTGAAGGCCGGCAAGGCGCGCTATATCGGCGCATCGTCCATGTATGCGTGGCAGTTCGCGAAGGCGCTGCACGTGGCCGAGCGCAACGGCTGGACGCGCTTCGTGACGATGCAGAACTACGTGAATCTGCTCTACCGCGAGGAAGAGCGCGAAATGTTGCCGCTATGCGAGAGCGAGGGGATCGGTGTGATTCCGTGGAGCCCGCTCGCGCGCGGCCGCCTGACGCGTGACTGGAACACGGAAAGCGCGCGCTCCGAAACGGATGAATTCGGCCGTACGCTCTATGCGCACACGGAGGACGCGGATCGGCGGATTGTCGAACGGGTCAGCCAGATCGCCAACGAGCGCGGCGTGCCGCGCGCGCAAGTCGCGCTAGCGTGGGTGTTGCAGAAAAAGCCGATCACCGCGCCGATCGTCGGCGCAACCAAACTGCATCATCTCGACGATGCGGTGGCCGCGCTCTCGTTGAATCTGAGCGCGGAGGAAATCGGCCGCCTCGAGGAGCTGTACGTGCCGCACGCGGTGACCGGGTTCAAGTAAGCGGCGCGCGTGCCGCTCAAACGCGCGGCACGTCCGGTTCAAAAAACACCCAGCGGACTTGTGGAAACGTGGTCTGCAAGTCCTCTTCGATTACGTTGATCGCATCGATCATCGCGCGCCCGCTTGCGTAGTCGATCATTTCCGCCTGCACGGCCACCACGACGTGCCGGCCCCATTGCAGCGTGATCATATTGATGATGCTGCGAATCTCGGTGCGCCCGCGCAGATGTGCCTCGATCGCGTGCCGCACCTCGGGGCTCGCCGATTCGCCAACGATCATCGACTTTACTTCGCGCGCCACCAGCCATGCGATCAACATCAGCAGCAGGCCGACGCCGATAGAGCCCAGCGCGTCATAGACCGGATTGCCGGTCACGAGCGTAAGCAGCACGGCAACGAAGGCCATCGCCAGGCCCGCGAGCGCGGCGATGTCCTCGCCCGCCACCACGAGCAGTTCGGACTCGCGCGTCTCGCGAAACCAGCGCCACATGTTCTTGTCGGGATGCGTCTTGCGGATTTCCTTCACCGCGCCCCACAGGGAAAGCGCCTCGAGGACCACGGACACGCCGAGCACTACCAGCGCCACATACGCATACTGCAGAGGCTCGTGCACGAACAGACGATGCACGCCCTCATAGACCGAGAACGCGCCGCCGACAAAGAACAACAGCAGCGCGACCAGCAGCGAATAGAAGTTGATCTCGCGCCCGCTGCCCATGGGATGCAACGGGCTCGCCGGCTTACGCGCTTCGCGCAGTCCGAATAGCAGCAGCAGTTGATTGCCGCAGTCGGCGGTCGAGTGAATGGCCTCGGCGAACATCGAGCCGGAACCGGTGAATGTGGCAGCAGCGAACTTACAGATGGCGATGCCGAGGTTGGCGGCGAGCGCATAGAAAATGGCTTTCGGCGATTCTTCTTTCATCGTCGTGGCGGGCGTCCGTGAGTTTGCAAAGAGCTTTCGGTTGGCAACAGCCCGTATTATGGCCATGCCGGGCGCCATGCGTCCAACCCCGGTGCGATTTGCACCGTGCCCCTGCCTGTACTCGAGAACGCCGCCTTTGGCGCGCCGAATGCCGCGTCAGACTCGTTCGAGCGCCGCCATTTCGCGCACGATCACCAGCAGCATCGAGAGACTCGCGCCGCCCGTGGCCCGCAGATCCGCCAGCAGTCGTGCGTAGCGCTCCAGTTGCGCGATGCGCTTCTCACGCCATGCTTCGACGAGCGCGTCCGGTGTGGATGCCTCGTCGGCGCCGGCCAGTGCGCTCGTGGTCAACGCGCGTTTGAGACGCGCAAGTTCGGCCAGCGCCGTGGCGCGCGCCAGCATGTCCCAGTGCGTGGGCACCGGCAAAGCAGCCGCGCGCTCACTGATCCAGCTGGAATTGAGCAGCGTGCCGAGCGCGAAATACACGCCCGCCACCAGTTCGAGGCTGCGCCCGCAGGTCGACGCGACTTCGGCGATGTCGAGCAACGCGGCGGAGATTTCGCCGCTCGCGATCCGCACCGCCAGTTCGCTATCCACGCCGGCATCCACGAACACGCGCTGTCGTTCCGAGAGCGCTTCGAGGTCGGCGCCCGGCAACAGCGCCGGCCATTGCGGCGCGAGGCGTTGCGCTGCGTCGCGGCAGCGCGCGAGCAGGCCGGCCACGTCGCCTGCGTTGACCGCGCCCGACTGCAATTGCCGCAGGAACCACAGCGCGGAACGCTCCACCAGGCGCGCGACTTCGACGAACATGCGCGCCTGAACGTCGTCGGCAACGCGGTTGTCGAGCGCGTCGATACTGCGCCAGACGTGGTCGAGATCGAACACGTCGCGCGCCATGATGCAGGCTCGCACGATGTCACCCGGCTGGGCGTCGGTTTCTTCCATCAGCCGGTGCACGAATTCGCAGCCCACCCGATTCACCAGGGCATTGGTCAAATGCGTCGCGAGAATTTCTCGGCGCAGCGGGTGGCGTTGCATCGGCACGCTAAAGCGCTGCCGCAGCGGCTTCGGGAAATACTCCACCAGCATGTCGGCGACGAGCGGGTCTTCCGGCATCGACGAGTCGAGCAACGCGTCGTACAGCCACATCTTGCTGTACGCGAGCAGCACCGCGCGCTCCGGCGTGGTGAGCCCCTGTTTCGCGGCCTGCCGCTCGGCGACTTCCTCATCGGTCGGCAGAAACTCGATGACGCGATTCAGACGCCCGGTCCGTTCGAGGTAGCGCATCAGGCGCGCTTCCGCATCGAGCAATTCGACGCCGTAACGGCCGGCGATCGACAGCGCCTGCGTCTGGTAGTAGTTGTCCTGCAATACGAGCAGGCCGACCTCGTCGGTCATTTCAGCGAGCAGCGCGTTGCGCTGCTTCTCCGTCATCTCGCCGTCGGTCACGACCAGTCCAAGCAGAATCTTGATGTTGACCTCGTGATCCGAGCAGTCGACGCCCGCGGAATTGTCGATCGCATCGGTATTGATACGGCCGCCACGCTGCGCGAACTCGATGCGCCCGAGTTGCGTCAGACCGAGATTCCCGCCTTCGGCCACGACCTTGCAACGCAAGTCGGCACCGTTGACGCGGATCGCGTCGTTGGCGCGGTCGCCGACCTGCAGATGCGTTTCGCGGCTCGCTTTCACATAGGTGCCGATACCGCCGTTGTACAGCAGATCGACCGGCGCCTGCAGAATCGCGCGCATCAATTCAGCGGGCGCGAGCGCCGGCGCGCTGATGCCGAGCACCGACTGCACGGCCGGCGAGAGCGGAATCGTCTTGGCGCTGCGCGGAAACACGCCGCCACCCGCCGAGATCAACGCAGGATCGTAGTCGGCCCAACTCGAACGATCGAGGATGAACAATCGCCCCCGTTCGGCAAGACTGACCGCCGGATCGGGACTCGGATCGAGAAAGATATGCCGATGATCAAACGCGGCCACCAGCTTGATATGCGGCGACAGCAGCATGCCGTTGCCGAACACGTCGCCCGACATGTCGCCGACGCCCACCACCGTGAAGTCCATGGTCTGGGTATCCACGCTCATTTCGCGGAAGTGCCGCTTGACCGACTCCCATGCGCCGCGCGCCGTGATGGCCATTTTCTTGTGGTCGTAACCGACCGAGCCGCCCGATGCGAACGCGTCGTCGAGCCAGAAACCATATTCCTGCGAGATCGCGTTCGCGTAGTCGGAGAACGTGGCCGTGCCTTTGTCGGCGGCGACCACCAGATAGGGATCGTCGGGATCGTGACGCACCACGTCGGGCGGCGGCACCACGGCCGTGCCCGCGAGGTTGTCGGTCAGATCGAGCAGGCCGCGCAGGAAGGTCTGATAGCACGCGATGCCTTCGCGCATCCACGCGTCGCGTTCAGTCTGCGGCGGCGGATTCTTCACCACGAAGCCGCCTTTGGAACCCACCGGCACGATCACCACGTTCTTCACCATCTGCGCCTTCATCAGGCCGAGCACTTCCGTGCGAAAGTCCTCGCGCCGGTCCGACCAGCGCAAACCACCGCGCGCCACGCGTCCGCCGCGCAAATGCACGCCTTCCACGCGTGGCGAGTAGACCCAGATTTCGAACATCGGTTTCGGTTCGGGCAAGCCGGGCACGAGCGCAGGGTTGAACTTGAAGGACAGATACGGTTTTGGATGACCTTCCGCGTCGAAGCGATAGTAGTTCGTGCGCTGTGTCGCTTTGATCACGCCGAGAAACTGCCGCAGTATCCGGTCTTCGTCGAGATTCGGCACCTGATCGAGCGCGCTGTCGATCGTGTGCAGCCAGCCGTCGACGCGCGCCTCGCGCGTTTCGCCCAACACCGGGTCGAAGCGGGCCACGAACAACTCGACCAGCATCCGCGCAATGGCCGGATTGCCAGTCACCGCGCGTTCGATATAGGCATCGCTGAAGGTCGATCCCACTTGCCGCAGATATTTGGCGTAGGCACGCAGTATCGTTACCTCGCGCGCATTCAGTTGGGCCCGCAAGACGAGGCGATTGAAGTCGTCGCTCTCGATCGCTCCGGTCCATACCTGCTCGAACGCTTCTTCAAAGAGATCCTTGACACGTTCGATATCGAATTCCGCGTCGTCGGCGAGTTCGAGGCCGAAGTCGTGAATCCACGCCGGCGTCGCGCCCAATGCCTCGATCAGATAGGGGCGCTCTTCATCCACGCGTACGCCGAGGTGTTCGAGCATCGGCAAACTGCGTGACAGGGCGATCGGCAGACCCGCGCGATACACCTTGAAGCGGAATGCACGCGGACCCGATTCGATTGGGCGGTACAGGTTCATGGCGAGCCGCTCGCTGCCTTGCACGCGTTCGATCAACTCGATATCGCGCACCGCCGTGCGGGCCGGATAATCGTCGCGATAGCCGGCTGGAAACGAATCGCCGTAGTGTTGCAGCAAGCGGTTGCCCTGCTCTTCGCCGAAAGCGTCGAGCAACGCATCGGCGAGATCGTCCTGCCAGCGGCGCGCGACCTGCACGAGCCGCGCTTCCAGCTCGCGCGTATCGACATTGGGCATACCGCCTGGCTTCGCATGCACGACGAAGTGAATGCGCGCGAGCGTCGACTCCGAAAGCAGCGGCGTAAACTCGACGCTCTCGCCGTTGAACGCGTCGGCCAGCAGATTGGCAATTCGCTGGCGCAGATCGGTGTTGTACTTGTCGCGCGGCACGAACACAAGGCACGACACGAAGCGGTCGAAACGGTCTCGTCGCACGAACAGACGCGTGCGCTGATGCTCCTGCAAGCGCAGCACACCCAACGCGATGTCGTAGAGCTGATCTTCTTCGGCCTGAAAAAGTTCGTCGCGTGGATAGGTTTCGAGCACCGTGAGGAGCGATTTCGCGAGATGACCTTTTGCCAGAAAGCCGGCACGCCGCACGATATTCGCGCATTTGCGCCGCACGATCGGAATCTCCGAGGCCGACACGAAATACGCGGTGGACGTATAGAGACCGATGAAACGCCGCTCGCCGGTCACCTTGCCGTTGGCATCGGTCAGCTTGATGCCGACATAGTCCAGATAGCCCGGCCGGTGCACAGTGGCCCGCGAATTGGCCTTCGTGAGAAAGATCGGCGACGTAGCGGAAATGATTTCGACCGCAGCCGGCGGCAAAGGCGTGACTTCGGCGGTGGCGACGGGCCGTAGCGCGTCGCGCAGAATGCCCAGGCCCGAGCCCGGCACCGCGCGCAGACCGTAGCCGATATCGTGCTGCACCAGTTCGTAATCGCGCTGGCCGAGAAAGGTGAAATGATCGGCCACCATCCATTCGAGAAACGCGCGCGCTTCCAGACCTTCCGGGCCCGCCTCACCGGCTTTCATGCCTTTGATCGTGCTACGCGCGAGTTCGACGATTTTCGGCCAGTCCTCCACCGCCGCCCGCACGTCGCGCAATACCCTCGCGATGTCGTCGCGCAACGCGTCGAGTTTTGCGGCATCGCCGCAACGGTCCACTTCGAAGTGAATGAATGAGGTCAACTGCGAACGCGTGTCAGTGGCTTCTTCGGCGCCCTGGCTCACCCGCGCGATGCTGCCGTCGGGCGCACGCCAGATGCGAAACACCGGATGCACGACGGAATGCAGCGCGAGGCCATGCCGGTTGACCGCCATCGACACCGAATCGACCAGAAACGGCATGTCGTCATTGACGATCTCGATCACCGTGTGATCGGAGTGCCAGCCATGCTGTTCGAGAATCGGGTTATAGACGCGCAAGCGCTCGGCGCCGGGTACGAAACGCTGCGCCGTTTGCCAGTGCGCAAGCGCCGCGCCGTAGAGATCGGCGATCGAACGGCTTTGCAGGTCGTCGGCGTCGACGAAATCGTAGTAGTGCCGCAGAAAAGGCTCGACGACCTTGAAGGTGGGTTCGGGCAGGCGCCCTCGCGCAAATTCGACGACATCGTTCAGCAAGTGCGTGACAGCTTCTTCGTTCTTTGCTTGCATGATCAACTCCCCGGCTGGAGGCAATGGCGAGTATCGCTTGATTCGCATGCATCGTCTGAAGGGGAATTATGCACCTGCCGACCATGATGCGAAGGATGACCGCACTTAGGTTATACCCGCTGACGTTCGCCGCGCCGCAACGTAGGATCGCCCCGCTCAGAGCACGGCTTTGGGCACCGCATGCTCTTCGCCGAGCCATGCGCGGACCTGCTCGCCAGTCCACACGGGGTCGTCGTGCGGCAGATCGTGCCCGGCCCACGGGTGCTCGCAGTGCAAAGCGCCCCATGCTGCCGCGAGCTTCGCCGAGCATACCGGGTCGACCAGTTTGTCGGCCCGCGAAGACAGTATCAGCACAGGGCATTCCGGCCGCGCCGTGCCCGCGGTAAAACGTGCCGCGGCCCAAAGTTGCCGCAACGCATTGCCACGGCTCACGGGCGCGCTGCGGCGAATCCGGCTCCACGTGTCGAGATCGTCGCCCAGCGTCTCCACGTTATTGCACGTCAGGCGATGAATGCCGTGTTCCGCTCGCGGCGCGTCGCGCCAGCGCGCGGCCACGCCCAGCAGGCCCGGCCACGCAGAAGGACGCAAGCGCTCCTGCATCTGGCTGAACGGCCGCATGCTCGTATTGATCAGCACCAACCGTTCGATTTCGTAGGGATGCCGCTGCGCCCAGTCCGTCGCCACCATGCCGCCGAGCGACATCGCCAGCACGCAATACGGGCCCGGCAAGCCGCTTTGCAAAGCAGCATTTCGCACGAAGCCGACCATCTCGGCGACCGTCGACGGCGCGCGCAAATGCGCGAATTCGCCGTTGCCCGGCAGATCGAGCAGCAGCAGCCGGCCAGGCGCGCCCGTTTGCCAGGGCACCTCATTGACGGCGCCCTGCAGCAAGCCGGGCAAGCGGCCCCAGTGGCGGATTTCGCGCGTGAGTCCGCGCAGCAGAATCCACGTGCTCATAGGCTTTCCGGTTGATACCAATGGTCGATCGCGCTTTGCAGCAATTGCTCGCGACGAGGGCCTTGCGGCAGCCAGCGTTGCGACGAAAACGCCGCACGCGCCAGAAAGTCGAGCAGGTTCGCATGACGCCGCAGCACACGCGCGGTTCGATGTGCCTTGACCGGATTGAACATGCCCTGACGCGAAAACAATTGACGCGGGTTTTTCTTGATCCAGAGCCACGAGCCCAATTCGAGCGTCATCGGCAGGAAGACATTGGGAGCGGGCGCGCGATCGTAGGCGAAGTCCCACAGATCGCCGTGCAGCAGATATTGATGGCTTTGCGGTTCGAACGCGTAGCCATGATGGGGATGCGCGCGTTCGAACATGGTTTTCAACACGTACATTTCCGGCAAATGCGGCATCAGCTTGCGCGTGCGTGCGTACGGAAACCAGATGCTGTCGCTCCAGCCGTAGCCCGAGTGGCAATCGAGCGCAATGCTCAACGGCCGCGCGGCCAACTCGGTTTCCACCACCTGCAGCAGCGCGGCCGCCTCGGGTTCCATCGGCGCACCCATGCGGCCGCGATACCACGGCAGCCACGCGCCCACGCGCTGGCCGCCCGCCAGCAGCGGCACGCGTTCGTCCGCATTCTGTGGCGCGTTGCGCATCAGATCGACGCCGTTCGGATTCGCACGCGTGGCCGCCCACATGCCGCCCGGATTGACGATCGGCATAAAGATCAGACGAATCGACTGCAATTGCCGCACCAGCAGTTCGTCCCATTCGAGCCGCGCCAGCAGCGCGCGCATGTAGTCGAGCACGAGTTGCGAGCCGATCCGCTCGAGCCCGTGAATGCCGCCGAAAAAGCCGATGGCCGGAGCCTGCGGGTCGGTGGACCCAATGCTCGCGGTCTGGATGGCAAATTGCCGGCCGCGCACCGTTGTTTCGCAGACTGTGCGGATCGCGAAGCTCGCGCTGCCCTGCTCGAGGATCGCCCTGAGATCTTCGTACTCCGCAAAACTGTCGGGAAGGAAGCTCAGGGGCTGCATGAGGACGTCGAAAGGGATTGCAAGGTTATTGGGGACGGCACACCGATTGACGCAATATAGCCTGGTGCAGCGCGATCATGCTGAAGCGTCGCCAACACAACTGAATCGTGTCACACGCATGACATTTTTCACTCGAACGAATGACATCGTTCTGCCTTTCTGGCGACGCAAAAAAGACACGAGAAGATATAGTCGTCTAGACGTTGCGATGCCTTCACTCAACCGTCACAGACGCTTCCTAGAATGAGCCCCACACATGCCGGCAGCGGCCGGATGCATCAAGGGGTACTTATGGACGCAATTCGGGAAGCAATCCGTATCGAACGGTTGAGCAAGACGTTCAGCAATGGCCGCAAGGCGCTGGACGAGATCGATCTGCGCGTCGAACCGGGCGAGATGGTTGCGTTGATCGGCGCCTCGGGCTCGGGCAAATCGACGCTGCTGCGTCACATCGCGGGCTTCACGGCTTCGGATGCGCAGCCGTCGCAGATCGCTATTCTGGGCCGGCCGATTCAGCAGAATGGGCGCATTGTGCGTGAAGTGCGCAGCATTCGCCGCGATATCGGCTTCGTGTTCCAGCAATTCAATCTGGTGAACCGGCTCACCGTGGAAAGCAACGTGCTGATCGGCGCACTTGCGCGGCTGCCATTGTGGCGCCGACTCAGCGGGCGTTTTCCGCGCGCCGAGCGGGCGTTGTCGATGGCCGCGCTCAACGAAGTCGGCATTGGCGAACATGCGCGCGAACGCGCCGTCAATCTCTCCGGCGGCCAGCAGCAGCGCGCGGCGCTCGCCCGTGCCTTGGTGCAACGCGCGCGCATCGTGCTCGCCGATGAACCCATCGCATCGCTCGACCCCGAGTCGTCGCGCCGCGTGATGGAGATGCTGCGCACGCTGAACATCGAGCATCGACTCACGGTGCTGGTGTCGCTGCATCAGGTCGATATCGCGATGCAGTATTGCCCGCGCACGGTTGCGCTGCGCCGCGGCAAGGTGGTCTACGACGGCCCTTCCGCCGCGCTCACGCCAACCTTGCTCAAGACGCTTTACGGCGAGGCCGCCAGCGAACTGCTCGATGAATCCGCCCCCGGCGCGGACGATAGCGAGGCTAACCACGCCGCCGGCAGCACACCGCTTCAGGACGCCGCGCCCGCTTCGGGCCGCTATGCATTCGCTCTCAATCCGGCGCACTCGAACTGAGCGCGTCCATCCACTCTGCTAACTCAACCGGGTCTCAAACAATGAAATTCCTGCGTTCGTTGATCACGCTGGCCGTCGGCGCGGCTGCTTTCGC
The DNA here is from genome assembly GCF_059567925.1 of Paraburkholderia sp. BGA-UO-ETr-F21. Taxonomy (NCBI): domain Bacteria; kingdom Pseudomonadati; phylum Pseudomonadota; class Betaproteobacteria; order Burkholderiales; family Burkholderiaceae; genus Paraburkholderia; species Paraburkholderia sp. BGA-UO-ETr-F21. Next base: position 865,599 of record NZ_JCAQOY010000037.1, on the reverse strand, counting down.
CGGTGCCGCCACCGCGCACGCCGAGGACATCAACCTCGGTATCATTTCGACCGATTCGTCCTCTGTGCTGAAACAACGCTGGGAGCCGCTGATTCAGGACATGAACAAGCAAACCGGCCTGAACATCAAAGCGTTCTTTGCAACGGACTACGCCGGCATTATCGAAGGCATGCGCTTTAACAAGGTACAGGTCGGCTATTTCGGCAATGCGTCGGCGATCGAGGCGGTGGACCGTTCGCAAGGCGAAGTATTCGCGAAGATCCAGTATGCGAACGGTGACGCAGGTTACTACTCGGTGCTGATCACCAACGTGAATAGCCGCTTCAAAACACTCGACGACGTGTTCAAGAATACGAAGGACGTCACGCTCGGCTTCGGCGATCCGAACTCCACCTCGGGCACGCTGATTCCCGGCTATTACCTGTTCGCCAAACACAATACGCCGGTCAACACTTCATTCAAGACCGTGCTGCCGTCGAGCCACGAAGCCAATCTGCTGGCCGTGGTGAACAACAAGATCGACATCGCGACCAACAACACCGAGATGCTCGACACGTTGAAGAAAGAGCATCCGGACAAGTTCGCGCAGGTGCGTGTGCTGTGGAAATCGCCGCTGATTCCGTCGGACCCGCTGGTATGGCGCAAGGATCTGCCGCAAGCCACCAAGGACAAGCTGCGCAACTTCTTCCTGAACTATGCGAAGACCGATCCGCACGAAAAAGCGGTGATGGCGGCGATTACCGGTTACGGCGGCTTCGCGGCGTCCTCGGATGCGCAGTTGGTGCCGATCCGCCAGGTCGCGTTGTTCCAGCAGAAGCAGAAGATCGAGAGCGACGCGCATCTCTCCGATGACGATCGCAAGACCCAGTTGGCCGCGCTCGACGCAAAGCTGAGCGCGCTGAACAGCGCGCAATCGAAGCAATGAACACGGTCGATCTGATCACGTCGCCGGCGCGTGCGAGCGAAACGCTCGCCGCGCAGGCGGCGAGTCATCCCGCGCCGGTTGCGGGCAAACGCAGCTGGCTGTCGCTGCTCGGCTGGATCGCCGTGCTCGCAGTGTTGGGCGGCGCATGGCACGGCGCCGATATGCGCCCGCTGGATCTGCTGAGCGACTCCGGCAACATGGGCCAGTTCGCCAAAGACTTCTTTCCGCCCGACTTCACCGAATGGCGCAGCTATCTGCACGAGATGTATGTGACGCTCTCGGTGGCGGTGTGGGGCACCGCCCTCTCGCTCGTGTGCGCGGTGCCGTGCGGACTGATGTCCGCCCACAATATCGCGCCGATGTGGGTCGTGCAGCCCATGCGCCGCATGATGGACGCGTGCCGCGCGATCAATGAAATGGTCTTCGCCATGCTGTTCATCGTGGCGGTCGGACTCGGGCCATTTGCCGGCGTGCTGGCGCTGTGGGTGCACACTACGGGCGTGCTCGCCAAGCTGTTCGCCGAAGCCGTCGAGGCCATCGATCCGCGCCCCGCCGAAGGCGTGCGCGCGACCGGAGCAACCGGCCTCGACGAAATCATCTACGGCGTGTTGCCGCAAGTGCTGCCGTTGTGGATCTCGTACGCGTTATATCGCTTCGAATCGAACGTGCGCTCGGCGATGGTGGTCGGCATGGTCGGCGCGGGCGGCATCGGCGTGGTGTTGTACGAGGCGATCCGCTCGTTCAACTATGCGCAAACCGCCGCGGTGATGATCATGGTGATCGTGGTCGTGACGGTGATTGACCTCGCGTCCGCGTGGCTGCGTGAACGCGTGACCTGAGGTGGCAGAAGTCTCATGAGGTTGCCGGCGTGACGGCGTGACGGCTCGGTGGGAGGGTCCGACGAAGCAGCGCTTCGTCGACTTCTTGCCCGGCGTCGCGCCGCGTTTCAGTTTGCAGTTCAACCTGCGTACGGCGCTGCCAGCCCGTCCGGGCGGCGTCTCTTTGACGCCACAAATCGCCGCATTTCCCCAAATAAAACCCCTCCAATCGAGTCGTCCACTCCTCTATCCCGGCGTTCTGCTGGAATAATCACGGGCTTGCGGCCCGCACCCGGGCCTTCGCTTCCCCTCTTCCCGGTCTTCGATGGAAACCTTTGTCGTTTTGCTGGTGCTGCTCTCCGCGCTGCTTCACGCCACGTGGAATGCGTTCCTGCATCTTTCGGAAGATCGCGTCTGGCTGCTCGGCATGATGGCGATTCCGTATATCGCCGTGAGCGCGGTCGGCGTGGTCGTACTGCCCATGCCCGCGCCACAGGCGTGGCCGTACATCTTTGCATCGGTCGTGCTGGAATTCGGTTATCTGCTGGCGCTGATTCGCGCCTATAAAAGCGGCGACTTCGGGCAGATCTATCCGATTGCGCGCGGCCTTTCGCCGATGCTCGTGTTCGTCGGCGCACTGGTCTTCGCCCATGAGGCGCTCAAGCCGTTGGCCGCGATCGGCGTCGCGCTGGTGTCGATCGGCATCGTCTCGCTGGCGTTTCGGCGCGGCATGCGCTTTTCCGGCGAGAGCGTGCCCTTCGCGCTCCTGACTGGCCTGTTCATCTCGGCGTATTCGGTGGTCGACGGAATCGGCGCGCGCGTGGCGGGCAACGGCCTGAGCTACATCATGTGGGTCTATCTGATCTGGAATATCCCGCAGTTTCTGCTCGCCTGGCATTGGCGCGGCGGCGCGAAAGGGCTTTTCATCGGCCGCGCCGTGGTGTTCAAGGGCATGGCGTCGGGCGTGCTCGCGTTGAGCGCTTACTGCCTGATCATCGAGGCTTACCGCTATCTGCCGATCGCGATGGTCTCCGCGCTGCGCGAGATGAGCTCGATCTTCGCGGTGCTGATCGGCTGGCTGTTCATGCGCGAGAAGCTGACCACGCGGCGTATCGTTGCGTGCGCGCTGGTGACGTTGGGGGCGGTGCTGATCAGGGTTTGAGTTCTTCCCTCACGCAAACTCCGGCAACGTCGCATCGATCGCATCGGCCAGCGTATTGAACGCCGGCGCGATCTCCTCATCCGGCACGCACGCGTAGCCGATCAGCAAACCCGACGGCGCCAGCGACGGCTGCGCGTAGTATCCCGACAAAGGCCGCACGACGATATTGCGCTCCAGCGCCGCGGCGGCCACCCGCCGGTCGTCGCTGCCGTCGGGCAACTGCATCACCAGATGCAGGCCGGCGTCGCCGCCCACGGCCGGCAACGCGTCGCCGTAACGCTGCGCGGCGGCATCGAGCAGCGTCTGGCGGCGCTGTCCGTAGAGCGTGCGCATCTTGCGGATATGCGACGTGAAATGCCCTTCGGCAATGAACTCCGCGAGCATCGCCTGCTGCAACAGCTGCCCCTCGCGATACAACTCGGCGCTCGCGGTGGCAAAGCTCTCCGCCAGCGCCTCCGGCACGACGAGGTAGCCAATGCGCAAACCCGGAAACAGCGTCTTGCCGAAGCTGCCCACGTAGATCACCTGCCCCGACGTATCCAACCCTTGCAACGATGCCAGCGGCCGGCTGCCATAGCGGAACTCGCTGTCGTAATCGTCCTCGATGATCCAGCACTGGTTCTGCCGCGCATATTCGAGCAGCATGCGGCGCCGCGCGAGACTCATCACCATGCCGAGCGGGTATTGATGCGAAGGCGTGACGAGCATCAGCTTCGGCGGCTGCGCGAGGTCGTCGGCGGAAGGATTGATGCCTTCCTCGTCGACGGCGATCGGCCGCGATTGCAGGCCGGACACGTGGAGCACGCTACGCACGCCCCAATAACAGGGATCCTCGGTCCAGATCACGTCGCCCGGATCGGACAACAGGCGCACGGCGAGGTCGACCGACTGGTGAATCCCGGTCGTGATGATGATCTGCTCCGGCGTACAGCGCACCGAGCGCGAGGTGCGCAGATAGTCGGCCAGCGCGTGCCGCAGCGACGCCAGCCCGCCGCCCGGCGCGTACGTGAGCAGGTCCGGCCGCAGCCGGCGCCAATATTTGTTGTGCAAGCGGCTCCACACCCGCGCGGGAAATTTCGTGACGTCCGGCACGCCAGGCATGAACGCGCCCCACTGACGCTTGGACACGCCCGCGCCCGCCACCAGCCGCGCACCACGCGTGGAAAGCGCTCGCCTCGCCTGCAGCGGCAGCGGCTCCGGCCGCACGTCGGGCGCCACGGCATCGGGCACGCCGACGATCTCGTCCGGGGCGCTGTCGGCAACGAACGTGCCACGCCCGGTCGCCGAACTCACATAGCCTTCGAGCACGAGTTGCTCGTACACCTGCGTGACGGTATTGCGCCCGATGCCCAACTCCTGCGCCAGCAAACGCGACGACGGCACCTTGCTGCCCGGCGGCAGTTCGCGCGACAGGATCGCCTGCTGCAACAGCCGATGCAGTTGACGATAGATCGGCTGGCCATTGCCGCGGTCGAGGCGCTGGGCCAGCCAGTCGGACAAAACGCTCGCACGCATGGATTGGCTCCTATAATTTTATTGAAATGGCTCTGAAGTTAAGAGCCAAATCTCATTATAGTCGCTGCATGTGCTGCGCTGAGCGCGCGGCGTCCGCAAAACCGAGGAGCGAAGGAGATGACCATGAAGAATGCCGAACTGAAAAGCCGCAAAGACGCTGCCACACCGCGCGGCGTCGGAGTGATGTGCGATTTCTACGCCGAGCGCGCTGAAAACGCGGAATTGTGGGACGTCGAGGGCCGCCGTTTCATCGACTTCGCGGCCGGTATCGCCGTGTGCAACACGGGCCACCGTCATCCGAAGATCGTCGCCGCGATTCGCGATCAGCTCGATCATTTCACCCACACGGCGTATCAGATCGTGCCGTACGCGTCGTATGTCGAACTGGCCGAAAAACTCAACGAGCGCGCGCCGGGCGACCATCCGAAGAAAACTGCATTCTTCACGACCGGCGCCGAAGCTGTCGAAAACGCGATCAAGATCGCCCGCGCCGCGACCGGCCGCCCGGGCGTGATCGCCTTCACCGGCGGTTTCCACGGCCGCACGTTGATGGGCATGGCGCTGACGGGCAAGGTCGCGCCGTACAAGATCGGCTTTGGCCCGTTCCCGTCGGACGTGTTCCACGCCCCGTTCCCGAATCCGCTGCACGGCGTGACCACGGCCGACTCGCTGAAGGCCATCGAATTCCTGTTCAAGGCCGACATCGATCCGAAGCGCGTGGCCGCGATCATTTTCGAACCGGTTCAGGGCGAAGGCGGTTTCTATCCGGCGCCGGCCGAATTTGTGCGCGCCTTGCGCAAGCTGTGCAATGAGCACGGCATTCTGCTGATCGCCGACGAAGTCCAAACCGGTTTCGCACGCACCGGCAAGCTGTTCGCCATGCATCACTACGACGTGGTGCCCGATCTGATGACGGTCGCCAAGAGCCTCGCGGGCGGCATGCCGCTGTCGGGCGTGATCGGCCGCGCGGACGTGATGGATGCTGCCGCGCCTGGCGGGCTCGGCGGCACGTATGCGGGCAATCCTTTGGCCGTTGCCGCCGCGCATGCGGTGCTCGATATCATCGACGAAGAGAAGCTGTGCGAGCGCGCCACGGTGCTGGGTGACCGCGTCAAGGCCAAGCTGATCGCGCTGCAAAGCGAAGTGCCCCAGATCGCGGACGTGCGCGGCCCCGGCGGCATGGTTGCCGTCGAGTTCTGCAAGGCAGGCAGCACGGAGCCGGATGCGGAGTTCACCAAGCGCGTGCAGACTCGCGCGCTCGAACGCGGCTTGCTGCTGCTGGTGTGCGGCGTCTATTCGAACGTGGTGCGTTTCCTGTTCCCGCTCACGATTCAGGACGCGGTTTTCGACGAAGCCATGGCAATTCTCGGCGACGTGATCAAAGACAGCGTCGCGATCGCGGCTTGAGGATCGACACATGACCACGTTGACCCTGAAAGACCCGTCGCTGCTGAAAACGCACGCCTACATCGCAGGCGAATGGCAAGGCGCGGACGACGGCGCGACCTTCGAAGTGAAGAACCCCGCCACGGGCGAAGTCATTGCGACGGTGCCGCGCATGGGCACGGCGGAAACCCGCCGCGCGATCGATACGGCCAACGCCGCGTGGCCCGCATGGCGCGCCACGACCGCGAAGCAGCGCGCGGTGATCCTGCGCAAATGGCATGACCTGATGATCGAGAACGCCGACGATCTGGCGACGATCCTCACCACGGAACAAGGCAAGCCGCTCGCCGAAGCCAAGGGCGAAATCCAGTACGCCGCTTCGTTCCTGGAATGGTTCGCGGAAGAAGGCAAGCGCGTGAACGGCGACACGATCCCGACACCGGCGAATGACAAGCGCATCGTCGTGACGAAAGAACCGATCGGCGTTTGCGCGGCTATCACGCCGTGGAACTTCCCGGCCGCGATGATTACCCGCAAGGTCGGTCCGGCGCTCGCGGCGGGCTGCCCGATCATCGTCAAACCGGCTGAAGCCACGCCGCTCTCCGCGCTCGCGCTCGCCGTGCTGGCCGAGCGCGCCGGCGTGCCGCGCGGTGTGTTCAACGTCGTGACCGGCGAGCCGAAAGCCATTGGCGCGGAAATGACGGGCAATCCGATCGTGCGCAAGCTGTCGTTCACCGGCTCGACGCCGGTCGGCCGTCTGCTCATGGCGCAGTGCGCGCCGACGGTCAAGAAGGTGTCGCTCGAGCTCGGCGGCAACGCGCCGTTCATCGTATTCGACGACGCGGATCTGGATGCCGCGGTGGCCGGCGCGATTGCGTCGAAGTATCGCAATAGCGGCCAGACCTGCGTGTGCACGAACCGTTTCTATGTGCACGACAAGGTCTACGACGCGTTCGCCGAGAAACTGCGCGTCGCCGTCGAACAGCTGAAGGTGGGCCGCGGCACCGAAGACGGCGTCACGCAAGGTCCGCTGATCAATGAAGCGGCCGTGCTCAAGGTCGAGTCGCATATCGAAGACGCGCTCGCCAAAGGCGCGCGTATCTTGACCGGTGGCAAGCGTCATGCGCTCGGCCACGGCTTCTTCGAGCCGACGGTGCTCGCGGATGTCACGCCGGCCATGAAGGTCGCGCGCGACGAAACCTTCGGGCCGCTCGCGCCGCTGTTCCGCTTCTCGTCGGACGAGGAAGTGATCGGCCTTGCCAACGATACCGAGTTCGGCCTCGCGTCGTATTTCTATAGCCGCGATATCGGCCGCGTCTGGCGTGTCGCCGAAGCGCTCGAATACGGCATGGTCGGCATCAACACGGGCCTGATCTCGAACGAGGTCGCGCCGTTCGGCGGCGTCAAGCAATCGGGCCTGGGCCGCGAAGGGTCGCATTACGGCATCGACGATTACGTGGTCATCAAGTATATGTGTGTCGGTGGGATCTGAGCCTTACCGCCCAGGCTCGAATATTGGACTGACGCCGAAAGCTACGCCGACAGAATCCTGTTGCGCATAGCCTTCGTGAAATACACCCCGCGCGCGACTCGGTTCGCGCGCGAACTCCCCTCTCTATTCAGCGCTGCCGTCCGGCCAGCGATGCTCACGCCCCCTGCCAGCCTGCCGGGCTGCACGAAAACGCTCGCATGGCGTGCGCGCAGGCACCGCGTGCCACTTGCCACGCACCTGGGAAACCGCCCACAACCAAGGGTTTCACAGGACGAAACTTCCGCTGACATCCGCCGATAACTCGAAAAGGAACGCCCCGGGCGCAGGCCAGTCCACCGGCACCACGCGGCGGGCCCAGTCACGCGCCGCTTCGCCCGGCAACCGTGCGCGATTTCCATTCGTTTTCGAGAGGACTCACGATGCACAAGCTCAGTTTTACGCAAAAACTGTGGCTGCCGCTGATCATCAGCCTCGGCGCCCTGCTGGCCGTTTCGGTGTCGGCAGCGTGGCAGTCGCGCGAGACGCGCATCGAGGAACGTAAGCACGACCTCACCAACGTCGCGCACGTCGGGCTCAGCATCGTGGCGGAATACGGGGCGCTGGCGCAAAGCGGCGCGCTGTCGGAGGCGGACGCCCGCAAGCAGGCACTCGAACGCCTGCGCGGCATCCGCTATGGCGAAGACGGCTACTTTCTCGTCATCAACTCGACGCCGCGGATGGTGATGCATCCGATCAAGCCGGCGCTCGAAGGCAAGGATCTCGCGAACAGCGCCGATGCCGACGGCCGTCACCATTACGTGACGTTCGCGTCGGTCGCGCAGGCGCCGGAAGGTGGCTTCGTCGACTATGTGTTCCCGCATCCTGGCGCGGCGGCCGCGCAGGCGGTCGGCAAGATCGGCTACGTGGTGCGCTATGCGCCGTGGGACTGGATCATCGCGACCGGCGCCTATGTCGACGACATCGACGCTGCGTTCATGCAATCGCTGTGGCTGATCGGCGCGATCTTCGTGGCGGTGTCGGTGGTGCTCGTGACACTCGTCGCGCTCACGAACCGCAGCATCGTGCGCACGGTCGGCGGCGAACCGGCCTACGCTGCGAACGTGGCGGATGCGATCGCATCAGGCGACCTCACGGTGGCGATCCACACACGCGACGGCGACACGTCGAGCCTGCTGCACGTCATGCAGCGAATGCGCGATGCGCTGACGGGCACCGTCCGGCAGATCAAGCACGCCTCGGACAACGTCGCGTGCGGCGCGAACGAGATCGCGAACGGCAATGCGGATCTGTCGTCGCGCACCGAGAACCAGGCGGCCTCGTTGCAGGAAACGGCGTCGAGCATGGAGCAGATGGCAGCGATAGTCCGTCAGACTGCCGACCATGCGCGTACCGCGAGCGGGCTTGCGGCCAGCGCGGCGGATATCGCCAACCGCGGCGGCGACATGATCGGGCAAGCCGTCTCGGCAATGAAAGCCATCTCGACCGAATCGGGCCGCATGGTCGAGATCATCGCGACGATCGAAGGCATTGCGTTCCAGACCAACATCCTCGCATTGAATGCGGCGGTCGAAGCGGCGCGCGCGGGCGAACAGGGCCGTGGTTTCGCTGTCGTCGCGGGTGAGGTGCGCAGCCTCGCGCAGCGCAGCGCGACCGCGGCAAAGGAAATCCGCCAGTTGATCAGTCGTGCGGTGGACAGCGTCGGCAGCGGCGCGACCCTGGTCGAAAACACCGGTTCGACGATCGACCAGGCGCGCGACGCGATCATGCGCGTGACCGGCGTCGTGCAGGAGATCGCGGCGGCGGCCGCCGAGCAGAGCGCCGGCATCGACCAGGTGAACCTCGCGGTCACGCAGATGGACAGCATGACGCAGCAGAACGCGGCACTCGTCGAGCAGGCGGCAGCCGCGGCGCAGTCGCTGAAGGAGCAGGCAACGAGCCTGCAACGCGCGGCCGGCGCCTTCCATGTGGACGCCGAAGCCGGCACGAGCGGCGGCGCACCGGTACTATCCTTCTAATCCGGTTGCGAGACAGCCGCGATTACGGATGTACAAACCACGCCGCCGGCTGCAAGAATGCGGAGGCAACCGGCGCGCCACGATCCGATCCATGCACGGCGCCCTGCAACCTGAGCGAGGAGAAGGAGCATGTTCATGGGTAGGCTTGTCAAATCCCCAGCCGGCAACCGGAGCGCGCGACAGTGGCTGATAGCCGCGCTGCTGGCGGTGTTCAGCTGCCTTACCCAGAGCGCCTTCGCGCAAGCCGCCGACAATGCGGCGAGCCTGGGTGACAAATACCGGAGCCTGACGCAGCAACTGGCTCACAACCCGTTCCAGCGACCGCTGTACCTCGAATCGCAGGAGTTGCCCTCGGCACTCAAGGGCGATATTTACGGTGTGCTCGACTATCCGTTCGCGACGGTCAACGCTACGCTCAACGACCCGACTCAGGGGCCGGCCAACTGGTGCGACGTGCTGATCCTGCACCTGAACACCAAATACTGCCACGCATCGACGAGCGGGAGTGGTGCGGTCCTCGCGGTGAACATCGGCAAGAAAACCGAGGAATCGCTTTCCTCGTCGTACCGCGTGCAATTCGACTATCATCCGGTCGCGAGCAGCCCGGACTATCTTCGCGTGGAACTCTCCGCCGCCACGGGACCGCTGAGCACGAAAGACTACCGTATCGTGATGGAGGCGATACCCGTGGGCGATAACCGCACCTTTATCCATCTGACCTACGCCTACGGTTACGGCACGGCGGGACGGATTGCGATGAAAACCTATCTGGCGACGCTCGGCAGCGACAAGGTTGGCTTTTCTTCCGCGCCCGATCCGTCGACGGGCAAGTCGCAATTTATCGGCGGCGTGCGCGGTCTGGTCGAGCGCAATACCATGCGCTATTACCTCGCCATCGACGCCTATCTCGGTGCGCTTTCCAGCCCGCCTAACGCCCGTCTCGACAAACGCCTCACCGACTGGTTCGATGCGACCGAGCAGTATCCGCGGCAATTGCACGAGGTCAGCCGCGCCGACTATCTGCAAATGAAGCACAACGAGTATCAACGTCAGCAGACCGCGCAGTAGGTCGCGCGGCAGGTCGCTGCCGCCCGCACTGAGGGACGCCCCGGTCGGCTCCGCCAATCGCGGCCGCAGGTTGCGACGTGCGCGGGGAAAGGGACGTCATGCCTGCCCGCCCCCAAAAAAAGCTAAAGGTTCAAGGGCCGTCGGTCGTTATATGTACCATACGGTTAATTTTGCATGCCCGCGGCCGGCTACATCCCTATGAAAATTTCGACCAAACTGATTTTGATTGTCGGCACCGCCTTGGCAGGTGTCGTCAGCATCGCTGCGATCGCCCTGTCGCAACTCGACCATGCCCTGATCGAGAGCCGTCAGGCGCAGATTGAAACGCTGCTGACCAAAGCGGAACACCTCGTGCTGTACTACCAGTCGCTCGAAGCGAGCGGCAAGATGAGCCGCGACGACGCGCAGGCTGCCGCCAAGACGGCGCTCAGTCAGTTGAACGCGAACAGCCAGAGCTACTACTGGGTGACGAATACCGACAGCGTCAATCTGGTCCACCCGAACCCGAGTCTCGTCGGCACCAAAACCGGCGGCAACAAGACCACATCTGGCGACCTCACCGATACGCAGGCGTATCAGCAGGGACTTGCAAAGAATCACATTGCGCTGGTGGACGTGCTGATCAAGCGCTCTCAGGACGCTCCGCTCGTCGGCAAGCTGCAAGGCGTGGTCGCCATTCCGGCATGGCAATGGTGGATCGGCACGGGGTTCTTCTATGACGACATTAGCGCGGCGTACTGGAAACTCGCGAAAATGCTGATCGTGATTTCGCTTGCGATCTTTGCCGCGGTTGGCAGCATGGCGTGGGTCATGACGCGTAGCGTGAAGCGTGAATTAGGCGGCGAACCGGCCGATGCCGCGGCGTTTGCGGCGCAAATCGCGTCGGGCAATCTGGCCGCCGCGATCAAGCTGGAGTCGGGCGACCGCTCGAGTTTGCTGTACGCGTTGAGCCAGATGCGGCTGCAGTTGTGTGAACTGGTGAAGGGCATTCAGCATTCGAGCGATTCGATTGCGACCGGCTCGGGTGAAATCGCGCAAGGCAACACCGATCTGTCGCAACGTACCGAAGAGCAGGCTGCTTCGTTGCAGGAGACGGCGGCGAGCATGGAGCAGTTGACGGCGACCGTGAAGCAGAATGCCGACAACGCGCGGCAGGCGAGCCAGTTGGCGGTGCTCGCGACGGATGCCACCCAGCGCGGCGGCAATGCGGTCGATGAGGTGATCGGCACGATGCAGAGCATCGCCGACGAATCGCGCAAAATCGGCCAGATTATCACGGTCATCGAAGGCATCGCGTTCCAGACCAACATTCTCGCGCTCAATGCAGCGGTGGAAGCGGCACGGGCCGGCGAGGAAGGGCGCGGTTTTGCGGTGGTCGCGGGCGAAGTGCGCACGCTCGCGCAACGCAGCGCGGCGGCCGCGAAGGATATCAAGGAGCTGATCCATTCGTCCGTGGCGCGCGTTGACGACGGCACGGATCAGGTGGCGGTCGCGGGCGAACGGATGAGCGAGATCGTAGAGTCGATCCGGCGCGTGAGCGACATCATGGGCGAAATCGCCGCTGCGTCGATCGAGCAGAGCACCGGTATCGAGCAGGTGAATCGTGCGGTGTCGCAGATGGACGAGGTGACGCAGCAAAACGCGGCACTGGTCGAACAGGCGGCAGCGGCCGCGGCATCGCTCGATGAGCAGGCCGCGCGGTTGCAGACGATGGTCGGCACGTTCCGTATTCAGTAGCACGTTGGAGCGGTTCCCGGCGAACGCGGCATTTGCCGCAATCCACGCACCCGGTGCGCCGTTTCGCGAAGCGTCTCCATGGAGTAAGGGCCCGCCTCCATGTGGAAAGAAAACAAGGTATAGTCCGCAAGCGCAGGTATTTCGATTACCCCATTCTGATGGATGTGAATATGATTCCACTCGGTGCAGCATCCACCCTGCTCGGCGGCGTACGCAGCGCCATCAGTTCCGGGCTGTCGATGCTAACAGGCAAAAGCAGCACAGGTGAATCCAGCCAGTCGAGTTTTGCGGCGCATCTGAAGTCGGCAACAACATCGCAGAGCGGCTCTGGAAAAAGCGTGCATCACCTTCATGTACCTGCCGCAGGCAGTACGGTGAGCGCATTGGCCAGTTCTTCGTCTTCGCCAGTGCATGGCGCTGCTGGCGCCGGCGCGACACAGGGCGGCGCGGCCGGCTCGGTGATCAATACCAGCGCGTAAGCGACCGCCGATACCCGACAGGGTAACGCATTTACGATACGCGTTACCCTCGAGCCCTGTGCAAGCCCACAGACGCGGTTGGTCAATGTATACCCGTTCGAGAATGCGCCCCACGTGCTGTCCGTTACATTCCTCTGCACGCTTCATTGGCATTCCGACTCGACGTCCTCCTACGTATAGCCGTACCGTCAGCTTTCGTGATAGATGGCCGACACTCGTGCATTCTTCTTCAGCCTCGAAGATTCAGGCTCATCCTGCCTCGACGGACCCGACTTCACGTCCAGTCCTGTCAAAAACTTGATGCAATCCGCCGCCTGCGTCCGCAGCCTGTTTCGAAAGACTAAACTCAATCCCGGTCTTTCGAGGGGGTCTGTCTCAGGCGAACCCCACCCCTCGAATTTTTAGCCTGCCGCTCCCCCGGGCGGCAGGCTCTTTTTCGTCCGAATTAGTCTTCGTGGCAAAGCTTCATGAATAGCCGCAGAGCGCCCGCGCGCTTCGAAGGCAGTGCTCTGTGAGCGCCATATGATCGACCATCGATCTCGGGAAGTAGTTGCTGGGCGATATTGACAAAAGCATGGTCGCATCCGCCACGTCATTGCCGGCTTCTAACCAGAGCGGCTTGTCATGGCGCGCCAATCGAGTGCCTCACACGCAACCGCCGTTCGCTTCTTTGTCTTTCCACGTAAGGCTTTTCGGCGCATTTGAATATCTCATCGACGATGCCTCCATGCGATCCCAGCCTCTTCCGAAGCGCCCTTGCGGCGCCAAGCGAAATCACCCTTAGTTGTGCGAGACTTCCATCGACCAGAACTCGTGTCCTTCACTACCGGGGTCGACATGGATGAAAGAGTGACGTTCGTGTACGAGTACAAGGGCGGATTCGGCACCTACCGCACGACGGGCTCACGCGCAGCCCAGCAACTTCCTCTCGTAGGCGACAACGTCACGATGAAGGTCGACGAAATGGGATTCGACGGCATTCTCAAGGTCAAGTCACGGCTTTTCCACTACGACAAGGCGGGCTCGTTGACCGTCATTCTAAGTCTGTCCCATACCGTCGCCTGAAAGGCCGGTTGCCCGCACTACCTTTTTGAATAGAGACACTCATGGAAGATATTCAACAGATGCGGATGCAACTTCTCGCATACCAGACGCTGATTGCGGCGCTGCTGGCGAAAACATCGCCGACCATCGGCGAACTCGAACGGGTGCGTCGTGCGATCCGGCGCAGCGCGACGTTTCATCCGATGGAGGAGCATAGTCGCGACTCGGCGGGTGAATACGCGGCGGCGATCGAAGACGTGTTTCTCTCCGCATCGATGGTCATTCAGGATCTAAGAGAACCTTCGGCCGCGTCCTGACGGCGACCTTTGCGCCCTTGCTCTCACGGACGAGTCGGCTACCTATGCCGTGGTTCGAAACAGTCCGTCCCGCATCGCATTCGAGGAAACCATGCAGCTACCCAGCGTCGATAATTTTGTCAAAGACCCGAGGCTCGGCATCACGTACAACATTTGCGCCTATCGCAAGCTCTCTGGAGAAGAGATGATGCGCGCCGTGCAGGTATTTACCCAGCAACAAGGAGGTTATCGCCCTAGGCAAGGCGCGGTCGTCAAGATCTTCTCGGTGATTGGACTCAATGACAGTTAGCCGTGTCGGGTCACGATGGATCGCATGGCAGTCGTGTGAGCGGCCGCTGCATTGCCGCTTCGCCAGATGGCGATTCAAACCGGATGCGCCAACACAGACGCACTGCGCAACGAGTGCACCCATTGGGAAGCCGTGACGCAGTGACGCCGGCGCGCAACCGGGTTAATTCAACCTCGAAAGGAGATCGGTAACGCTCACGTTGGGCAATTGTTTGACGATCATGTCCCAGAAGATCGCATCGTGCATCGCGCGCGCTTCCTCGGCCGTTTTCCAGTGCCGCGCGCCGACGATCGAATCGGCGGTTTCGCTGGCGGCGTCAACGATGGTTTTGATGTCTTCTTTGTGCATGAACGGATGAACGGCTACGCGGGCGCTTATTTAGGCTCTTGCGCAATCGTTTGCCTAAAAGTCTGTGAGCCAACCTTTCCAAGCATGCCCTCGACGCTGCCGGGTCGATCCTCAGATCAGAACGCATATGCCGGCGACCGACGCAACTCTATCAATTCCGGTTCGGCCTGCAATGTTCTGGCAGTTACCGACAAGATTCTGTCCGAGCGTGACCTGCCGCGTTTGCCTCGTGGGCCGGATTTTCTTAGGCATATGTGACGACATGCCATTCTTCCCGCGCATACAAACGGCCACACAATCGCCACACAAACGCAGCGCCACCTCAAATACGAGGCCCATTCATTTGAACACACGATTTCAGCAAAGGCACCATGCACCCGGTCCCGCTTTTCTCCGGATATGGCTTGCGCACATTCAATTTTTGGCTGATATATGCACCGCAATGACGAATTCGCCAGCCATTCAATGTCGCCAACTGCCAACCTCCTGGCGGAATCGGCAATACAATAATGGCGTCAGTATCATTTGCATAACATACGCCGACAAACAGATATGACAGGGTGTCGAGAGAACGCCTTTGTTGGCCACAACATTCCGGGGAAAAACCAAATGGAGCTGTTAGAAACTGAGCCGCGTAGCTCGAGGCAAAGCGCCCTGCCGCCGCAAACAGGCGCGCTGACTCGCGTCGATATCGCGCTGTTCAATGACTTTGCGCTGCCGAAGGTCGCGGCGCTCATTGAAATCTTCCACAAGGCGAACGCACTCGCCGCGTCGAAACGCTGGGGCCGTGCACGTTATGACGTCTCGCTGCTTTCCGCCGCGGGCGGCCGCATTGCGAGTTCGTCGTCGGTGTTCGTCTGGACCGAGAGCGTCGACGCATACAGGGGCACGAACGACACGCACGTCGTGTTCATCGCCGGCGGCGCGGGCGCACAACACGCGTGCATCGATGAACGCCTGCGCAACTGGTTGCGTCACCGCCATCCACTCAGCGAAATCGTCCATCCCGTTGCCGAGGGTGAGTTGTTGCTGGAGGCAGCAGGGCTTTCCAGCCGTTACGGTTCGCCGCTGCGCGGCGGCACAGAAGTATCCGACACGGCGCCCGCGGGGTCGCGGCGCGTGGCGCCGACGGCCGTGAGCGTGGCATTGCGCACGATCGAACGAGACCTTGGGCCGGAGCTGGCTCGCCAGGTGGCCGATTCCATCGCACCCCAACAGGAAACGCCGTTCAGTGCCTCCATAGCCCGCAGCTCGGCGCCCAATGTGAGCGAAAAAATCATGGCCTCGGCCCGTTGGCTGGAGGCCAACATAGATCGTCCGATCTCGATCGACGACGCGGCGCGCCTCGCGGCCATGAGCGAGCGCAACTTCTTGCGGCGCTTCAGAAACGAGATTGGCATGACGCCTTCCGACTATCTGCTTCGTGCGCGTCTGAACCTCAGTTGCCGGATGCTCGTAGAGTCGCGTTTACCCATCGACAAGATAGCGCGGCGCTGCGGGATCGGCAGCGGCGGTCAGTTATCCAAGCTGTTCAGAAAGTATCTGTCGACCACGCCCACCGACTACCGTCAGACCCAAGAAGTCTTCTGCCCAGAGTAACCACGCCAGCGCGCTGTCCGACTGGCCCTACAGGGGCCGCAGCTATCTGCTGCAATTCAATTTGACGAGAGACCCGCGGCGCCGCGAATCCGAGACCGATAGAGAAGCCGCCTGCGCTCGCGATTGCTTTAGGCGTCGCGCGCGAGCCGCGTCGATCTGCGGCACACGCTCCGTCGCGCGTCAATGCTCCATAAATTTTCTTTGAAAAGATTGGTAACTTATGCCAATGCTCTTTTCGACCGCCAATTCATTTAATTGAGTCGGGTAAGCGAGCGTCATTGAAACGGAAATCCGTTTTCATCGAGTACGCCTTTTCACATAGCGAGCTCTCCAGCTGTATTCACTCCCCCCGGCACAAAAAGGCGTTCGGGAATGCCCCGCGCTGCCCCGCGGCAGTGGTTACATTCCAGCCCGGCAAATTTCCGCTTAGCCCTTCTTGATCGATTCAGACAAGAACGTGGTTGAATCAGACGCTTTCATCTGATCAAAGCTTCCCGCGAATATGATGCACTGCAGAAAACCTAATTTCCATAATAGTGCCGGGGGCCAGCGGTATGGAATATGCGACTGATATAACGAGGAAATCAATTCATTTCATGATGAGCCGCAGCATCGGCTTGGCACGCCGTCGCAGACAGGTTGTGATTCTCCTTTTCGAAGGATTTTCGCTGATTCACATGGGGCGGCTGGCCGAGACATTCAGTCTTGCGAACCGTCTTCGCGATCCTGAGAACGCAGTGCACAACTACTACGAATTGGAGTTGCTGTCCGCGAGCGGCGGTGCCATCCGCTCGTCGTCGGGCGTGTTGATCTGGACCGACGCGGTCGACGCGCATTACGCCAAGGACGTGCATGCGCTGTTCGCGCTCGGCAGCGCCACGGCTTTACCTGCCGCAAACGACGAACGGCTGCTCTCCTGGCTGCGCAATACCTATCCGCACGCGCAGGTGGTTCAAGGCATCGGCGGGGGTCACGGCGCGCTCGAAATGGCCGGACTCGAGCCGAAGGACGTCGCGCCGACGGAAATGGCCGGCCTGTCGATGCCGCAGATTGCACTATCCGCCACGAAAACGGCTGGCATGGATACCGACGCAGGGGGCGCGCTGACCAGCGCGCTGTCCGTGGTCAAGCGTGATTGCGGCTACGAGACAGCCAGCCAAGTCGCGCACGACCTGCTGCTCGCCACGCCGAAGCGGTTCACCCAATCGGTCTTCGATTCGCGCGAAGCACGCGCCAGCGACCTCATTCGATCGTCGGCGCATCACCTGCGCGTCAACAGTGAGAACCGCGTGTCGATTGCGGAAGCTGCTCAGCGCGTCGCGATGAGCGAGCGCAATTTCCTGCGCCGCTTCAAGCAGGAGATCGGCGTGACGCCGACAGAGTTCGTCCTGCGAGTGCGCCTTGAAAAAGCCTGCCATATGTTGGTGGACACGGACCTGCCAGCAGACAAGATTGCGCGACGCACGGGACTCGGCAGCGGCGATCGGCTCGCGAAGCTGTTCCGCCAGCATCTGTCGATTTCACCGACGGAGTATCGAACGATCGAACGCAACCGCCTCGCGGATAACGATTCGCCCCAACCGGACGCGGTCAGGCGGATGCGCCGCCCCGCTTCGTAAAGATAGAGAAATCGCGGGACCGCTCACTCCCCGCCTCCACGGAGATTCTCATGAAACAAGCTGTCGCCCGCCTTGTCGATACCGGGTGCATTGCGCTCGCCGCTGTCGTATCGGCCCATATCGCCGCTGTGCGGGGCCCGGAAAACAGACCACTGCAATTGCTGTTTGCCATTGTGATCCTGATATCGTCAACCGCCTTGTTGCCAGCGCTCGGCATTTACGCTGTAGCGCCGGCTCGGGCGCTACAGCGTCTATACACGAGACTGCTTCCGGCATGGCTCGCCTTGCAGTTCGCCGGCCTGCTGCTTCTGCTGTCGATGCACCGGCAGGAAACCGCGCTGGTTTCGTGGGTCGCATGGTGGACGGGTATCGGCGCGGTACTGATCGCGTCGTGGCGGCTGGCCGCTTCCGAGTTGCAGTTCCCGCTGCACAGTTTCAGGCTGCATGTGCGCAATGTCGTGGTCGTGGGCCACGGCGAATACCTGAAGCAGATCGTCGCGAAGGTCGACTCCAGCCATCAGAGGAATTTCCGGGTCGCGGATGTGGTCGAGTTGCACGGCTCCGACGGACGCACCGGTGCCGGCGCGGACGCCAGCAAGCATCGCGACATGGAACTCGCTCGCCTCGCGGCACTGGCGGGGTCCGGCGGGGTACACGAAGTGTGGCTTGCGTTGCCGTTATCCGCGCACGCAGCGGCGGCCCATTGCATCGAAGTGCTGAAGAGCACGCTGGTGGAAATACGGCTCATGCCCGACTTCATGCCGCTTGGCCTGTATGCCGGCGTCGCATCGCTCGACACCCTCGACATCCCATCGCTCAGTCTGTCGCCGTCTGCCATTTCCGGCGAAACAATGACCGGTAAGGAAATTTTTGACAGGACGTTCGCACTTGCCGCGCTCATCGGACTTGCCCCGCTGTTCGTCGTGATTGCGATCGCAATCAAGCTGTCGTCGCCGGGGCCGGTCTTTTTCCGGCAGCGCCGCAAGGGTCTGAAGGGTCGCCCCTTCTGGATCTACAAGTTTCGTTCGATGCGGGTTCATTCGGAAGAGCGTGGCGTGGTGCGTCAGGCAACCCGCAACGACTGTCGCATCACGCAAGTGGGTCGCTTCCTGCGCCGCACGAGTCTCGACGAATTGCCGCAATTCATCAATGTGCTGCGCGGCGAAATGTCGATTGTCGGTCCCCGTCCACACGCGCTCGAGCACGACGATCTTTACGAGCCGTTGATCTCCGGCTACCTGGACCGCTACCGGATCAAACCTGGCATTACAGGATGGGCACAGATCAACGGCTTCCGCGGCGAGACGGACGCGCTGGAGAAGATGGCCGGACGTGTCGAATACGACCTGTATTACCTGCGCCATCGCTCGTTCTGGATGGATATCAAGATCGTGCTGCGCACCGTCGTTCGCGGGTTCTTCGGCAAACAGGCCTACTAATCATCACGTGGAGCCGTGGACCGCGAGAAGGAGGTCGGCGAGCCCAATCAAAGGAATCGGAGTGAAGCAATTGAAAGTCAGGTCCAACGCGCTGCGTCGCCGCGGTATCAAGATGTTTTCCATGAGCCGGCTGGCATGGATCGCGGCGCTCCAACTCGCCCTGTCCGCCTGCACGATAGCGCCCGGCATGAAGATGCAGAAGGCACCCAGTTTGCCGATGACCAGTGCGACTGAACAGGCACCGGCAGAACAGTTGCCGGTGCCGATGACCGAAGTGACCTTGTCGTCGATCGATGTAATCAGAAACGAAGCCGAACGTCGTGACGATGCCAGCGCGAGCGCCCTGCTCGGTCGCAGTCATGCCTATACGATCGGCGGCGGGGATGTCTTGCAGATCACTGTCTGGGATCATCCGGAACTGGCCGCAGCGCTCGGTGCCCAGCCGCCCGCGAACGCCCGCACGTATGACCCGCCGCCAGGGTTTGTCGTCGACGACGCCGGTTATCTACAGTTTCCGTTCGTCGGCAATATTCATGTCGAGGGCATGAAGGTCGATGAGGTACAACGCAAGCTCGCGACGGAACTGGGTAAGTCGTTCCACGACCCGCAGGTGACGGTGCGCATTGCGTCATTTCGCGCGAAGCAGGTGTATGTTGACGGCGAAGTCCGCACGCCGGGAGCGCAATCCATCAACGATATCCCGACCACGCTGTACGACGCGATCAGTCACGCGGGCGGCTTCAGTTCCGCGGCGGACCAGAGCCGCATTACGCTGACCCGCAACAGCCGTTCGTACGACATCAACTTCACGGGCATGCTGCAACGCGGCTTGAATCCGTCGACCATTATGCTGCGTCCCGGCGATCTGATACGTGTGTCAGCCCGGGAAGAAAACGGCGTGTTCGTGCTGGGCGAGGTCACCAAGCCCGTTACCGCGCTGCCGCTTCGGAGCGGTCAACTGACGCTGAGCGACGCACTTTCGCAGGCGGGCAGCATCAACTCGGCGACCGCGGACGCAGCGCAACTGTACGTGATCCGCGGGCTCGGCAAGGACGCACGCGTGTTTCACCTCGACGCCGCGTCGCCCGTTTCGATGATCCTCGCCAACCGGTTCGAACTGCAACCGAAGGACGTCGTCTATGTCGACGGCAACGGGCTGGTCCGCTTCAGCCGTGTGCTGAGTCTTCTGCTTCCCGCCATCAACGCGGGCCTGACCGCGGGGCTGGTGACGAAATGACCACGAGTTCGCGATTCCTTCCCAACCGGCGCGCGACGGTGATGCCATGGTAAATCGCCGCTCCGCCATTGGTCTGTCCGCCGGCATCGCGTTTCTTGGCTCAGGCGCCGTTTCGCGCGGCTGGGGCGAATCTGTAGACAACCCGGCCCCGAACGGCTTTCGCTGGCTCGGCGACTTCGCCGCCAAAGGCAAAGGCGCGAGCGACGACACGGGCACGTTCCAGCGCGCGATCGACTACGCCCGTAATCTCGCATTGCGCGCGCGCGACACGTCCTGTCTGCCATCGTTGCTGATCCCCGCCGGCCGATACGTGCTCACGCAGACGCTCGACACCGCGCCGTGGATCAAGTTGTGCTCGGTAGGCGGCGTTCTGCTCGACTTCTCGCAAATGCCGGTGGGCTGGGACGGTCTGACATGCAGAAACGAAACCACGCTGCCTGCCACGGAGTTGCGTTTCCCCGGTGACCGTTCACCGTTCCTCGACGGCACCGGCGGCACGATCTCGATACTCGGACCCGGCAAAGCGCGGGCGGAAGGATCCGGCATCGTGCTGGGCAACCGCCAGCCCGGCTTTCCCGGCGCCGTGAGAGACGCGGGCGGCCGCAATGTCGTAGTCACCGGCTGGGGTAGCGCGCTGCGGATCGATCCGCTCAACACCTACCTCACGGCGTGGTTCTCTTCGCGCTTCGAACAGAACCGAGAGGCTGCCATCCGCGTGGCGCCCGGTGTCGGTAGAAGCGTGAACAGCGGCGAACGAATGACCTTCATCGATTGCACGTTTGCGGGGTCCGCACGCGCGCTCGACATCGACTCGGACAGCATGGACTTCGTCTTCGACGCCTGCTCGTTCGATTTCAACGGAGACGTCGTGTATTTCGGCAAGCACGCCCGTTTCGGTACGGTGGCGTTCAACCACTGCCACATCGAGGGGATCGACGGACTGCTGGTCGATGCGACCGACGCGGGCAAGCATCTGCGCACCGTGTTCCGCGATTCGATCGTCTTGCCGAGGCACTGGAAGCGCAAGGACCTCGACAATGCACCTCGTCAACTGGTCGCCGGTACAGCGAAGTTCGCGGCGTCCGGGCTCGAGTGGCGTTTCGAGTCGCCGCAACAAGGCTCGCTAACGCCCTTGATCAGCGACGAAGTGCCGGTTGAAGCGCTCAGCGCGATGAGCTTCCAGAAGGTTCCGGCACTGCCATGGCGGGGCGCCGTGATCAATGCCGACAGCCGCTTCACGCTGGATGGTCCCGGCACGCCGGTGAGCGCGCTGACGCACTGGACCCTGTCGTCCACAGCCGCTGCGCGAGCCACCGGCGAACTTGTCACGCTCAACACCATGGCGGGAAACGGCGCATCGACCCGATCGCAACAGCTATTGCGGCTGGCGGCGGATCGGGACGACGAGCCGTTCTCACTGACCACGCGAACTCCTTTCCCGGTGAACCCGGGTGACACCGTGCTCGCTGCCTGCACGGCGACCACGGCGGCCAACAAAGGCCGCACGGCATTCACCTTCCAGTTCTACGCGGCGGGGGGCGTTCCGCTC
Organism: Paraburkholderia sp. BGA-UO-ETr-F21; assembly: GCF_059567925.1. Classification (NCBI taxonomy): domain Bacteria; kingdom Pseudomonadati; phylum Pseudomonadota; class Betaproteobacteria; order Burkholderiales; family Burkholderiaceae; genus Paraburkholderia; species Paraburkholderia sp. BGA-UO-ETr-F21. The sequence continues at coordinate 843,561 of NZ_JCAQOY010000037.1, read as the reverse complement.
GGCATCAGCGAATCGCAAAGCCCGGCTAACGCGCTTGCTGGCGCACAAGCCACTGTTCCCGCTGGCGCCGTTCAGGCCACGCTCAAGATGAGTTTCATCGACTGGACGGGGACGCTTGAGTTAAGCGAACTGGCGGTATGGCGCTCGTCATGAAGTCCGCTCCACCGCGCCGGGTTCGAGTCCGCAACGTCTCAACACAAAGAAACCAAGACCAGATGATTTCCAACGTTCTCATGGTTTGCCACGGAAACCTTTGCCGCAGCCCAATGGCTGCGGCTCTTCTTCAGCAACGCAGCGACGGCCTACGCGTCGGCTCCGCCGGCCTCGCTGCCGAGGTGGGGCAACCCGCCGCGAAAGAGGCCGTCGCGGCGCTTGCCGAAGTGCGCATCGACATCCGCGCACACCGCGCCGTGCAGTTGACCCGACAGCTCGCGAACGACGCGGATCTGATACTGACCATGACCGCCGCGCAGACCCGCAGCCTGCACTCGCTATATCCGTTGATGCGCGGCCGCATCTTCCCGCTGCGCGACTTCGACGACACGGATATCGACGATCCGATGGGCATGCCGCTCTCCGAGTTCCGCACCTGTCGCGCAGCCTTGCTGACCGGCATCGATCACTGGGTCAAACGGCTGACGGACCTGAACGGACCAGTGGGCGGCCGTGCCCGTTCCGAAGCACTCTGCGTCGACGGAGGTGCTAAGTGAACGCGTCGAATATGCCATACGAAGCCACCGCCGAAAAGGAGTTCAATCTCGCGGCCATGCTCGATGTGTTCATGCTGTACCGGCACATGATGCTGTGGATTTTCGGCACCGTGTCGGCTCTCGGGATCGCGGCGGCCCTGTTGTCGGACCCGCAGTATCAGGTCAACATCATCACGCAGGTCGACGAGGGCTCTGCCGCCACCACCGCGTCGTCTCTGCTGGGTCAGGATCTGTCGTCGATGCTCGACGTCAAGTCGTCTGCGGATACGGAAATGCAGGTCCTGCAGTCTCGGCTCGTCGTGGCTTCGGCAGTCGATAATCTGCGCCTCGACATCGACCTGGAGCCGGCTCGCTTCCCGCTGATCGGCCGCGCTATCGCGCGCTCCAGCAAGGGGCTGTCCCGTCCCGGCTTTCTCGGTATGGGCGGCTACACGTGGGGCGACGAGAGCGCCCGCGTCGAGCGCTTCGACGTGCCCGTCGGCTTCGAGGGAGAACAATATCGCCTGACGGTTCTGGACGCCAGCACCTACCGGCTTTCCGGCGCCGGCATCGAACAGGGCGTCGTGGGACGGGTCGGCAGGACCGAGACCTTCGTCAGCGACGACGGCCCCATTACGCTGCAGGTCGGCGCGATCCACGCGATACCCGGCGCGCGCTTCAGGCTCACCCGACAATCGCGCCTGGAAACGATCGACAAGCTGCAGCGCAGCCTGTCGATCAGCGAGCTCGGCAAAGACTCCAACGTTTTGCAGGTCAAGCTGCGCGGCAGCGATCCGGTGCTGATCACCGCGATTCTCAACGATATCGCGCGCCACTATGTCGGTCAGAACGAAGACCGTAAGGCGGAACAGGCCGCGCGTTCGCTGACCTTTCTGCGCGGCCAGGTGCCCGACTTGCGCCAGAAGCTCGATACTGCGGAAAGCGCGTATGCCATGGTGCGCAGCAAGCTGGGATCGGTGGATCTCGACGGCGAGGCGCGCGCGCTCCTGCAACAGTCAGCCGACAACGAAACACTGACCAGCACGCTGCTGCAAAAACGCGCTGAAGCATTGATCCGCTTCGAGCCGACGAATCCGACGGTGGTCGCGCTCGATCACCAGATCAAGGTGCTTCAGTCGCAATCGGCCGGCTTCAACCAGCGCATCGATCGCCTTCCGGAGATCCAGCGTCAGGTGGTGACGGCGCAACGCGACGTTAAGATCAGCAACGATCTGTATGTCGGCTTGCTGAACAACATCGAGCAGTTGCAGATTCTCGAAGTGGGCCGGATCGGCAACGTCCGCGTGCTCGATAACGCGCTGTTGCCCGATCAGCCAATCCGGTTGTGGCGCCCCGTGCTGTGCGTCGTCGTGGTGGTGCTCGCGCTGTTCGCGGCCGCCGCCGCCGCGTTCATCCGCGATTTGCTGTTCCGCGGCATTTCGGATTCGCACGAGATCGAAGAACAGACCGATCTCAGCGTGTTCTCGGTCGTGCCGATGGCGAAGCGGCGCGGTTTCATGTGGTCCGGCTTTCTGCGGCGCAAAACGCCGGCGCGCCGCCCGCTGGCGTTCGTCGATCCGGCCGACCCGGCGATCGAGAGCTTGCGCAGTCTGCGTACGGCGTTGCAGTTCTCGCTGTCCGATTCCGGCAACAACGTCGTGATGTTTACCGGGCCTTCACCCAATATCGGCAAATCGTTCATCGCGTCGAACGTGGCCGCGGTGCTCGCGCGGACCGGCAAACGCGTGCTGTTGATCGACGGCGACCTGCGGCGCAGCGGACTGAGCCGTGCATATGGCTGCCACTCGGCGGTCGGTCTCGCCGACGTGATCGCCGGAGCCAGCGAGCTCGACGCGTCGATCCGCAAAGTCGAGCGCTCGACGCTCGACTTCCTGCCAAGCGGGTCGATGCCGCCCAACGCCGCCGACCATCTTAGCGGTGCGGGCGTGGCCGGACTCTTCGGGAGGCTCGCCGCCCGATACGACGTGGTGATCGTCGACACCGCGCCGCTGCTGCCCGTACCCGACGCAGCGATTCTCGCGCCCTATTCCAGCGGCAATGTGTTCCTGGTGGCGCGCGCCTCCATCACGAAGCCGGCGGAACTCGAAGAATGCGCGCGCCGCCTGCGCCAGGTCGGCGTCGACGTGAAAGGCGTGGTGCTCAACGGAATCGACCGGCACGCCGGACGTTTCCGCTACGGCACGACCTACGGCAGCTATCGCTATACGCGCTCCCGAAACGAAGAACCCCGTCCTGTGATGGACGAGGTGGCGCCATGACGCAGCGAAGCCGCGACGCTTGGGCGGCATCCCTACTGTCCATCAGCGCACTGGGTTCAGCCGGGCTGGCCTTCGCCGTGCAGGCCAGCCTCGCGCGGTCCCTCGCGCCGGCGGAATATGGACGGCTCGCCGCCGCGCTCGCCGTCGTGACAATCATCGCGCCGGCGGTCGGCTTCGGCGTGCCTTCGTTCTGGCTGAAAGCCTACGGCACCGAAGGCTGGGCGGCATGGCGCTGGATGGAGGCGTCGGTGCGTTTCATAGCACGCAGCGCCGCGCTGTGCGTCGTCGCCGCCGTGCTGTGGGCTTGGATCGGCACAGCCGACGCGCGCACCAGCCAGTTGCTGCTGCTGATGCTGCCGGTGATCCTGACACAGTGCGCAATCGAAATGGCCTCGGCGAAACTGCAACTCGAAGAGCGGTTTGGACGGGTTGCGCTGTGGCAGGCATTGCAGCATGCAGCCCGTCTCGCCTTGGTGCTGACCTGCTGGAAGCTCGCGACGAACAGCGAAGCGATCGCGCTCGGCTTCGGCTGCATCGGCGCGGTCGTGACGCTCGGCGCCTGGCGGTCGGTCTCCGCGCTGCGGCGCGGCGCGGTGGAACTGGTCGGCCACGGACCGCAATCTGCCGCGTACGTCGCACACGCCGGATTGCCGACGCCATCGACGCATGAACTCTGGCGCAACGCCCTGCCGTTCGGCATGTCGAGTCTGCTTTTCTACGCATACGGACAAAGCGGGCTGGTGATTGTCGCGCACCTCGGTATGCCGCAGGACGTCGGCGTGTATAGCGTCGCGGTAACCATGCTGACGGCGCTCTATCTGTTGCCGACCGTGCTGTTCCAGAAACTGCTGATGCCGCGTCTGCACCGCTGGGCTGCTTCGGGCGACGAACGACTCGAACGCATGTACCGCGACGGCAGCAAATGGATGTTCGCCTCGGGCACCTTACTGGCGCTTGTCGCGGCAGTGCTCGCGCCGTTCGTGATCCCCGTGGTGTTCGGCCGCCAATACGAGCAATCGGTCCGCGTGGTCGTCCTCATGACGTTCAGCACACCCTTCAGGTTTCTGACGGTCTGCGCTTCCTCGGTGATGACGACCCGCAATCTGATTCGCGTGCGCAACCGCTGCGCGTTCGCCGCCCTGCTGGTTAGCGTGATTGCCAGCGTGATCGGCGTGTCGGTGGCGGGTATCGTCGGCGCCGCGCTTGCTTCCGTCGCAGGCGAAGTCGTGTGGGCCGCGCTGTCCGTGCTGTGCGCCCGCCACTTCCTCGCCGGCGCACGGCATGAAGCGGCGCCCGCTGCCGCGATTCAGCCACCCATCGACGCGTCCTCGTCCAGCGTCGCCAGAATGATTCCGGTCTGCGCGATCGTTCCATGCTTCAACTGCCGCGATACGATCGAGCGCGCGGTCCAGTCCGTGTTCCTGCAAACGTGCCGCCCCAAAGAGCTGATCCTGGTCGACGATTGCAGCACGGACGGCACCCGTGAGCTGCTCGGCGAGCTCGCGCGGACGTATCCGCCCGGCTGGATTCACATCCTGCTACAGCCCCGCAATGCGGGGCCCGGCGCCGCACGCAATGCCGCATGGGGCGCGGCGGGACAGCCCTACATTGCCTTTCTCGACTCGGACGACAGCTGGCATCCCGCGAAGATGGAGATCCAGTACGGATGGATGCGCGCGCGTCCCGAGGCGACGATCACCGGCCACCCGGTCGCGCAACTCGACGCCGGCGAACGGGCCCAATCGCAACCATTGCCGCCCGTCGGCGCGCCACGCCGCATGTCGCGCCGGCGCGTGCTGTTCTCGAATCGCTTCACGCCTTCCAGCATTCTGATGCGCGCGGACGTCGGCGCCCGCTTCGACGAAACCAAACGTCATGCCGAGGACTACTTCATGTTGCTCGAAGTCGTTCTAGTCGATCGCGGCAACGCTTATTTGTTCCCGACGCCGCTTTCGTACATCTATAAGGCGCAATTCGGCGCGCGGTCCGGCCTGAGCGCTCAACTCTGGAAAATCCAGAAAGGCGAGCAGGATAACTATCTGCAGTTGCGCAGACGCAAGGTCATCAGCCCTGTCGAATGGCTGTGTTTTTCGCTGCTGAGTGCAATGAAATATTTTCGACGCTGCGTGGTGTCGCGGAGATTCGCGTGACCGACGCCCTCACCTCCATCGCAACGCAGCAAACGGCCGGGCGTGCGACATGACTTACTATCTCGTTCCCCTCGCAATCTTCTATTTCGGCGTGGCGCTGTGCGTCGCCTATGGCGGGACCAACCCCGCGGTCGTTCTGACCTGCGCGCTGCCGATGGTCGCGCTGGCCGTGTTGCGTGGCCATAGCGGGACCGACACCGCAGCGTATTACCAGGCGTTTACGGATCTCGGCCAAGGCAACGGCTACGGCGCCGAGCCGCTGTTCAATGCGTATGCGCGGCTCCTCTGGTCGATCGACCCCGACCCGCGGTTCGTCGTCAACAGCATTTCGATGACGACCGCGCTGTTGTTGCTGTGGTCCATTTCCCGCAGCCGCTTCGGCATCTGGTTTGGTGGACTGATCCTCATGCCGGGCATGTTCTACGAGCTGACCATGAACGTGATGCGCTTCGGTCTCGCGTCGGCGATCTTTCTGCTTGCGACGCGTGTGGCTCCGCACAGGAAGCCGCTTCGCTACTTCGTCTACGCGTTGCTCGGCACCTGCGTGCACTTCTCTTCGGCGCTGTTGTTCCTGCTATTCGTCGCGACCACCCGCCGCGGTCACACGCTGATGTTCGTCGGCGTCGCGGTTGTCGTCATCGGCGGTTCGCTCGTGATGCCAGACTACTTCGCCGACAAGACGAGCCTCTACACAGGCATCGCGGCGCCGAACGCGTCGTCGGGACTCCTCTTCCTGATGATCCAGATGCTGATGCTTGGCGTGATGATCGTCTACCGGCGGCAATTCGCCATTCCGCCGATCGGCTGGCTGATCTGCGCCGTGCTGGCGGCGGTGCTATACGGGATGACCCAGGTGACTTATGCGGGCATCCGTTTTCAGCTGATTCTCGTGAATCTGATGCTGGTCGTGCTGTGGCGTCAGTTTGCGCCGCCGACCGGCCGCATGCGGACCAATCTGGCGACCTGCCTGTTCGTCATCGGACTGATCGCACTGGCCGGACGCATCCACAACATGACCGATGAAGAAGGACGCGGACAGTCGCCGTTTCTGCCTTATCAGGCGGCTCCATCAATTCAGGAACTGGGGTGAGCGATCATGCGACAGAAAATCGTACACGTAACGGAAGCACTGGGTGGCGGCGTACTGCACTGCGTCGCGCTGCTGGCCAACCGTCAGGCCGCCGCCGGCGACGAGGTCCTCGTGCTGCATTCGATGCGGCAAGACACGCCGCCGGCCGCAAAGCTGAACGAACTGTTCGACCCGCGGGTGCGTCGCGAGGTCGTCGACATGCGCACCAGCATCGGCGTTCACGACATCGTCAGCGTGTTCCGGCTGCTCGTCGCGCTGCTGCGCGAGCGCCCGGACATCGTTCATCTGCATTCGTCGAAAGCCGCGGCCGTGGGCCGTATCGCGGCGCGCCTGCTCGGCATCACCGCGCGCACGATTTATTCGCCGCACGGCTTCGCCTTTCTCAAAGAAGATATCTCGCCGCGCAAGATCAGACTGTTCCTGCTGGTGGAACGGATGCTGCACGCAACGGGCGGCCATATCGTCGCCTGTTCGAAGAGCGAATTGCGCTATGCACGCATGCTGCTGTTGCGCGCCGAGCGCACCAGTCTGGTCGAGAACGCAGTGAAGCTCGACGAATTCCACAGCGACGGTGATAAAACGGCCGGCGAACGGATCGTCGTATGCACATCGGCACGCGTCACTTATCAGAAGGCGCCCTGGCGCTTTACCCGGCTCGCGCAACAGCTTTCGTCCAGCCCGGACGCCCGCTTCGTATGGTTCGGCGACGGCGAATCCGAGGCGATCGAGCGCTGGATCGATCGCGACACGGTTCAGGTAAGCGGCTGGATTCCGGCCGCAGAACTTCGCCGGCGGCTTTCGCAGTGCGACATCTTCGTTTTGCCGTCGCTTTGGGAGGGCATGCCGATCGCGCTGATCGAAGCGCAAGCGGCCGGACTTCCCGCTGTGGCCAGCCGCATCGTGGGCAACCGCGACGTGATCGTTCACGGCGTGACCGGCTTTCTCGCCAACGATGACGAAGAGCTCGAACGCTATACCCGCCAGTTGATCGACGACGCGCCACTACGGCAACGAATGGCGGCCGCCGCGAGCGCGCATGCGCGCAGCCGCTTCGGCGACACGCAGCTGTTCCGTTCTTATGTGGGGGTCTACCGGCGTTTGCTGACGCCGATACAAGACCGCCGTCTGCCGGCCGTCACGCACGCGCTTTCCCATGAGGTCCTGAAATGAATACATCTGAAATCGGCACCCCTCCGCGCGTCGCACCCAGTTCGCCGGCACGCCGTGCTCCGGTCCGCCGCCATGCGCGGAGAAGCGCTGCCGCGAGACGCGAGACGCGCATCGCGTTCTTCGGTTTCTACGGACGGCACAATTTCGGCGATGATCTCTTCGGCTACCTTCTGCAGTCGATGTCGATCAGGACACCGGGGATCCTCCCGCTGATTGTCGGCGCATCGCCCGCGCACGAATTGACACATTTGTTCCATTTGCCGGTCGCAAGAGCGTTGTGGACCCGTCCGGGGATAATGGGCGCGGCGGCCCGGTCCGTAACCTATGTGGCGGCCGTATTGCGCGCGAGAGCAGCGGTGTTCGGCGGCGGCTCTTTATTCGGCGCCAACGCTTCGCTCGCGTTCGCGAAGCTGATCGTCAACGCGGGGCGGTGGTTCAACAGGCCCGTCGCGGCAATCGGCGTGTCGGTCGGGCCGTTCGCGACAGCTGAGCGGCGCCACGCGTTTACCGGCGTACTCAGGGCGTTGCCCTGCATAGCGGTTCGCGATGAAGCCTCGGTTCGCGCGGTTGCGGACGCGACAGGCTCGGCGCCCGCCAACCTCAAGGATCTGGCATTCGCACTGCCGGCACTCTACACGCCGAAGCGCAGGCCGCACGATCGGCGCACGCTGGTGGTGTCCATTCATCTGCGGCAATACATGGATGCGGTACTGGCCGTGCTCGCCGACATCGACAACCGGCGCCTCGTCGACGAAGTGCTGTTCGTCTCGCTGGACGACGAGAGCGTTGCGGTCACGGGCGACATTGCCCGCCTGTTCTCGCCCTCGAACATCGCGGTAAGCCGCTTTCAATACGGCGATTCGATTACCGAGGTGGTCGATCTGCTGGCGGCTGCGGCGTGCGTCGTCACCTCTAAGCTGCACGGCGCGATCGTCAGTTTCGTGTACGACGTCCCGGTCCTGCTGTTCTGCTATCAACGCAAGTGCGCAGAATTCCTGCTGGACAACGGACTGCCTGGGCCCAAGGAACCGCAGCCGTCCGACGAGGTCTGCATCGCGCACGTCACCGCGCTTCTCTCGCCTACCGCTCGCGAGAGAAGCTATTCGAACGCCGATTGGCACCTCGATCAGTTCACGCGGTTCATCGCGGGTATTAGCGGGGTTGAAACACCATCTGGCGCGCGCTGAGCGCGCTCTCGATGCAGTGAGGTCGCGAACGCGGCCCGCGCTGCGTCACTAACTTTGCCGCAGACAGCGGCGGCCTGCCCCGTTCCCACGTTGACAGGCCTGCCACACGGAATCGATTAAATCTGCAGCTCCGGCATGCGGCTCGCGAGATATTCGCTGAAGTCCGACGACACTTCGGGATGGCGCAGCGCGAACTCCACCGTCGCCTTCAAGTAGCCGAGCTTGCTTCCGCAATCGAAACGCGTTCCGCTATACCGATAGGCCAGCACCTGTTCGTCGGCGAGTAGCGCCTGGATCGCATCGGTAAGTTGCAGCTCGCCGCCGCTGCCCGGCCGCAATGCGCGTAGATGCTTGAAGATTCTCGGCTTGAGGACATAGCGGCCGATTACGCCGAAACGGGACGGTGCGTCCGCGGGCGCAGGCTTCTCGACGATGCCCGACAATTTGAAAATATCTTCTTCCCATTGTTTGCCGTCGATTACGCCATAAGACTTCGACTCGTCCGGCGCGATCTCTTCGACACCGAGCACCGAGGTATGGTAATGATCGAACACGTCGATCATCTGCCGCAACACAGGCGGCCTCCCGTCCAATAAATCATCGGCCAGCACGACGGCAAACGGACTGTCGCCGACCAGCTTTTCCGCGCACAACACCGCATGGCCCAACCCCAGCGCTTCGGCCTGGCGAACATAGAAACAGTCCACATGGCTCGGCTTGATGCTGCGTACGAGCGAAAGGAGCTTCTCCTTTCCTCGTGCTTCGAGTTCGGCCTCGATCTCGTACGACTTGTCGAAATGATCCTCGATGGCCCGTTTGCTGCGTCCCGTCACGAAGATCATTTCAGTGATCCCGGCCGCGATCGCTTCTTCGACCGCGTACTGAATCAGCGGCTTATCTACAATCGGCAGCATTTCTTTCGGGCTTGCTTTGGTTGCCGGAAGAAAGCGGGTACCGAGCCCCGCAACCGGAAAGACGGCTTTCGTTACTTTAAGCATAGGACTTGAATCTCGCGCGTGGAATGAACGGGCATTTATATGGCATTCCCGGGTGTCTGAATCGCAAAAAAGAACCTGCCCGCCCAAATCCACTGACGAGCAGGTTTAACCGAGGTTGAAAGGGTTCACCGAGAGCAGAGAACCCCGAAACCAAGTATCGTCTTTCAATAGACGATCAGGGTAACCGTTTGTCTGATCAGGCTTATTAAATGACGGAACGCTACAGCAATGTGATTGGCCGGCATAACCACGTCGATATTCCGGCGCGATCACTTACAAGAGATTTCGACGGATTGTCAATATAGGCGGATTGAATCAAGGTTTTGTCAGAATTGGGAAAACCGCAATGAGTAGACTAACAAAAGGAATCTGTCGCCTGTCTGCCGCCCAAATAACCGGCGGCGAACCATTCAACTCTCCCGGACGAAAAAATCCAATTGGCCAAGAATTCAGACAGCCTGCAGGCAATCGCCGCATTCAACCAATCGTATCTGCTGCTCGCGCAGCGAATGCTGAAGGAAGACAGAGAGCAGGCAAAACGCGCGCTCGGCGTCTCCGACGCGATGGCAACGAGGATCTGTTCGCTGACACCGGCCGAAATCGAGGTTCTCTCCGATAGCGCGGAACTGATTTGTCAATTCCGATTCGACGCGGCGCCACGCCGAGCGTGACGCCTGCGCGCGCCTCGAGCGCGCGATGATATGGCTTCCGAACCCTGACATTCGTTCGGGTCAGGTGTTGCGCATTTCATCGGCAAATCAATGCACACCGTGGTTGACTCCATACCAGCCGCATCGATGAATTGGGTCGGACAGGCGTCCCGATTTATCGGCCGGCTTTAAACGATTCGGTTCGAAGCTACGCCTGATAACCGCTTCTCCGGGCAGCAGTCGCTCTGACAAGGACGACCAGCGAGTAAGGATTCCCTGACCCGTAGTTCAGCATCTACCGCCCACATTTTCTTGATCCCCTGACTGCACCGCGAAAAGTGGCCGCATAGGATGAATGCACGTCAATTGCCTTCATCCGAGTGTTGCCATGGTTCCCTATCTGTCAGAGAGAGAAAATTCGATCGAGCACATCAACGCAATGTGCTTATGCCTCTTTGACCGGTGGTGCGAGACCAGAAGCATCGCGCCGCTGACGTATCTGCTGCAAGGCTGGCCGATGATGAACAGCGAGCCCGACACCCTCCGGCGTCTTGGCAACGCTCTACGCGAGCTTAGACGGCAACATCCGCACGATTCCAGCGACGCCTCGTTTCAGGAGGTATGCGAACTATCGGATTGTGTCGAGGACCTGCTGATCCTGTCGTCACTGCCAACGTGGCTGACGAGCGGTTTGTAGCGGCAACGCCGACACCCGGGTTCGCCCAAAACAATGGTGTGGAGGACAGCGTGCATTTCGACGAAATCAGTGACGAAGAATGGCTGCTGCTCGCGCCCCTCCTCGCGGACCCTCCCATTTCTCACCGGCAGCGCGGCCGGCCACGCGCGCAGGTTCGCGTCGTGGCGAACGCCGTGGTGTGGGTGCTGACGACCGGCGAATCCTGGTCGATGTTGCCGAGCCACTATCCGTCGGCGCCGACCTGCCGGCACCGCTTCGAGGCGTGGCGTTCGAGCGGCGCCCTGGCGCAGATGTACCGGATTCTTTCGAGCACTGGACGCAAGTTCCGGTGCGGTCCGCAGTTCACACTGGAGCGCCGCGATGCCTCATCGCGACGCATCGATCGAGAGACGTGGGAAGATGGTTTTCGCCGGGTGTTCTGGAGGGAGCAGGCGTCCTGGCAAACACCGCGCGAGGCATGGCAGTCGTCCCATACCGCCGATACGTTCAGACATATTGCGCGGCAACTCCCGAATTCCCTGAATGCAGGGGATCCCGTACCCGGGTGCGCCGAATCGTGCGCGCCGGTGACACGCCCACACACCATGCAGCGCCCCGCCTCGCCATGGACGACCCTCGCGTCGAAAGGCCAGACCGAATCCGACCCGCGCGGCTACGTGATCCATGTTTCCGCCGATCAGCTGCCCAATGCGCGTTTCCGCGGATGGGCCGAGATCGTGCGTGATAAAAAGCGCGTCGCACGCTCCGGGCTGATCGGTCCGAGCTTTGAACACCGCGAGACGGCGCAGCAATACGCGCTCGAATGGGGGCGGCGATGGATCGGTGAGGAATGCGGCGAAAGCAGCGAAAGCGACGACGACGCCGTCGAATCGAACAGCGATGTTCGCCAACAAAGAAAATGCTCGGGGTGATCCGCTCCCGAAAGCGCCGGATGCTCCGGCGCCCCTGGCGAGTCAATGCACCACGCCGAAAATCGCCTTGACACCCTCCGCGGGCGTCAATCCCACGTCGAAGTAACCTTCGAGCCTCAATGCGGTCGCGTCGTCGAGTATGAAAGGCGGCCGGATGAAGCCCGTCGCGAAGGCGTGGTCGTACCATTCGCTCAGCCACGCGCGCAATGCCGCTTCGTGCACCGACAAGGTCCCCAGTTTGTCTGCGTTCATCGATGACTCCTTTGTCCGGCCTCGTTCATGTCATCCGACGAGCGGCTCGAAGCGCATTCTGCACAGTTTCTCTGCCGGCGGAAATACGTGCCACGTACCGTCGCTGTGCCGGAAAAAGAACAGCAGGATCGGTCCATCCGGTCGTCTGATTTCGACGCATACGCGGCAAGTCAGACCGTCCACCGAACCATGCAGCGTGAGCACACGGACCGGAAGCGCGCCCGCCGTCGCCAGTAATTTCTCGCGCAGTCCGCGTAGTGAGCTTTTCGTCGCATCCACATCTGCCCCCGCACGTCAGGTTCCCATTTGCCAATCGTGGGACAACGGCGAGGTTTCTTCAGTCAGCAGCGCCGGATTGTTGATTCGGGAAACGCTGCTTCGCGCCTCAGGATTTCCCTACCGGCACGGGCACTTCGTTACTCTGTCACCAGACCGTGCCTGATCGCATAGCGGATCAGCTCGGCGTTGTTGTTCAGGCCAAGTTTCTGCATGAGCCGCATCTTGTGAGTGCTGATGGTCTTGGCGCTGAGCGAACACGACTCGGCAATCTCGTTGATGCTCTGGCCGGCCGCCAGCATCTGCAACACCTGGAATTCACGGTCGGATAGCACTTCATGCGGCGGCGCGTCGCCGGAATGCGTTTCGAAGACCATCGCGTCGACCAGCTTCGGGTCGATGAAACGCCCGCCTCCAGCCAGCTTGCGGATCGCCGCGAGAAGCACGTCAAGATCGCTGTCTTTCGTCACATAGCCCGTCGCGCCCGCGCGCAGCGCGCGCGACACGACCTGTGCCTCGTTGTGGATGCTCAGCACGAGAATCGGCAGGGACGGCTGCTCGGCACGCACTCGCCGGATCAGATCGACCCCGCTGATGCCGGGCATCGTCATGTCCAGCAGCACCAGATCGAACCGCCGCGCACGCAGCCGATCGAGCACTTCCGAACCTTGCGCGGCCTCGGCGGCGACGACGATATCCGTGGTCGTCGCGAGAATCTGTTTCAGGCCGCCACGCACCACGGCGTGATCATCGGCAATCAGGACGTCGATCATTTTCTGCTGCGCCTGTAAGCGGAATGTGAATGGAAATCGCGGTGCCCATACCCTGCGCACTGTCGATACTCATCGCGCCGCCGATCAGGCGGGCGCGCTCCTGCATACCCAGCAGTCCGTACGAATAACCCGTACGCGCCATGGATGGATCGAATCCGCAGCCGTCGTCGCTCACGTGCAGATCGAGCGCCGCCGCCGTGCTAGTCAGCGTCACGTCGGCACGCGTTGCCCGCGCGTGGCGACCGACGTTGGTGAGCGAAGCCTGAACGATCCGGAATACGGCTGTGGCGCAAGCCTCCGGCAGCACGGGTTCCCCCCCGTTGATGTGCAACTGGCAAAGAATGCCATGGCGCCGCATGAAATCCTCCACCAGCCATTCCAGCGCCGACACGACCCCGAAGTTGAGCGCCACCGGCCGCAAATGGTTCGCGACATTGCGGACCATCCAGATGGTCTTTTCGACGAGTTCGCGCATGTCGTCGGCTTTGCGCATCGCCTCCGGATCGGTGCCGAGACGCATTTTCAGCAGGGAGACATCCATTTTCAGCGCGGTCAGCAATTGGCCGAGTTCATCGTGAATCTCCATGGCGATGCGCTTGCGCTCTTCCTCGCGAATCGCCTCCATGTACGCAGACAACTCGCGCAACTGATTGCGCGATTCGAACAACTCCTGCTCGATACGCTTGCGCGACGTGATGTCGCTCAGACCGACGTAGATCGCCGGGGCATCGCCGAAGGTCGCCACGCGGGCGGTCGCCATGGCCCAGAACGGCGAGCCGTCCGCGCGCCGCATATGCACTTCGCTGTTGCTGAAACTGCCCTCCGTGCGCAGATGCGACAGGAGCCGGTCACGGTCGCCGGCATCCATATAGAAATCGACGATGTTGGTCAACGGGCCCATGCCCGAATCGAGACCGACCAGTTTTCGCAACGGCTCATTCGCGTACAGAATGACGCCGTCGGGCATCGACGTGATGCACAGCGGAATCGGGCTGGTTTCGACAATGGTGCGAAAACGCGCTTCGCTCGCCTGCAACTTCGCTTCCGCCCGGCGGCGCTCGTCCACCTGAGCGGACAGCCGCGCATTCGACTCCGCGAGTTGCCTCGTGCGCTGCTCGACCGTCTGTTCGAGCGCGTCGCGCGCGCGCGACAATTCGGCCTCGGCCTCGTGGCGCACCGCCACCTCGTTCATGAGCTGGCGGTTCTGCACGACAAGCTGCCGGTGCATCACGCGCAACGCGAGATGGGTCTCGATGCGCGCCATCATTTCGTTGACACGGACGGGCTTCGCCACGTAGTCGACGCCCCCGGCCGAAAAACCCTCGACCATGTCTTCCGCGCCCGTCAAGGAGGTCATGAAAATGACCGCGATATCGCGCGTGCGCGGGTCCGCCTTGAGCCGCCGGCAAGTCTCGAAGCCGTCGATTCCCGGCATCTTCACATCGAGCAGGATCAGGTCCGGCGCGGAAAACAGCGCACGCTCCAGCGCCTCTTCGCCGTCGAGCGCAATGAGCACCCGAAAGCCGCGGTCCGTCAAACTGTCGACGACCACGCCGAAATTCGCCGGCGTGTCGTCGGCGATGAGGATTGTCGGCCGTTCGCGGCCCTCCGCGTTGGGCTCGTTCATGGCTTGCCCTCGAGAGTCAGATACCGTTCGACCAGATGGAGAATCGACTTCGACTGATAGTTTTGAGCCAGTGCACAGAGTTGCCCCGTGAAAGAGCGGTAACGCGAATCGCGCGCCGCCAGGCTCTCGGCCCAGGCGATGATTTCATGCATATCGCCAAGGCGTGCAAGATGATGCAATTCTTCCATCTGCCGCCGGGGCACGGCCGCGAGGCTGACCTCCGGCGTCACTTCACGCTCGGCCGGCGACGCATGGATCCACCTCAGCCCGAGTAGCGTGGCGATCTGGGCCAGCAGCGCTTCGAGGTCGACCGGCTTTGGCAGGAACGCGTTCACGCCCGCTTCCATGCTCATCGCCTTGTTGATTCCGGAAGGGCTGGCGGACATGGCAATGATCGGAACATGAGCGAACCCCTGCGATTTTCGCAGGTTGCGCGTCAATTCGAGGCCGTTCATTTCGGGCATCACGATGTCCGTAAGAATGAGTGCCGGTCGTTCGCGTTGCGCCGTCTCGAACCCATCGCGACCGTCTTGCGCCTCGACGGTGTCGAAGCCGAGACGGCCTAGCAGATCTACAACGATCGCACGATTGACCTCGATATCGTCGACGACCAGCACCTTCCTGCGCGGCCCCTCATAGCCCGTCGCCGTGGACGAGAGCGACGCTGGGGCCGCCGTCTTGCGCAACACGGGCGTCACGCTCGCGGGCGGCAGTTCGAAGCGGAAAGTACTGCCCTGCCCGAGGCGGCTTTCCACCTCGATCTCGCCGCCCATTGCACGCACGAACTCACGGCTGATGGCAAGGCCGAGGCCGGTCCCGCCTGCTCGCCGCTCAGCCGCGCCCAGTTGTTCGAAGGGCTCGAAGATCGTATTCAATTGATCGTGACCAATGCCCACCCCCGTGTCGCGCACCTCGAAACGGACGCGGTTTGCCTCGGACCTGGAGACAAGGAGGCTCACGCAACCGGAGTCGGTGAACTTGACGGCGTTGGCAAGCAGATTGAGCATGACCTGCCGCAAGCGGCGCTCATCGGCACGCACGCCGTCGGGCGCATCGTCTGCGAATTCGCAGATGAAGTCGAGATGCTTCTGCTCGGCTTTCACGCCGATGATGTCCCGAATGACATCGACAAACCCCGCCAGCGGCACGTCGTTTATTTCGACTCTCAGCTTGCCCGCTTCGATCCTCGCGAAATCAAGCGTGTCTTCGATCAACGTTAGCAGATGCTCGCCACTGTGGCGGATGACCGCCACGCGTTCTCGCTGCCGCTCGCTCAACGTGGCATCGCACTCGAGAATCTGCGCGTAGCCGAGAATACCGTTCAGCGGTGTGCGCAACTCGTGACTCATGTTCGCCAGGAACTCTCCTTTGGCCCGGTTAGCCGCTTCCGCCAGATTGCGTGCTTCGCGTTCAGCCGCCGTATTCTGCTCGTCGCGATACGCGCAATGAAGCCGCGCGCCCATCGCATTGAATGCGGCCGCCACGCGGTCGAGTTCGTCCGGCTCACGCCGTTTTCGGCGCTGGAGGCTGAACGGCCTGGGCGGTTCACGGAAATCGTAGTTCTCCACCGTCCGCGCGATGGCCGCGACGTGCCGCATCACAAGACGGGACAGGATGTAGACGATGAACAGCGAGACGAAAAAAGTGTTGGCGGCCTGCGTGATCAGAATCGTCGCGGCGGTCCGCTTCAACTGGCGGTAGAGATCGAGCAGCGTTGCCTCCACGTAGAGCTTGCCGATCTCGCGCTCCTTGCCCTGCACCCTGTAGAGGAGCGGAAACTCGCGAGCCATGACGGGACCGGCGGAGCGTTGACCCGCGCTCAGGTAGGCAGATTGCCCGGCTTTCCCCGTCTCGCGTATTTCCACGGCACGGATATCCGCGAGACGCAGAATGCCGTTCAACTCCAGTTGCAGTTGCGCATCGTCGAGTCGCCAGAGCGCTTCCGCCAGACTGTCGCGACTACTGCGGTCAATGTCCACGAGGCGATTGTCGATCTGCTTCACGCCCTGCTCGTAGTCGCGGTAAAGCTGCAGCCCGGTCAGCAACACCGTGACCGCGCAGCTGACGAGCAGCACGGTCACGAGAAGCCGTGACACAAGGCTGCTCCTGAAGCGGCTGATCAAACCCCACCATGCGTCGAACAGGTTGTGCTTCATACTTCCCCGCGAGTGCTACGGTTCTAGTTTCGTCTATTCTGCACTCGTTGCCGCTACACGGGCTCTGAACGGTCGGCCAGCGCTTTCGCAGGGTGGCGCTTCAAGTTTGCCTGCCCAAGTCAGCCAGTCACTCTCATTTGCCGATACGCCCGGTGCTCGGCCCCGGTGAAACGCGTCCTGATTATTCTGACGAAAGTCTAGTTGACGTACATGCCCGTCGCGACGGCCGGCGAATCGTTGACCGCTCGCGGCAAGCAGATCCGCGGATACTGCAGGATCTCATCGATGCATGAGGTCACCTCCGCGAGGATCGGCCGTATGCGGCCACCGAGCGCATGGGGGTTCGACATCCGCAGCTCGCGCAATCCGTCGGACAACCGCTTCACGGACGCGTATCCCCTATCCGGCAATGGCCAGCAATGCAGCAGGTAGCTGAGCGGTATGACACTTCTGCTTTCACACCAGATGTCGAACAGCCGCTCGCACGCGGTGTCGAGGAATTCGACCGCGATTTCGCGGCTTTCTGAATGACCGTTCATAACGGGACCGTTGATCTAGACGATTTCGATAAACCATCCTAAGGAGGCCGGGAGCGGCACGCAGTCAGGAAGCCCGGAAAAAAACCCTTCCAATCCGCTGAAGATGCCGTCAGGAAATCCTGAATGCGCGCCGCACCCTAACAACGGGATTACACGGTTTGTCAGTCACGGCAGGACGTGGCAGGATGAAAAAACCGCTCAGGCGAGAATCTGTGCGGACAAGCGCCAATCCGAGCGCACCACTGCTGTTTCGAGAAACCGACCATCCATGGATCGCAGGCGCTTTGTACTGGCAGCGCTGGCTGCGGCGGGCAGCACGCTTCGCGCGCGTGCCGCGCCTGCCGACTCTCCCGTCTACTTCGACGTTGTCTATCCCCGCATTCGGCCTGCCCGCGACGTGCACGCCGCGTTTGCGCTCGCCGTACTCGATCTGGCCATGAAGACAGCAAACGTTTCGTACACGTTGCGGGCAGCCGACATCGAAATGGAGCGCGCTCGGGCGCTAGCCGAACTGGCCGGCCCCGACAACATGATCAATCTGCACTGGACGAGTATGGAGGCGCAAGCCGAGCGCGGCAGGAATGTCGTGCGGATTCCGATTCATCGTGGACTGATTGGCCACCGGCTATTCATCATCCGAAAGGATCGGCAAGCGGATTTCGACAAGGTCGAACGCTTCTCCGATCTGAAAGCATTCATGTGCGGGCAGGGACTGGGGTGGATCGATACGGAGATCCTGAAGGCAGCCGGCCTGAACGTTCAGACTTCGACCTATGACACGATGTTCGAGATGACCCAGGGTGGCCGGGTCGACTATTTCCCGCGCGGCTTAGTTGAAGCATTTACTGAACTCGATGGCCGTCAGCACCAGGAGCCCGATCTCGTGGTCGAGAACCGGCTCCTGTTGAAATACCGATCGGATTTCATCTTCTATGTCGCCTCGGGCCACGAAGCATTGGCGGAGGCGATCGAAAGCGGGCTTACCACTGCGTATCGCAATGGCGCCTACATGAGACTGTTCAACTCCCATCATTACATTCAGGATGCGCTGGCACGCGCAAAGATCGGATCGCGCCTGACTTTTACGCTCGACAACCCTTTCCTTTCCGAAGCGGACCGTAAAATTCCAGACAAGTACTGGATGAGCTGACGATTCGAGACTTCATATACGCGGCGGCGGTTCACGCCGGCTCCATGCCGTGCGCCAGTTTGACAGACGCCGCAAGGGGCGAGGCAAGGAACGAAACGAATGCCTGTGCCTGCGCCGCTTGCGCGGACGCCACGCAAACCGCGGCGGAAAAAGTCGTGACGACCTGAAGATCAGACGGAAGGATCCCCACCACATCGACGCCGGGCAGGTGCATCAATTCGCTCAATTGCTGGAAGCCGAGTTGCACCTCACCGCTCGCGACGAGTGAGCCTACCGGCACGCCCGGCGGAGCCTGCACAACGCGCGGCGCGATAGTCCCTGAGATGCCCCAGCGCTCGAAAAGCCGCAACAGATGCGAACCGCTCGGTCCGGTGGAATATCCGATACTGCGGGCAGCCAGAATCGCACTGCGCACGGCGGGTCCGGTCGAGATGTCGGGATGCGCCGCGCCCGCCGCCACGGCGATTGCCACGTGAGAGCGGGCGATCTCCCGCTGACTGCCCGCCACGATCCGGCCGGCCGCCGCCAGCCGGTCGATTGCGTCGGCCGACAGCGCGACGACATCGAACCGCTCACCGTCCATCACACGCCGGGCCGCATCGACGCCGCCTACCGATTCGACCGACACCGATCGCCGCGAATCCTGCGCGTATCGTTCGGCGAGATCGGCGAGCACATTCCGGGTCGCCATTGATGAGATAACGGTGACCGTCTGCCCCATGGTTTGATCGATAGCCAAGTTACACGCCTTTTCAGTCGATATAGCTCAGCCCTGCTTCCTGCAAGGGCTCGCGCATGCGATACATATCCAGACCGAGCACGCCGGCAGCGAGCTTCGCGCGCTTCTCGGCCTCATTGGCTTCGCGCGCCGCCGCCTTGTCGAGCACCTTCTGCGCCGACGCTGCGGGGACCACCACGACGCCGTCTTCATCCGCGACGACGACGTCGCCGGGATTCACCAGCGCCCCGGCGCACACCACCGGAATGTTCACCGAGCCGAGCGTGGCCTTGATCGTCCCTTTGGCGGAAATCGCTTTGCTCCAGACCGGGAATTGCATGTCGGCCAGCACGCTTACGTCGCGCACGCCCGCATCGATGACGAGCCCCTGCGCGCCGCGTGCCTTGAAGCTCGTTGCCAGCAGATCACCGAAATAGCCGTCCGTGCAATCGGCCGTGACACCGGCAATGACAATATCGCCCGGCTGGATCTGTTCGGCGGCGACGTGCAGCATCCAGTTGTCGCCGGGCTGCAACAGAACCGTGACCGCCGTGCCATGGGCGCGCGCACCCGCGTAAATCGGCCGCATGTATGGCTTGAGCAGGCCGACACGGCCCATTGCCTCGTGCACGGTGGCCGTCCCAAGCGCACCGAGATTCGCAGCGACATCCTTCTGTGCTCGCTGAATGTTGCGATACACCACGCCTAATTCATACATGATCAAAGCCCCTTCATTTTCAATGCTGCATCGAGGCGCGGATAAACGCGCCGCGCGTTGCCTTCATAAATCTTGTACCGCTCGTCCGTATCGATCTGCGCGGACTCGATATAGCGCCGGGTGTCGTCGAAATAATTGCCCGTCTCGGGATCGATGCCGCGCACGGCGCCGATCATCTCGCTTGCAAACAGAATGTTGTCCACGGGAATCACGCGCGTCAGCAGATCGATGCCCGGCTGGTGATAGACGCAGGTGTCGAAGAAGACGTTGTTGAGCAGGTGGTCCTTCAAGAGCGGCTTCTTCAATTCCTGTGCGAGTCCGCGAAAGCGTCCCCAGTGGTACGGCACCGCACCGCCGCCGTGCGGAATCACGAAGCGCAGCGTTGGAAAATCGCGGAACAGGTCCGACGTGAGGCATTGCATGAACGCAGTGGTGTCGGCGTTCAGGTAGTGCGCGCCCGTTGTGTGGAAACACGCATTGCAACTCGTGCTCACGTGAATCATTGCGGGGATGTCGTACTCGACCATCTTCTCGTAGATCGGATACCAGTAGCGATCGGACAGCGGCGGGCTGGTCCAGTGACCGCCCGACGGGTCCGGGTTGAGATTGATCGCCACGTTGCCGTACTGCTCCACGCATTTCACGAGTTCCGGAATGCAGGTGGCGACATCCACGCCGGGGCTTTGCGGAAGCATTGCAGCCGGAATGAAATGATCGGGAAACAACTGGCTCACACGGAAGCACAACTCGTTGCAAATCGCCGCCCACGTGCTGGAGACCTGAAAATCACCGATGTGATGCGCCATGAAACTGGCGCGCGGGCTGAAGATCGTGAGATCGAGGCCGCGTTCGCGCATCAGGCGCAACTGGTTGCTTTCGATCGATTCGCGCAGTTCGTCGTCGCCGATCTGCAATTCGGAAACTTTGGGCACTTCCGAAGGAGTGTTGATGCCCGCAATCTGGCGGTTGCGCCACGTTTCCAGTGCTTTGGGTGCCGTTGTGTAGTGGCCGTGAATGTCGATGATCATCGTGACTCCGAACAGCGTTTGAATTGTTGCCGCAATGCCGGACGTGGCATCGCTCGATTACCTGGTCAGTGTGCCGTGTTGGGCTGCGCGGCCGGCTCGCTTACCCTGACCCGCTGGGCCAGCAGGATGGCCACCGCAGCCAGCGTTGCGGGCACCGCAAGCAGCGGGAGAATCGCGCTGAACTGCAAGCCGAGGCCGAGCAGCGCGCCGCCTATTGCCGAGCCGAAGATGCTGCCGAATCGCCCCATGCCCAACATCCAGCTCACGCCGGTGGCACGTGCGACCGTCGGGTAACGGCCTGGCGCAAACGCATTCAGCCCCGTCTGCGCACCGCTCATGCAAAAGCCGGCTGCAAACACGAACCACGCCAGCGAGGACGACAAAGCGCCGATCCATCCCAGCGCAAGAACACACAGCCCGCCGCCGAGATAGGCCGCACTGATGACCGGCGCCGGCCGCACTTTGTCCATCATCCACCCGACAAGAACCGCGCCGATCGTTCCGCCAATCTGGAACATCGCCGTCACGTTGGCCGCCGACGTGACGGTCAGCCCCGCATCTTTCATGAGCGTGGGCAGCCAGCCCGTCAGCAGATAGATCACGAGCAGGCCCATGAAATAGGTCGCCCAGAGCGCCACGGTCATGAAGCCGTAGCCGTGCGAAAAGAGCACGCCGATCGGTTTGCGCGTCGGCAACGGGGGCTCGCTGGAAACAAAAACCTCGTCGCCTGTAAAGCGCTCACCGCATACCCGGCCCAGAGTCGCGCCGATACGCGAGGGCGACGCGCCGCGCACCGCCAGGAGACGGGCCGATTCCGGTAGCAGCCACACCTGCAAGGGGATCAAGGCGAGCGGCAGAGCGCCACCAAAGATCAATACCGAACGCCAACCATGGTCGGGAATGAGCCAGCCGGCAACAAAACCGATCAAGGCCGAACCCAGATTGAAACCAGTGAACATGATGGTGATCAGCAGTGACCGCTTGCGCTGAGGTGCGTACTCCGAAAGCAGCGTGGTCGAGTTGGGCATCGCGGCGCCAAGACCAATGCCGGTCAGCAAACGCAGCGTGGCCATTTCCACAGGCGACCGGGTGAAGGCGGTCGCTATCGTGAACACACCGAAAAGGAAAACAGAAGTAATCAACACCCACTTACGGCCCACACGGTCCGAAGCAGGCCCCGCCCCGAGAGCACCGATCACGAGGCCGAGCGGCGCCGCGCTCATCACCAGACCGAACGCGGGTCGCGAAATCCCCCAGTCGTGAATGATCGAAGGCGCCACGAAGCCCATGATCGCCACGTCCATGCCATCCGCCGTCACGACCAGGAAACACAGCGCCACCAGCAGCCACTGGTAAGGCGAAATGGATCGCCCGTCGATAAACGCCTTGATATCAATCGTTCTTCCGTTAGTCATTGTTGACTCCTGTCTCCTTCCTATATGTCTCGCCCGACGCAACGATCGCGAACGGCTCCACAACGGCAACGCCAAAGCGGGTTAAAGGCCCACTCGAACGATGGCCAGAGTGGCGCGGCTCAACGCGCCATCGGAACTGTTTGTGCCGTTGATCTGTGTCTGCGTCGCGGAATTACCGCTTGCATGGTTGCCATGCGATCCCGGTCAACTGCGCCTGTTCTCAGCTCACTCTTTCTTCGGGCTGTCCCAGTCAAGTTTTCCGGCGGTCTTTCCCGCCACCGAATACAGCGCGCCGGGTGCATTGCGCGTGCGCTGGAAAGCTTCCAGCGTTTCCCCGCGCATGGCGGCGTAGATGTGAAGGTTCGAGACGCCTGTCACGGCGCCCAGCTTCTCCAGCATGAAAAAGATAACGCCGTAGTGCAGCATGCCGCGCCAATCCCGGCGACGGATCAGGTCTCGCTCCTCTTCGGTCAGCGCGGCCGCTTCGAAACTTGCCTCGGGATCGCTCAGGAAAGCCTCGCGATGGGCCGGCTCCACCATCCGGTGAAGATAATCGTTGATCCGATACGCCTTCACGGCGAGTTCAATCGTGAACGGATAGGTGCCTTCGAGCTTCTCGATATCGGCTAGCTGCGTCGCCATCCGTTGCCGGTGGCGCTCCAGAATGGAAGGCTTCGTCTCACCTTCCTCACCTTCATAGATGGCGGTCGCGATGCCCGCCATCGACGGCAAGTAGTAACTGCGATGCTTGCATACGACGCTCGACGGCAACGCGCCTCGCATCGTGAGCCACATGATCACCTCCGCGCCCTCGAACCCGCCTAGTTCCGCATATTCGGCGATCGTCATATCAGCAAGTTGCTCGGGATCGCGTTCGAAAAGATCGAGAAAGCGCTGGTCCCATTCCGTGTTGTTGAAGCCAGCACGCTCCCCATGTACCTGATGCGACAGGCCACCCGTCGCGACGATCGCGACCTTGAGATCCTCCGGGTAACTCTCGATCGCACGCCTTAGTGCCTGGCCAAGCTTGTAAAAACGCCGCGCGCTTGGCACTGGCACTTGCAGCACACCCATCTGCAACGGCACGAGTTTCACGGGCCATTCGGGGGTATGCGGGCAGAGCATCGATAGAGGCGAGAAACAGCCGTGATCGAGCGCCTTGTTCTGGAAGAAGGACATATCGAACTCGTCGGTCATGAGCGACGTGCCGATGTGCGCGGCCAAGCCCGGATGTCCGCTGATAGGCGGCAGATCCCGCGCGCCCCCTCCCTCGTCGGCGACCTTCCACTCGGGCCCCACGCCTAGCGCGAACGCCGAATAGTGGTCAAAGAAGAACGACGTGACATGGTCGTTATAGATAACCAGCAGCACATCAGGACGCTTCTGCGCGAGCCAGTCCGCCAGCGGAGCGAAATTTTCGAAGATCGGAGCCCACACCGGATCGTCGCGCTTGTTCTTGTCGAAAGCAAAGCCAATGGTTGGTGTGTGTGAGGCCGCGATGCCTCCGATGATCCGTGCCATGCCCATACTCCTCAGAAATCTCAGATGACCGCCCATCGAGGCGCCTTAGGTGGCGAGCGCGGAGAATACGGTTAGCGGCGCTCCGGCGACGATGGGGCCCACCCTAAGTGGTCGCGACCTGGATACCGCCAACCATCATCCCGCTATTCGCTCACAGCCCTTTCCTTGCGCCGCACATACTTCCGCGAAACCAGATGGGTCGGGTAACCGGCGCGGCTATCTTCCGCACCGGCTTTCGGATACAAATATAGGGAGTTAATCTGCTGGAAGGAAGGGTGGGGAAACCACCGTCATTACCACCAAAGTTGCATAATTGATGGCCATTACCGACTCTTCGCTTGCGCGGCAAGTGCCGCGAAGCGCGCTGCGACAAGGGCTTTTGTAATCCCGCACCGGGAAAGATCCAACAATGGATCCCGCTCGGACCGTCCGGGTGCGATAAACAGAACAGATGCCTTATGAATGAAATAGCAATTCGGAATTCCAGAACACGGCCCCGTCCATGAGCAGCAACGAACTTCTCAACCTCTCGCAATTGCGCGCATTCCGAATGGTCGCCGACACGGGCAGCGCCACGCGCGCCGCCGCAGCCCTGTTTCGCGCCCAATCGGCCGTCACTCGGTCTGTCCAGGAACTCGAGTCGGCACTTGGCGAGCCGCTCTTTGTCCGCAGTCCGTCGGGCATGCTTCCAACGCCAGTCGGCCGGGCGATTCTCAAACGTTGCGAGCGGATCTTCGCCGAACTGGAAGAACTCGCGCAGTGGTGCTCGGCGCGGCAGGCACGCCGCCGCGCCGCGGCGGAGGGCGCGTTGCCGGCTTATCTGCTCAACACACGGCGGCTGCAACTGTTTGCGGCGCTCGCCCGCCATCGGCACATGCCTAGCGCAGCGAGGACCTTCGGCATCAGCCAGCCAGCCGTGAGCACCGCGATTCGCATGCTGGAAAGCGGCTCCGGTCTGACTTTATTTCATCGTAGCCCGCGCGGCATCCTGCTCACGACAGAAGGTGAAACGTTTCTGCTGCGCGTGCGTCGCGCGTTGAACGAACTAAGGCACGTACCCGACGACGTCGCGGCAACGCACGGTCAGATTCAAGGCACGGTGACAGTCGGTGCGCTGCCGCTCGGACGCACGCTGATCCTGCCAAAAGCGATCGCACGAATGACCAGGGAAAATCCAGGTGTGCGCACCATCACGAACGAAAGTGCCTACGAGGCGCTCGTTGCAGACCTGCGCGCGGGTGACGTCGACTTTATCCTCGGCGCGCTACGGGAGAACGACGCCGCGAGTGGCCTGAAGAACGAGCGATTGATGTCGTCCGACATGGCATTGCTCGTACGCCGCGATCACCCGCTCGCCCAAGCGCGCGATCTCAGCATCATGGACCTGCGCGACGCACAGTGGATCCTCCCGCGCAGCAACGCACCGGCTCTTGGGCTCTTCGAAAAACAGTTCAGGCGAATGAAGGTCAAACCGCCTGTGCCGACCGTGGAAACCGCGGACCTGGCAGTGATTCGCGGTCTGCTATTCGACACGGACATGATTGCCGCGCTGTCGGCCCACCAATTGCAACTGGAAATTCAGTCCGGACAACTGGCGATTCTCGACGTCAAGTTACACAACACGCGACGCGACATCGGTTTGACCATGCGCTCGACCGGCAGCCCGTCCCCGGCCGCGCGAGCTTTGATCGATGCGATCCGCGTGTCCGTTGTAGACGTGATGCGCACACACAGTGGCTGAAGTCCGGCAATTCGGCAGGCGTTATTCGACATGGCGAAAGCGATTCGCCAATTCCGAAAAACATGGAAGTTCGCGCGCTGCATCGCGGACTTTCAGGGGGGAGGATTTTGCGAGAACAGTCCGCGGAGAAACAGAAAGACTCGCTGATTCCCTGGAGCACTCTTCAGGGAATCAGCGAGTCATCGATCAGATACTTTCCGGCGTAGCCGGAGCCACTGCAGTCAGTACGAAAGCCGTCGTGATCGCCGTGTGCGGGAAGCCGATCCTTGTCGGCTGCCGCACACGCGGATGGAGCGAGCTATTACGCACTCACGTCGAAATCAGTTATGGCTGTAGTTGACGACAGGAGCCGAATAGGAGCTGCGGATCGTTTCCGAACGGCTGCCGGCCTGCGACGAACCATTCGTGGCCGAACCGTAACCGCTGGTTTGGACGGCGCCGTTTTGCGCGGCTACACGAGCCTCGGCAGCTTGGATATCAGCCGGGTATTGGGGGTCGCTCGCGGTGGCCGGGTTGTAGCCGGCCTTTTCCAGCTGAACCAGCTCAGCGCGCACTTGAGCGCGCGTAACCGGCTGATTCGATTGAGCAAAAGCGGCGAGCGGTGCGGTGATGAGTGCGGCGATGACAGCGGCTTCGATCAGGGATTTCATGATAACTACCTCCAGAGATTGTTTTTGCCACGCTGCGAATCGGTTTGTCTGCAGCGGATGAACACAGTCTAGGAGTCAGTCTATTTAGGGTAAACCCCCAATCGCCTAATTCACTGTTGCGATAATCGGGATAATTGCGTGGAGGGCACAAGATTTAACCTCTCCGACGGCGGCAATTCGCCGGCCTTTGTACCGCCTGTCCCCTGTCCCCCGTCCCCTCTCGCCTCGCGGTGGCGCTTCTGCGCCTTTACGCCGGCCCCATGGAAGGCTGCCGGTCGCTTCTCGGGCTCGCGCCGAAGCGCGCGCGATACGTCCGCGAAAAATGCGAGGGCGACTCGAATCCGCATGCCACGCAAATCGAAGTAATCGACATGTCGGTCTGTTGCAGTAACTCGCGCGCACGCGCAAGGCGCAACTGCAGATAGAAATGCGTCGGCGTGTCTTTCAGCGAGGCGCAAAAGAGCCGCTCGAGTTGACGCCGCGTCACGCCGATCTCCTGCGCGAGCCGATCCGGGGCGAGCGGCTCTTCCATATGCTGTTCCATCACGCCGATCACCTGAATCAGCTTGCGGTTGTGTACGCCGTAACGCGCGGCGATCTCCATACGCTGATGATCCGAGCGCTGGCGGATCCGGCCCACCACGAATTGCTCCGACACCGCCGAGGCCAGCGCGGCGCCATGCTCGCGGCCGATCAGGTCGAGCATCATGTCGATCGATGCGGTGCCGCCCGCGCACGTAATGCGCCGCGCGCCGATTTCGAACAGCTCCTGACTCGCGTCCAGCGACGGATAACGCTCGCGAAACGCCGACAGCGCTTCCCAGTGCACGGTCACGTTGTCCGCACTGCCCAGCAGGCCGGCTTCGGCGAGCACGAAACTGCCGGTGTCGATACCACCGAGCGTTGCCCCCGCGCGGTCCAGGCGCTTCAGACAATCCCCCAGCGCACGCGTATAGCAGGCAAGAGGCTCGAAGCCCGCGACGACGAAGAGCGTTTGCGCCGCGGCCACGTCGCCGATGGCCGCATCGGCGTTGATCGAAATGCCGTTGCTGGCGGCCACCGGCGCGCCGTCGACACTCAGAATGCGCCAGCGGTACAGATCGCCCTGAAAGCGATTGGCCACCCTCAACGGTTCCACCGCCGACATGAAGCCGATCGCCGAAAAGCCCGGCAACAAGAGGAACGACATATCTTCGGGCATCGTGCAAACACTCGATCAGGAGAGACGAAAACGCGGGCGGACGCGGGCTTGCGGCGAGCCTAGCAAGCAGCACGCAAGTGGGCAAGGCGCGTCAAAAATCCCTCGGCGGCGCTGTTGTACCCGCTGTACCACCCGCTGTTGCACTGCAAGACGAAGCGCCGCTGGTTTTCCCTCATAGTCGCGTGGAAGCAAGAACCGGTCGCTGGCGGTCGCTTTGTGCGGAATATGGGGCATTAACGTTACGTCATCGTGCAGTTCAGGCATCACACAGGCCGTATCGCATGTCCGGGGGCCGCTTCGCCAGGTTTCATCTGCTCAGGCGCGGCCCGGTTCGAAACACGCTGTTGAACGTGTCAGAAGAGGGAACATCATGAAGTTACGCATCAAAGCCTTGCTTGCCCATTTTGTATGCCTCGCGGCCTCGGCCGTTACCGCGCTGCCGGCCTTCGCGCAGGATCCGGCTGCCTGCCGCGCGGTGCATTTTGCCGACATCGGCTGGACCGATATCACTTCGACCACCGCGCTTGCTTCGACCGTGTTCGAAGGGCTCGGCTATCAGCCGGTGACGACCGTCGCCTCGGTGCCCATCTCGTTTGCAGGCCTGAAGAGCAAACAGCTCGACGTATCGCTCGGCTACTGGTGGCCGGTGCAGGAAAAGGCGATCGCGCCGTTCGTCGATTCGAAATCGATCCAGGTGCTGCAACCGCCCAATCTGACGGGCGCCAAAGCCACGTTCGCCGTGCCGAGCTACGAATACGACGCGGGCCTGAAAACCTTCGCCGACATTGCCAAACACCGTGAGCAGCTCGACGACAAGATCTACGGCATCGAACCCGGCAGCAGCGCGAATGCGGCGATCCAGAAAATGATCGCCAACAATCAGTTCGGACTCGGCGGCTTCAAGCTGATCGAATCGAGCGAAGCGGGCATGCTCGTTTCGGTCGATCGCGCGATCCGCGAGAAAAAGTGGGTGGTCTTTCTCGGCTGGGAACCTCATCCGATGAACATTCAGATCGACATGAAATACCTCACCGGCAGCGACGGCGTGTTCGGTCCCAACGACGGCGAAGCACGCGTTTATACACTGACGTCCCCCGACTTTCTGACGCGTTGCCCGAACGCGGGCAAGCTCGTGAGCAATCTGCGCTTTTCGACGCAGCTCGAAAACGTGGTCATGCAATCGGTCATGAACAAGGAAAAACCGGCCGACGCCGCCAAAGCCTATCTGAAGAAAAACCCGCAAGTACTCGACGCATGGCTTGCCGGCGTCAAAACCTACGACGGCAAGGACGGCTTGCCCGCGGTCAAGGCTTATCTGGGTCTTTGATCCCGACAGTCGCGCATTTCAATCCACAGGAACTAGCACGCATGAATCATGAAGTCATCGTGACCTGCGCGGTCACCGGCGCAGGCGATACCGTCGGCAAGCATCCGGCCATTCCCGTCACGCCGAAGCAGATCGCCGAGGCCGCCATTGAAGCCGCCAAGGCCGGCGCCACCGTCGCACACTGCCACGTGCGCGATCCGAAGACCGGACGCGGCAGCCGCGATCCGCAGCTGTATCGCGAGGTGGTCGACCGCATTCGCTCTTCGGGCACGGACGTGATCATCAACTTGACGGCCGGCATGGGCGGCGATCTGGAGATCGGCTCAGGCGAAGACCCGATGCGTTTTGGCGCGGGCACCGATCTGGTCGGCGGCCTGACGCGCCTCGCGCATGTCGAGGAGTTGCTGCCGGAAATCTGCACGCTCGATTGCGGCACGCTCAATTTCGGCGATGGCGACTACATCTATGTATCCACACCCGCGCAATTGCGAGCCGGCGCACAGCGCATCCAGGAACTCGGCGTGAAGCCGGAACTGGAGATCTTCGATACGGGCCATTTGTGGTTCGCCAAGCAATTGCTCAAGGAAGGCTTGCTCGACGCACCGCCGCTGTTTCAGATTTGCCTCGGCATTCCGTGGGGGGCGCCCGCCGACACCACGACCATGAAAGCCATGGCCGATAACCTGCCGCCCGGCGCGCAATGGGCCGGCTTCGGCATTGGCCGCATGCAGATGCCGATGGTCGCGCAGGCCATGCTGCTCGGCGGCCACGTGCGCGTCGGCCTCGAAGACAACATCTGGCTCGACAAAGGTGTGCCCGCAACGAATGGCACGCTCGTGCAACGCGCGGTGGAAATCATCGAACGGCTCGGCGCGCGTGCGCTGACGCCTGCCGAAGGACGCCGCAAGCTGGGCCTGCCCGCGCGTGGCGAACGCCAATTGGAGCGGCGTGCGGCGGGACAGTACGCGTGATCGTGCGCCACGCGCGTTGCCTGCATGGCGGCGCGCATCGCAATCAGACAACACACAGGCAAAGGAAACGTCAGCAATGGCAGTGATCGTCGATATCAAAACATTCGCGGCAATCGGAGTTGGCGTGATCGGCAGCGGCTGGGTGGCGCGCGCGCTCGCGCACGGGCTCGATGTTCTCGCGTGGGACCCGGCGCCGGGCGCGGAGAAACAGTTGCGCGAGAACATCGCGAACGCCTGGCCGGCGCTGCAGCGCGTGGGGTTGGCCGCGGGCGCGTCGCCGGAGCGACTGCGCTTCGTCGACACGATCGAAGCCTGCGTCGGGCAGGCGGACTTCATCCAGGAAAGCGCGCCGGAGCGCGAGGAATTGAAGCTCGCGCTGCATGAACAGATTAGCCGTGCGGCAAAGCCGGATGCGATCATCGCTTCGTCGACGTCGGGTCTTCTGCCGAGCGACTTTTACGCGCGTGCGGTGAACCCGCAGCGTTGCATTGTCGGCCATCCGTTCAATCCGGTGTATCTGTTGCCGCTCGTCGAAGTGGTGGGCGGCGAAAGCACCGCCCCGGAAACCCTCGACGCCGCGCAACAGGTGTATCGTGCTCTTTCGATGCGGCCGCTGCGGGTCCGCAAGGAAGTGCCCGGTTTCATCGCTGACCGCCTGCTCGAAGCGCTGTGGCGCGAAGCCTTGCATCTGGTCAACGAAGGCGTTGCGACCACCGGCGAAATCGACGACGCGATCCGTTTCGGCGCGGGCATCCGCTGGTCGTTCATGGGCACGTTCCTCACCTACACGCTGGCGGGCGGCGATGCGGGCATGCGCCATTTCATGCAGCAGTTCGGACCGGCGCTGGAGCTACCGTGGACTAAACTGGTCGCGCCGAAGCTGACGGATGAACTGATCGACCGGGTCGTGGACGGCACGGCTGAACAGGTCGGCCCGCGGTCGATCAAGCAGCTGGAACGTTACCGCGACGATTGCATTACGAGTGTGCTGACGGCGATTGCGGAGGCGAAGGCACGGCATGGCTTGCTGCCGGCCGATTGATGCCTTGAAATGCGCGGCGTGAGCAGCGAGCAGCGAGCAGCACCACGTTCGCCCGCAACCGACGCCTTTGATACAAAACACAAAGAGGACTGCCGATGCCGCAACCTGCTGCCCTGCCCTGCTATCGCGATACGGTGCGGGCCGAATGGGTCGATTACAACGGCCATTTGCGCGACGCGTTCTATATGCTGATTTTCAGCTTCGCGACCGACGCGCTGATCGACCTGATCGGTTTGCCGGACGCAGTGCGCAAAGCGCGCCGGCGCTCGATCTACACGCTCGAAGCCCACATCAACTATCTGCATGAGATCAAGGAAGGCGCACAGGTGCGCGTCGACATGCGGGTGCTCGGCCACGATGCCAAGCGCCTGCATCTCTACCTGGAGATGTTTACCGGCGACGGCGGCGACCCGGTGGCCGCGGGCGAGCAGATGTTGCTGCATGTCGATACCGGCGGGCCGCGCGCCGCCGCGTTCGATCCGGATGTCGCCGCGCACGTACGCGGGCTGGCCGACGCGCATGCCGCGCTGCCACCGGCCAGGTTTGCCGGCCGCGTGATCGGCTTGCCCGCCACCACGAAACCCAGCGGGATTGAACATGCTTGAGCCAGAGATTGCCGCGTTTATCGAAAGAACCGCCGCGATTTACTCAGGGCATTCGACTTCGCTGACGCCGTCCGAGCAGCGCCAGATTTACGACCGGTACGCGGCGGCGTTCACGCCCGCGCTGCCCGATAACGTCGCGACCCAGGACGCCGCGTTCCAATCCCGCGCGGGCCATTCGATTGCGCTGCGGCTGTACCGCAACCGCGCAAGCCGGCACGAAGCGCCGCCTGGCACCGTGCTGTACTTTCACGGCGGAGGCTTCGTACTCGGCTCGCTCGACAGCCATCAGGTCATGACGGCGCGCATCGCCGCGGACACCGGTTTTGACGTGATCGCGGTCGACTACCGGCTCGCGCCCGAACACCGCGCCCCAGCCGCGCACGACGATTGCCTGGAGGTCACGCTCGCCGCTTTGGCAGGACGCTTACCGTTCGATTTACAGTCCGGCGCCACGCTGCAACTGGCCGGCGACAGCGCCGGCGCCACGCTTGCGGCCAGTGTGGCGATGCGCCTACGCGATGACGGCATTGTGGGCCTGCGCGGCCTTGCGCTGGTCTATCCGATGCTCGGCACCGACCCTCAGCCGCCCGCGCGTGAAACCGAAGCGCATGCGCCCATGCTCAAACTGGCGGATGTTCACGCATTCCGCGATTTTTATTGGGGCACACACCCGCCGTACCCCGCGTGGACCATCCCACTCGACGCGACACGCTTCGACAGCCTGCCGCCGACGCTCGCGATCGGCGTCGAACACGATCCGTTGAGAGATGACGCGCGCGTGTTTGCGGAGCGTATCCATGCAGCCGGTGGAGAAGCGCGGCTGTGGATCGGCGCCGGACTCGTGCACGGATGCTGGCGCGCTATTGAATCCAGCCCAGGCGTGCAGAGCTTGCACGCGGAGGTGTGCCGTTTTCTATGCGCGCATGCGGCACCGGCGTCTTCTGCCGGTCAGCGCTGAGGTTCGCGCGGCGAGCGGCTCGGCGCCTTGCGCAGCGCACGGTCCGCGGGTGTATTCGGCGCCGGCAACCGCACCGTGAAGGTGGTATGCGTGCCGCTTATCGAACTGCACTCGATACTCCCGCCCAGAAGCTCCGTTGCGCGACGGCAGAACGCGAGCCCCATCCCCGCGCCGCTGCCGTGACGTTTGGTCGTGAAAAAAGCGTCGAAGATATAGGGCAGAACGTCGGGCGAAATGCCCGGCCCGGTGTCACGGAATTGCAGCACGCAAAAGTCCTGATCCTGAGCGGCGCTGATCGTGATCTGACCATCGCCGCCCAGGCGGATCGCATGCAACGCGTTTTTCAGCAGGTTGAACAGCACGAAGACCACCACCGTATCCGAACCCGAGAACGCCATGGCGGGATCGATGGGCGTCACCGTGACGCGCGCTCGCTCGCCGCTGTGAAACGGATAACGTTCCAGCGCCGACATCACACATTGCCGCACCGAATGCCGGCTGAAGCCGCTGCGGTCCAGACGATCGAGCGTGTAGGATGCGAGCGCCATCTCAACCATCGCGCTGGTTCCCGAGACTTCGCGCCGGATTGCCGTCGCCAGCTGGCCGATGCGCTCGGTTTGTCCGGATGGGTCATGGTCATCGTAAATGCCGTGCGTGACCGCCATCCGGTAGCCGTCGAACACGTGAGACCAGACGCTGGCGATCTCGTCGGCGTGCATGCCGATGGTCGCGAGCGGCGTCGATATCTCGTGCGCGATGGTCGCCGCAACGGCATACGGGTGAATCAGGTGATAGCGGACAATGGTGATCGCCAGCAGCGCGAGGCTGAGACCGATGAACAGGACGCCCGGTGGATAAAACCCGTAGCCGTAGTTGACCGCGTAATCCACCGCCGCAAACGAGTACAGGCAAAGGCTCGCCAGGCACAGGTCGAGGCGTCTGCGCGCGTGCCCCTCGGCCTTGCGGCGCGCGGCGAGCAGAAGCTGCCCGCTGCGCACGGCCAGCAACACGGTCTGCACGACATGCAACGGATGCAGCGGCCCGGCGACCGGATAGAAGCCGAAGAAGAAGCGCTGATAGCCGGCCACCACTTCGTTGCCGGGAAGCAGTATCGCGAGGACGAAGCACAGGCCGTACGACGCGAGCAGTATTGGCCGCTCACGGCGCTGCGCCACCACCTCCGTGACGAAGTGATAGAACGTGGTGGGTAGAAAGAGAATGAAGAGATAGCCGCACCGGACCAGCATTTCCGCGGTCTGCGGGTTGTCGGTCTGGAACAGTAGTGTCCAGGTGCCTTGCCAGGCGAACGTCGCCGCGCACATCAGGATAAACGGCGTGAATAGCCGCGTCGCCCCCTGCGTGATCAGTACGTACAGGCCGAACACCACGAACATCGCGGACACGAAGGCTGTCGGAATTGCGTACATGTGGCTCAACGTGTCGGCCGAATTTAGCGATTCCGCTCATTCCGCCATTGCGCGAAAGTTACGAGGTTCATGCCCACGTCGGCTGCGTCGATCGGGGACCAGCAGTAGAACACGTCACCCCAGCCCGGAACGGGCTGCGGTGTCAGCGTCCTGAAGTTCATGCCGGAACGGTAGGCCAGATTCGGCCAGAATACCGGCATCACCTCGCGCACCGCCATCTGTTTCAGCAGGTCGGCCGGGCCGTCCTCGTCCGCCACGATTTCGCCCTGTGAGATCCAGTCGTTCTCGGCCCATGCAACGAAAACGCTCGGGTTTCCGGCGCGGTCGAACATCAGAATGGCATCCTGTTCCGGGCGCCAATAGTATTCGACGATGTTATGCGCGGCCACCAGTTCGTCGATGACTTTGCGCGTACGCGGATCGCAGTACGTCATGCCGCTATCGCCCAACGCCAGCCAGCCGCCTTCTGAACAATGCCTGTTTTTTGCATCTTTCAGGAAGTTGGCCAGCCGGTTTGCGGAATCGATATCCGTCTTTCTCAGGTATAAATCGACGATCCCGGCGTTAAAGGCCTTGACCGCGACGGTTTCGTCCGCCACACCGGTCAACAGCACTTTCGCGCAGCGCAGATTGGAGATGGCCGAGAGAAATTCGACGCCGCTCATGCCCGGCATGTCGAAATCCACGACCACCGCCGCCACTTCCGAAAAGCGTGCGCCGCGCGCCAGAATGTCCCGCTCCGCCGAGCTTTCCACGTAGCGCTCGAAACCCGTCTCGCTCACACAGGCCGACGCCGGCGCAAACTCCAGCGAATTTTCGCGGGCATGCTGACGGATGAAGGCGAGCGCGGTTTGAGGCCGCGTAAAAAACAGATTCGTGGTGATATCGGGAAAGAAACGCCGCAGGGCGTCCAGGTAGCCGTCGTTGTCATCCACGAAAACAACCGTTGACGGGTACAGAACAGGTGGTCGGATAAAGTTGTTCATATTTTCACGTGGTTCGTCGCGCCGCCTCCGGAGAATGGCCGCGGCAGGCCAGCCGCCGGAAGACAAGGCGAGTCCGTAAGCCATGTCGCGGCGTGGCGCCCCCAGATTGGAGAGCGGCCGACGCTTCGACCACTGCCTGCACGCCCGCCCCGCACTTTGCCGCTACAGGTTTTCCGTGTGTTCGCATATGGAACACGCCGGCGTGCCTCTTACCCGCTCATAGGGCGGATTCTCTCATGCTGGTCCGCAAACTTCGTATTCCCCTGAACTATATAGTACCAACGGCAGCGGCGACGCGTGACCGGAAAAATCCGCGCGATTGAGCCGGCCGCTACGGCCGCGACGCGACCTCGTCCAGATGCTCCAGCAGATCGGCGGGGTCGTCGTACACCCGCAGCGCACCGGCGCGTTCGAGTTCCTCCGTGCCGTATCCGCCCGACAACAGGCCTACGCCCAGAGCGCGGCAGCGCCGCGCCGCGAGCATGTCCCAGATGCTGTCGCCGACCACCACCGTGTTTTCGACCGGCACGCCGAGCCGCTCAGCCGCGGCGATGAACAGATCCGGATCCGGTTTTGCATATTTGACGTCGTCGCGCGTAACGACCACCGCCTTCGCGGGATCGACACCCAGCGCCTCCAGATTGAGCGCCGCCGTCTCCATGCGGCCACTGGTCGCCACGGCCCACGGCGTTCCGGCTTGCGTGAGCGCGTCGAGCAACGCCCGCGCGCCCGGCAGCGGGCACACCTGCGCTCGCAGTCGCTGATAGGCTGCGGCGTGCGCACGACGCAGGCTCTCTACCCGTTCTGCACTGATTTCGCCGTGGGTTTCCCGCAGAAGCTGATGAGTGAAGAGGCCGCCGCTCATGCCGATCTTGCGGTGAATCCGCCATACCGACAAAGGAATCCCTTCGCTGTCGAGCGCTTCTTTCCAGGCCAGAACGTGCTGATAGACGCTGTCGACCAGGGTTCCGTCGAGATCGAAGAGGAAAGACGTCTGGATTCGCATGGTGAGCTCCTGTTGGTGACCACGGCCACCAATATGCCATGCCCCGGTTTGGCAGGTCGCAAGAATGCGCGCCTGATTTCCCCTTGACCCTCACGTAGCGTAAGGTTCTACGCTCCAACATGCACACTGACCGGAGGCTCGAATGCTGTTGAACGTGGGAGAACTTGCAAGGCGCAGCGCACTGACCGTCCGCACGCTCCACCACTACGACGCAACCGGGCTGCTCACGCCTTCGGCGCGCGCTGATAACGGCGACCGGCTTTACGATCGCGACGACATTGCCCGGCTAGCCTCGCCACTTCTGCTCACAGGACGTTGCATGAATACACTTCGATTGCGCCTTCATGGCCTGAGCCGGCAACGCACGATTGCGATGCTTGCCGCGCTACTGACGATTTCGACCAGCATCAATCACTCCGCCTGCGCGCAGACTGAAGACACGACCCGGGTTGCGTATTCCGGCACCGTCGGCGAAGCGAAGGTCGGCATGACGCTCGCTCTGCATGGAAAAGATCTCGGCGAAGGACATTACTTCTACTACCGCTACCTGAAGGACATTGCGCTGACCGGTCAGCAATCCGGCGGCACGCTGACGTTACAGGAAGCGAACGGCGCGTTCACGCTGCATTTTGTGGGCAACGGGTCGAACGGCGGCCAGCCACTTGATTTTCCCAATAGCGTGGGCCTTGCCGGCACCTGGACTGGCGGCGGAAAGACTCTGCCGGTCAAGCTCGCCCTCGAAAGTATGTCATCCGCGGACACGAATGCGGGTCGCCTGTACGGCATGATCACCGACGAATCGGACCATGCATTCGAGGCGCGCGCTCAAGGTTTCTATTTCGCCGCGCTGAAGGGTGATCCGAAGCAGGCCGCGCGTTTCGTTCACTTTCCGCTGCGGGTGAATTGGGGCGCAGCGCACCACGAGACGATCGGTTCGGCGAATCAGCTCGCCGCCAGTTGGCATCGCATATTCACGCCCAAGTATCTTGCGGCGTTACGCGACGCGGCCCCACACGATATGCCGGTGATCAAAAGCCAGTACGCAATGCTCGGGGCCGGGCTTGCGTTCTTTACAGATAAGGGTGTCGAGGTTCTGAACGCGGAGCAGTAAGCGCCGCTCGCGTAGTGGGATGGAGTACTGCGAGTGCGATCGGCTTCCGCGAATGCGTCAGCGCTGCACAGGGTGAGGGTTTTCTTGTTCCAAAACGCAATCGACGCGCCGCCATTCACATCAGCGGCGCGTCGATCGTTTTCCGCGCTTATTGGACTGCTAGTCGGACTGCTTGTCCGACTGCTTATCGGGTCATTTACTGGCCCGTGTACCCGAGCGGAACAGTCGAGTTGGCCTTGGCAACCGTCGCGTTGTTCGACACGATGTACTGCGGCACCTCGGTGAGCGTCAGCGCGACCTGGCCGTTGGTGTAGGCGACCGTGCTGACATTGCCGTAACCATCGATCTTCGTCACGTTGCCCGACGTGCCGGCATTGTCGACCTGGAGCGTATAGCTGGTCGAATAGGTCTGGCTATACGCGCCGTTGCTCGCCGGCCATTGTGCGTTGCTGTGCGTCCACGCCGCCGTTACGACCTTGCCGTTCCCCAGTTGCTGGAACGCATAAGCAAAGACGCCTGACGGTGCGCCCTTGATCCGGCCCAGTGTGTTCGTGCCGTCGAGAACCCGCGTCATCGTCGCGAAGGCCATCGCTTCAGGCTTCGGCGACAGGTTCGTCGCACCGAACGCGCCTTGTGCGTCATTCAGATCGAAGAACGAGCCGTAGCCCACTTCGCCCGGGTAGTCAGGACCGTAGAAAAGCGTCGTGACCTGCGCGCCGCCGCCCAGCACGATGATGTGTGCCCGCACGCCGACCGCCGCATGCGCGAACAGCTGGTTCTGCGAAGGAACGTTGGGACCGTAGTTGAGGCCCGGATCGTAGCTCACGCCGGCTTCCGTGAAGAAGAGCTTCATGTTCGGCTTGCCTGCCTGCATGACCGAGCGCAGCTGCGTCATCTGGTTGTCGAGCGCGTTGGCCTGGTTCGCCGGATCCGGATCCGAGTCCTGCAATTCAGGCGGATGCGACGGATACGTACCCGCATTCCAGTAGCCATGCGTTGCGACTGCATCGATGTAATTCCACAGGCCGAGTGCGCCGAACTTCTGCAGATAACCGGTTGTGCAAGTGTCGCAATTCGAGGCGAACGGATTGCCGGTGCCCATCACGACCGCATTCGGGTCGGTCGAATGAATGCCCTGGTAGGCGGCCTTGTACATGGCAACGAAATTCGCGTCACTATCGGCCCAACCGAGGCTCGGCTCCCACGTTACCTGATAGTAGTTCTTCTGCTGATTCGGGTAATTGGCAGCGCGGATCAGGCTGGTGTCGGTGCCGACCTTGCCCATGTAGGTCTGAAACTCAGCCATGTTCGACGGCGCATAGTAGCTGTCGTTGAACTGGCCGGTCTTCGAATCCCATGCCGGCAGGCCATCGAGACGCACGATACGCATCTGATCCGGATTGGCCTTGTAGAACGGATCGAGGTCATTCACGTTCGGCGTGTACGTGTTGGGACCGTTGGGTTCCATTGCCGATACCTGACGGTCATCGATCGTCCACGAGATACCCAGCGCGTGTAGCGCCGCGATGTTGCCGTTAAAGCCCTGCATGCCGAAGCGGTGCTGATCCTGATGCGCGTACGTCACGGTGCCCAGTGCCGAGCTCAGATTCGGCAACACACCGAACGTGGCG
The DNA here is from genome assembly GCF_059567925.1 of Paraburkholderia sp. BGA-UO-ETr-F21. Taxonomy (NCBI): domain Bacteria; kingdom Pseudomonadati; phylum Pseudomonadota; class Betaproteobacteria; order Burkholderiales; family Burkholderiaceae; genus Paraburkholderia; species Paraburkholderia sp. BGA-UO-ETr-F21. Next base: position 804,911 of record NZ_JCAQOY010000037.1, on the reverse strand, counting down.
ATGCCGACCGGACGGGTACCGCTTCGCGGCAACGTGCCACCGTTCGAACGCAAGGTCGCGGTGAGCGCCGCATAGCCGGACCACGTCGACGTACACGGAATCGTACTGGTTTGCACGCCGGCCTTGACTGCAAAACTTCCTTGCGTCTTGATCGCGCCGGTCGAATCCGCAACGGACCAGACGACGGTGTCCGCGCTCGGGGCGTTCGTCGTAATTGCCAGCTTGAACGAGGCGTTGTTCTGGAACACGCGCAGGCCGTCGGTGGTCGGCGTATCGGCGCTGATCACGCCGTTCGCGGTACCGCCGGACGTTTGCGTCGGCGTGCTGCACGACATGGTCGCACTGCTCGGGGTGGGCGTCGGGGTGGGCGTCGGGGTGGGCGTCGGGGTGGGCGTCGGCGTCGGCGTCGGGGTGGCCGCCGGCGTCGGGGTCGGGGTCGGGGTCGGCGTCGGGGTCGGCGTCGGCGTCGGCGTCGGCGTCGGCGTCGGCGTCGGGGTCGGCGTTGGGGTAGGCGTGGGAGTCGGCGTCGGTGTTGCAGCGGCCGCCTTAATCCAGCATGACTTGCCGTAGCCGTAGGCCGGGTCGGTCTGCGACACTGCGCCGACATAGCAGCCAACGCCATTGCTGAACGTATGCGGCGCGGTCAACATCACCGACGGCGCGTTGGGCGGAACCGCACCAAACACCACCGAGGCCGTTCCGAGGAAAGAGCAGTTGCCATTCTCCTGGGCGCACAACTTGTATTGCTGTCCCGAGACCGTGATGGTGCTTGCCTGAGCCTGCGCGCTTTCCGCCGCAAACGATGCCAACACTGTTGCCGATGCAACTCCCAATAGTTTCAAGTATCTCGTCATTGTCCGTAAGTTCGCTAAAAGCAGGTTTTCCCCGAGGATTCAGCAAGATCGATCAGTCGTCCGCTTTGGCGTTATTGAGTACAGAGAGAGGTGAACCTGAGAACGCGCCGACCGCGTTCATTGCTGATGAAGCTAAAGCTTTGATGTACTGCTATTCGATGGCGGACCTACTCGCCGTGCGCGTAGGCTGACCAGCGCCAAATAGCGGCGCGATCAACATTGCAATCAAAGTCGGCCCAACTTCTATTTATTACGTTATGCTTACTATGCTGTCGAGAAGTAATCCCTCGATAAGCCGCTACCCGCTACTACGCATGGATTTTCGACACAGTGGATCGAACGCGACACGCACCAAAATCAAACCGCACGCACCGCTTGCGTGAAAAACTCAAGCGTTTTCCTGAGCGACGTAAAGCGCTACGCGCCGGTCACCCGACCGGGAAAATGCCACAAGGGGGTCATGCAGGCCGCCGAAGCGACTGGAACATCTGCCGAGGCTCGCGCTGACAGACCGGCGCACCTCATGGTTGACAAACAAAATTCGTACCAACACGCACAACTTAAAACCTTAGGATGACGAATAATCAGCCCAGTTTCTTTTCGTATACCGTTGACAGTCCATTATTGACGTGAACCCGTTGTCTCGGCAGCGATCGAGGTTGTCCTCGTCTTGCGAGTCGGGTTCGGGATCCAAAAAAACAATTGATCCGTGCGTGCCTGCCCATTCGCCTCAATGCCGGCGAGAGACAGCGAGCGTCGAAATCGAAGTGCGCGCAGCGTTTCACCAGCACGCTTCGCGTACACAAATCGGTCCGTCGACGCGCGGCAACCACTACCGTAACTGTTACAGGAAAAACGGTGCTCGACCGCATGCCCGGTATTAGTTACAGAACTTTTTGGCAGACGAATTATAAACGTTTCATCCGCGTAACGTGCCGTGGTTCGAGGGCGATAAGTGATAAGAGCAAGGAACTACAAGACGATCCGGGCAGAGATTTTCGAAACGAGGGCGAATGGAAAAACTCCGCCTCGCGGCAATGCGTAAAACGTAAATCTTTGATTCGTCAGTTGATTAAGGACACCGTTCGGCCTGAGCGCTCCACCTGTGCAATTTTTATATTGGTAATACAAAAAGGCTCGCGTCCGCCGCGAGCCTCAAGACACAAGAACCAGACGAGTATTCGTCAGGCGCTCCGTGCAACGGCACGCATGCTATTGCGCCGCCGTAGCTAGCAACACGGGATCGTTGCGATACAGATCCGGGAACATGCGCTTCAGGCCGGCCACTTTCGGCAGATCGTTGATGGCAATGTATGGGTGATTCGGATGCAGCGCGAGGAAGTTCTGGTGATAGCTTTCCGCCGTATAGAAGCCTTTGAAATCCTCCACGCGAGTCACGACTGGCGCAGCAAAAACATGAGCATTGTTCAGTTGTGCGATATACGACTGCGCAATATTGCGCTGCGTGGCATTCACGGGGAAAATCGCCGAGCGATATTGCGTGCCGTGGTCAGGGCCCTGATAGTTCAACTCCGTGGGATTGTGCGCGACCGAGAAGAATATCTGCAGCAATCGCCCATACGTGATCTGCGTTGGATCGTAGGTGATCTGCACCGACTCCGCGTGTCCCGTATCGCCGTCGCTGACGGTTTCGTATTGCGCGGTCGAAGCCGCGCCTCCGCTATAACCGGACGCGACCTGTTTCACGCCACGCACATGTTCGAACACGCCTTGCACGCCCCAGAAACAGCCTCCCGCCAGCACCGCCGTTTCACTATGCGCTGCAACGCCCTTCTCGTCCTGTACGGGAGCCGGGATCTTCGTGGTGGCTTCAGCCGAATGCGCGACGTGCTGCGCGGCCGCAACGCTCAAAGCAACCACGACGAGACCTGCGAGTCGAGTGACTGAGAAATGTTTCCGCGGCGACGCGGTGCGGGTGGATATCGTATGCATGATGGTCATTCCTTTGGATCAGCTTGAAGTTGAGTCAGGCCGCTCGCGTCGGCTTAACCGAATGTGAAGGCAAATGCCTGCACACCCGGATCGAGAAACTCGATCGTGAACGTGTGGTCCTCGACCTGGCCGGTTTGCCGCACCAGTTGATAGAGACGTTGCCCGGTCACGATGCCGCTGCCGTCAGCGGCGACATCGGTGCCGTGCGAGGCGCGAGGCGCGGCACCGTCGACACTCACACGAAACCGCACTGGCTTGCCGTCCTTACCCGGCCCGAGCACCAGATGCAGGTCGCGCGCATGAAAGCGATACACGATACGTCCCGACGCGGCGACGAGCGTGGCTTGCTCCGCACCCACGTTCCATGAACCGGCGAGCCCCCAGTCATTCACGGCTGGTTGCGACGGCGCTGCATACGTGTGCGCCTTGTCCTCGACCGCCCCGCCCGGCGACGCGAAGTTCTCCGCGCGCTGATAACCGACATAGGTTTCCGGCGATTGCATATCGGCGTTGTCGGCAGCGGCTTGCACGCCTTGTGCGCCGGTGCTCGCAATACCGATTGCGATATTCGATGCATTCGCGTGGCCCGCTTCGGCCAGCAGCTGCTGGATCACCTTTTCCGATTCCGCGTAATCGCCTTCGCCGAAGTGGTGATAGCGAATCTGCCCTTTCGCGTCGACGAAATAGTGCGCGGGCCAGTACTGATTATTCAGCGCGCGCCAGATCGCATAGTTGTTGTCGATCGCAACGGGGTAGTCGACCCCCAGGTCATGCGTGGCCTTCTTCACGTTGTCGATATTACGCTCGAAGGCGAATTCCGGCGCATGCACACCGATCACGACGAGCCCCTGATCCTTGTACTTCTGCGCCCACGCTTTGACATACGGCAGCGAACGCAGGCAGTTGATACAGGAGTATGTCCAGAAATCGATCAGCACGACCTTGCCGCGCAAGTCCTGCAGTGTAAGCGGCGGCGAATTGAGCCATTGGACCGCGCCGTTCAGCGGAGGCAGCACACCCTCGACCGGCAGTGGCGCCGCAGCGGCGGCGGTGCGCATCATCGCGCCGCCCGACATCGCGGCGGAGACCGGTTCGACCACCGCGCCGCCTTGCGTCGCCGGGTTGGCGCTCCTCATCGCGCCGCCGGCGGAGACGTGCGCCGGATTCTCGCCGACCGGCGACTTGCCCGGCGCCGCGTTCGGTGAAAGCGTGTCGACGAGCTTCTGTTCGAGACCGCCGGTGGCGACCGTCGAGACACGAGCGAGTACGCCGGTGTCGAATCCAAGCGAGATCGCGGCAACACCGAACAACATCGCGGCACCAATTCCACGGCGGACCCATTCGCCCGCGCCCAATGACCGTTTCATCGCCGTGAACACCTTGCCGCCGATCAGGAGCGCCACCGCCAGCGACGTCGCCGCGCCCGCCGCATAAGCCGCCAGCAGCAACGTAGTACCCACGCTCGCGCCGCGCAGTGCCGCGCCAGTCAGCACGAGGCCGAGAATCGGCCCGGCGCACGGCGCCCATAGCAGACCGGTGGCAATGCCGAGCAGAAACGACGACCCCGCGTGGACCTGGTGGCCATCCGCCTGCGCGAAATCGGACAGACGATTGCCGGCGCTGACGAGCGGCCGCATCAAATGATCGGCGAAGCGCGGGAACAGCAACGTCAGCCCGAAGATCGCCAGCAGCGCGATAGCCAGCCAGCGGCCATACTGGTTGGCCTGCGTGACCCAGCCACCGCCCACCGCCGCAAGCGTCGCGACGAGCGCGAACGTGAGCGCCATGCCGGCGAGCAAGGGCAAGCCGCTGCGCACGAACGGCTGATCGGCGCGCGCGAAAACAAACGGCAGCACAGGCAGAATGCATGGGCTGAGAATGGTGAGGGCGCCGCCAAGATAGGCGAGAACGATGAGTAGCATGTCAGTTCCGAACGTTCGTGTAGACGGTTACAGTGGGCACGCGGGCTCGGGCGTCAGCCGGCGTACAGTTCATTCAGGGCCTGGTATTGCGGAAAGTGCCCACATGCTAGAGCGCCACCGATGTCGAAGTCCTCACGAAAAGTTAAATTAAATGTGATAACTCGCAGGCCGGAAATTTTGCACAATGGCGCAATGGCCGCCTTTCCCGGCGGCCGTGCCCGGCCCCGCTTCTCAACCGCGCACTGAACCGCCGCTGAAACCCACCATGGACAATCCGAAGCGCATCCTGATCGTCGAAGACGACGTCGACATCGCCAACGTGCTGAGTCTTCATTTGCGTGACGAGCGCTATGAAGTGGTGCACAGCGCCGACGGCAACGAAGGGCTACGCCTGCTCGAACAAGGCGGCTGGGACGCGCTGATTCTCGATCTGATGCTGCCCGGCGTCGACGGCCTCGAAATCTGCCGGCGCGCCCGCGCGATGACGCGCTACACGCCGATCATCATCACCAGCGCACGTTCGAGCGAAGTGCACCGGATTCTCGGCCTCGAACTGGGCGCTGACGACTATCTCGCCAAACCGTTCTCGGTGCTCGAACTGGTCGCACGCGTCAAGGCCTTGCTGCGCCGCGTCGACGCCCTGGCGAAAGATGCGCGGATCGAAGGCGGCAGCCTGCGGATTGCCGGGCTCGCAATCGATCCGCTAACGCGCGAAGCGGCCGTCGACGGCAAGCCGATCGAACTCACGCCGCGCGAATTCGACCTGCTGTATTACTTCGCGCAGCATCCCGGCAAAGTGTTTTCGCGCATGGACCTGCTCAATGCAGTGTGGGGTTATCAGCACGAAGGCTACGAGCATACTGTCAATACCCATATCAACCGGCTGCGCGCGAAGATCGAGGCGGATCCGGCCCAACCCGAGCGCATCCTGACCGTCTGGGGTCGCGGCTACAAGCTCGCCGTGCCAGGCGACACACCCGCGCCCGCCGGCGCGCAGAAGGACGCATCGTGAATCTGACGCTGACCCAGCGGCTCTCGCTCGTTTTCTCCGTGCTGTTGCTGGCATGCTGCGGCGCGTCGGCCTTCCTGCAAATCCGTTCAAGCGATCTGCACGAAAAGGAGGTCATACAGAGCCTGTCGCGCAATCTCGCCGACCATATCGCGCACCGCACCACGCTGATGGACGCGAACGGCTTGCGGCCCGACGCGGTCCGGCAACTGTTCGGGCAACTGATGATGGTGAATCCGAGTGTCGAGGTGTATCTGCTCGACAATCAAGGGCGCATTAAAGGCGACGACGCGCCTGTCGGACACGTCAAGCGTGAACAGGTAAACCTGACGCCGATACGGCAATTCATCGCGGGCGAGGCGCTGCCGATTCTCGGCGACGACCCGCGCAGCACCGACGGCAGGAAAGTGTTCAGCGCCGCGCCGCTGCAACTGAGCGGCCAGGCGCCGTCCGGGTATATCTACGTGGTCCTGCTCGGCGAAGAACACGACGCACTGGCCGCACGCGTGGCGGCCAGTTCCGTGTTGCGGACTACGCTGTGGTCGATGGCGCTAGTTGCCTTGTTGGGACTGCTCGCCGGTTTGACGGCATTCGGCCTCATCACGCGGCCGCTGCGCCGGCTCACCGACGCCATGCGCCGCTTCGACGCGGAGGGCGAGCCCGACACCCAGCCGAACGTGCCGCGCTCCTCGGCTGCCGGACCGCGCGACGAAATCGCGGTGCTCGAAACCACCTTCGCGCAGATGGCGAACCGCATCGGCGAACAATGGCGCGCGCTGACGCGGCAGGACCAGCAGCGCCGCGAGTTGATCGCCAATATTTCGCACGACCTGCGCACACCGTTGACTTCCCTGCACGGCTACCTCGAGACACTGTCGTTGAAGTCCGACACGCTCGGCGAAACGGAGCGCAAACGCTATCTGGCAATCGCGCTCGCGCAAAGCGTCAAGGTGGGGCGGCTCGCGCAGGCACTGTTCGAGCTGGCCAGGCTCGAACACGGCAACGTGCAACCGGCCCTCGAGCCATTCTCGCTAACGGATCTGGTGCAGGACGTCTTTCAGAAGTTCGAGTTGCCGGCCGAGGCGAGGCACATTCAGTTACGAGCGGTTATTCCGCCGCGTCTGCCAAGTGTTTGCGCTGATCTCGGCATGATCGAACGCGTGCTGACCAACCTGCTCGATAACGCGATTCGCCACACACCCGCCCAAGGATCGATTGAAATCGATCTCGCCCACAAGGACGGCAAGGTGTCGGTCACGGTCAGTGACACGGGGCCCGGCATTCCAGCCGAGCAGCGCGAGGGGTTGTTCGAACGGCCATTCAGCGCCGGCGGCGCGCATCGTGGCGGCGGGCTCGGGTTGCTGATCGTCCAGCGCATGCTGCAACTGCACCATAGCCAGATACGTCTGGTCGACACCGCGGGAGCGGGCACGACTTTCTGCTTCGAGTTGCCTACGGCTGCCGTCAGGGCGAGCACCGCGGGCCTGCCTCTGTGACGGATCGCAGCAGAACTCGCTGCCGCCAACGCGCGCGCACCTAAGACCGTCGGCATGGTCGTAGCGGCAGCGGCCTTTCACGATGCCCGGCAATCAGACGTTAATCGCTGTCTTTCCAAGTCGCCGACGCTCCTGCCAGTTGCGTAGCTGACCGGCGATGAACGCGCCTATCAGCAGCGACAGATACAGCAGCAGAATGTAGTGGCGCCATGCATCGAGCGCGCCCTGATGTGCGATCAGTTTCGAATCGGGATGCAACGGCCCGGCACTGATCGCCATGACCGCCTGCTTCATTCGTATAAAGCCCGCGGCGGACAACAGCGGCAACAGAACGAGCAGCGCAACCAGAACGGGCTTCGCGCGGCGCGCCATAGCATGATGACGCATGCGCAGCCACAGTCCGAGACAACCGTGCAACCAGCCCGGCGCGAGCAATGCGAGCTGCAAGCCTTGCGTGCCGCTGGTGATGAGCGATATCAGAATGCGTTCATAGTTCGGTTCAAAACCGTAGAGCGATGACGCAAGACGGGTCGACACGGCATGCCGGATGAGTAGCAGAGGCAGACTCAGTCCCGCCCAGAGTCGAACCCATTCAGTGAGCGGAAGCGTCCAGTAGCGGCGCCCATAGATGGTTCGCAGCGCCAGCGAAAAATGCAGCAACGCCGCGCCATACAGGAGCACGGTGCCAGGCACGCTGCGCCACAACCGCAGCGCCAGCACGAGACCGCGCCCGGCAAGATCCAGCGACCAGATACCCAGCGCGTGATTGACCAGATGCAGAAAGAGGTAGATCAGCAAAACCACGCCGGACACGAGCTGAAAACGGCGCAGTAACGTATGCACGGTCGACTCCCTGACATTGAGCGCGGACAAAACCGGCGGCCGACGCAGCACCGATATCGTCTCGCGTCGGGCGGCTCGCGGAAAGTCAGCCGGGCACGGTGTCGTCCCAGCGGGGTTACGTGTTCGAAACATGTCAGGCCCCACGCGCAGACCGTTCCTGCCGGTTGTCGTCCGTTCTACGGTTCACCGCCGTATAGCGAATAGCGTCGGCAAATTTCTGCAGTGCCGACAGTGAACCGCAAACGCTGTGGTATTCCTCCCGGCCTATCCGGCCGTCGAGAATAACCGCCATTCCTGACTGACGGGCCATGTCGATGATGTCCATTTGAGCACCCCCAATTCGTGTCTTCACGACTGTAAGACGCCGCATTTCACGTGGTTATTCCCGCTCTCCTTTTAAACACGTCACCCGGAATAAGAAATCCATTCCGACGGTTTACCGGTTCAGAGCGTGCTGATGCCGGCTCACGTCGAGTTCGAACATTGCGCTCGCACATTGAGGAGTATTGACATGAAACTGATCTCGCTGAACCGGCGCGCCGGGCGGGCCCTGTCTGGCGCATTCGTCATGAGCGCGGCCTTTCTGGTGAGTTCGACCGGTGTTTATGCGCAAACGTCTGCCATGCCCGGCACGCATCAAGTCACGCGCGCCGAAGTGCGCCATGAACTCGAGGAACTGGAAGCCGCTGGATATGACCCGTCCCGAGGCGACGACAACGACTATCCCGCCGACATTCAGGAAGCGGAAAGAAAAGTCGCCGCCATGCACGCAGCCCAAAAGAATGCGCTCAACGACAACCCGCCGGCAATGCAGACCATGCCGATGCATTAACGGCAAGTCTGGGTGGGCGAACCGGCGGAAAGCGGGCTCGCCCTTCGATTGACGCCGCTCCGGCAAAACGGGGATCGGGGTAGAGGCAGTCAGCGCAGCGGTGAGCGATCTGCTTCGAAGCGTGGATTCGATCATTCGCGCCCCGTTCGACGCGGAGCCTCCTCCGCGTAAAGCCTGTTGTCGCTCAACCGACACCCAAGCCTTCGACTGTTGGATCAGCCGCACCACCCGGCACCTTCGCCGTATGCGGTTAATCGCCGGCATCTCCTTTGTTATCAGCGGCTTGGCGGTGCAAAAGCGAAACTGGCATGTCCTGTGCGCTATGACTAGCCGAGCACTCATCAACGTGCTCAACCAAATAATCTTTCTCAAGGAGCACGTCATGAAAGAACTGAAGATCGATGAGTTGCATCGCAACGAAGAAATGACCTCTTCCGACATGGCTCGTATTGTCGGAGGAACAACGAAAGAGCCCGTCGGCAAACCGACGCATATCGACGCGATGAACGGCGTCCTCACATTCGGCGATGGCTCGAAGTGGTCGATGGACCTCAACGGCAAGCTACATCCGCTTTAAATCGACAACGGCCGCATGGTTCCCCGGTGAGAAGGCAGGAACTTCAACTTCTCATCGGTGACCTGTCGAGCGCATCCGGCACGATTGGCTAACCGGAAAGCTTCGTCTTTTCCGAACCATTTGTTCGTAATTGGCAGGTTTATTCGATCCACCGCATGCCGCAGACTGGGTTCATCTTCACTACGGACATATCCGCGAAAGGACCCTATCATGCGCACCTATCCCCGTAACAGCCCGCAAGCCGCAGCACGCATCGTCGCGCTCGCTCTCACCGCCGACGGCCACGTCAGCAGTTCGGAAGAGCGTGTGCTGGACAGACTGGATATTGCCGGCGAACTCGGTCTCGCACCGGCACAATTCGAGCAGATCGTGCAGACGCTATGCGAGGATCACTCGGTCGCACAGCCTTCGTTTGCGCCGCCGGTGGGTCATCTCGATCCGGCCATGCTGACGACCTTGATCGACGAGATCGACGATCCCGCGCTGCGTCGCAAGGTGATTCGCCTATGCGTGGCCGTGACGGTCGCCGACGACTTTCTGGCGGACGGTGAAATCGCCGTGCTTGCCGCCGTATTGAATGCGTGGGGCCCCAATCTGACGCCTGCCGCGCGACGTCAGGGCCTCCCCTCGCACGTGTTGCGTAGTTATAACCGCGCGCCGGCCACCACCTGAGACGCCAGGCCGTGATGTTGGCCGCGACGCGACCGGATGGCGTGGATCTCTTCGATCACGCCGTCCGCGCGGCCGAGCCAGCGCAGGCCTCGCAGGAGCGACAGGTCTTCCGCGCCCAGTTCCGCGAGCGGGAATACGCCTAGGCCGCGCGCGGCAAACACCGCCATCAACGCGCTGTCCTCGAACTCGCCGACGATGCGCGGCCGGATGCCTTGCGCCTCGAACCACCGGTCAAGGCGTGCGCGCAACGCGGCGTGCCGGGTGGGCAGAAGCAGAGGCACCTCCGCGAGGCACTGCGGAAAGCCCGCACGCGCGGACTTGCGGACCATCTCCGCCGGGCCGTACCAATCGACCGGCGAACCCGCAAGGCGCTGGCTCAAGACGCGCAGGTCGGCATTGTGCGGCGCCGGCTGGCACGCGAGCACCAGATCGAGCCTGTGCAGCGCAAGCTCAGACATCAGCTCTGCATGCTCACCCTCGTGGCACAAGAGCCTGAGCGACGGCGTGCCGAGCACCGGCGCCAGCAGCGCGTGCGCCGCGAGCTTTGAAATGCCGTCGGAAAGACCCACCGCGAGCCGCGCCACGCCTTCCCCACCCGCCTCGCGCATCTCGTCGAGCAACGCCTCGCCAATCTGAAAAATCTGCTCCGCGCGATTGAATGCCGTCTCGCCGGCCTCCGTCATCGTGACACCGCGCCCGGCCGGTTTCAACAACTGGCGGCCGATCGATTTTTCCAGCTCGCGCACCTGCGCGCTAATGGTCTGAACCGCCATATCGAGCCGCTCGGCCGCGCGCGCAAAGCCGCCTTCCTTCACGACGATCCAGAAATAGTACAGATGACGGTAGTTGAGCATGGCGTAACACTTCGAAAAAATCGATATAACGATCAGATTATCACTGATTTATTCGAAATTCGGTGGCGGCGATCATGACGCTATTCCGACGTTACCTGCATTCATTCGCTTACGGACACCATGGACTTTCTGCTCACACTCGCTTCCGACCCTGCTGCATGGGCAGCGCTCCTCACGCTGGTCGTGATGGAGATCGTGCTCGGCATCGACAACCTGATTTTCATCTCGATCCTCAGCAACAAGCTGCCGGAAGCGCAACGCGCCCGCACGCAGCGTCTGGGCATCATGCTCGCGCTCGTGCTGCGACTGGGCCTGCTCGGTACGGTTGCCTGGATCGCGCAGTTGACCGCGCCCGCCGTCACGCTGTTCGGCCATGCGTTTTCGTGGCGCGATCTCATCCTGCTCGGCGGTGGTCTATTCCTCGTCTGGAAGGCGACGCGTGAGATTCACCATCACGTGGTGCATGCGGAAGAAGAACGCGGCAACGCGAGCAGCACCGTGCAGTTGACCGTGGCAGGCGCGATCGGCCAGATCCTGCTGCTCGATATCGTGTTCTCGGTCGACAGCATCATCACGGCGGTCGGCATGACGGACCATATGCCGATCATGTTCATCGCGGTGATCAGCGCGGTGCTGGTCATGCTCTTCGCAGCGCGTCCGCTGTCACGCTTCATCGATCGTAATCCGACCATCGTCACGCTCGCGCTGAGTTTCCTGCTCGTGATCGGCATGACGCTCATTGCTGAAGGTTTTGGCTCGCACGTGCCGAAAACGTACATCTACGTGGCGATGGCGTTCTCCGCGTTCGTCGAGGCGATGAACATGCTGGTGCGCCGCGCGAAGTCGAAGCGCGTGCCCAGCACCGGGGAATGACCGATAGCGCGGGAAGTTGTTGACGGATCGGACTGCTCGCACGATCGAGCGTTCGATGCCTTTCTACTCTTGAGGAGCGACACCATGAAATGCCCTGTATGCAAGACCACCGACCTGCTGATGACCGAGCGCCGCTCGATCGAAATCGACTACTGCCCGGACTGCCGCGGCGTGTGGCTCGATCGCGGTGAACTCGACAAGCTGATCGCGCAGGACGCCGCGAGCCTCGACACGGCGCCCGCGACACGCGCAAGTCGTGAGGGCCACCGTGATCGGGAACACGCGTACGACAGCCACCGTGGGTACGACGATCGTCGAACGGACTATCGGACGCAAAAGAAAAAGCGCTCGATTTTCGACGTATTCGATTTCGACTGAGCAGCGCCAGTCAGGGTGAAAAAGGCGCCGGCAGCATGCCGTTGCCGCTACCGTTAGCGTGCTTTGCCGCGAGCGCTCTTGCCGGCGGTACCGGCGCGCGGGGCCTCTTTACCCACCGGCGCCGTGGCGCCGTTGATCTGCTCCATCCACGACAAGGCGTCGACATAGGAGAGGAACTGCTTGAGATAACCGGGCGATACTTCGCGCATGAGCGAGAGCGCACGATGCACGAGGCTGCTCGAGTTCAGCGGACCGGCGTTGCCAGGCACCTGCTCGAGCGACTGTCGCATCTGCTTCTCGGTACGGACTTTGGACCAGACTTCCCTGAAGTAATCGAGTTCCGCCAGTTCCGGATACGAGGCGGATCGCGGCCAGCCGTTCGTCGCGAGCGCATGTTGACTCGCGATGGAGTCGACGAGGCTCTTCAGCGTTGCCTGCGCGGGCTCGTCTGGCAACGACGCCGTGCGGTCCGCGCGCCTTAAGGCGTCGGCATCGTCCGTCGAGCCTCCTGAACGTTCGATCTGCCCACCATAGGCTTCCAGCAGACCGGCTAACCGGTCATCCAGAATCCGTCGCGCCTCGCCGCTGTGGCCGGCCGCGCGCCGGGCCAGCGCCTCGATGAAATGAAAGCGGACCGGATCCAGACGATCGGCGCCGCACGCGCGCCACGCGTCGAGCGTCGCCCGGGCTCCGTTTGCCGGGTCGCTGTCGGGCTTACTCACGAGGCTTCACCGTGGAAGACGACGGTCGCGGGACCGGCGCGATTTCCACGCGCCGGTTTTTGGCGCGTCCCTGCTCGTCGGTATTCGAACTCACGGGTTGGCCGGAGCCGAACGCGGCCGCAAAGAGCGACGAGGCAGGCACGCCGTCGTCGATCAACGCGCGCGTCACCGTCAACGCCCGTTGCGCCGACAATTCCCAGTTATCGGCGAAACGACGATTGCCTTCGCGCAAACGCTGGTCGTCGGTAAAGCCGCTCACCATCAGGATCTCGTCATTGGCGCCGAGATACGCGGAGAGCGGCCCGGCCAGACTCTTGAGCAGATCCCGCCCTTGCGGCTGCAACTGATCGGAGTTCAGCGCGAACAGCACATTGCCGCTAATGCCGATGCGGCCATTCACGAGTGTCACGCGCCCAGCCGCGAGCGGGCCCGCGAGCGCCTGCTCCAGCGTCTTGCGGCGCTGCGTTTCGAGCTGACGCTGCTTGACCTCCTGCTCCAGCTTGTTCGACAGCTCCAGTTGCACGCCAATGACGCCCACCAGGATGAGTACGAAGGCGCCGAGCAGCACCGACATCAGGTCGCCAAAAACCGGCCAGATCGGCGCGACCTGCTCCACGCCGCCGTCGATGTCCTCGCTCATGCCGCTTCAGCCCCGGCTGCCGCGCGCCGCCCGGCGAGCTGCTGCAGGTCTTCGACGATCTGCTTCTGCGACATCACGCTCAGGTCGATGACTTCCCGCGCCTGCGCCACGTAATACGCAAGCTGTTCGTCGCTGCGCGCGAGCGATTTGTCGAGCGCGGTTTCGATACGCTGCAGGTGCGCGACCAGCTTGTCGTTCGACTCGCCGAACACTTGCACGGCGGCGCCGAAGGCTTCGCCGAGGCTCGCCACTTCGACAGCGCTGCCGGTGACTTGCGCGGCCACCGAGCCCAGCTTGCCGGTTTCGAGTTCGATCCTGTCGGTGAAGCGTGTCCCCACGCGCTCCAGCAAATCCGCCGAAGTGGCGACGAGCGCGTCGACGGCCGTGCGCTGCTCGGTGGATGCGTGATTGACCGCGTCGAGCAGCGTTTCCAGCGTTTCGAGCAAGCGGCTGCGCTCCTGCAGCATCGCGGTGTCGCGCACCATGCTGTCGGAGAGTTTCTGGCGCAATTCGGCGACGACTTCGGCGGCGGCTTTGGGTGCTTCCGAAGCCGCTTGCACGAGTTGACCGATCTCGGCGATCGTGCTGCTCGCGTGTGCCTGTGTCTGGGCCGAAATGTCGCGCGCGGTTTGCGCCAACGTCTCGCAGATTTCCTGCTGACGGCTCGCGGTGCGCGCGCCCGCCTGTTCCCATTCGTGGCTCAACGTCGTCGCCATCGCTCCGAGCGCCTCGGTCCAGGCGGCCAGCCTCTGCTGATCCCGCGCGGCCAACTCCGCTTGCAGGTTCGCCGCGGCCTTCGGCGCTTCCGCCGCGGCCTGGACCAGCCGGTCGATTTCGGCAATCGTGTTGCTCGCGTGAGCCTGCGTCTGGACCGATATGTCGCGCGCGGTTTGCGCCAGCGTCTCGCAGATTTCCTGCTGACGGCTCGCGGTGCGCGCGCCCGACTGCTCCCACTCCTTGCTCAACGTCGCCGCCATCGCGCCAAGCGTGTCGGTCCACGCTGCCAACCGTTGCTGATCCCGCGCGGCCAACTCCGCTTGCAGGTTCGCCGCGGCCTTCGGCGCTTCCGCCGCGGCCTGGACCAGCCGGTCGATTTCGGCAATCGTGTTGCTCGCGTGAGCCTGCGTCTGGACCGATATGTCGCGCGCGGTTTGCGCCAGCGTCTCGCAGATTTCCTGCTGACGGCTCGCGGTGCGCGCGCCCGACTGCTCCCACTCCTTGCTCAGCGTCGCCGCCATCGCACCGAGCGCCTCGGTCCAGGCGGCGAGCCGCTGTTCGTCCTTCGAGCCCAACTCGGTCTGCAACTCCGCGTGCGACCGCCCCACGCCGCGCAACAGGGACGCCGCGTGCTGCTCGAACGTCGCGGCAGCCGCCGCCAGGGCTTGCTGGTTGCTCGCGGCAAGCTTCTCGCCGACGCTTTCCTGGCGCGACAGCGCCTCGTTCCAGGCCTGCGACACGCCACCCACCGCGCTTTCCAGGCGTGCGGCGACGCCGTCCAGCAAACCGGCCGAGCGCTGTTCGAACGTGCCGGTGAAGCGATCCAGCGTGTCACGCAGGTGCTGCGCCAGTTCCTCACTGGAACGCTGATGCCCTTCCAGAGCCTTGTTCCAGATGTCCGCGACGGTCGTGGTGCTCGCCTCGAAGCCGCTCGACAGTCCGTCCAGTTGCCGCTGCACCGCGTGCGTGACGGTCTCGTGCAACGCGGCCGTTTCACGCGCGAGACCGGCCATCGTGGCCTCCATGACCGGCTGCAGCGCCGCGCCGGCGGCACGCGTGCTGTCCGCGACGCTCGCCTTCAACGACTGCTCGACCGAACTGGCGAGGCGCGTATAAGTGGCCTCGGTCCGGCCATGGAAAGCCTCCTGGCTCGCGATCTGCCGCTCATTCAAGGCGAGGCTCTGCTGCTCGATGGCCCCCATCATCGTCTGCAAGTGGTCGACCAGCGTGGGCATCACCTCGGCCTGACGTTGCAGGAGCCGGAAGGCTTCTTCCCGCTGATGACTCTGCGAGTAGATGCGCAAGGTCGTCGCGATCTTCACGTCGAGCATCTGCGCGGCCTGCAGGCGCTCGCGCCGGCACAGCGCGGACAGCAGCCCCAGCATGGCGGAACTCGCCACGCCCGCAATCGAGGTGCCGAACGCAAAGCCCAAACCCTTGACCGGCGCGGCCAGCGAGGCGCGGATCGCCTGCAGGTCGGTTGCGCTTTCCAGCGCCATGCCGGTGCCGCGCAAAGTGGCCACCATGCCGAGCAGCGTACCCAGCATGCCGAGCAGCACCAGCAAGCCGACCAGATAAGGCGTCAGCGCCGGACCT
The DNA here is from genome assembly GCF_059567925.1 of Paraburkholderia sp. BGA-UO-ETr-F21. Classification (NCBI taxonomy): domain Bacteria; kingdom Pseudomonadati; phylum Pseudomonadota; class Betaproteobacteria; order Burkholderiales; family Burkholderiaceae; genus Paraburkholderia; species Paraburkholderia sp. BGA-UO-ETr-F21. The sequence continues at coordinate 788,973 of NZ_JCAQOY010000037.1, read as the reverse complement.
GGCAAGGCCACGCGCTCGCCCTCGACACGCAGTCGCACCGCGTTGCGCAGGCTGGGATGCAAGGGCTCGAGCCATGCGCCGAGGCTCGGCGGCGGCGCGGGCAGCCCCGCGACGGCGCGCGTCAGCGTGCCAGTGGCCTCGCGGTAGCGGTGTAATTCGAGCGCGCCCGCCACGTAGCAAGCGCCGATCAATAAAGTGACGGCCAACGCCAACGGGTTCGAAACGGCGTAGCCGGCGGCGATCCAGCACACAGCGGCCAGACCAGCCAGAAACACAACGAGATCAATACGATATCTGGACATAGTGTCCCAGTTAGCTGGCGCGAAGGGCGGCGAGCAACCCTTCGACCGGTTGTAAACGAATATCCAGTTCGGCAAGCAACACGCTTTGCATATCCTTGCGGAACAGGTTCAGCCATGCGCCGGGCGTGACCGGCGTTGCGTCGCCGGTGGCGTCGCCTGCAGAGTCACCCGAGGCCGCAGCCTCGGCCTCGGCCTCGGCGGCGGTAAGTACCGCCTGCTCGGCCGCGCGCAAGCGCTCGAAGTGCCCCGCGAGCAGCCCGGGCACGGCAGCCAGCAGATTGCGCTCACGTTCGCTCAGGGCGCGCTCCATGACCGCGTCCACCACCGCGAGCCGCGCCATGGCGGGCGTTCTGGCCGCCAGCATGGCTCGCAGACGGCCGCGCAGATTGCCGATGCCCGTTTCCATCGACTGCTGGAGGGCGAGATAGCGCTGACGAAAAACCGCGTAGTCGGCCGCCGGCTCCGTGGGCGCAATCCGCGACGGCGCGTGAGCAGCTCCGTGTCCATGTCCGTGCGCGTGTCCATGGCGCCGCGCGGCAGCGAATACGCTGTCGCCCGTGATCGCCTTCGCCAGCGAACTGCGCGCGCGCACATAGTCCGCCTCTTCGGCGCTGCCGAAAACTCGACCGCCGGCCGCGACAGCAGGCGGATTGCCGTTCAGCGCCGAGGACAGCGCGATGGCGTCGGTCCAGCCGAGCCATTGGCTGAGCCGGTCCGAGAGCGACTGCCTGGATTCGGGAATGTCGGCATCCGCGAGGCGAGCCAGTAAGCGAATGAGCGCCGGGCCGCTGAGCGCGGTGCGCGGGGGGGCTTGCAACATACCACCGGAGTCAAAAAAGTCAGCAGTTTACACGCTGACGGGACCGGGGCGGCTGCCGTGCGATCCGTCGGCCGTGCGCAAAAGGCATTGGATCGTGCCGAACGCCCTGCCGACGGGCCTTCCAGCCTGCTGCTCCAGCCGCTTGCGCGGCGCGCTGAAGCGCGACGCCCCCGGTCGCCGCAAGGTTCTTGCGCATGCATTGCGTGATGCCGGGTTCGGATTGAGATCCGGACGACTCCATGTAAGATAAACGTTCGCTTCATTGCGCCTGCGCTCGGCGCCGCGCGACCCGAATGTCGGACGTTTGGATCGCGGAAATCTTCGAACAAAGTGACTTCAGGCGAGGCACGTCAATAGAATGAAATTCGATACGGTTGTGCTCGGGGCGGGCATTGTCGGCGTGTGCATTGCCGTGCATCTGCAGAAACGCGGCCGCCAGGTCGCGCTGGTGGATCGCAAGCTGCCAGGCAATGAGACGTCGTTCGGCAATGCAGGCCTGATTCAGCGCGAAGGCGTCTATCCCTATGCGTTTCCTCGTGGGCTCGGCACGTTGCTTCGCTACGCGCGCAATCAGTCGCCGGACGTTCGCTACCATGCCGACGCCATCCTCAAGACCACGCCCTTCCTGTGGCGATACTGGCGCAACTCTCATCCGTCGAGGCACGCCGCCATTGCGAAGTCGTATGCGACACTGATCGAGCATTGCGTGAGCGAGCACCGTGCGCTAGCCGCCGACGCCGGCGCAAGCGCGCTACTGCGCCCGATCGGCTGGATGAAGGTGTTTCGCACCGAAGCGGTTCTCGAGAAGGAAGCGCTTGTCGCCGAACGCTGGCGCAGGGAATACGAGGTCCAGTTCGAAACGCTCGACGCCGCCCGCCTGCAGCAGATCGAGCCCGATCTCGACAAGACGCTCGTGGGTGGCGTGCGCTATCCGCAATCCGATTCCGTGAGCGACCCGAACGCACTGGTCACCGCGTACGCGAAGTATTTCGAAGCGCTGGGCGGACGGTTTTTTATCGGCGATGCGGATACGCTTCGCGAAGGCTGGCAAGTCGATACGGAGGAAGGCACGATCTCGGCAGCGTCCGCTGTCGTGGCGTTGGGGCCGTGGTCGGATCGCGCGAGCGCGCGCCTGGGTTATCGCTTGCCGCTCGCCGTCAAACGCGGATATCACATGCACTACGCGCCGCAGGGAGCGGCCCGCCTGCATCAGCCGGTGCTCGACGCGGAAAAAGGCTACGTGCTGGCGCCCATGGCACGCGGCATCCGCTTAACGACGGGCGCGGAAATCGCCCACCTCGACGCGCCGAAAACGCCGACGCAGCTCGCCGCCGTCGAGCCGGCCGCCCGCGCGCTTTTTCCGTTGGGCAAACGTCTGGATGCCGAACCGTGGATGGGCCGGCGCCCCTGCACGCCGGACATGATGCCGATCATCGGGCCCGCGAAAAAGCACGACGGCTTATGGTTCGCGTTCGGTCACGCACATCATGGACTCACGCTAGGTCCGATCACAGGACGCCTCGTCGCCGAAATGATGACCGGCGAAGCCACCGTCGTGGACCCGCTGCCGTTCAGCGTGGAGCGCTTCTAACGGCAAGCCACGCCAGTGGCAACAGACCGGCAGCTCTATTTGTACGTTATGGATTGCTACCGCACGGCGCACCATTTATTGCCGAGATCGGCGGCGGACAACGCGCCGCCGAATTCCGCCGCGCTTACAGGACGACTGAAGAAGTAACCCTGCTGCATGTCGCAACCCATCTCGAACAGAGCCGTAGCCTGCTCGTGTGTTTCCACGCCCTCGGCTGTTGTCGTCATGCCGCATGCGTGCGCCATCGTCACGAGCGCAAGCACGATCGCGACCGAATCGCGATCGTGCGGCAGGCCCGCGACGAACGAGCGATCGATCTTCAGATTGTGCAAGGCAAAGCGCTTCAGATAGGAGAGCGACGCATAGCCCGTACCGAAGTCGTCGATGGCGAGCTTGACGCCGAGATTCGCTAGCGCCGCCGTGGCCGCCGACACCACCGGGTCATTCGGCAACAACATGCCTTCCGTTATCTCCAGTTGCAGCGCCGATGGATCGAGCCCATTGCGCTCGAGACACGCGGCAACGTGCCGCACGAAGCGTTCGTTGACCTGGAGCGGCGAAATGTTGACGGAGACAGCGAGTTGCGGCGCAAGGCTCCAGCGCCATTGCCCGGCCTGCGCGCAAGCCTGTTCCAGCACCCAGTCTCCGATGCTCTCCATCAGACCGGCTTCTTCGGCAACCGGAATGAACTCGGCGGGAGCGACCTCGCCCAACTCGCTATGGGTCCAGCGCAGCAAAGCTTCCGCGCCGACCGTCTCGCCCGAGGCACTGTCGACGATCGGTTGATAAACGAGCTTGAGTTCACCGGCCGCCCGTGCGCCGCGTAACAACGCTTCGATCCTGAAGCGGCGTTGCAGCTCGCATTGCATGTCAGCCGTGAAGTATTGCGCACGGTTCCGGCCGTGCTGCTTCGCGTGGCTCATCGCGAGACCGGCGTCGCGAATCAGTGCGGCTGCGTCGCGTGCTTCACCGCAGGAGCGGGAAATGCCGATCGACACGCCCACGTAATATTCACTGTCGCCCACCTCGATCGGTGCGGTGAACAGCTCGAAGATCCGGCGCGCGTAGGCGCAGATCGTCAGCGGGTTGCCGCGGTCGTCGACGACGATGAGAAACCCGTCGCCACCGATGCGCCCCAACAGACCACGTTCACCGATCACTCCCTTGAGCCGGCCCGCGATGTCACGCAACACGTAGTCGCCGACATCGTAACCGCCATGATCGTTGATCTTGCTGAAGCCATCGAGATTGACGAACAGCACGGCAATGCGTGCCGCGCGCGGCGATTTTAGTAAATGCTGAAGGCACTCAGCAACGTAGACGCGATTGTGCAAACGGGTGAGCGAGTCCAGGACCAACGCATAGCCGGCGTGGTGAACAGGCTCCGGCTGAACGGTACTCGCACCGCAGCGCATGGGTCGTGCGGCCTCGTCGCGAGGCAAACAGGAGATTGAATCGCTTGCACGCGCTTGCATGCGGCTGTTGGTCGCTGGGTGAGTCATCTTTGCACTCCTGCACTTTACACTTCGTCCGGGGAGAACGGCCGGAAAGGGGTGGACCAATCGCGCCAGCATCGACCCTTCGGGCCGCTGTGCACGAGTGACGCATTGCCAACGCGCATAACGAATTGACAGACAGGGCCGGAGCAGGGAGACTTGAACAAGCTGCGCGGCGTGAACACCTCGGGGGGGCATTCATAACAGTGCCGCCACGATATCCCGGCATCGCCCGCACGAAAACGGGTCGTCCGAGTGAACGCGTAAAGCAAAGCTGAACACTTTGCTGCACGCCGCACGAACCACACAATCAAAAATGAAAATTCACCAGCTACGTGCGCTTGTCGCCATTGCGGACGCGGGCAGCGTCCGCGGGGCCGCGCGACTGCTCAATTCGTCACCCGCTGCAGTCACTCAAAGCCTTCAGTATCTGGAAGAAGCCGTACGAATGCAGCTCGTAGCCCGCACTTCGTCGGGCGTCACACTGACCGAATGCGGGCAGACGCTGCTCGCCCATGCGCGGCTTATCGTCGCGCAGATGGCGCGCGCGCATCAGGCCGTGGATTCAATGCGCGGCGATCCAAACGGGCGACTCTCGATTGCCGTAACGGCATGGGTTGCAATGACGTTTTTGCCGGAGGCGGTCGCGCGTTTTCGCGAAAGAATGCCGGACATCCAGCTCAACGTCTTCGAAGGCTTGATCGCCATCGCCAACCCGCGTTTGCGCGACGGCAGCCTCGACATCTTCGTCGGCAGGCAAACGCCAGGGATGACTAACTGCGAGTTCAACTACCGGCCGCTGTTTTCTTCGAGCCTCGCCATCGTCGCGCGGCAGGATCATCCGCGCGCGAACAGCCGCTCACTAACCGATCTGCTCGATCTCGACTGGCTCGTCGCGCTCGACCCCGAAACCGAAGGGCAGGCGCCGTACCGGATGTTCCTGCAGCACGGCTTGCCCGCGCCGCGCAGTATTCACTTCCTTCACTCGTTGACCGTCGCCTTGCCGCTGCTCAAGCGCATGGACATGGTCAGCATCTTTCCGTGGCCGCTCATCGAATTGTGCGCGGCCCGCGAGGGCCTATGCGCGATCCCCGTGCGGGAGCAGCTCGACGAGTCGATGGTCGGGATCATCACGCGCGCCGGTCAACCTTCGGACGCTGCGGCGATGTGTTTTATCGACTGCCTGATCGATACGATCCGCGACGAATCGTGGGCGCGCACGCCGGACACGCTGCGCGCGACGCATTCGGTGGAAATACTGGTTTAGCGGCCCACGCGCGCCCGTTCAATACGAACCGGGCGCAGCGCTGGGCCTGCTCGCGACATACCTGGTCAGCTCGCGTGTCCAGATCGAACCCGCAATAAAAAACGCCGCGAACAGTAAAGTCCGCGGCGTTCATTGACCAGACCGTGAGTCGGTCAGGCTTCGGCTGCAGCCACTACTCTGCGCGGCGACAGAACCGATACGACAAAACTCACGACGATATTGGCCACCAGCGCGATCAGGCCGATATAGACCGGATAGACCGCGTCACCGAGATGCAGTGCATACACCGGCTTGAGCCCTTGAATGATCGCGAGGCTCGTGCCGATCACAATGCCGACCAGCCAGCCGAGGAACAGGCCCGTCGTATTCAAACGACGCGTGTACAGCGAGAACACGATAGCCGGGAAAATCTGCAGAATCCACACGCCGCCCAGCAGTTGCAGGTCGATCGCGTACTGCGTCGGCAGGAACACGATGAACAGCAGCGCACCGAACTTCACGACGAGCGAAACGATCTTCGCCGTGGAAGCCTCGCCTTCAGGCGAGATATTCGGCGAAACCAGCGGACGCCACAAATTGCGCGTGAACAGATTGGCCGCGCCGATCGACATGATGGCCGCGGGCACCAGCGCGCTGATTGCGATCGCCGCCGCCGCGAACCCGACGAACCACGACGGGAACAGCGTGTTGAAGAGCGCCGGCACCATGTCCGAAGCGGACTTCACATGCACGCCGGCCGCGATCGCCATATAGCCGAGCAACGCGATCAGGCCCAGCAGCAGCGTGTACGCCGGCAGGAAGATCGCATTCTTGCGCACCGTATTCGCGGACGAGGACGACAGCACCGCCGTCATGGTATGCGGATACATGAAGGCCGCCAGCGCCGAACCCAAAGCCAGCGACGCATACGCGGTGAATTGCGTCGGCTTCAGAATGATGCCGGTCGCGCCGCCCTTGGCCTTGAAATACGTATCGGCCGCGTCGAACACATGCGCGTAGCCACCGAGCTTGGCCGGAATCAGCCACACCGCCGCGATCACGACGATGTAGATCATGATGTCCTTCACGAACGCGATCATTGCCGGCGCCCGCAGGCCGCTCGCGTAGGTGTAGAGCGCGAGAATCACGAAGGCGACGATCAGCGGCATTTCGCCGGTCACGCCGAGCCCCTTGATCACGACCTGCATGCCCACCAGTTGCAACGCGATATACGGCATGGTCGCGACAATGCCGGTCAAGGCGACCGCTGCCGGGAACCACTTGCCGCCGTATTCGCCCTGCACGTAGTCCGCTGCCGTGATGTGGTTTTTCGCATGCGCGATCTTCCACAGTTTCGGCATTACCGCGAACACGAACGGATAGACGATGATCGTGTAAGGCAGCGCAAAGAAGCCATACGCGCCCACCGAATAGACCAGCGCGGGCACGGCGATCACCGTATAAGCGGTATAGAAGTCACCACCCACGAGAAACCACGAAATGACCGTGCCGAACTGGCGGCCACCGAGGCCCCATTCGTGCAACTGGGTCAGATCGCCCCGTTTCCAGCGCGCGGCAAAGAAGCCGATCACGGTGACGAGAACAAAGAACGCGATAAAGACGGTCATCGCAACCGGATTCACAGGATTCACTTCGCTCATTTGACACCTCGGTACACGATGTAAATCAGTAGCGAGGTCAACGGCACCCACAAGAACTGATACCAGTAGAAGAACGGAAAGCCCGCGAACGAAGGACGCGTGTCGTTATAGAACGGCAGCCACAACAACGCGATATACGGGATCAGCAGGATCAGCCATAGCCATGAACGGCCGGCAGGTTGGGAGGTCTCCACAAACTTCTCCTAAGTCTATTATTGAAACCGCGCGCCACGACTCGTGGTGCAGCACGCGGAAACCGGTTACCTGACAGTAGACGGCAAAACCGGATGTGCCCTTTGCGCCACGCCATGCGCGCGGCGGCAGGCGTGAGCGCCCGCAAGGCGCATTACGCCGCGGGGATGTAGTATTCGCCTTCGTAAGCGTCCTCACAAGCGCGCAACTACGTAAGCCGGCTACGTAATAATACGTAGCCCGTCGGCTGTGTTTTCAACGATGAAACTCAAAGCAAAGATTGTCCTGCTGGCGATCGTGCCCTTTCTGGCCGCCATCGCCAGCATCGAACTCGGTGTGCGTCAGGAAGCCACAGCGCTTGCCGAGACGCAGCACGCGACCACGCAAGCTGCGTACATGGCGAGCAAGGAAGTCGAGCTCAAGCATTACGTCGAGCTCGCCACCACCGCGATCGCGCCGCTCTACAACGCCGGCCAGGACAATGCGCGCGACGACGCGATGCTGCGCACGCGCGCGCTGGAGATCCTGGAGAAAATGGACTTCGGCAAGGACGGCTACTTCTTCGTGTATGACATGCATGGCCGCTCGCTGATGCATCCGCGCGAGCCCGACCTCGTGGGGCGCGACCTGTGGGCGCTGCGCGACCCGCAAGGTACGCTGACGATCCAGCAACTGCTCGCCGCCGCTTCGCGCGGCGGCGGCTACGTGCGCTACCTGTGGCATCGTCCGTCGACCGGCAAGGTGGCGTCCAAACTCGGCTACGTGGTGCCGCTGGAGCGCTGGGGCTGGATGATCGGCACCGGTATCTATCTCGACGACGTGGATAGCACGCTCGCGCATATCGACGAAGGCGCGGCTGCCAACATCGATCGTACGATGAAATGGATCGACGCGATCGCCGTGGCGGGACTCGCCGTGATCGCGCTGTGCGCGCTCGTGCTCAACGTCACCGAGTATCGCAGCGCGGACGCCAAGCTGAAGCGGCTTGCGCAGCAGGTGGTGGAGTCGCAGGAAAACGAACGGGCGCGGCTCTCGCGTGAACTGCACGACGGCATCAGCCAGATGATGGTCTCCGTCAAGCTGCTGCTCGAATCCGCGCTGGCGCGCTTCGAGCGCAGCGAAGTGCGCGTGCCCGCGGCCGAGGCCGCGCTCACGACCAGCCTCACGCGCCTCGGCGACACGCTGCGCGAAGTGCGGCGCATTTCTCACGCGCTGCGTCCGTCGATGCTGGACGACCTCGGCGCGGCCGCCGCGCTCGAACAACTGACGCGCGAACTCAGCGAGCAATCCGGTATCGAGATCGGCTTCACGCAGATCGCGCATACCCATGCCGCGGTTTTGCCGGACACGGTCAACACCGTCCTGTTCCGGATCGCGCAGGAAGCGCTGACCAACATCGTGCGGCACGCGCAGGCGTCGAGCGCGGCGTTAGCTTTGGAAGTGTCGAACGACGCCGTTACGCTCACCATTGCCGACAACGGACGCGGCTTCGACGTGGCACACGCCTTCGTCGGCCGGCGCTCGGGCGTGGGCTTGCGCAATATGCGCGAACGGCTCGAAGCGCTGGGCGGCACGTTGTCGCTCAGCTCACAAGCCGGCCACACTCTCGTCACCGCGCGCGTGCCGCTGGGCTCGACCGAGCCGACTTTGCCGGCCTTGCAGGAAACCTGACCATGAACGACACCTCACCCGCTATCGCCCGTCTGATTCTCGTCGACGACCATCCGCTCGTGCGCGACGGTCTGCGCGCGCGGCTCGAAGCGGTGCGCAATCTCGAAGTCGTCGGCGAAGCCGGCAATGCGCAGGAAGCGCTCGCGCTCGCCGCGAGTGCGGAGCCGCATCTCGTGCTGATGGATGTCGGCATGAACGGGATGAACGGCATCGTGCTGGCCGGCATGTTTCACGAGCGCTTCCCGGCGATTCGCGTTCTCATGCTGTCGATGCACGACAATCTCGAATACGTGACCCAGGCGGTGCGCGCGGGCGCAAGTGGCTACGTACTCAAGGACTCGCCCGCCACCGAAATCATTCAGGCAATCGGCGCGGTGCTCGAAGGTAAGCAGTTCTTTAGTGCAGGACTGGGCGCGCGCCTGATTCAGGCTTCGGCAATGCAGGCGCCCGTAGAACGGCTCACGCCGCGCGAGCGCGATATTCTCGATGCGCTTGCGGAAGGTTTGTCGAGTAAGCAGATCGCTCAACGCACCGATCTCTCCGTGCGTACGGTGGAAACGCATCGGCTCAACCTGAAACGCAAACTCGATATCGAAGGCCAGGCGGAGTTGATCAAGTTCGCGGTCGAGAACCGGCGTACGACCCGGTAAAGTCCTGACTGGCGCATGCCGGCCAAGCACCCGCACAATCAGCACCGCCTCCACTCGAAGCACGGCCGTCGTTCCGTCTGATCCACTCAACGCCCGACACCTGGAGCTGATGAGGATGAAACGCTCGATCCCATTGCGGCTGGCGAGCCTGCTGATCTGCTTCGCCACCAGTCATGCGTACGCCGAAGCGGCCCGCCTCAATCGCGGTCACGACCCATTCTTTCAGATCTCCAAAGCGATCGGCGACTGTCCGGTGCCGTTGGGTCCGCTCGAAACCGCGCAGGAATGGCTCGACGACAGCCATTACCGGATCGAGCGCGGCAACAGCTGCTGGGTGGAAGGCCGCTGCCGTTTGTCGAATGCATACCTGTACGACGCGGAAATCGCCGACGCCGTGCAGCGGCGCCTCGCTAACATCAACTTCGCCACGCACTGGCGCGAACAATCGACGCTATGGCTAACGCTGCAACGTCGATTCATCTACGTGCAAGGGTGCGTCGCGCCGGGTTTCGACAAACAGGCCTTCCTCTCCGAACTCGCGAAAACCGCGGACGTCGAGCGCGTGATCGACGACACGACGAACGATCCGCACGCTGCACAGCTCCCCTACAAAACGCTTGCAGATCCGGACCGACCCGTGCTCGATCCCGGCAACTAACCACACACTGCGGCTGCCGATAGCCAAGCGCGCGTGATACCCGGTATCACGCTGCAACGCCTATATCGACAATCGAACATAGCAACGCAGAAATCAAACTTTGTCCGTTTCGACGTCATTGCTACCATCGGCGACCCGACATACCCGGTCAGCAGAACAATGACAACACAACGATCGCAGCGCCCCTCTCTTCGTCTTGGCATGATCGGCGCCGCCGTGGCCAGCCTCGTCGTCCTCGCATCCTGCGGCGACGACAATCTGCCCGGCCCGACGCCCGCACCCGTTGTCGCGCAGAAACGACCGAACATTCTGTACATCATGGCCGACGACCTCGGCTATTCCGACATCCACGCGTTCGGCGGTGAAATCAACACGCCCAACCTCGACGCGTTGGTGCAATCGGGCCGCATCCTGACGAATCACCATACGGGCGCCGTCTGCGCGATCACGCGTTCCATGCTGATCTCGGGTACCGATCACCATCTGGTCGGCGAAGGCACCATGGGTGTGCCGACCGATGAGCGCAAAGGGCTGCCGGGTTACGAGGGCTATCTCAACGACCGCGCGCTCTCCGTTGCGCAATTGCTGAAGGACGGCGGTTATCACACGTACATGGCCGGCAAATGGCATATCGGTTCGGGCATTGTCGGCAGCACCACGGGCGGCGGACAGACGCCCGACCAATGGGGCTTCGAACACAGCTACGCGCTGCTCGGCGGCGCCGCGACCAATCACTTCGCGCATGAACCGGCGAACTCGCAGAACTACACCGAAGACGGCAAATATGTGCAGCCTGGCCAACCGGGACAACCGGGCGGCACGGGCGGCAGCCCCGCGGTGTTCTATTCGACCGACTTCTACACGCAGCGCCTGATCTCGTACATCGACTCGAACAAGGGCGACGGCAAACCGTTCTTCGCCTACGCGGCCTACACGTCGCCGCACTGGCCGCTGCAGGTCCCCGAACCTTACCTGCACAATTACGCCGGCAAATACGACGCCGGTTACGACGCGATCCGCAATGCACGCATTGCCCGACAAAAAGCGCTCGGCATCATTCCGAACGACTTCGTGCCGTATGGCGGCGCATCGGAAACGCTCGTCGCCACCGCGGCCACCGTGAACAACGGCACGGTCAACGCGAAATACGTGAGCGCCGTGCATAGCGCCGCGCAAGGTTATACCGACTACGGCCCGGGCACGGTGAATAAGACGTGGGCAAGCCTCTCGCCCGCCGAGAAGAAGGCTCAGGCCCGTTATATGGAAATTTACGCGGGCATGGTTGAAAACCTCGACCACAACATCGGTCTGCTGATCCAGCATCTGAAGGATATCGGCGAGTACGACAACACGTTCATCATGTTCCAGTCGGATAACGGCGCGGAAGGCTGGCCGATCGACTCCGGCGCCGACCCGACCGCGACCGACACCGCCAACGCCGCCGACCCGATCTATTCGGCACTCGGCACCGACAACGGCAAGCAGAACGCGCAACGTCTGCAATACGGTTTGCGCTGGGCCGAAGTGAGCGCCACGCCGTTCCGGCTGACCAAGGGTTATTCGGGCGAAGGCGGCGTATCCACGCCGTTGATCGTGCATCTGCCAGGTCAGACCGCCCAGAAGCCGACACTGCGCGACTTCACGCACGTGACTGACAACACCGCGACCTTCCTCGCCGTTGCGCAGGTTTCGCCGCCCACGCAGGCCGCGCCGCCGCTCATCAATACGCTGACCGGCGTCGACCAGAACAAGGGCAAGGTGGTCTACAACAATCGCTACGTGTATCCGGTGACCGGGCAATCGCTGCTGCCGCTGCTGAACGATCAGGCCACGAGCGCGGTGCACACCGCTTCGTTCGGCGACGAAGCGTATGGTCGCGGTTATCTGCGCAGCGCCGACGGCCGTTGGAAAGCGTTGTGGACCGAACCGCCCCTCGGCCCCGTGGACGGCCACTGGCAACTGTTCGATATGAGCGCCGACCGTGGCGAAACGCAGGACGTGTCGACGCAGAATCCTTCGGTCATCGACGGTCTCGTGCAGCAGTGGAACAACTATATGAGCAGCGTCGGCGGCGTCGAGCCCTTGCGTCCGCGCGGTTACTACTGAGCGCGCAATGACCGTTCGATTCAAGCTGAAAAGACGCGCGGCGCTTTATGGCGCCTACGCGGCGATCGCCGCGCTTGCGTTCGCCGCCGCTTTCACCGCCGCGACGGCCGCTTCCGCGGTTTTTAGCGGCGGCAAACAAAGCGCGTTCGACAACCTCAACGCGGCGCGCCCGTTGGCCGCGCTCGGCTCCGAGCAGCAATGCAAGCGCTACGCAGGCCTGCCGTCACGGTGGCGCGACGATCCGAAAGCCGGCATGGTGCATCTGCATGGCGGCGACTTCGTATTCGGCAGCAAGCTCGGTTACGAAGACGAGCGTCCCGCCGGCGACGGCAGGACGCGTGTCGCCGGGTTCTGGATCGACCAGACCGACGTGACGAATGCGCAGTTCGCGGCCTTCGTCAAAGCCACGGGCTATGTCAGCGACTCCGAGCGTCAAGGCGGCGCCGTGGTCTTTCACATCCCGACTCGCGACGAAATGAACGCACGCGATCTCGCCTGGTGGACGTGGGTGAAAGGCGCCGCGTGGAATCATCCGACAGGACCGGGCAGCACGCTCGCAGGCCGCATGAACCAGCCGGTGACGATGGTCACGCAAGCCGACGCGTTGGCCTACGCACGCTGGCTCGGCCGCGATCTGCCGACCGAGGCCGAGTGGGAATACGCAGGCAAAGCGGGCCGCGAAGGTGCGGACCTCGACACGGCGCCACGCGACGAACACGGCAAACCGAGCGCGAATTACTGGCAAGGCGTATTTCCCGTACTCAATACGAACGAGGACGGTCATGTCGGTCTTGCGCCTGTCGGCTGCTATGCCGCCAACGATTTCAAGCTCTATGACATGATCGGCAATGCATGGGAATGGACCAGGGACGTTTATAGCGGTCCGCACCAATCCCATACCAACGGCGATACTGCGGCGGTCGCGCCGCTCAGCCGCAAGCACGATACGCCGATGGTCATCAAAGGCGGCTCGTTCCTGTGCTCGCGCGACTATTGCGTGCGCTATCGGGCGGCGTCGCGCGAACAGCAGGAAGCAGACTTGCCGGCGTCGCATATCGGCTTTCGTACGGTGTTGAGGGACGCGTCATGAAGCCGCGGCTATTTGCAACGGTCATGCTGCTGATGGCTGCTTCGTTGGGTCAGCACGTACAGGCTGCCGCGTCGCAAGTCATCAAAGTGGGCGTCAGCCGAGGTGCGCACGCTGAGATCATGGACGAAGTGCGCCGTGTCGCGGCCGGCCGCGGACTCACGCTCGACGTGGTCGTATTCGACCAGCCCGAGCGCATCGACGCCGCGCTCGCCGCGAAGCAGATCGATGTGGCGAGTTTCGAAGACGAGCCGCGCTTCGACGCAGAGCGCAAACAGCACGGCTATGCGCTGACCAGTGTCGGCACCACCGTGACGTTTCCCGTCGCCCTGTATTCGCGCAAACTGACGAACCTCGGCCAATTGCAACGAGGTGCGACGATCGCCATTCCCGACGACCGGGACGGCACCGCGCGTGCGTTGATCCTGCTGCAGAACTTCACGCTGCTGACGTTCAGGGACAACGCCGGTCTGCACGCGACGCTCGCCGACATCACGAGCAACCGGCTCAATCTGCGGATCCGCCAGGTGCCGCGCGCGCGTCTGTTCGACACATTGAACAACGTAGCCTTTGCCGTAATCGATAGCGATGACGCGGCTCGCGCGGGCCTTTATCCGGCGCGCGACAGTCTCGGCCTCGAAGATGCCCGCTCGCCCTACGCCAACGTGTTGACAGTTCGCGAAGCCGATCGCACGAAGCCTTGGGTCGCGCAACTGGTGGCTGCTTACCATTCGGACGACGTCGCGCATTTCATTCTGACGCGCTATCAGGATTCGGTGCGCCGGCCGTGGTGAACGCTTTCTCGTTCGCGTGCACGGCGTGCGGCAAATGTTGCAACAGTCCGCCTGCCATGTCGTTGCCCGAATTGTTCCGGCATCGCGACCGGTTCATCGGCTGCATTGCGATTGGCCGTGTGCCGCGCAGGCGCTTGGGTGAACGCATACGTGTCGGCAGGCACGAAGCCGTACTCGACGAGGCTGATAGCGCCGCCTTCGAGTCGATTGCGGGTACGCTGCTTCATCGCGCCGGCGACACGTTCAGCATCATGACGCAGGGCTACGATTACCCGTCTCTGGCGCGTTGCCCCGCGCTCGCAGAAGATGGACGCTGCGCCATTCATCTGAACGGCAAGCCGCTCATGTGCGAAGTGGTGCCGCTCGATCCGCTCGTGCCGGACAGGCTCCAACATCTGGTGCTCGCCGGGCGCAATCAGAGCGCCTCGTATATTGGCGCCGATTGTATTCAGGAAGGTGAGCGCGCGGACGCGACATTGATGGTCGCCCAAGGCGAGATAAAAGACGCAAAGGCGAGAGACGCTCTGGCACGCCGCCGCCGTGATCTCGAAAGAGAACATGAAATATGGGGTCGTGCCGTATTCGAATCGCTGCGCAAAGACCTGTTCGAGTCGCCTGTCGCGTTGGCGCGTATTCCGCCGGGCGGCTTTCTGACGATCTCCATTGTGCCGGCGCTGTTGGCCGTGGCAGGCATTTCCGCGCGTTGCCGACAGCTATGCCTCGACTATATCGACAGCCAGCTCGCGCTGACCGACCGCAGTATTGAGCAAGCGCTCTCGCGCCGCCGCCTGGAGGATCGTCCGGTGACGCAGGAATTGCGTGGATTCGCTCAGGCCTATCAACGCGCGAAAGCGCTTCTTGGCGCACCGCTTCGCACACCGCTTCCCATACCACTTCCCGCTATCGAGTCGGAGATCGGCACGCCCTCTTCCCTATCGAACACCGAAGCCTATCTCTCTGGTGCGGATCATTGACCAGAAGATTCGTCAGAGCTGCGTATCCAGCAGCGGCACGAACTTCTCGATCAGCTTTTCAGTGAACGGGCGATGCATCCATGATTCGAGCGTGACCTGCTGCGACTTCTTGATGTCGTCGGCAAAAACGGCCGTCTGCTGCTTTGCGAAGTCGCGGTCATAGATGTTCAGATTCGCTTCGTCGTTGAGCTTGAATGAACGGTTATCGAAATTGGTCGAGCCGACCGACACCAAAAATTCGTCCACCACCAGCAATTTGCAGTGAAACATGGTCGGCTGATACTCGAACATTTCCACACCCGCTTTGAGCAGATCGCCCCAGCATGCACGCGACGCTTCACGCACCGTGTGCGTATCGATCCGGTTTCCGGGCATGATGATCTGCACTTTCACGCCGCGTTTCGCCGCCTCGACGATCGCGTTGATGGTCAGCTTGTCGGGCACGAAATAGGCGCTCGCCAGATGAATGGAGTGCGTGGCCGCCGTGATCGCCATCAGATACATCAATTGCATATCGTCGCTGCCACCCGAGGGCGAACTGCTGAACATATGCGCGAAGCCGTCGCCCATTGGCTCGATGTCGGGAAAATATGCGGGACCGTGGAGCACATTGCCGGTTGCCTTGACCCAGTTGTCCATGAACACGGCTTGCATGTGGCCGACCACCGGACCCGCTACGCGAAAATGCGTATCGCGCCAATGCTTCTCATCTTGCGCATGGCCGGTCCATTCCGACGCAATACCCACCCCACCCGTGAATCCGATACGCCCGTCAATGATCAGCAGTTTGCGGTGCGTGCGATCGTTCATGCGGCCAAGTCCGGTCCAATGGGGCTTGTGATACTGAATCACCTCCGCGCCGGCATC
The DNA here is from genome assembly GCF_059567925.1 of Paraburkholderia sp. BGA-UO-ETr-F21. Classification (NCBI taxonomy): domain Bacteria; kingdom Pseudomonadati; phylum Pseudomonadota; class Betaproteobacteria; order Burkholderiales; family Burkholderiaceae; genus Paraburkholderia; species Paraburkholderia sp. BGA-UO-ETr-F21. Next base: position 772,858 of record NZ_JCAQOY010000037.1, on the reverse strand, counting down.
GCGAAGCAGATTCAGATAGCGCTTGTCCATCTTCGAAGACCCAACCCAGTCGAGCAATACATGCACCGCGACGCCGTCGCGTGCCTTATCCGCGAGCGCCTGCGCAATCTGCTCGCCGATCTCGCCGGACCAGTAAATGAAGGTTTCAAACGTGATGGTTCGACGCGCGGAACGGATGGCTTCCAGCATCGAAGGAAAGATGTGGTCGCCGTTGAGCAGCATCTCGAAGCGATTGCCCGAGAGCACCGGCGGCCCGAGCAATAAACCCATTGAACGCAGAAACTGTGGATCGTCGCTCGCATAGAGACGTTCGATCTTATGCTCGATCTTCTTCTCGCCACTCGATAAATTGGCAATCACCAATATGATCAGAAGCGTGACGAAGGCGGTAATGGGAATTGCCAGCATGCGTGGCCTCGATGCTTATCAGCGGAACGCGTTAGATGCGCGTCCTGCGGTTTGACGGAACCCCGGACCTCGGCCCGGCCTTTACGCCACACGCAGGACGCATTGCGCATGCCCGTTGCAGGCCCGCGCCTTGCTACTCGACCTGACTACCTGACGAGCGAGAACGCTTCCCGGCTGGCGATTTCGCCTGCGCCATAAACGCCGACCACGGTATAGTCCGACGCCACGCATTCGAACGTGGACTCATTGAAGGTAATGACGAAATGGCGCTTTGCGGCTCCCGTCGATGCAACCGCAGCAAGCTCGACGACAAGTTCGGCGACAAGCGACGAATTGGTGATTTCGTGAACCGAGTAACCGATCAGACCGTGCGGGGCGAGCGGATGAATCTCGAGATCGACGTCGCCGGGCGGGCCGAGACGGTGAAATATCGTGTCAGGAAATAGCACCGTGCAGAAAGGATCGTCGTCGGCATCGAATGGTCCGAACCGCTCAAAGTCGGATTCCGCAATCGGATAAGAGAGAATAACCCGGCGGGCACTGGCGACAATGAACGGTTCGGCGGCATCTTCCGCCGGATGAGGAACGCCGTCCAGCAGGACGACCTGGTCTTCCTGCTGGGGTGATTCGAGCGTACTGGTCATCTACTTCACAACTCCGTTGCGCTTATGCGCTGGCTGGTGCGGGTGAGGCTTGCGGTGCCGCAGCGGCACTCGTCGCGACGGCTTTGCTTTTAGCCGCGACCTTGCGGACCGGTGCTTTCCTTGCGGCCTTGGTCGCGGCGCTCTTCTTTGCGGCCGGCTTTGCCGCGCCTTTCTTGGCCGCTACTTTCTTGGCCGCTACTTTCCCGGCTGCCGAAGTAGCTTTCTTCGCAACCGTCTTTTTGGCCGTTGCCGCTTTCTTTGCCACCACCTTTCGGGCTGCGGCTTTCTTGCTCACTACGCCGCCAGCCGCCGCCGACTTCACTTTGCCCGCTTTCTTTGCAGCCTGGTGGCCAACATCAGCCGCTGCCGCCGAGGCGCTCTCGATCAGGAACTTCGTACGGTCCTTGACTGTGGCGAGCCATGCCGGCGCCGGGCCACGGCCGCTCCAGGTAGCACCCGTTTTCGGATTGATGTACTTGGGCGGTTGCGCGCCTTTCGGCTGACCTTTGCCGCCTTTCGCATGGGTGACAGCCGCCTTTGCCGCCGACTTCAGTTCGCTCGCGCCTTCGATCAGGAACTGAGTGCGGTCTTTCACGCTGGCAATCCAGCCCGGCGCGCGGCCATGGCCCGTCCACGTCGCACCGGTTTTATGATCCCGATACTTGGCGATTGCCTTACCGGCGCTGGCGCCTTTCGCTTTGCCACTACCAGCATGACCGTTCAAACCTCCGGCAGCACGTCTTGCCTTCGCGCGGGCTTCGATATCCTCGGTAGTCAGGCCATGCTTGAGCATCAGGTCGCGAATCTGGTCGACCGCAACTTGCGCTTTTCTGGCAATAAGGGCGTCAGCTTGTGCCTGAAGCTTTTTAAGCTTTGCCTGGATTTGCTCTAACGTGGGCATTTGATTGCTCCTTATGTGGTAATCGATCGAACTATGCCACGAATGACGTGAGAAAGGCAGATCGGCGTGGCTATATATACACGAGCCTGAGTCGATCAGGCATGCGGTGGAGTACGAACTTTTTCGGTTCATTACGCCATCGCCATACTTTTCCTGACTTTTCGAATACCGCCCCCCTTCTCTTCTATTGCGATTGCATCGCGGCCGGGCCGGCAAAAGCGTCCTGTCTGGTTGATTTCCCGCCGTGCATCTCGCCACTGGGCGCTTCTACTATAGGCAAGCATTTGAAGATTCAAAGAGCGGCAGTACTTTTTTTGTCATTCAAGCCCGTTTGCTCACCTGCCGTCCGTAATCCCGCGTTACCAATCTCGCAGCGCTGTTTCACCTGTGTCCGGACCGCCCTTCTACACTCCAAACCGTACTCAGCAGCAAAGCTCTCGGTAATTCGTAAGGGCAAGACCTGAGGCAATCGGATGCATCGCACTTCGATACGCAAGGAGAAAGCAGATGAACAAGAAGATCATGGGCGCGGTATTGGGTCTGGCAGTGCTGGCGGCATCGTCGGCGGCCTCGGCACATGTGGATGTGGCTGTCGGGGTCGGCATTCCAGTCGGCGTGGTTGCAGCGCAGCCCGTCTATGTCGCGCGAGATCCGGCTCCGGTTCCGGTTGTCTATGGCGGTTATGGCGACTGGCGCGCACGCGAGTGGCGCGAGCGCCGTGAATGGCGGGAACACGAATGGCGGCGTGAGCATTGGCGCGAACACGAGTGGCGTGAACGCCACTGGGACGGCTATTGAAATGACGCCGAATAGCGCCAGGTTATATCCACTCTAATAGGACGGTACTTTTCAGATGAAAGCGGGTTACATCAAATTCGCCCTCGTGGCGGTGGCACTCACTTCGGCAGCGGTCGGCACGGCAAACGCGGCCGGCTGCATGAAGGGAGCGCTCGTAGGCGGGGTTGCGGGACATTATGCCGGCCACCATGCGGTGGCCGGCGCGGTCGGCGGCTGTCTGGTCGGTCGGCACATGGCCAAAAAACATGCGGAAGAACAGGCCGCGCAGCGTCAGCAAGCCAGAGCGGAATAACCCGGGTCCGACGCACGGCTCTCTTTCAGGTCAGGCGATCCGCAGTCCGTGCGTCGGCAGAACTTCCTGGGTAGTCACGAAGCGGTGCTGCTTGACCGCGTCGTGAAATAAGCGGTAATCACTTCTCTCAAAGGCATCCGACCATACGGGTTTGTCTCCGGTGTCATCGTCGAACATTAAACCGGTGGCCAGGTACTTCCAGGAGCCCGGTCCTTTGGCCACATATTCCGGGATCGACTCTTTCAAACCCGGAATACCGCCGGCCTTCACGACCCGGCAAATGTGCCGCAAGCGCTCATCGTCGTCCTCGTGGCGATTGGTATCGAGTAGATTCGTGAGCACTTCCCTGATATTGTCCGGCAACCCGGCCTCGTTCTCGAAATCTTGCCGGCCCTTCAAATAGGCGCGCACCGCGCGGCACGCCATCTCGGCCGCCTGGACGAACTCCGGCAAGTTGTGCCGCTGGACAAACTCGTTTCTACCGTCGATGTAATGCCATTTCGCCCACGGCTGGTCAGGATAGTGCAACGCGGCGCCATGACCGACCGGTAGCGCGACAGTCAGAATATCCTCCTCCAGGTGCTCGAGCAGATGCTCGCTGGCGAGTCTGAGCTGGGCGAACCAGCCTTTGCGCGTGCAGTCTTGCGCCTCCAGCAGATGAACGCGATTCCACGGACTTTCGATACCGGCGAACCCTTGATGCGCCCATGTATCGACGTAAGTGTGAAGTGTCACGCCCAGCCGATGCAATCCGGTCTCGGTGTCCCGCCGCAGAATCGCCCGCCGCACCACCTCGCGCGCCACGGGGCTATCCGGCCGGCACACGGCCTTTTCGTGAAGGGTCGAGCCTTCGGCCGCAGGCAGAAAATGAAAAGGCGTCCACACCAGGCGGTTCTTGTCGTCCTCCGTGGTCGCATAGTCGAATAACTTGTGCGCGGTGGCAAAGCGTTCGAATGTCTCTCCGCCTTTGAAACGCAGTATGCCCGCTGTGGTCGCATCGTCGACGTATTGGCAGGCATGCGCTACGGTGAGCGCGTCGCCGGGCGGCATTCCGGCCACGCGGGCGGCGATATAGACCACACCGTAGTGGAAGTCGATATTCATGGCTGGCGCTCCTGACGCGCGGCGAATGACGACGGGATCTTTCCTGACTGCGCGCGAGGTGGGCGTTGCGGCGGCGCATGAGTAGATAGTAGACGACCGGGCGCAATGAAACTTTAAAAAAACTCGCGCAATCCTGTTTCATGGCCGGACAGTGCCGTGCCACTAAATAGACTTGTGACAATCAGGCGCTGCATTTTCTCGTATTTGTTATTTGCAGGGTCTGACGGCTCGGTTATGCTCTGTGCCATTGGGAACATTCGTAATGCGAAAGGCACGCCGGGCCGTATCACGCTCGGGTCCAAAGCTTCGGGCCACTACACGTTAACTCAAAGGACAAGTCCTGTGAAACTCGAGAATTGGAAAGAAGGCGCAAGTCCGGAGCGCCGCAAGCTGATACGCAGCAAGATTCACGTCTTACTGGCCACTATCGGCACATTGGCATCCGTGGTTGGGATCTGCGTGGCCATTAACGGCGGATTGGAATTCAATCGCACCAAAGTTTTCATCGGAGTCGGCATTACCGTCGTGTCCACGATCGTATATATCTCGATGCTTTTCGCGCCGTCCGAGTGAAAGCCGGGCGTCTCCTGCCGCGCACAGGTGCGGCCGTCGGCTCGACGCTTATGACAGGTGGGTGACTTTCAGGCGGCTATTCCACCGCGAATTCAAGTACTCGAGCGCCAGTCGCCTGTGACAGTGGTGGGGTAAATGTTCACTGCAAAGCAGGCAAGCCGAGCGGAATAGATCGACATCCAGATTGTTTTCCACCCGGCGCTTTGCAATCAGGTCCACGTAAGCGGCGGCGAAATCGTCCCACGTCAGCTCTTTGGCCTTGTAGCGCTTGAACAAGTCGGGCTCGGGAGCCAGTTCTGGCATTTCCCGGTAAGCGGCGCCGCACAATCTGTCGAGAAAGAAAGGCAGGTCCTGTTTCTTTGCGAAGCCGGCCAGTTGCGACGTATTGCTCAGGCGGATGTCGAGCACCGTGCGCACGTCTGCGTTTTTCAGCAAATCGAAAAATTCCTGCGCGGTTTTGCCGGTGAAACCGATCGTGGACACGGGCACCGCATTGTTTTCGCGTTTCATCACAGGGCACCTGGCAGTGGGCATACGCAGTGGGCAAACGCAGTGCCCCGGGCAAGAAAAAACCCCGCTACGGTATCCGGAGCGGGGCTCAGTCTCGGTTCACGTCATGTGCTTATTTGACGATACCGACCAGTTCGACCTCGAACGTCAGGTCGCTGTTCGGCGGAATCACCCCAACGCCACGATCGCCGTATGCGGTCGCTGCCGGGCAGGTCAGTTTGGCCTTTTCGCCCACTTTCATTTTCTGCACGCCCTGCGTCCAGCACGGAATTACACGGTTCAGCGGGAACGTGGCAGGACCGCCGTGTTTCGCCGAGCTATCGAACTCGGTACCGTTGGCCAGCGTGCCGCGGTAGTTGACCTTGACGACATCTTCGGCGGCAGGCTGGGCGCCGGTGCCCTGGGTCAGATGTTCAACCACGACGCCAGAAGGCAATTTCTCGGTGGTGGGCGCGGCGGCCATCGCCGTTGAAGTCAGAAGAGCTGCTGCGACCAATGCAACGATAGATTTCAAAGCGAGTCTCCAGATGGGTAGTGCGCCTCATTGTAACGGATCGCATCTGCCGCACCAGCACGACCACCGCGCGGCTGATCGGCGAAAGGCGTCTTCGTCGATTAGTCGCGTAGCGCCGCAGCGGCGATCAGCCAAAGCCTCGCCATTTGCACAAGGGCAGAACGGCGCGTAACTGAGAAGATTCTGTTGTGAACCACCAGCCCGGTTCGGCGGTCCACACACTAAATCCCATTCGAGCCGTTTGCCAACACGCGATTCAATGCTAAAGAGCGCTTCCGATGACCGAGCCGGCTGATTCCGACGAAAGCGCGATCCCGCCCCCTTCCGCTCCACCTGAGCGGCGCCGCGCTCCCCGGCCGCGCCGGATTCCGCGCAGCCGCGAACAGCAGGCGCGGCTCGACGCGCGCGAGCCGGTGTTCGAGCCGTTACCTTTTGCCATCGACGAAACCGCCGCGCGCCGTCCCTTCGCCGACAAACTCACCGCCTGGTTCGAGGCGCGCCGCTGGCAGCCATTCGAGTTTCAACGCGAGGTCTGGCAGGAAATCGGCCGCGGTGCGAGCGGTTTGCTGCACGCCACCACCGGTGCAGGTAAGACCTGGGCTGTCTGGTTCGGCGCGCTGGCCGCCTTCGCCGCGTCCCCAGGCACTCGCAGCCGCGCGCCCCGCACGCAGCCAGAACCGCTCACCGTGTTATGGATTACGCCAATGCGCGCGCTCGCCGCGGACACCGCACGCGCCTTGCAAAGTTCGGCGGCGGAACTGGCCGTGCCGTGGAGCGTCGGGCTGCGCACCGGCGATACGTCGTCTGCCGAACGCGCGCGACAGAATCGGCGCATGCCGTCCGCACTGGTCACAACGCCGGAAAGCCTTTCGCTCATCCTCACGCGCCCCGATGCACGCGACGTGCTGGCGCACGTGCGGCTGGTAATCGTCGACGAATGGCATGAGTTGCTCGGCAACAAGCGCGGCACGCAGACGCAACTAGCGCTTGCGCGTCTCGCCCATTGGCGGCCTGAATTGCAGGTATGGGGCTTGTCGGCGACGCTCGGCAATCTGCCCTTCGCCGCCGATGTCTTGCTCGCGCCCGTGAAGACACCCCGCGCGAGTGTGCATGGCGCACTGCCTAAAGCGCTGATCGTCGATACGGTCATTCCCGAGACCATCGAGCGCTTTCCGTGGGGCGGCCACGTGGGCATGCGCCAGGTCGGCGCCGTCGCCGAGGCGATCGGCGAAGCCCGGACCTCGCTCGTGTTCACCAACACACGCTCGCAATGCGAGGTGTGGTATCAGGCGCTGCTCGAAGCACGGCCGGAGTGGGCGGGCCTGATCGCGCTGCATCACGGCTCGCTCGATCAGGAAGTGCGTGAATGGGTCGAACATGGCCTCAAAAGCGGTCAGTTAAAAGTGGTTGTATGTACATCGAGCCTCGATCTGGGCGTCGATTTTCTGCCGGTGGAGCGCGTGTTCCAGATTGGCTCGCCCAAGGGTGTCGCGCGTTTGATGCAGCGTGCGGGCCGGTCGGGTCACGCGCCGGGCCGTCCTTCCCGGGTGACGATCGTGCCGACGCATGCGCTCGAACTGGTCGAAGCCGCCGCCGCGCGCGAGGCGGTCGAGAAGCGTCAGATAGAAGGTCGCGAGACGCCGGAGAAACCGTTCGACGTACTCGTGCAGCACCTCGTCACCGTAGCGATCGGCGGTGGATTCGACGCATGCGAACTGTACGGCGAAATTCGCAGCACCTACGCCTACCGGCAATTGACGCAAGCTGAGTTCGACTGGGCTCTCGGCTTCGTGGAAGGCGGTGGCACGGCGTTGCGCGCCTATCCCGACTACCATCGCGTGGTGCGCGAACACGATGGCCTGTACCGCGTGCCGCGCGAGGATCTGGTGCGAAGGCATCGCAACAACATCGGCACGATCGTCGCGAATGGCACCTTGAATGTCGCCTATCTCTCGGGCGGTCGGATCGGCGCGATCGAGGAATCGTTTATTTCACGGCTTAAGCCCGGCGATATTTTTACCTTTGGCGGACGCGCACTCGAATTGATTCGCGTACAGGATATGACCGCGTGGGTGCGGCGCGCCACGTCATCGCGCGGAGCCATGCCGCAATGGGCGGGCAGCCGCATGCCGCTTTCCTCCGAACTCGCCGACGCCACGCTCACGATGCTCGCGCGCGCCGCCGACGGCATCTACGACGAACCCGAAATGCGCGCCGTGCGGCCGCTGCTCGAATTGCAGCAAAAGTGGTCGGCGTTACCCGAGCCGGGTGTACTGGTGGTGGAGTTGGTGAAATCGCGCGAAGGACATCATTTCTTTTGCTATCCGTTTGCGGGGCGAACGGCGCACATCGGATTGGGCGCATTGCTCGCATGGCGCATTGCCCGTGAAAATCCGGGTACGTTTTCTATTTCGATGAACGACTATGGCTTCGAGCTGTTGTCCGCGCAACCATTCGATTGGGCGGAGAAACTCGAAAGCGGTCTGCTCTCGCCTGATGATCTGGATCACGACATTCTTGCGAGTCTCAATTCGTCGGAACTCTCCATGCGCCGCTTTCGCGAGATTGCGCGCGTGTCGGGACTCGTGTTTCAGGGCCACCCCGGGCAGCAGAAAAGCGCGCGGCAGTTGCAGGCATCGAGTGGACTCTTCTATGAAATATTTCGCAGTCACGATCGCGGCAATCTGCTGCTCAACCAGGCCGACGACGAAGTGCTCCTGCAGGAACTCGACGCCCGGCGCATTCGCACTGCGCTCGAACGCATGAACGCGAGCCGCGTGGTCATCACGCGCCCGAAAAAGCCGACGCCGTTTGCGTTTCCGTTGATTGTCGGACGCTTGCGGGAAAAGGTCAGCACGGAGAAGCTCGCGGACCGCGTAGAGCGGATGCTGGCCGAACTCGAGAAGGCGGCCCGCACATGAAGCCGGCTTCAATGGCGGTGGAAATCGCCGGGCATTCTCTCGTGCTGTCGAGCTTGCGCGCGGCTTTTGATCCGGCGCTGCGGTGTCTCTTCGTCGCCGATGCGCATTTCGGCAAGGACGCCGTGTTTCGCGCTCGCGGCATTCCTGTGCCGATCGGTTCGACCGCCGACAATCTGATGCGCCTGGATATTCTGATTGCCGAGTTCGAGCCGGTCACGCTGGTGTTTCTCGGCGATCTGCTGCATGCGCGCGAGGCGCATGCCAGCGAAACGCTCGAAGCATTGCACGGCTGGCGCGCGCGGCATGCCGGGCTGAGGGTGGTGCTGGTCGAGGGGAATCACGACCGGCACGCCGGTGCGCTGCCGGCGACGCTCGGCGTCGAGTATGTTCAGGAGCCTTGGCGAATCGGGCCGTGGGCGTTGTGTCATCACCCGCAGACAGTCGAAGGTGCGTATGCGCTCGCAGGGCATGTGCATCCGGTGTACAGGATTGCGACTCGCCGCGATTCAGTGCGGGTTCCGTGTTTCCGGTTCGGGGTGGAGTGTGGTGTGTTGCCTGCGTTCGGGAGCTTTACGGGCGGAACGCGTGAAGATGGGCGCGTGGCCGGGGAGAAGGTTTTTCTGGTGGTGCAGGAGAGGCTGATCGAAGTGGTGCGATGAGGTTTTGGGTTCGGGTTTCTTGAGCGGGTGGCTCGTGGAAGGTGCGGGTTGGAGCGAGCGGACGGGTGTTGTCCGTTCGCTCGCTCCGCGTGGTGTCGGATGGAGGCCGCACTCTCGGCCCCCATCCGATGAGCGAATGCAGCGCCGTTAGTGGCTGCCGCCGTTGCCGCCGCCGTGGCCTCCTCCTCCGCCGTAGCCACCGCCATGGCCTGAGCCGAAGCCGCCGCCGTGGCCTTGGCCTCCGTTGCCGGAGCCCGGGCCGTTTCCGCCTTTGCCACCGTCGCCGTGGCCGCCGTCTCCGTGACCGCCGTTGCCGGAGCCGCCTGCGCCAGGGCCGCTTCCGCCTTTGCCACCATCGCCATGGCCGCCGTCTCCGTGACTGCCGTTGCCGGAGCCGCCTGCGCCAGGGCCGCTTCCGCCTTTGCCACCGTCGCCGTGGCCGCCGTCTCCGTGACCACCGTTGCCTGAACCACCCGCGCCCGGGCCGCTGCCGCCTTTGCCACCGTCGCCGTGGCCGCCGTCTCCGTGACCACCGTTGCCGGAGCCGCCTGCGCCAGGGCCGCTGCCGCCTTTGCCCCCGTCTCCGTGGCCGCCGTCTCCGTGACCACCGTTGCCGGAGCCGCCTGCGCCGGGGCCGCTTCCGCCGTGGCCGCCGTCGCCGTGACCACCGTTGCCGGAGCCGCCTGCGCCAGGGCCGCTTCCGCCGTGGCCGCCGTCTCCATGGCCGCCATCTCCGTGGCCACCGTTGCCGGAGCCGCCTGCGCCAGGGCCGCTTCCGCCGTGGCCGCCGTCTCCATGGCCGCCATCTCCGTGGCCACCGTTGCCGGAGCCGCCTGCGCCAGGACCGTTTCCGCCTTTGCCACCATCACCGTGGCCGCCGTCTCCGTGACCACCGTTGCCGGAACCGCCTGCGCCGGGGCCGTTTCCGCCTTTGCCACCATCGCCGTGGCCGCCGTCTCCATGGCCACCGTTGCCGGAACCGCCCGCGCCGGCGCCGTTTCCGCCGTTGCCACCATCGCCGTGGCCGCCGACTCCATGGCCGCCATCGCCATGGCCACCGTCACCATGGCCACCATCACCATGGCCACCATCACCATGGCCGCCATCGCCATGACCGCCATCGCCGTGACCACCGTCACCATGGCCACCATCGCCATGACCACCGTCACCATGGCCGCCATCGCCATGACCACCGTCACCATGGCCACCGGTGCCGCCACCATTCCCGCCGTCACCGCCTGTGCCGGTTCCGCCGCTTCCCGTTCCACCGCTACCGGCTCCGCCGCCACCAGTTCCACCACTGCCAGTTCCGCCACTACCGGTCCCACCACTGCCAGTTCCGCCGCTTCCCGTCCCACCACTGCCAGTTCCGCCGCTTCCCGTCCCACCACTGCCAGTTCCGCCGCTTCCCGTCCCACCACTGCCAGTTCCGCCGCCACCGGTCCCACCACTGCCAGTTCCGCCGCTACCGGTCCCACCACCGCCAGTTCCACCGCTACCAGTCCCACCACTCCCGGTTCCGCCGCTACCCGTCCCACCACTATTAGTCCCGCCTCCCGATCCCGCGCCGCCCTTCCCACCGCTGTCGCTACCCGTACTCCCAGCACCAAGCCCCGCCGCGCCGGAGTTAGTCCCGCCATTCCCGCCGCTCGCCGCATTGCCACCATTTCCGCCGCCATTGCCCGCAGCCGCAGCCCCTCCCGACGAGTTCCCATTTCCGCCGCCTTGCAAGCCCGCAGCCGATAGCGATCCGAACCCTTCCGCAGCTGCGGCGATTCCAATTCCGCCAGAGGTTACGAGGTCAGCGCTTTCCTCCTTGCAGCCAAGTGTGTCGAACGACGAACAATCAATCGGCAACGCTTGCGCAATCATGATCTTCCCCGGACCGGCCGACGGTGCCGCAGTCACCGCCTGATTCGTCTGCGCACCCGCCATCGCCGCATACAAACTCACAGCAACTGCAAATACAGCCCGGCGCGTCCCCAACGCCAGCACGTCCCCGTTTCGCTTTTTCATTTCATTCTCCTAACTATATCCCTTGAAAGACCGGCCTGGATAACGAGTGAATCTCTGTTCACTGTTAAAAATGAAACTTCAAAACCCACTCGCCATTACCTCGCGTCACGCTGAAACCGCATGACGTCAGGCATTTCTCTCGCGGAAAACCCCGGTCCGATTCAACGTGTTTCGAGAAAAACGATTGGCTGTGCACGCACTGATTTTTCAAATGACACAGCTGGGTCTGATGGACGTTGAAGTTATGCGGAGCACTGCTCAGTCACCGTGCGCTAGACCACGCAATGCGACATCCACGGCGCATTTGCGATTAATTGCGCGGCCGGATTGTCAAAGATCGTCAATTACCGCTTTTTATTAAGGCCCGGGAAATCATGTCATCCGATACGCACTCCCAACTATTATTCTCACCAGCGCTGGCATACTCACAGGACGCATTAAACCGACACGATCGTTGCCTCAGAACGCCAAGAAGAAATGCTATGTGAGCCCCCGAACTTCCCCGAACATAAAAGAGCGACTGTCGAGGTGGGTGTGAGGGCAATCACACAGACAACACACCTCGTGTTTTTTAATCGGCGGCACGGCTCCCTGGCGATTCAGCGAGGCACTAAAAACATCAGATTAAAAACCGTGCCCCTCGTCGCAAACCACCAAGAGAACGAAATGCCAGCTCATCGCGATGAGTGCCAATCCAGAAAGTGTCGCTGCGCAACCACCACGCCACCACATAACCAACACTTCCCGGCAGCATCTTTTTCCGAAGCATTTCCACCATCCACAGCACTGAACCGAGCATCATCGCCGGCGGCTCCCGCGGATGCCTGTCGCGCGAGCCCTCGCGGACAATCGGTAAGAAACGCGGGTTTACCTTTGTTTGACTTCAGGGGGCAGGCTCGTTTACTGGACGCAAAACAACCTTTCAGGACACTTCCGATTTGCTATCGGCAGCTGAATAGTGTTCTGCGAGCGTCTTCCACTATCTCAGGAGATGAGCCATGGTTAATGTGTCCAGCAGCGCCGTCGACGAATTGAAAACCGCCATCCGGGGCCAGGTGCTGCTGCCCGGCGACCCGAACTTCGATCAGGCGCGCAGCATCTGGAATGCGATGATCGACCGGCATCCGGCGATCATCTTGCGTTGCGCAGGCGTAGCCGACGTTCGCCAGGGCGTGGCCTTCGCGCGCGACAACGGTCTGCCGCTCGCGATTCGCGGCGGCGGCCACAACATTGGCGGCAGCGCATTGTGCGACGACGGTGTAGTGCTCGACCTGACGCAGATGAAATCGGTGCGCATCGATCCCGCGGCACGGCGCGCGTATGTCGAACCGGGCGCGACGCTGCACGATTTCGACCATGAAGCGCAGGCGTTCGGGCTCGCCACTCCGCTCGGAATCAACTCGACCACCGGCGTCGCGGGCCTGACGCTCGGCGGCGGTTTCGGCTGGCTGAGCCGCAGATATGGCATGACGGTGGACAATCTGGTTTCGGCCGACGTCGTGACCGCGGAGGGCGAATTCCTCACTGCGAGCGCCGCTTCGCATGAAGATCTGTTCTGGGCCATTCGCGGCGGCGGCGGCAATTTCGGCGTCATCACGCGGTTCGAGTTCGCGCTGCATCCGGTTGGACCGCTGGTCTATGGCGGCCTTGTCGTCCTGCCGCTCGCTCAGGCGCGGGACGCCCTGCTCAAGTACCGCGCGGCGAACGCCGCCATGCCGGAGGAACTGAGCGTGTGGGCCGTGCTGCGACTCGCGCCGCCGCTGCCGTTTCTACCGCCCGAAGTACACGGCAAGCCGGTGATCGTGTTCGCGATGTGCTACAACGGCCCCGTCGAAAACGGGCCATCCGCGGTGGAATCGGTCCGCGCATTCGGAACGCCGCTCGGCGAACATCTCGGCCCGATGCCGTATGTCGCGTGGCAACAGGCGTTCGACCCGCTGCTCACGCCGGGCGCGCGCAACTACTGGAAATCGCACAACCTCGGCGAGATTCAGGACGGGCTCATCGACGCGCTGCTCGGCGCGATCGACAACCTGCCGTCGCCGCAGTGCGAGATTTTCTTCGGACAGATCGGCGCGCAGACCCAGCGCGTGCCTGTCGAAGGCACCGCCTATTCGAGCCGCGACACGCTGTACGCGATGAACGTGCACGGCCGCTGGGACGATGCGAGCGACGACGACCGCTGCATCGCCTGGGCTCGCGCATTCTTCGACGCGGCAGCGCCATTTGCGCTGGGCAGCGTCTACGTCAATTTCATGACGCAGGAAGAAGGCGGCCGCGTCGCCGAAGCCTACGGAGCGAACTACGAACGGCTGGTGACTGTAAAAAACCGCTACGATCCGCGCAACCTGTTCCGCTGCAATCAGAACATCCGGCCATCGGCGTAGTCATAGCAGCACGGGGAAACGGCGCGCGAATCGCGTGCCGTTTCCCCGTGCGTGCGGGTCCGGCACGCCGCGCCTGCTAAAACACGGGGGCAGGCACGCTAAATGCTGGTTAGCAACCGACGCACGGCACGCCCTGCGTCACGATACGACCACTCGACTGGAAACGAGAACGCAGCCTTCATAACGTAAATAACGCATAAGGAAAACAATCATGCGCAGACGACAATTCATCATGACGACCAGCGCCGCTCTTGCCTCGGCGGGCCTTGGCCTCGCCGGCTGCACGACGACGTCGCCGTCCTCGAGCGCATCGCCTGCCGCCAACGCCGGCAAGCGCGACACCATCAACGCGGGGATCGATTCGACGCTTTCGCGTCTGTACGCGAACGTTACCGGTTCGCGCGAACTGGTGGCGAAAGCGCGCGGTGTGCTGGTGTTCCCGTCCGTGATCTCGGCAGGCTTCTGGGTTGGCGGCCAATACGGCGAAGGCGCGCTGCGCGTGGCAGGCCGCACGGCCGGCTATTACAGCACCGCTGCGGGCTCGTTCGGTTTGCAGATCGGCGCGCAGTCCAAGGCGCTCGTGTTCCTGTTCATGACGCAAGAGGCGCTCGACAAATTCCTCGGCAGCCAGGGCTGGGCCGCCGGCGCGGACGCAACGGTTGCCGTGCTGAAGGTTGGCGCGAACGGCGCGGTCGACACGTCGACCGCCACCAGCCCGGTCGAAGCCTTTGTCCTGACGAACGGCGGCCTGATGGCCGGCGTATCGCTCGAAGGCACCAAAGTCTCGCGCCTGATGATTTAAGCGCGCGGCCCAATCGCCACGCAGCCGTCTCGCCGGCTGCGTGGCGTTTTTCTTCGGGCTCGATGCGCGACCACCCCTGCGCGCCACCGCCACCTCACCGCGCCCCTCACCGGTGAGTTTGACTGCCCTGCTGTAAAATCCAGCCTTTTCGCCATCTTGCCCGGCCATTGCTGCGCTTCAGGCCGAGACATTCACCTGTCCGAATTCGCGCGTTTCGCGTCTACGCACGCCGTTTGCCCGGACTCCCTCCCCGCTGAAGATGAACACCGCTCGTCCCACTCACGGCCGGCTGGCCGCGCTGCCCGATATCAAAAGCAATGTCCTCGCAGGACTGACCTCGTCTTTCGCGCTGGTGCCGGAATGCATCGCCTTCGCGCTGGTCGCCCACCTCAATCCCTTGATGGGTCTGTACGGCGCGTTCTTCATCTGCACCATCACGGCCCTGTTCGGCGGACGGCCCGGCATGATTTCCGGTGCCGCCGGTTCGATGGCGGTAGTGATCGTGGCGCTCGTCGTGCAACACGGTGCGCAATATCTGCTCGCCACCGTGATCCTCAGCGGCATCCTGATGGTGCTGTTCGGCGCGCTGCGGCTCGGCAAACTGATCCGTATGGTGCCGCATCCGGTCATGCTCGGTTTCGTCAACGGGCTCGCGATCGTCATCGCGACCGCGCAGCTCGCGCATTTCAGGCAAAGCACGCCAGAAGGCGAACAATGGCTGCACGGCAGCGCGTTGCTGATGATGAGCGGACTCGTCGCGCTGACCATGGCGATCGTCTATTTCCTGCCACGGCTCACGCGTGCGGCGCCGCCTGCTTTGGTGGCGATCGTCGGCGTCGGCCTGTTCACGCAGCTGCTGCACCTGCCCACGCGCACGCTCGGCGACATGGCGCATATTGCGGGCGGCCTGCCGCTTTTGCGCATGCCGGAGGTCCCGCTGAATCTGGAGACACTGCATGTGGTGCTGCCCTACGCGGTGCTGATGGCGATCGTCGGTCTGCTGGAAACGCTGCTCACGTTCAATCTGACCGACGAGATCACCGAAACGCGCGGCCAGCCGAACCGTGAATGCCTCGCGCTCGGTGCCGCGAATATCGCCTCGGGTCTGTTCGGCGGCATGGGCGGCTGCGCGATGATCGGCCAGACGATGATCAATCTCAATTCGGGCGGCCGTTCGCGTCTGTCGGGGATCGTCAGCGGCGTGATGATCCTGATGTACATCCTGTTCCTGTCGCCGTTGATCGAGCGCATTCCGCTGGCGGCGCTGGTCGGCGTGATGTTCGTGGTGGCGCAGCAGACTTTCGCATGGGGCTCGCTGCGGGTGCTGGGCAAGGTGCCGCGCAACGACGCGCTAGTGATCGTGGCGGTCACCATCATCACCGTGTTTTCCGATCTGGCGATCGCCGTGCTGTGCGGCATCGTGATCGCCGCGCTCAATTTCGCGTGGCAGCACGCCCGCGAAATTCATGCGCATGTCGAAGATCGCGCCGGCGACAAGATCTACACGCCGCGCGGCACGCTGTTTTTCGCGTCGACCGCCCGTTTTCATGAGCTGTTCGACCCGCTGCAAGATCCCGAGCGCGTCACAGTGGACTGCCGCGATCTGCTGCTGGCCGACCATTCCGCGCTGGCGGCGCTGCAAGGCCTCGTCGAGCGCTATCGAAAAGCCGGCAAACAATTGCGTATGAAGAATCTGTCCGAGCGCAACCAGCGTCTGCTGAGCCGCGCCGGTATTGCGTTGGCTTGACGACGTGCCCGACTCGCCCAACGGCGAGCTTCCGGTCAGCGGCCTTCCGGTAGCGTGAATACGGCGATTGCCGCGCTAAGCTGGCCGGTCTGCGCTTTGAGCACATCCGCGGACGCGCTCGCCTCCTCCACCAGCGCCGCGTTTTGCTGGGTCGTCTGGTCCATGCTCGCCACCGCGATGTTGACCTGCTCGATGCCCGAGCTTTGCTCCACCGAAGCCGCGCTGATCTCGCCCATGATGTCCGTCACGCGACGCACCGCCTGCACCACTTCCTGCATGGTCTCGCCGGCGCGGCTCACGTACTGCGAGCCGCCTTCGATCTGCGCGGCCGATTCTTCGATCAGCGCCTTGATCTCCTTGGCCGCCGCCGCGCTGCGTTGCGCGAGGCTGCGCACTTCGCCCGCCACCACCGCGAAGCCGCGGCCTTCCTCACCGGCGCGCGCCGCCTCGACGGCCGCGTTCAAGGCGAGAATGTTGGTCTGAAACGCAATGCCTTCGATCACGCCGATGATGTCGCCAATCCGATGCGACGACTGCGAAATGCCGCGCATCGTCTCGACCACCTGACCGACCACTTCGCCGCCGCGCGCTGCTGTCTCCGATGCGTTATGCGCGAGCTGGCTCGCTTGCTTCGCGTTGTCGGCGTTCTGCTTCACGGTCGCGGTGATCTGCTCCATGCTCGACGCGGTTTCGCCGAGCGCCGTGGCCTGCTGTTCGGTCCGGCGCGACAGATCCGCGTTGCCGGCGGCAATTTCGTTGGACACCGTCGAGATCAGCGTCGCGCCGCCGCGAATCTGCGCGATCGCTTGCGCGAGGCGCTGCTGCATGCGCCGCATGGCGGCGAGCAGGCTGGCTTCGTCGCCCGCCTTCGTTTCGACGACCAGGTCGAGCTCGCCGTCGGCGATGCGCGCGGCGATCTGCGCCGCATACGCCGGTTCGCCGCCGAGTTGCCGCAAGATGCTGCGCAGAATCACGCCAATCACGAGCGACACCACCAGACACAGCATCAGCGCGGCGCCCACGTACTGGATCAGCGTCGTGTAGAACGCAGCGTCGATATCGTCGGTGAATACGCCGGTGACGATCGTCCAGGCCCATGGTTTGTAGAGGCGCACGTAGTTGACCTTCGGCGCCATCTGGTTGGAGCCGGGCTTCAGGAACTGCAGGTGGATGAAGCCTTCGCCTTCGCGCTGGGCGAGATCGGAGCCGTCCTTGAATACGTGGCGCCCTTGCGGGTCGGTGAAACCGCTCATGTCCTTGCCTTCGAGGTCGGCACGCACGCCGTGCATGAGCACACGGGCCTGCGCGTCCTCGATCACGAGATAGCCACCGGCGCCGTCGTAGCGCATCGCGCGCAGATCGGCCATCGCCGAGCGTTGCGCGTCGGCGAGCGGCATGGCGCCCGAGGCGACCAGACCGTTATAGCGGTCCAGCACGCTGTACGCGACGCTGACCACGTTCTTCAGTTCGGCCTGGCGGTCGGCGATCATCGTGTCGCGTGTCTTGAACGCGCCCCACAGGCCGATTGCCAGAATACCCATGCACATTACCGCTAGTGCGAGCCATAGCCGCACCTTCAGGCGAAACCGTTCCATCTCCGTATCCCTTGTACTTGTTTGTCGACGCGCCGCCAGGGCGGACGCCCCGGCGATTCATGTCCATCTTCAGGATTAACGGCGGAGCGAGGGAAAACTTCAGGCTTGGCCAATCGGCGGCAGCCGCCGGGCCAATGCATGCACTTTGCCGGCGCTGCTCACGATATGCTCGACGCGGCGGCGCCGTCTGCCGATCCGATTTCGTGCACGCGGGCCGGGTGAGGCGTTACTCCGCCGGCAGCGTCAGCGCGGCGACTTCGCAGCGCGGCCACTGACGCAATACATCGGGCGCCAGCAACAGCTTGGCGGCCCGTACGCCAGCGCCCATGACGACTTGGGTTCGCTCCATGACGGCGGCGTCGACGAGAACGCGCCAGTCGGCCGGCAAGCCGAAGGCCGTGATTCCGCCAAACTCCATGCCGCTATGCTCGACGGCCGCTTCCCGCTTGGCGAACGAAAGCCGCTGCGCGCCCAACGCCGCCTTCACCGCGCCGTTGATGTCCAGACGCAGCGAACCCAGCGAGACCAGCGCGGCGTAATGTTCGGCGCCCTCTTTCTTGTAGCGGATCACGATCGTGTTGGCGCAGTCTTCCAGGCCGAAGCCGTAACGCGCGCTGAATTCGGCGGTATCCGAAGCGTCGTCGGTGACGGAGAAAACCGTCACGCCCTGGGCCGGCAATTGCTCGACGACATGCGCAGGTAGATGCGCGCCCAATTGTTCGGCGGGAATGATGTCCAACTGCTGTACGAGTTCGTGCGAGTGCATAGCGAGCAAAAGTGTATGGGGATCCCTCGGCATTCTAACGGCACGCCCTGCCCGAGGTGCGCGGGGTCCGCGCATGCCTCGGCCGCTTGTTATAGTGACAGGCACAAGGTTTGCGGAAGGCTTTCACGCGAAGACTGCGTCAAGGCTGCCTCAACGGTTCGCCCCCGCCCAACCGCCTGACGCGCGCGGCGCCTGTACCTTTTGAGAAACACGACCATGGACATAGACACGCTTTCCGCCGAAAACCTGCAGTTGGTGGCCCGCAAGCAGGCCAACTGGGCCATCGGCGCCTTCAAACAGTTTGCCGAAGACCGCTGCGCGGCCATGGCGGCAAGCATCGCCTTCTATGCCGCATTTTCGCTCGCGCCCACGCTGGTCATGGTGATCGCCGTGGCCGGCTGGTTCTTCGGCGCGGAAGCCGCGCGCGGCGAATTGTTCGACCACATTCACGGATTGCTCGGCGACCAGGCCGCGGCCGGCGTGCAAACCATCGTCGAAAATGCCCATCACAGCGGCAGCGCCGGCGGCATTGCGGCCATCATTTCGTTCACGATGCTGGCGATCGGCGCTTCGGCCACCTTTTCGTCGCTCAATAGCGCGCTCAATATAGTGTGGCCGTATACGGGGCCACGGTCATCGAGCGTGATCGCGCTGGTGCGTGTGCGCCTGATCTCGTTCGGCCTGGTGCTCGGCGTCGCGTTCCTGCTGATCGTTTCGCTGGTGCTCGACACGGTCATTACCTTCATCGGCAAGTGGCTGTGGGGCGACTCGCCGTATGTGGTGATCGGCAACCTGCTGCAACTCGGCGTCGGCCTGCTGGTGCTGGCCTTTGCGTTC
Source organism: Paraburkholderia sp. BGA-UO-ETr-F21 (assembly GCF_059567925.1). Lineage (NCBI taxonomy): Bacteria > Pseudomonadati > Pseudomonadota > Betaproteobacteria > Burkholderiales > Burkholderiaceae > Paraburkholderia > Paraburkholderia sp. BGA-UO-ETr-F21. Next base: position 753,384 of record NZ_JCAQOY010000037.1, on the reverse strand, counting down.
GCCGGCCTGCTCAAGTTCCTGCCGGACGCTCGCGTGCGCTGGCGCGATGCGTTCGTGGGCGGGATCGTTGCCGCGATACTGTTCTCGGCGGGCAAAAAGCTGTTCGCGCTCTATATCGCGCACGCCGGGATGGCCAGTTCGTTCGGCGCGGCCGGCTCCCTCGCCGTGTTGTTGATGTGGCTGTATTTCTCCGCCGCTGTGTTGCTGCTCGGCGCGGAGTTTTCCGCGGCGCGCGGGCGTATCCACGATCCGCGCGGAGGCTGGGGCATGCAGGACGACACGCCGCCCGGCAGCCGCGCCAAGCTGGCGTCGGTGCTGGCGGCATCGACGGTTGGAGCGGAAGCCGCGCCACAAGTCGCGCGCGAACGCACCGCTTCGAGCGACGCCGCGCTCGCGCACGTGCGGTCCGACGCAACAGCAGGCACACTTAGCGGCGCGACGCCGGCAGCGGCGCTTCAAGTTCGATCGAGCAACAAGCCATCAGCACGAGCGACGGCGGTCAAACTCGGCAGAACTGTCGTATCAGCCGAGGCGCAAGCCACTCGCATCGCCGCCGTCGCGCTGATCGAGGCCGGCCGGAAAGCCGTTGCGGCGGATCGCTATGTGAGGCGGCACCCGTGGACTTCGGTGCTGTTCGCCGCCGCTGCCGGGCTGACTGCGGCAACGGTCGCGCGGCGCAACAGCGACGAGCGGGAATCGAATCCCTAGACCACGCGGCTGCAACCCGCCCTGCGCCAACTGCTCCGCCTATGCGCCAGCGTGGTGCGTCTGACCACAGCGGGAGAAACCTGTCCAGCGTGTGCGTCAGGCGAAATGCATCGAAATTTTTATGTGTTTCCTACAAAACATTCCAAAAAAGTAGACGAGTTTCTTACGAAAAACCTTCAAATAAGTGTCGAAAGTGAAGGTGCCAGAGTCGTCACTGTCAACAAAACAACAATAATGCTTGGTCAACGATTAAATGTTGCTGAAACGGAAATAATCGTTAACGCGCTTTAAATACAAGGCTTTGCGCGAGTTGTCAGTTTTTGGAGACAGTCTTTTTTTTCCAGTTCTAGCCGGTAGACCTCCTGCGCTATTCTCCTTCCCGCAACAACAAACTAATCATCTGCGTGGAGAAATGGATGAAACGAATCGCGCTGTCTACCCTCTCGCTGGCGCTCCTGAGCGTCACTGGCGTCGCTCATGCTCAAAGCAGCGTGACCCTGTACGGTTTGATCGATGAATCGATCCAGTACGCACACAACACGGTTGACGCTTCGGGCAAGAACTCGAACCAGGTCGGCCTGGTTGGCGGCAACCTGCAAGGCAATCGCTTCGGCTTGAAAGGCACTGAAGATCTCGGCGGCGGTCTGAAGCCGTTTTCCAATTGGAAAACGGCTTTGACATCAACACCGGCAAGCTGGGTCAAGGTGGCAAGATGTTCGGTCGTCAAGCCTACGTCGGCCTGACGGGCGACCAATGGGGTACGTTCACGCTGGGTCGTCAATACGACCCGCTGGTCGACCTGGTCCAGCCGCTGACGGCTGACAACTACTTCGGTTCGACCTTCACCACGCCGGGCGACGTCGACAACAACGACAACTCCTCGCGCACGAACAGCGCCATCAAGTACACCTCGCCGGTGTGGAGCGGCTTCCAGTTCGAAGGCATGTACGCTCTGGGCGGCGTGGCGGGTGCAACGGGTTCGGGTCAATCGTGGTCGGGCGCTGCAACGTACTCGACGGGTCCGTTCAGCGTTGCTGCTGGCTACTTCCGCATGGACAACGGCAACACGCTGGCTAGCCGCACGTCGGCAGGCTCGGTGGGCTGGAACGGCAGCACGTCGGACGGCACGTTCGACAACCAGGTCAACGGCGCGTACGCGGCAGCCAAGTCGATCGGCATCGCTTCGGTCGCTGTGCAATACGTCGCAGGCCCGTTCACGGCTAACCTGCGTTACAGCAACGCACAGTACAAGCCGGACGCAAACTCGGGCTTCGGTTCGACCGAGAAGTACAACGTCGGCGGCGCATACCTGGGTTACCAGGCAACGCCGGCAATGCTGGTTGGCGTAGGCTACACCTACACGAAGGCTAGCGGCGATTCGAGCGCAACGTATCACCAGGTTTCCCTGGGCGGCGACTACAACCTGTCGAAGCGCACGGACATCTACCTGGTCGGCGCATATCAGCACGCAAGCGGCCAGCAACGCACTTCGGCCGGCACGCTGGTCGACGCAGGCGCTGCAATCGGTTCGTACGGCTACAACTCGGCTTCCAGCTCGCAAGAACTGGTCAGCCTGGGCATCCGCCACAAGTTCTAATCGAACTTGACGGACTGCTGAAGCAACACGCAGTTGAAGACCAGCCACGGGCGAAAGCCTGTGGCTGGTTTTTTTTCGCCCTGGCTCCGGTGGCGCCGGCACGCGTGCCATGCCAGAGCGATCGATCACGTGCTCGTGGACACCTCGCTCGTCAGATGCGCGGCCATTACGCCGGTTGAAGCAAAAAAGGCCGCCAGCAGCCGGTTGGGGCTGCTGGCGGCCTCGCCATGTTGCGTCTCCCGCCCAAGCCAGCGGAAGCGGGTCATACGCCAGCAGCCTATTTGCGCTGCGACTTGCCCTTCTCGGCCTGCGCCAACGTCTGCGCGGGCCTCGCGTCGAGTTCATGCTCGATGCCATCCGCGCCGACCGGCGCGCGATACAGCACCAGTGCCCGCTCGCGTTGCAGCAGCGGCACGTTCGGCGAATCCTGCCAGTCCGGGTCGGGAATCTCGCCGAACACCTGGCGCAATCGCTCGCCCCAGGTGCGGTGAATCATCTCGAAGTACGCGTTGTCCTGATCGATCGAGACGAAGCGCGTGACCCGCAGCGCGTCCTTCTGGTAGACCAGCAGATCGAGCGGCAATCCCACCGACAGGTTCGAGCGCAGCGTCGAGTCCATTGAGACGAGCGCGCACTTGGCGGCTTCGTCGAGCGGCGTGGAGGGCGTGAGCACGCGGTCGATGATCGGCTTGCCGTACTTGGCCTCGCCAATCTGGAAATACGGGTTCACCGCCGACGCCTCGATGAAATTGCCCGCGGCGTAGATCATGAACAGGCGCGGCCGGTTGCCCGCGATCTGCCCGCCGAGAATGAAGCTGCAATTGAAGTCGACGCCGAATTCCTGCAGCGCCTCGGCCTCGCGCTGATGCACGCACCGCACCGCGCGGCCGATCACGCGGGCCGCGTCGGCCATGGTTGGCGCGTTCCAGAGCGTGGGCAGCGACGGATCCGCGGGCTCCGACAGCTCGTGCAACACGGCCTGGGTGAGCGACAGATTGCCGGCGCCCAGCAGCACGAGCATGCGCTCGCCGGGCTGCTCGAACACCGACATCTTGCGCGCGGTGCTGATGTGATCGACGCCCGCATTGGTGCGCGTGTCCGAGAGGAACACGAGACCTTCGTCGACGGACATCGCGACACAATAGGTCATAAGAAAAGGTACCCGCAAAAAAACGACTGAACGGCGCTATTGTAATGCGGCTCGCATGCGCCTCCATTCCGTATAACGGCCTTGGCGGGCCCAATCTGAATGGTTATGAGGCCTGGCGCTCACCAGAGCCTCTAGCGGCCTCTCTGGTCGTCGCCCTGTTCTTCCCGCTATTGCGGCTGTTGCTGCGGCTGTTGCGCACTGACTATGACGGACACTTTGAGCTGTTCCTCCAGCCCGCCGATACGCCGGCCGCGCACTGGCGCAGCCGACTCATAGTCTCGCGCCACGGCGAGGCGGCAGTAGATTTCGCTGGCAAACGCGGCATGCGTGACGTCGATGGAAATCCAGCCCTTGCCTTCGAGCCAGACGTCTACCCACGCGTGGCTCGCGGCATGCTCCACATCACCCGGCTCGATATAGCCGCTCACGTAGCGCGCGGGGATGCCACGCGCGCGGCAGCACGCCAGCATCAGATGCGCGTGGTCCTGGCAGACGCCGTTGCCGAGCGCGAGCGCCTGGGCCGCCGTGCTCGTGACTTCGGTGACACCCGGGTTGTACTTCACGCGCTGCACGATCTGCTCGGACAGCGCGATCAGGTTCGCCGAGTTCGCCAGGTTCGGCACCGACTCGGCCAGTTCGCGCACCGCGGCATCGACCTCGGTCAGCCGCGTCGAACAGGTGAAATGTTCGAGCGGAATCGGGCCGACAGCGTCGGGCAAATAGCCGTCGACCAGCGGGATCGTGTCCACTTCGCCGGCCACGTGCAGACGGATCTCGCTATGCGGCTTGTTGATGACCAGCGTATGCAGCACGTTGCCGTAAGCGTCGAAGGTCGCGTCGAGCTTGCCCGGCGCGTCGATGCTCCAGCGCCGCACGACCTGCGAGGCGCCGCTCGACGGCGTCAGCCGCAGTTGCTGGATCGAATAATGGACAGTCGCTTCGTAGCGATAGGACGTGTCGTGGCGGATCGTCAGGTACATAAAAAACTCCGTCAGGCGACTGGCAGCATCAGGTAGGTACGCGCAACCAGATTGCCAAGCTCGAACACTCGAGCGAGGAACTGCGTCAGATAGGCGTGCAGGCCGGCTTCGAAAATCTGCCGGATGTCGGAGTACACGAGTTCGGCGCGCAGCTTGCCGGCAAACCGTTCGCACTGGTTCGAACCCGAGGTGCGCAGCATCGCGAGGTTCGCACAGACGCCTTCGAGCGACGCCAGCAGCGAACGCGGCATCTGCTGATTCAGGATCATCAGTTCGACCACGCGTGCCGGTGTAACGACGTCGCGATACACCTTGCGATAGATCTCCAGCGCCGACACCGAACTCAGAATCGACGTCCAGTAGTAGAAATCTTCGAGCTGGCGCGCGGCGTCGCGTGAATTCGGTTCGACGTCGGCAAAGCGCACGTCGAGAATCCGCGCGGTATTGTCGGCGCGCTCCAGATAAGTGCCGAGTTGCGTGAAGAAGAACGCGTCGTCCTGTAGCGCGGTGCCGATCGTCACGCCACGCGAGAGGTGCGAGCGGAACTTCACCCATTCGAACAAAGCGCCGGGATTGTTCGCCGCCTGGCCGGACGAAATGCGCTCGTTGAATTCGAGCCACGTGTCGTTGATGGTTTCCCACCACTCGGTCGTCAACGTGCCGCGCACCGCGCGGGCGTTTTCGCGCGCGGCCTGCAAACACGAGTGAATGCTCGACGGATTAGTCGAATCCGCCACCATGAAATCGAGCACGTGTTCTCGGGTCGGTTCGTCGTAGCGCTGCGCGAACGCGGTTTCGAGTTCGGAAATGCGCAGCACCGAGCGTTGCGCGCGCGCCTCCTGTTCGGGCGTCTGCGGCAACAGCAGCGCCTTCAGGTTGATGTCGAGCATGCGGGCGGTGTTCTCCGCGCGCTCCATGTAGCGGGCCATCCAGAAAAGGTGATCGGCGGTTCGGCTTAGCATGACGGCGTTCCGTATCTGATGACGCGAGACCTTGTCGAAGTAAAAGGCTCGCGCTGGTTATCCGTATGCGCCGGCGGCGTGCGTATTGCGTATTGCGTGCCGCCCCGGCGCGCTGGGTTGCAGGCGCGGTTGCGTGAAAACATCTGCAACCGCGAGCGGCAACCGCGTCAGTCGACCATCCATGTATCTTTGGTCCCGCCTCCCTGCGACGAATTGACGACGAGCGAACCCTCCTGCAACGCCACGCGCGTGAGTCCGCCGGCCACCATCGTGACGGTCTTGCCGGACAGCACGAACGGGCGCAAGTCGATATGGCGCGGCGCGATACCGCTTTCGACGAACGTCGGACACGCGGAAAGCGCCAACGTGGGCTGCGCGATATAGCCGGCCGGACGCGCAATCAGACGCTCACGGAACGCCTCGATTTCGGCTTTCGTCGAAGCCGGTCCGACGAGCATGCCGTATCCGCCCGCGCCATGCACTTCCTTGACCACCAGTTCCGGCAGATGCGCGAGCGTGTAGGCCAGATCGTCGGGCTTGCGGCACTGGAACGTGGGCACGTTGTTGAGGATCGGCTTCTCGCCGAGGTAAAACTCGATCATTTCCGGCACGTACGGGTAGATCGATTTGTCGTCGGCGATACCGGTGCCCATGGCGTTCGCGAGCGCCACGCGCCCGGCGCGATAGGCGGTCAGCAGACCCGGCACGCCGAGCGCCGAGTCGTTGCGGAAGGCGAGCGGATCGAGAAAATCGTCGTCGACGCGGCGGTAGATCACATCGACGCCCTTCGGCCCTTGCGTGGTGCGCATGAACACATAGTTGTCGTCGACGAAGAGATCTTTGCCTTCCACCAGTTCCACGCCCATCTGCTGCGCGAGGAAGGTGTGCTCGAAATACGCAGAGTTGTACATGCCCGGCGTGAGCACCACCACGACCGGATCGTCGACGCCTTCGGGCGCGACCGAGCGCAGCGTATCGAGCAGCAGATCGGGATAATGCGCGACCGGCGCAATGCGGTTCTGCACGAAGAGCTCAGGGAAAAGCCGCATCATCATCTTGCGGTTTTCGAGCATATAGGACACGCCCGACGGAACTCGCAGGTTGTCTTCGAGTACGTAGAACTCGCCTTCGTCGCCCGCGCGCACCACGTCGACACCGGCGATATGCGCGTAAACACCGAGCGGCACATTCACCCCCTGCATTTCAGGCCGGTATTGCGCGTTGGTATAGACCTGCTCGGCCGGCACGATACCGGCACGCACGATATTGCGATCGTGATAGACGTCATGGATGAACAGATTGAGCGCCTGCACCCGCTGGCGCAATCCGGCCTCCAGCGTCTGCCATTCGCCGCGCGGAATGATGCGCGGAATCAGGTCGAATGGGATCAGCCGCTCGGTGCCGGACAAGTCCCCGTTCACCGCAAAGGTGATGCCGACCCGGCGAAACAGCAGATCGGCTTCCGCACGCTTGCGTGCGATCGCCTCGTTGCCCTGCTCCACCAGCCATCGCTCAAAGCGCGCGTAGTGTGGTCGCACGGCATCGTCATGATGACGCATCTCGTCATAGCATCGCATGTCACGCCCCGCTCTTGTTGTCGGATAGAAGGCGAATGCGCTGCGCATTCGGTGTTCGACAATCGATCAAGCAAGCGCTATGCCATTGAGCTTTTCGCGTACTAAACACGGTGCATGCACGCGAACAGCGCATCCCGGCCGGCAAGGCTCCGCTGCCATCGTACTGCGGCGGCCCATGATGCGCTAGTACGGTGCATACGCAGCACCGCGGTGCGCGCCCTGGACAGTCCTCGGGCTCTCGCCCGGCTTCGCCCACGCGATGAACGCGCATAAAAAATCCCCGTGGATTCGCACCCACGGGGATTTCAGACAACATGCACTGCGGATCGTCCCGACGGAAATTTCCGCCGGGTGTCTCAAGCGTCAGCCATTGTTAAATACAACGCCAACGCGTGAAACGCGATCAGCCCGCAGCAGCGTCCTTCAGCTTCTTCAGCGGACGTGCCTTGATGCGCACGCTAGCCGGCTTGGCCGGGAACCAACGCTCTTCGCCCGAGAACGGGTCTTTGCCGAAGCGCTTCTTCTTCGCCGGCACAGCTTGCACGACGATCTTCAGAAGACCCGACAGCGTGAATTCGCCAGCACCCTTCTTATGCACGGCGCCGAGGATCGTGTCTTCGAGCGCGGCCAGAACAGCCTTGGCGGTCTTCGGTTCCACAGCAGCGCGTTCAGCGACGTGTGCAGCCAGCGAGGCCTTCGTGAAGGTGTCCTTGATCGGCGACGGAGCGCTGGACGCCTTCACGGCGACCTTCTTAGCTGCGACGGCCTTCTTCGCAGGAACTTTCTTTGCAGCAACCTTCTTGGTCGGTACCGGGGCAGCAGCCTTCTTGGCCACCTTTTTTGCGGAAGTCGGCATGTTTCTCCTACCTGTTGTGGTCAGTGAATTGCACGAAGCGCACACGACATGTGCACGCTTCAACGCCGGATTCTACAAGCGCTAATACGATTTGCGCGACTCTTTTATGTATAACAGCGAAGGTTTGTTGCGCGGCGCAGACTGCGCAACACATTTTGATGCTTGTTTTAGCGGGTAAACGTGCGTAGGCGGGCTCGGCAACACGAACACGTAACGTACGTTACAAGTCATTTCGATGCATGAATAACGGCACTTTCTGCATCGGAGAGTAGAGGGTGAATCGTTCGGTCATCGCAAAAAAGACGTCGCGGCTCGCACGCCATGCTCCTTCACACGGCGGAAAAAACGCGCCCCCTGCAGCGAAAAACATTGCAGGGGGCGACCAATCTCGCCCTGCGACAGAAAATCGCGGGCCGGTTTCAGCGCACGGTTACTGCCGGCTGACGTGTTTCAGATCGTGTTCGCTTTCCTTCACGTGAGCCCAGTACTCGTTTTCGTCGCGCGCGAGGCCAAGCTCGCCATTGCGATAGGCCATTGCCAGCGCGAGGTTGGCTTCGGGTAACTCCGCATTGGCCGCGCGCGTGAGCCATTGCAGCGCCAACGCGTCGTCGTGCGGCAAGCTCGTGCCAAAGCGATACTCGTTGGCAAGCTGGAACTGCGCGAGCGGCAGGCCCGCTTGCGCCGCCTGTTCGAGCCAGCGAATCGCCAGGCTTGCGTCACGCGCCATGCCGTAACCATTGCGATAAAGCGTTGCAAGATCGTAGGCCGCCTGGGCGTCGCGCGAATCATGCGATGCCGCCAGCGTCAGCCAATGGCGGCTTTCCACATAGTCCGGCGCGATGCCGGGCAGCCCGCGCAACAGCAGATGCCCGAGCGTCGCCTGTGCGCGCGGCGCGCCGTCGAGCGCAAGTTGCCGGTAAAGCTCGACGCCTTCACGGCGCTCGTCGGGCCGCGTCGAATTCACCAGCACGTCCGCGAGCGCTTCGCGCGCCGCCGCGTTGCCGAAGGCCGAGGTCACGCGCAACTGCCACAGCGGCCAGGCCGCGTGCGTCGCCGTGCCCTGCATCTGCCAGTCGTCGATCTGCACGTTGGACACGCGCGTGGCGGCCACCGTGGCCACCGTGGCGAACGTGCCGCCTGTGATGGCGACGGCCACCGCCAGCACCAAAGAAAGCCGCGCGTTCATTGGTTGAGGTTCACGGTGTAGACCGCGAGTCCCTTGCCCGTGCCGTCGTCGGCCTGAATCTGGGCGACGTTGGCAATGCCGTTGGCCTGCGCGAGCGCCGCCAGGTTCGGCGCAGACAGGAAGGTCACCGGGCCGGCCGTTGCCACCTTCGTAAAGCGCCAGCTGCGATCGCTGCCGTTGCTCGCCGCCTTGATGGCCTGCACTTTCTTGATATAGGCGATCAGCACGTCGCGGCTCGCATCCGGCGACGCGTAAATCGTCTTGCTGCCGTCGAGCCCAGGGAAATTTCCGCCACCGCTCGCGCGATAGTTGTTGGTCGCGACGATGAACGACTGCGTGTCCGAGATCGCCGCGCCCTGATATTTCAGGTTGCGAATGCGGCTGCCGACAGCCTGCGTCACGTCGATTTCGTAGCTGAAATCCTTCGACGTGATCATGTCGAAGTTATAACCGGGATACGTGCTGACGAGTGCCTGCGGCGCGGTGTTGGCCGGATCGATCTTGTTGAAGCGTTTGGCCGCGGTTTCGAGCCAGGCCTTCAGGTCGGCGCCCGTCACCTTCACCGCATAAATCGTGTTCGGATACAGATAGAGGTCGGCGGCGTTGTTGATCGCCACGTTGCCTTGCGCGACGTCGGTGAAATCGTTGCCGCCGCCGAAGCCGCTCTTGAACGGCGCGCTCACCGATAACACCGGAATGCCCGCATATTGCGGCAGATTCGCGTTGATGTAGTCCTGCGTGTAGGCCGCCTGCGCCTGGTTGACGATTTCGATGGCCGACACGTCGCCCACATCGGCAAAGTACGTGGTCATGCGGAAATCGGTCGTGCCGATCGGTGTTTTCACGTAGTTGATGGTCGCGGCGTGCTCGGCAGCGATCGCCTGTGAGACCGCCGGATCGACGGCGACGTAGCTTTTATCCGCGTTCTGGATCGAGCGGGCTTCCGCGGTGCTCGCGTTTCGGTCCACCGTCCACGTGCCGTTCGTGAAGTTCAGCGCGAGCTTGATCACGCCGAGATGTTTGCCCCAGAAATTCGCCATCACGGTCGGCACGCCGTTGACGGTGCCTTTCACCTTGTCCACACCCGGCAGGTTGAATTGCGTGACCGTGCTGTTTTTGTCGGGGAAAACCTGATGCGAATGGCCAATCAACATGGCGTCGATGCCAGGCACTTTGGACAGGTAGTAGCTGCCGTTTTCCATCGAAGGCGAATAGGTCGAGTTGTCGAGCCCGCCGTGCGACATCGCCACGATGATCTGCGCGCCCTTCGCCTTCATTTCCGGCACGTACTTCGACGCGCTTTCGACAAGACCTTGCGTGTAGACGTTGCCGTCGAGCCAGCGCTTGTCCCACGCCATGATAGCGGGCGGCGTGAAGCCGATCACGCCGATCTTCACCGGCGCGCTGACGGTCTTGCCGTCGGGCGTCGTGGCCGTGATCGTGCGCTCGAGAATCGTGTACGGCTTGAAGATCGGCTGCTGCGATTTCGCGCCGAGCACGTTGGAGAGCACCAGCGGAAAGTTCGGCCCCGCGCATGCCGGCTGCGCGGCGACCGGACTCATGTTCGGCACGTCGAACGCGCTGCCCGTCACTTGCGCGAGAAATGGCAGGCCGTAGTTGAATTCGTGATTGCCGATCGTGCCCGCGTCGTACTTCAGCAGATTCATGACCTTGTAGACACCGAGCGTGGTCTTGCAATCGATCGGCGCGACTTGCGCCTGATAGTCGGCGAGCGCGGTGCCCTGGATCGTGTCGCCGTCGTCGAGCAACATGGTATTGGGAAATTCCTTGCGCGCCGCCGCGATCAGCGTCGCCGTGCGCTCCAGACCGAGCGACTTGTCTTCCGCCAGCTTGTAGTAGTCGTAACTCAGCAGATTGGTATGGATGTCGGTGGTTTCCAGCAACGCAAGCGTCGCGGTCGTGCCATTCGCCACTTGCGGCGCGGGCGTGTCGACACTGCTGCTGCACGCCGTGATACCCGCGGCGATTCCCATTGCGCCCAGCGCCCCCAAGGTTCCCCATGCGCCAAACGCGCCTCGCGCGCGCAGCCGCTTGCCCGCCATGAACGTCACTCGCATCCTTACCGCCCTCCGGTTTGTCGTCGTGTCATGCCGGCACATCTGGCCGGCTTTGCATTACAAACAATTACAGAGGCGCAAGCGTACGGCGGGTTTATGACACTGATTTGTAGGGCATTAGATAGGTTTGAGTAAACCGTATGCGCGGTTCGCGTGCCTATTGCGCGAGCCGCGGAAGGATGCCGGCTAGCTTGGTGAGCGCCGCGTCGATATGCTCGACCGCGATATTGCCGTAGCCGAAAATCAGACCGGGCCGCGCCTTCACACGCAAATAAAACGGTGCGAGTCCATACAATCCGATCGATGCTTCACGCGCCGCGCCAACCACGGCCTCCTCCGTCAGCGGCGCTTTCAGGTGCGCCGCCATGTGGATGCCGGCCGTGGGCACGATCGGCTCGAACCAGGGCGCGAGGCCGCCGTGCAGATGATCGAGCAGCACCGCACGGCGCGCCGCATAGGTCTTGTGCATGCGCCGCAGGTGCTTGGCGAAATCGCCGTTGAGCAGGAAGGCCGCGAGCGCGGTTTGCGTGAGCGTGCAGCCATGCCAGTCGGCGATCTGGCGTGCCTTGAGAAGCGGATTGAAGAGCGAAGCTGGCGGCACCACGTAACCGACCCGCAGCTCCGGAAAGATCGTCTTAGAAAACGTGCCCACGTAGGCCACGAGTCCGGCGCGATCGAGGCTTTTGAGCGGCTCCATCGGCCGGCCTTCGAAACGGTACTCGCAGTCGTAGTCGTCCTCGATGATCACCGCGCCGCGCTTCTGCGCCCATTCGAGCAACTCGACGCGGCGCTCGAGACTCATCGGCATGCCGAGCGGAAACTGGTGTGAAGGCGTCAGATAGACGAGCCGTGCCTTGTCCGGCAGCTTGCTCACGATCAGCCCTTGCGCATCCACCGGCACGGGCACCACGCGCGCGCCGGTGGCCTTCAGGCAGGCATGGGCGGGCGAATAACCGGGGTCTTCGATAGCTGCGACGTCGCCGGCCCGCAAGGTGACGCGAGCCAGCAGATCGAGCGCGTGCTGCGCGCCTTGCGTCACGATCACGTCTTCCCAGTTGCTCGCCACGGCCCGGTTAAAGGCCAGATAGCGCGAGATCGCGAGACGCAACTCCTGCTCGCCGGCCGCATCGCGATACGTGCCGGGGCCGCGCGCTTGCGCACGCAACGCACGATTCACGCAGCGGCGCCACACGTCGAAGGGGAACAGCGTCTTGTCGGTCGCGCCGCCCATGAAGTCCTGCGGCGACATTACCGAAGGACGCGGCAACGCGAGGCGCTCAGGCATCTCCTCCCACAGCGGCTGGGCGCGCGCGGCGGCCTTCGCCTTGGCCCGCTCGCGCGACACATCCGCCGCGCGCGCATGCGAGGAGCGCTCCACCGGCAAACGCTCCAGGCCGTCGGCGACGAAGGTGCCCGAGCCGGCACGGGCGCTGAGATAGCCTTCGGAGAGCAGCCGCTCGAATACGTCGAGCGTGGTCTTGCGCGACACCCCCAGTTGCGTGGCGAGTTCTCGCGTGGACGGCAGGCGCGTGCCGCCGGCAAGGCGCCCTTCGAGGATGCCGGCGCGCAACTGGCGATAGATCTGTCCAGACAGATCGTGATGCCCTTGGACCGCGATATGGATTTCCATCCGGGTGGCTACCTCAACTATCCGGAAGAGGGTTGAGTCGAAAGACCCATGTCGGTCCTAAGCTTACCCCCGTCGCCGGCATTTGAGCGGACATTGACGATCAGGAAGGTCTGATGCCGGAAGTGCCGGATTGAGTGCTGGACTCAATGCGGCGCTCAAGGTGAAGGCGGCCTGCAAGCGGCGCGTTCGCAGCGCTGCCGATGTTGCAGCGGATTACTCCGCCACCACGCCGTTCAGTGCCGCGCTTTGCCGCGCGCTCTCGCGCGCTTCGTCGCTGCAGCGCTGATGTTCGCGCGACAGCTTGCGCATCAGCGGCAATAGCAGAACCGCCACCAGCGCGCCCACCGCCGCGAGCCAGCCGAGGCCGGTGAACAGCTTGGTGTAGAGCGGCAGTGATTCGAGTGGATCCATGTCGCCGGCCGGCATCTGCGCGAAATTCGCCACCACGCTGCCCAGATATTGCGACACACCGGTCGCGACGAAGTAGGCGCCCATCATGAAGCCGCTCATGCGTGCGGGTACGTAACGCGCGATCATGGCGAGCCCGAGACCGCTCACCAGCAGTTCGCCGAGCGAATACAGCCCGTAGCCGCCCACCATGAACCACGACGACACGCGTCCGTTCACCGCGTAATTGCCACTCGCCGCATAGACGAAAAAGCCGGCCGCCACCACAGCGAAACCGAACGCGTACTTCACCGCCACAGGAACGTCCTTGCCGCTTTTCGCGAGCTTGGTGTAAAGCAGCGCAAGCACAGGGCTCAGCAACATGATCCAGATAGGATTGAGCGCCTGGAACTGCGCGGCGCTCCACGTGAACCACGTCTGGCCGAACAGAATGAAACGCGGATCGACGTTGCGCAGCGCGAACAGCGTGAGCGAGGTCGACATCTGCACGTAGAACACGAAGAACAGGATCACCTGCGCGGTCAGAATCAGCGCGGCCACCAGACCCGAGCGCTCCGAGCGTTCGCACTTCATCAGCATGTAGCCGAAGATCGCCAGAATCGCGACGCCCGCCGTGTACACGCAGGCCACCGCGATCGCCTTGTGCTGCAGCACGAACATGGTCGCCGCGCCGAGCGCGAGGCCGCCCAGCGCGACCGCGCCGACGCGCTTCCAGCGCACCGGTTCGGCATCCGGCGCGGAGCCGATATGCGCGAGCGTGCGGAACATGACGAAATAGTTCAGCACCGACAACAGCATCCCCGCGCAGCAGACGGCGAACGCCGTGTGCCAGCCCCAATGGTCCTTGATCCACGGCGTGGCGAGCATCGACACGGTCGAGCCGATGTTGACCGCCATGTAATAGATCGTGAACGCACTGTCGATGCGCGCGTCGTCGCCTTCATAAATACGGCGCACGAGATTCGCGGCATTGGCCTTGAAGAGACCATTGCCCACCACGATCACGCCGAGCGACGCGTACATATAGGCAAGCTGGTCATTGGGCAGCGCCAGCATGAAATAGCCGACCGACAGCACGCCCGCGCCGAAGATCATCGTGCGGCGCGCGCCGAGAATCTTGTCGCCGATCCAGCCGCCGATCGAGGGCGACGCATACACCAGCGCCGTGAACGCGCCCCACGTCAGGGTGGCGTGGCTGTCGGTGAACTGCAGCTTGTCGATCATGAACAGGACCAGCAGCGCGGCCATGCCGTAGTAGCCGAAGCGCTCCCACATCTCGATCAGAAAGACCGTCGAAAACGAACGGGTCTGCGACACGCGCGCGCCCGGCGGATTGGATGAATTCATCGTGTACCTCTTGTTCAAACGGTTACGGCGTCGCGCGAACTGGCCGCGCGGCGCATGAAACGGAATCTGGAAAGACAGTCGGCGCAGCCTGTGCCGTTACGCACACGCGGACGCATTGGCCCTGGCGCGAACGCGCGCATTCGCGCGCCAATGCGCCAAACCAGCAGATAAACCAGGAAGGGTGGCGAAGGCCCGTCTCGCGATAGGCCTCGAAGCAAGTCCCGTTGGCGAGCGCCCTGCGCAACGCGTTGCCGGGGCACGCGACGTCGTATCGGGCCCGCGTTCCGGCATGCGGAGCGGGCTCAATGATAAAGCATCGCGGCGAATGGAAATTCTGAGGCCGGCCAATGGCGTCCGTGCCAGTCGGCGATGGGCGGCGAGCCCGCGGCGGGAAAGATCGGCAGTGATGGTCATATCCTTACGCCGGCGGGCGTTCGGTTGGAACGGGCCGGACAATGCTCCGCCGCACAGGATCGCTGCGCGCGGAATGAAAAATAGTGGGGCTGATTCTGCAAATAGAAACATGCTGAGTCACTCAGGGATTTCACCGATCCCGCGTTGATGACATGGGTCGATTGCGCCTTGCGTCTTTGCCGCACCCGCATCCGCACCGGCCGCCAAAAATAATCTGTAATGTCATGCCGTTAATCCTGCTGATACTCGAATTGCATAAACGCGCCGGCGAGCGTGCATACTCCAGGCGTTACCGCCTTTGTTTGCTGTTTTCCGAAATAAACAGTCATTTTGGCGGGGTTTAGTTTCGATTCTGGCAACATAGAGTGTTATCTCAGATTGTGGTCGCTTGCCTCACCCGGCGTCGCCAAGGCCCGATGCCGCGCCCGGACCGCAATCAAACCATATTTACATATATCAAACAAATTTTGACGGGCTAATTTCCTCCTGCTATGGTCACGACAATTCAAAAGAGCAATCCGGCACTAGAAATCGGCAGCAAGATCCGCGCGCTGCGGCAACGGCTCAAGCGCACGCTGGATGACACGGCAACCGCGGCGGGCATTTCCAAGCCGTTTCTGTCGCAGGTGGAACGTGGCCTCGCGTCACCGTCCATCACGTCGTTGGCGGGGATCGCAAACGCACTCGGGGTCACAGTGCAGTATTTCGTCGACACACCCAGCGAAGAACGCTGCGTGAGCCGCGGCGATCAGTTGAGGTTTTTCGGTTTTGCGGACTCGGCCAATCTGTTTGCGCGGCTGACCAATGTGACGGGCGGCCGCCAGCTCGAGGCGATCCTGGTGAGAATGCCACCCGGGCAGAAGCGCTCCGAAGTCACCACGCATGCCGGAGAAGAGTTTATGTATGTGATCGACGGCGAAGTGTCGTTGACACTGGAAGGCAAGACGTTCGTGTTGCACGCGGGAGACAGCGCGCATTACGAATCGACGGTGCCGCACAGCTGGGTGAACACCGCGCGCATCGAGTCGGTGGTCGTCTGGGTGGGCACACCAAGACTGTTCTAAAGAGCAGGCACCTCATCCGGTCGGACCGGCCAGGGATTGCCTGCATTACGCAATGTAAGGAATCCTGCATGTCGCGCTATCAATACGAGCAACAAGGGCCGCCCTGGCCCGAGCAACGCAGCTAAACGGGCGCGCCGCTCGTCTCGCCGTATGTGTCGTTGTCGAACTGAGGTTGGCTTGACCTCGTTAGCGGTTTTCCGGCGGCGGCTCCAATCATGTTGCCGCCGCCAGTGGACAACCCTGCGTCAACCGTCCCGGCGCTCGGTCGCGTAGCGCCGGCAATGCTCCAGATAGCCGGCTGCATGGCTGCTCACCAGTTCCACGATGCCTTTCCACAGCCACCCGGGCGCGTCGAGGGTCTTTGAACGATTTCTGCGCAGTTCGGTGAGCCAGGCCTTGCGCTCGGCGCGATCCATTTGCCGCGCATGCGCCCGGCCGACCACCATCGCCAGAAAGCGCGCCGCCTTCGTCGCTTCGTCCCGAGTCAGTTGCTCGATGGTCAGCTTCATGTCCTGCGGCAGCAGTTCACGAATCACGACGGCGCGATCCGCGAACCGCGCCGCCCGCATCCGCTCGCCGAGCGACGGCGACAGATGCCGCGCGCCCTCCACCACCCGCTCCGCGTTGTCGCGCGGCATCCGCACGCCGGGATAGCGCGGCGCGGCGGCCTGCGCGGCCTCCTTGATATCGATAAGGCACAGGTCGTCGCCCTCCATCGCGGCCCCGTCGATGTCGAGCAGCACCGCATAACGCAGCCTGCCGAGCGAACTGCATCCTTTCACCCAGTAAGCGGCGTCGAGCACTTCCACGTCGGTCTCGTCGCCGACGGCGCGCAGGACCGTGGCGAACCGGGCCAGCGAGCCCTTCTCGAACAGCGCTTCAATCTCGCGTCGCTCGCTCTTCGCAAGCGGCCAGAAGCGCGGACCGAGCGGAATGCTCGGCTCGAGATCCTCGATGCGCTCCTCCGCCAGATGCCGCCACGAGCGGCGCACCGCTTCCTTCATCACAACCCGCACCGCCTCGGGCTTTTCTGCGCGGATGTCGGCGTCGCTGGCCGCTTCGTCGAAGGCGCGCTCGTAGCCGTCCGCCAGCGCTTCCATCATGCTGACGGTCGTCACGCCCGGCAGGTCCGAACCACGCGCGGCGGTCGCCAACGAGAGGCCGAGGCGAATCAGGTCGTGGGCCGGATTGCCGATCACGGTCTGATCGAGGTCGCGAATCTGAATCTCGACGCGCCCTTGCGCATCGGCCACCGGCCCGAGATTGCCGGTATGGCAATCGCCGCAAATCCAGATGGCGGGCCCCTCCGGCAACGCGTGGCCGTCGATGCCTTCGAGCCATTCGTAGAACTTGCTGGTATTGCCGCGTACATAAGCGTGCGCCGAGCGCGCCATTCTGGCATTGCGGCGCGTAACGAGAAGCGCCTGACGCGCATCCGGTTTGGGCAGCTTGTTTCGTGTGCTGATTTTCTTCGCCATTGTGTGGTCCGCGTTGCTTCAGATTCGAATTCTGCGTGGTGCGCCGCCCCACGATGCGCCAGGTGGCGCGCGCGAACAAGTGGGATCAGCAGGATTCGCGCCTGGGGCAGACCTTCCACGCAAATTCCGCCAACGCGTCTTGCGGATGTGATCCAGCCGACCCGGCGGTCGCCGGAGCGACCTGTCACCCGTTGGGGGTTGTGACCTACAATTGTCGCAGCCTGCCTGCAGCTATCCTGCCGGCAGATGGGGACAGCAAAGGTTCATCCCGCCTGCTGCCAGGCATAGAAGCGCGTCACACGCGCCGGCAGAGTGGGAACACATTGATCGACGTGACCTTTGGAGAGCGCAGCATGCCATTTCCGGCACAAGACCATGGCTGCTCAGGCTGGAGCGGGGAGATGGCGCAGCGCATCAGCGCCTTCGACTGGACCGCCACCGGCATCGGCGCAATTGAAGACTGGCCGCGCAGCCTGACCGCCACGGTCCAGCTGGTGCTTGCCTCGCCCGTGCCGCTCGTGCTGCTGTGGGACAAGCCGGGCTACATGATCTACAACGACGCCTACGCGGTCTTCGCGGGCGGTCGGCATCCCTATCTGCTCGGCAGCCCTGTCGAAATCGGCTGGCCCGAGGTTGCCGAGTTCAACCGCCACGTCATGCACACCTGTCTCGCGGGCGGCACGCTGTCGTATCGCGACAAGGAACTCGTGCTGCTGCGCGACGGCCTGCCCGAAGACGTGTGGATGGATCTCTACTACAGCCCCGTCGCCGACGACAGCGGCGCACCGGCCGGCGTGCTGGCAGTGGTCGTCGAAACCACCTCGCGTGTGCTTACCGAACGCTGGCGGCAACGCGCCGAAACCGAACTGCACGAAACCAACGAGCGGCTGCAACTCGCCCTCAACACCGGCGCGGTGCTCGGCACATGGGTACTGGACGTGCGCACGGGGAAGGTCAGCGGCGACGAACGTTTCGCGCGCACCTTTTCGTTTCCGCGCGAAGAAGCCGCGAAAGGCATCGATCGTCATGCGGCCACGCAGATGCTTCATCCGGACGATCAGGCGCTCAACGATCAGATGACCGTCGAAGCCATGCGCACCGGCGAGCCGTTTCGGGCCGAGTACCGAATCCGCCGGCCCGATGGCGACTACCTGTGGGTGCAGGCGAACGGCCGCTGCGAATTCGACGAGCACGGCAAGCCGACCCGCTTTCCCGGCGTGCTGATCGACATTCACGAACGCAAGATCGCCGAACAGTCGCTGCGTCAGTTGACCGAAACGCTCGAACAGCGCGTCACCGACGCGGTCGCGGCGCGCGCGCTGGCCGAAGAACAGTTGCGCCAGGCGCAGAAGATGGAAGCGATCGGCAGCCTCACGGGCGGCGTCGCGCACGACTTCAACAACGTGCTACAGGTCATCAACGGCAACCTGCAAATGCTCGCCGCCGACGCGGGCGATAATCCGGCCACGCTGCGCCGCCTGTCCGCCGCGACCGACGCTGTCAAACGCGGTGCGAAACTGGCCGCCCATCTGCTGGCGTTCGCACGGCGCCAGCCGCTCTCGCCTACGGTGCTGAACCCGCGCCGGCTGTTGAACGGCATGACCGAGATGCTGCATCGCGCGCTCGGCGAAACCGTCAAGGTGGACACGGTCCTGAGCGACGATCTGTGGCACGTGCAGGCCGACCGCAATCAGCTGGAAAACGCGCTGCTCAATCTGGCGATCAACGCGCGCGACGCGATGCAGGCGGACGGCACGCTCACCGTGCGCGCCGCCAACCGCGTGCTGGACGCCGCGTTTTGCCAGGATAAGCCGGAGCTGTCGCCGGGTGAATACGTGGTGTTCTCCGTCGCGGACACCGGCGGCGGCATGCCGCCCGAGATCTTGCAGCGCGTGTTCGAGCCGTTCTTCACGACCAAGCCCGACGGCCACGGCACCGGTCTCGGCCTGAGCATGGTATTCGGCTTCGTCAGACAAAGCGGCGGTCACACCCTGATCGAGAGCGAGGTGGGACGCGGCACCACCGTCTCGCTGTTTTTTCCGCGCTGCTACGAGCCGGAAACCGCGGAAACCGTCGACGATACCGCTGCGCCGAGCGGCGGCGGTGAAACGATTCTGGTCGTGGAAGACGATGCCGACGTGCGGCTCACCGCCGTCGAGATGCTCGCGCAACTCGGCTACAAAGTGCTGACCGCGTCGAGCGGCGACGCGGCGATCGAGTTCATCGACAGCGACGTGCCGATCGATCTGCTGTTCACCGACGTGGTGATGCCTGGCAAGGTGAAGAGCGTGGAATTGGCGCGGCGTGCCGCAGCGCGCTCGCCCGCCGTGCCGACACTCTTCACCTCCGGCTATACGCGCGACGAAATCGTCCATCACGGCAAACTCGACGCCGGCATCACGCTGCTCTCAAAACCGTACCGGCGCGACGATCTCGCCCGCATGTTGCGCAGCGTACTGCGCGCCGGTCAGGCCGCGGCGCGGAGTGGATCCGTGCCCGGCGCCACACCGGTTTTCCTGCCCGCTGGACAGATCGCCGCTTGCGTGCCGCCCGCCGTCTACGACCCTCCCGCGGACCTTGGCGAGCAAAGCGGGCATCCCGAGCCCGAAACTTCGGCGCGCCCTTGCGGTACCCCGGCTCGCGTGCTGCTAGTCGAAGACGACGCGGATTCGCGCGCAGCCTTCAGCGATCTGCTGAGCGTCCTCGGCTTCGCTTGCACCGCAGTCGCAAGCGCGGAAGAAGCACTGCCGCTCGTGCTCGCGCAACGCTTCGACATCCTCTTCACGGACCTGACGCTGCCCGGCATGTCCGGCGACTGCCTCGCGCGCGCCGTGCTGTGCCAGCAACCGGAGATTCGCGTGCTGCTGGTGTCGGGCTATGGCAAGAGCGCGCAGATCGGCGACGCCATTCCCGGCGCGCGTCTGCTCGGCAAGCCGCTCGACATCGCCGAGTTGCGGCGCGAACTCGCGGAATGGATCGACCACACCGAAGCGGCCTCCTAGCCCGCCCACACGACGCCCTTTGACACGAGTTCGCCGATGGATATTCGATGCGGCACCGCAGGCTGGACCGACAAGACGCTGATTGCCTGCAAGCGTTTTTATCCGCGCGGCAGCAACAGCGCTGAAGCACGACTGCGGTTTTATGCGTCACAGTTTCCGCTGGTCGAAGTCGACTCGGCTTATTACGCAATGCCTTCGGCAAGCAATGCGCAGTTGTGGTCCGAACGCACGCCCGAGGGCTTCACCTTCAACTTCAAGGCGTTTCGTCTTTTCACCGGGCATCAGACCTCGCCCGACGCGCTGCCGAAAGACATTGCGATGGCGCTACCGGCCGGCATCACCGGCCCGCGCAAGAAGAACGTCTACTACCGCGACATGCCGGCCGACATCCGCGATGAACTGTGGCGGCGCTATCAGGAAGCGCTCGAACCGCTGCGCCGAACCGGCCGCCTCGGCGCCGTGCTGTTCCAGTTCGCGCCGTGGATCACGCGCGCGCCGGACGGCCTGGCACTCGTGGAGGAATGCCGGGCGCGCATGGCGGGCTACGTGATGGCGGCTGAATTCCGCAATCAGTCCTGGTTCGACGACCAGCATGCGGCCGGGTCGCTCGAATTCCTGCGCGAGCGCGGCATCGTGCATGTGATCGTGGACGCGCCGCCGGACGTCACCAACCGCGTGCATACGCTGTGGGAGGTGACGCAACCCGCGCTCGCGATGGTGCGCCTGCATGGGCGCAACACGCAGACATGGAGCGCGACGGGCGCGGCGAGCGCCGCGGAGCGCTTCGATTACGACTATGACGAAGCGGAATTGACTGAACTGGCCGCGCCGATCCGCGCGATCGCGAGGCGGGCGGGTCGCACGCATGTCATTTTTAATAACTGCTTTGAAGACCAGGGGCAGCGCAATGCGCGCACCTTGATGAACATCCTGGGAAATGATGCGTAATCGATATGGAATGCGGTAAGTCCGCTTTGATAATCTGATTTCACTCCCGCCTCGGATTTTGCGGCTGAGCACCGTGCATCTTTGAATTAATATCGCAGGCATAATGCAAAAAAAAATCCGAGAGACCTATGCCAAAACAAATGCGCGCGCTTTACGGGGCGGCCTGGCAGTTCACTTTCCTGATGTTGCTGATCGACTGCATATGGGCGGCCCGTATCGGCTTTCGGCTCGAGCGCAGCGGCGTCGCGCTAACCATCGCGCTGACTTGCGGCCTCGTTGTGATTGACGCAGTGCTGTGGATCGTTTCGCGCGTGCCTTTCAAAAACGTCGACAGATCGATGTTTTATCGGAACGTGCTCGACGCGTTCTTGTGGCTCACCGTTATGGCCACGTTCAGCAAGGTCGGCGTCGTCTTCCAGTATCTGTGCGTGACGACGAATTTCCCGCTCGCGACCCATGCATTCATTGCCGCCGACGCCGCGCTCGGATTCCACTGGCCCGATCTCTATCGATGGGTTCAGGCGCACCCGTGGCTGCACACAGCGCTTGCCTGGGCCTATAAGTCCGGCGCGTGTCAGCTCCTCGTCATTCCTGCCATTCTCGCGGTGACCCGCAACACACAGGACTATGCAGAGTTCGTCGTGCAGTTCATGGTGTCGGCTACGCTGGTGATATTGATCTCTCTGCCCTTTCCGGCTGAAAGCGCCTTCGTGCATTTCGGCATTCACGATCCCAATACGGCCTCGACCGTGTCGGACTTTGCCCTTTTCAGAAACGGCCACGCGCGAGAACTGAATCTGTCCTTAGCGCAGGGACTGGTTTCCTTCCCGTCGTTGCATACGATTCTGGCGCTCTGCTACGCGTATGCATTGCGTCACGTTCGTTATGTCTTTCCCATGGCGATTGCGCTGAACGCCTTAATGATCGTTTCGACGCTCACGCAGGGCGGCCACTACCTGGCCGACGTTCTGTCAGGACTGGTCGCCGGCGCTATTGTGATCTGCGTGGTCCGCAGGGTCGTTTTCCGGCTGGCCGTTCCGGCCGCCGAGCAGATTCCTTCGGCCGTGACATCGTAAGGTTTGCGTGGCATCGCGCTTTTTAGCCTGCTGCGGGAAATGCAGCTTATATTGATGTTAAGTGTGTTCCTGCATCAACGGGACTACCGGTTCAGCGCAATCGCCGCGCTCGTACCGGCGATCGTGGTCTTGGAGTGGGTGGTTGGCGCGGCATGAAATGCGCGCCACGCACACACCCTGGTATGATGCCCATCGCGCTTCTTTTGCGGAGTCCGGTTCACCAATGCTCCCCGCGCTGCTTTTCCTATCGTCACGAGATCCATCATGCCCGCCCAACACGACAAAGTCCCCGCTGATAGCGCCACGCCGGGCCAGGCCAGGCGCCGCGCCATGCCCATTGCGGCGCGCAATCTTCTGATGGTGGCCGTCGGCGTCGCGGTCTTCGCGATCGTGGCGACCGTCGTGCTCTATGGTCCGATCACATACGGCGACGAGATTCCGAACTTCGGCATCATCCTCATGCTGACGGTGCCGGTTATCGCGGGCGTGGCGTTCCGGGTCGGGCTCGATGCGTGGCTTGACAGAAAATGAAGAAAGGACGCCCGGCAGCAAGGCGACCGCTCGCCGCACCCGCGACGTGTAAGCCAGTTGACGGCGAGGCGCAGGGAAGATGGCATGGCCCGAACCGTACACGGGAAGTCGCGATCGCTAGCGTGTCGAGCCACTGAAAGGCAACACGACCCACACCTCCAGCCCACCACCCTCGCGCGCATGAAACTGCAGATTGCCGCCATGCAGCCGCGCAATCCGCTCGACGATCGCCAGCCCCAATCCCGTACCGCCGCTATGCGAACGCGCATTGCGGCCGCGCTGGAACGGCGCCTTGAGCTGCTCCAGCTCGGCCGCCGAAAGGCCCTTGCCGCGATCGCCGACCGCCACATACACCGCCTCGCGCGTCGCCCAGCTTCGTACCGCGAGTCCGGTTCCGGCGTAGACGATCGCGTTCTGCATCAGGTTCATCAAAAGCCGCATCATGCTGATCGGACGATAAGGCACAGGCGGCAGATTCGCGAGAGAGAGATCGAACTCGTGCCCGAGCCCCGCGAAATCGCCCGCCAGCCGTTCGATCAATGCATTCAGATCGCCCGGCTCCGGTTGCTCACGCTCGCCGCTGCCCGCGTAATCCATGAACTGCTGCAGGATCGTTTCGATCTGATCCAGATAGGATTCGGCGGCGACCGCGAAGCTGCTGTCGCTGCCGTCGGGCATCGCCATGGCCATTGAAAGTCGCAGCTTGGTGAGCGGCGTGCGGATGTCGTGCGAGATGCCGGCCAGCATCAGCGCGCGCGTCGCCTCGGCTTGCTGCAACGCTTGCGTCATCTGATTGAAGGCGCCGCTCACAGCGGCGATTTCAATGGGGCCGTCGGTCGGCAGCGGCGCGGGCATTTCACCGGCGCTCACGCGGCGCGCCGCGCGCGTCAACTCCTGGAGCGGCCGGTTCAGGTGGCGCTGGATCACGTAACCGGTCAACGCGGCCAGCGCCCCCAGGCCGAGCGACAACAGGATGGCGGCGTCGAGTCCATTACCCTGCGCGTCCTCGGGAACCGGCAGCGCGATCCAGTACGGCGCCTGTGGCGCATCGGCCGGGCCGTGCATCCGGATCCACAGGCGCTGGCCACCCACGGACTGCCAGCGCGCCGGCATATCGGCGGGCAGGTGCGCGCGCAGGCTATCGAGAAACAGGTCGCGCTGATAGATGCGATAGGCGCGCACCACATTCCGCGGCGGCGTCTCAAAGGCTTCGGCCGGCAATTGCGCGCGAGCGTCGAGGCGCGCCGTCAATTCGACGCGCGCCTTGGGTGGCGTTGCCGCGAGCAGATTGTCGAGCGTGGTCACATACGTGGCGAACACAGCCGCGGCGCGCTCGACCCGAGGCCGCTGCACGTAGTGCAGCAGCACGCCGAGCGCGCACACCTGGCTCAACATCACGAGCGCGATCAGCAGCGCGATATTGCGCGCCAGCAGCGTTCTTGGCAGCGCTCTTTGCAGCAGCGAGCGCGTCATGAGTCGACGTCCGCGGCCAGCATGTAACCCACGCCCCACACGGTCTTGATGAAGCGTGGCTTGGACGGATCGTCCTCCACGATCTGCCGGAGCCGCAGCACCTGCACGTCGATGCTGCGATCGAGCGCATCGTGATCGCGGCCCCGCGCGCGTGCCAGCAGATTGTCGCGGCTCACCGGCCGGTTCGGCGACGAGGCGAGCGCGACCAGCAACAACATCTGCGCCGAATGAATGTCCAGCAACTCGCCCGCGCGCGACAGCTGCTGCTTGGCGACATCGAGAGAGAAATCGCCGAAGCGCACGCTTTGCGAGGTCACGGTGACCTCGCCCGATGCGATCTTCTGGCGACGCAGCAGCGCATTGATGCGCGCTACCAGTTCACGCGGCAGGAACGGTTTGGCGAGATAGTCGTCGGCGCCGGTTTCGAGGCCGAGCACCCGGTCGAGCGGGTCGCCCTTCGCGGTCAGCATCAGGATCGGCAAGGTCTGGCCCTGCTCGCGCAGGCGGGCGCAGATGGCGAGGCCGTCCTCTTCGCCGATCATCAGATCGAGCACCAGCAGATCGAACGGTTCGCGCTCCAGATAGCGGTCGAGACGCTTGCCGTCTTCGGCGACTCTCACGTCGAAGCCGTGGCCGCGCAGGAAACGCTGCAGCATGTTGCGCAATTCGACTTCGTCGTCGAGCACGATGATTTTCGCGGGGCGATCCATGCGAAAGCTCCTTGGTTCAGCTGGCGGTTGGTCGGGCATCAGGCACGATCGGAGTATGACGTGCCGATGCTTGCGTGTCCGGTGAGCGCCGCGCCGCGCGCCGCGACTCTACGGTCCCGCCCATCGCTTCGCGGCTCAGTGCGCTGCCCCGCGTTCCTGCATGAATGCCTCGATCTGCGGCAGGGTGATGTAGCCCGCCTTCTGCGTATCGATTTCATCAAAGTGCTTTGCCAGCATCGGCATGCCGGAGGCGGCCTGATCTTTGGTGAGCTTGCCGTCGTGCGTGGTATTCGCATTCGCAAAGCGCGTTTGCAACTGCTGCACCATGCGCTCCATGCGCTGCGGATTGCCGGCTTGAGGCGCGGCGGTCTGGGCGAACGTGACGGTGGATGCGCTGCACAGCAACACGATAGCGATCAATTTTTTCATGACAGATTCCTTCGATTGAGCCACCGGCCGTCGCCTGCCTTTTGCCGCGATCCGTTTCGATGACAGACCGAATTCTTGAGGAAGCGCCGCCGGAAGGCAACGCCACAATCATGTCGACTTATGTCACGCGTTTCACCCACCCGCAGCCGATGATGAAGGCATCGCGCCATGGGCGCCGGACGTGCATGTATTCACGGGATTGATGACGGGTTGATGACCCCGAAACGGCTGTGAAAGCAGCATAGGACATGCCGTCGCGAGGAAAGCCTGGTGAATTCCCGTTGTTGTGAGGAATTTGGAGTCGCCGGGAATAAAGCGGTCGGCACACCGGTTACTGAAGGAGACAAACGAAAGAGAGAAGCGCGTGCGATTTCATTCCGACGAATGCGGAATGGGCCTTGCTGGACGTGATTCATCATGCGGGAAATGTCCATTCGTTGGACATATCTGTCCAACTATCGCATTCGCGAGCGCATGCATGAAACCGGCTCGGACAGACCCGAACCGGCGCCACCAGGTAACCCTTGGGGGAAAACATCAGATGAACCACCTGGAAATCGACAAGGAAATCGCCCACCTCGAACGCGTATTTGTGGTCATCTCCACCAGCGACCGCATTCCCCTGTCCTATTGGCAGGAACGCCTGCGTGGTTTGGTGTCACCGTGTTTGATGCCGTCACAACGAGAACGCGTCGCGCGCCTCGTGGAAATGCTGCGCCTGCTGGAAGAAGCGGAGGAAGTTTTGCGCGCCAAACCTCCGCTACATCGCACCGGCACCCGGTCGTGACGCCGCGCTCTCGAACCAGCGGCGCCGCATTCAGATCTCGCGCACGCGTCTTCACCCGGTCAGTATTCGCGCGCCGAGAGCCAGCACGAGCGCCGGCAGCATCACCAGCGCCCCTACCTTCAGAAACTTCATGAAGCTCACGTCTTCGCCCTCGCGGCGGATCGCGCTGAGCCAGAGGATCGTTGCCAGTGAACCGGTGATGGACAGGTTCGGCCCCAAATCCACGCCGATCAGCAGCGCGTCGATCACGCGCTCCGGGCTGTGGGCCTGCATCACGGTCGAACTGGCGATCAACCCGGCCGGCAGGTTGTTCATCAGATTGCTGCCGATCGCGATGATGCTGCCGGCCCAGCCCGCCGCGGCCAGTTCGTCGTGTTGCGCGGCGCGCTGCGCCAGTTGGGCGAGCGCCGTAATGACGCCGGTGTGATCGAGCATCTCGACGAGCACGAACAGCGCGG
The DNA here is from genome assembly GCF_059567925.1 of Paraburkholderia sp. BGA-UO-ETr-F21. Classification (NCBI taxonomy): domain Bacteria; kingdom Pseudomonadati; phylum Pseudomonadota; class Betaproteobacteria; order Burkholderiales; family Burkholderiaceae; genus Paraburkholderia; species Paraburkholderia sp. BGA-UO-ETr-F21. The sequence goes on along the minus strand of NZ_JCAQOY010000037.1, from coordinate 726,535 downwards.
CGACGAGCGGCAGCACGCTCCACGAGATCTCGCGGATCATCGGCAGCGGCGATTTGCGCTCCTGGATCAGCACGATCAACGCGGTCAGCGCGCCGAGTATCGCGGTGGGCAAGCCGAGCGCGACATCGAATGCCGAGACCGTCAGCAGCACGGCAGCCGTCACCGCGATGCCCGCCAGCGCCACGCGCCCGCTCGACGACAGTTCGAGCGGTTCGAGATTCGCCTCGCAGGTGCCGGCGAGCGCCTCACGCTGGGTCCAGCGCAGCATCGCGTAGGTCGCGATGATCGACAGGAGCGAGGGCAGCGTGAAGCGCAGCAGCCAGGCGCCGAGCGCCGGCGTGTGGTTGCCGTACAGCACGATGTTGGCCGGATTCGAGATCGGCAGCACGAAGCTCGCCGCATTGGCAATGAACGCGCAGACGAACAGCAGCGGCAACGGATCCGTCTTCGCTTTTTTGGCGGCGGCGAACACGGCCGGCGTGAGGACGACGGCGGTGGCGTCGTTCGACAGAAAAGCGGTGATCACCACACCGACCAGATAGACGAGCAGGAACAGTTTGCGCGGCGAACCCTGGGCGTGATTGACCGCGAGCACGGCCACCCAGTCGAACAGGCCTTCACGGCGGCCCACTTCCGACAGCAGCATCATGCCGAAGAGGAACAGATAGACGTCGGTGCCCTTGCCGATCGCCTCGATTGCCAGATGTACGGGCAATAGCCCGAGCGACACCAGCAGCAACGCGCCGGCCACGGCCCAGACAGCCTCCGGCCATTTGAACGGCCGCGTGATGACACCCGCCGTGGCGACCGCGGCAATGCCCCAAGACAGAAAAATGGAATTCACAACGTAAGCCCTGGATTCTTGATCAGTGCGAGCACGGGGTTTCGCCCTCGCCTCGCAGCCGCACCATGAGCCGGCGGCCGCAGGCGCTCACTTTAGCAAGTTGCGCGCCTGCGGCGAAGCCGTTGGCCGCGCTTCATCCCACCCGGCTCACCGCGGCGATGCAGTCGCGCCCGTTGTCCTTCGCGCTGTACAACTGCGTATCCACCAGGTTGACGAAGGCCACCGGGTCGCCCGCCTCTGCCGGAATCGTCGTGCCGACGCCGAAGCTGGCCGTCACCGTCTGCCGGAACGGGGAGCGCTCATGCGCGATCTGCTCGGCGGAAATCCGCTCGCGGCAACGCTCGGCCACCTGGCGCGCGGCCTCGGCGCCGGTGTTGGGCAGGATCAGCACGAACTCTTCCCCGCCGAAGCGGCCGACGAAGTCACCCGGCCGCACCGCGCCGCTAAGCACGCCGGCCAGCCGCCTCAGGCACTCGTCGCCCTGCACGTGCCCGTAGTAATCGTTGTAGGACTTGAAGAAGTCGATATCGACCATGATCAACGAGAGCGGCGCCGCGTGTCGCAAGGCCGCGCTCCATTCCCGTTGCAGGTTGGCGTCGAACGCGCGCCGATTGCCGACGCCCGTCAGGCCGTCCCTGAACGACAGCGCCTCGAGTTCGCGCTGCAGCGCGGCCAGCTTCTCCTCGGTCTTCTTGCGCTCGCTGATATCGAACATGAAGCCGACCAGCGATTCCACCTCGCCCTGCGCGTCGCGCACCACATGCACCACGTCGCGCAGCCACACGTATTCACCCCGGCTCGTCAATGCACGATAGTCGGCTTCGTGATCGGTGCCGGCCTTCGATTGCGCCACGCAGAATTCGACCACCTTGTCGCGGTCGTCCGGATGCATGCGCGCCGCCCAGTCCTGCACGGTTTTCCAGCTAGCGGGCGCCCAGCCGAGCAGGGCTTCGATCTGCGGGCCGATATAGGCGAACTCCATGGTCGCCCAATCGATCTTCCAGGGAATCGCCCTGGTCGATTCGAGCAACGTGCGGTAGACCGCCGCGTCGTGCTCCAGGTAGCCTTCCACCCCGGCTGCGGCAGGCGCCGTGTCGTGCCGCAGAAAATCCGCGCCGAGCGCGACAGCGTTGTTATCGATTCTGTTCATTGGCCTCAACTCTCCTCGCGGTTCAGCCGGCAAATTACCACAACGCCCTGTCGCGCGACCCGTTAAGGCCGCCGCCGAGCGTTATTCCAGCGACATTAGCGTCACGGTTACAACAATGTGTTCTCTTCTGCATGCCTATTCAGTTTTCATTGGCATCCCTACCATCCGCACTTCATCTGCATTTATCTGCATTCGTCGGTTATCGCCGACGCCCCACGAGCGCGACACAATGAAATCCAGCCCTGTCCAACCAGACCGCTACCACGGCGCCGCCATTGCCTTGCACTGGCTGATCGCGGCGTTGATGATCTGCGGCTTCTATATCGGCTGGATCATGACCGATATCCCCGGTTTCACGCCCACCAAGCTCAAATATTTCTCCTGGCACAAGTGGATCGGCGTGACCGTGTTCGTGCTCGCCGTGGCCCGCGTGCTGTGGCGCGCCACCCACCGCGCGCCGGCGCTCGACAGCGCCACGCCCGCCTGGCAGAAGGCCGCCGCGCATCTCGTGCACGCCGTGCTGTACGTGCTGATGCTGGCCATTCCGCTGTCCGGCTACTTTTATAGCTCCGCTGCCGGCATTCAGGTGGTGTATCTCGGCATCGTGCCGCTGCCCACCTTGATCGGCCCGGATCAGGCGCTCAAGGCGAGCCTGCGCACCGTCCACGTGCTGCTCAACTACACGTTGCTCGCCCTCGTTGCAATGCATGTGGCGGCGGCGCTCAAGCATCAGTTCCTCGACCGCGATGGATTGCTCGCGCGGATGGTTCCGTTCCTCAAGTAACTGACCGGCAGGCAACTCATAGCAGACGGACCGCAGGTCATTGGCAACGGCTTGTTGGCAATCTAATTCCCAGCGGTGCGCAATCAACGCACGCGGGTTCGATAGGATGCGTACCACCATGAAATCAAACTTTTATCTCTCCGCTCACCGTGTCACGCTCGCCGGCGTGACGGCCTTCTCGCTGTTCGGCGCGAGCTTCGCGCACGCCGACGTCGATACGAGCAAGAGCACTGTCATTGCCACCACGAAGCAGATGAACGTGCCCGTCGACGGCAAGTTCAGAAAGTTCTCGGCGCAACTGACTTTCGATCCGGCCAAACCGACCGCCGGCAGCGCCAATGTGTCGATCGACACGGGCAGCTACGACCTCGGCGCCGACGACTACAACAAGCAGGCCCAGGGCAAGGAATGGTTCGACAGCGCCGCCTACCCGGCCGCGACCTTCGTCTCCAGCGCGATCGCGCCGGCGGGCGGCAATCAGTACAAGATCACCGGCAAGCTCACCATCAAGGGCAAGTCGCAAACCGTGGTGGTGCCCGTCACCATTGCAAGCCAGGGCGCCACGCAAACCTTCGACGGCGCATTGCCGATCAAGCGCTCGCAATTCGATGTCGGCACCGGCGAATGGAAAGACACCTCCGTGGTCGCCGACGAAGTCGTCATTAAATTTCACCTCGTCGCTTCGAAGAAATAACCCCGACACCGAAGCGTCGCCACACTTTCTGAAACCTGGAGAACACCTTGAAGAAACAACTTTTGCTCGCCGCAGGCGCGCTGGCCGCCGCATTGTCCTTTAACGCCATGGCAGCCGACACGTACCAGCTCGACCCGACGCACACCTACCCGAGCTTCGAGACCGACCACTTCGGCGGCATTTCGGTCTGGCGCGGCAAGTTCAAGAAGAGCAGCGGCAGCGTGGTGCTGGATCGCGCGGCGAAGACCGGCACGGTGGACGTGACGATCGACATGAGCTCGGTGGATATCGGCAACGACAAGCTCGACGCGGAACTGGTCACGGACAAGTTCTTCGACGCCGCCAAGTATCCGACCGCAACCTACAAGGGCACGCAGATCCGCTTCGACGGCGACAAGCCGGTGGAAGTGATCGGCACGCTGACGATGCACGGCATCACCAAGCCGGTCAATCTGAAGATCGAATCGTTCAAGTGCTTTGTCAACCCGATGCTCAAGCGTGAAGTGTGCGGCACGGAATCGACCGCGACGTTCAATCGCGACGACTTCGGCGTCGACTTCGGCAAGGCCTACGGCTTCAAGATGCAGACCACGCTGCACATTCAGGCCGAAGGCATCAAGCAGTAAACCGCTGCCTTTTCAGGCCGGCGTCAGGCGGTTGCGGCAACCGGTCTCTGTACCGGCATGTCGCCGCAACCCGCCCCTACCTGTGTACGTCGGCCGGTTCCGTCGCTCAGCCGCTCACGAGCGCGCGGAACGTATCCACGCTTTCCGTGTAATTCCCCGTCTGACCATTCGCTGTCACCGTAATGCCGACCGTCGACGCGTCTTTCGGCGTGATGGTCTCGACGGTATCGCTCGTCGACAACTGGATTACGCCCGCCTGCACGTTGCCGCCGCTGATCGTGACCGGCGTCGGCGTCGTCACGCTGAAGGCGATCACAGCGTCCGCCACGTTCACATTGATATTGCCGCTCGTGCTGAGGGTGTCGGTGACCGGATCCGTGCCGTGCACGCGCGAGTAGGTCAGCGACGTGATCGTGATGGTGCCGCTCACATTGCCCGAACCCGCCGGCTGCGAACGCTCGAGCGTGACCGTCGGCGCGCTGGCGGTGGTGGTGGTCACACCCGTCTTCGCGTCATAGCTCATCGTGAAGCTGACCGTGCCGTTCACCACAGTCGTGCTGCTGCCGGAGGTGAGTGTCAACGCATTGGCGGTTTCGACGGCGCTGTACGACCAGTCGTTCGACGCATTGCCGACCACACCCCGCGAACTCTGAATCTGCACACTCACCGCGCCTGTCACGGAAGCGCTGTTCGATACGCCGGGCGCCTTCACCTGACCCACGCATTGATTGAAACTGACGGTCGCGGTTTCGCCGCTCTGCAGACCGCTCGCACCGGCGCTCTGCGCGGCCACGCTGATCGAGCCGCCTACCGGGCAAGCGGTCGTGCTATTCGGCGTACCGGCCGTGACACCACTCACCAGCGACTGCACCACCGAGGTATAGATCACCGCGACGCCCGGCCCGGACAGCATGCCGAACGCGCCGGCATAACGGGCGACGTGCTCGCTTTGCACCGCCGACGACAGTTTCAGCACGTTGCTGCTGGTGCTCGTGCTACCGCCGCCCGAGCCACCGCACGCGCTCAATAAAACCGTTGCGGCCACAACGACTGCGGCGCCGAACGATCGCGAGGTTTGAGACGAAAACATAACTGCTCCAGATCCAGAAAAGCCGGTCGCGCACACGATCACGACCCACGCAAGACGAAGCGCGATGCGCTCCATTTATCAGATGAATAGACCTGTTTTTTCGAGTGCCGTGTGCGTGGCGAACGGGTCTTCTGCGGATGTGATTATCGAAGCGGCAGCCACGGTTCGATTCATCGAATAGCCCTTGAAAACAGGGCTATTTTTCATGTCGCGTGCGATTCAATCGCGTGTTCGGCATGTTTTACGCGTCATAAATTCCGTTTTCTCCGGAGCTCAAAACTTGAGCGAGAAGAGCTGCCATAAATACCCGCTATTCATGCGTTTGAACCGCTCGGTTAAACCGTAAAGTCGCCAGCACGGAAATAATCCTTTGTCGGGAGACTGTGCGGTGAAACTGGTAAAAAATGCGGCTGTGGTCGCGGTGTTGGCGACGATGATGGTGGGAACAGCACAGGCGCAGGAGATGTATGTGCATGGCGGATCGCTCGGCGCCGGTGTAGGCGCGGCACTGCCGCTGAGTTCATGGGCGGGCGTTCACGCGGAATTCGAAGGCTTCGGACTGTCGCATTCGGTCAACGTCAACGAGAACGAGTACGACGGCCATCTCAAGCTCTTGCAGGGCGGCCTGTACCTCGACCTGTTTCCGTTCAGCTCCAGCGGTTTTCGCGTCACGGCCGGCGCGCTGATCAACGACGACGAACTGAGCGCCCACGCCGTGCCGAACGCACAGGGCAACTACAAGATCGGCGACGACTATGTGCCGGCCGTGGCCGACGCGCCGTCCGCCACGGTCACGCTGCCGCGCGTCATGCCCTATCTCGGCATTGGGTACGGCCATAAGCCGGTTTCGAAGGGATTCGGTTTGACGTTCGATCTCGGCGTCGCCTACGGCCGTCCGCGCACTACCTATAACGTGCCGGCGATCTATTCGATGTTCACCACGCAGGCAAATATCGACGAGCAGGAACGCAAGATCAGCGACAAGGTGGAGCGCTACAAGGTTTATCCGGTGCTGCAGATCGGCGTGAGCTACCGCTTCTGAGCAGTCCTTGCGGCGGCAGAGCAAGGTAGTATTACGGTTTGGCCTTTGTTGCCATCCGTTTTCTCCATCCCATGAGTTCTGCAGGCCGCCACATCGCGCACCTCGACATGGACGCGTTCTACGCGTCCGTCGAACTCTTGCGCTATCCGGAATTGCGCGGCCAGGCGGTGGTGATCGGCGGCGGCCGCAGCGGCGTGCCGCAAACGCTCGAAGACGGCACCCGCCGTTTCGCGAGGCTGCGCGACTACGCGGGCCGTGGCGTGGTGACCACCTCCACTTACGAAGCCCGCGCACTCGGCGTGTTCTCGGCCATGGGCATGATGAAGGCGGCCATGCTCGCGCCGGACGCCATCCTGCTGCCCACCGACTTCGACTCGTATCGCCACTACTCGCGCCTCTTCAAGGCGGCGGTCGCCACCTTCACGGACCGTATCGAAGACCGCGGCATCGACGAAATCTATATCGATCTGACCGACGTGCCGGGCGAGCCGCGCGAGACCGCCGCGCGCATCAAGCAGGCGGTCAATCAGGCCACCGGACTCACCTGCTCCATTTGCGTGGCGCCGAACAAGCTGCTGGCGAAGATCGGCTCCGAACTCGATAAACCCAACGGACTCACGATCCTCACGCCGGCCGATGTGCCGCTGCGCGTGTGGCCGCTCGCCGTGCGCAAGGTCAACGGCATCGGGCCGAAGGCCGCGGAAAAGCTGACCGCGCTCGGTCTCGCCACGGTCGGCGATCTGGCGGCGGCAGATGCGGGACTGTTGCAGGACCACTTCGGGCGCAGCTACTCGGCGTGGCTCATGCAGGTCGCGCAGGGCCAGGACGAGCGGCCGGTGGTGGTCGAATCGGAGCCCAAGTCGATGAGCCGCGAAACGACCTTCGAGCGCGATCTGCATCCTCGTCACGACCGCCCGGCGTTGTCGAACTCGTTTACCGGCTTGTGCGTGCGGGTGGCGGAAGATCTGGTGCGCAAAGGCTACGTGGGTCGCACGGTGGGTATCAAGCTGCGTTACGACGATTTCCGCACCGTCACCCGCGATCTGACGCTGGATGCGCCGACCGCCGACGCCGCCGAGATCCGCCGCGCCGCAACCGAATGCCTGCGCAGAGTGGAATTGAACCGCAAGCTGCGGCTGCTCGGTGTGCGCGTGAGCGCCTTGAGCCCGGCCAACGCGATGCCGCCGCAAAGGCGGCTGCCGGTTCAGGCCGACTTGCCCTTCACCAGCGACGAATAATCCGCCGGCCCGGCCGCGGCGCTTGCGTTCGCCCGCACCGGCCGCATGCCGGCTTCGACCGGCAGCGCCGCGACCGAGAACGCAAAGGTGTTGATGCCGTGCGCGCTTTGCGCCGACACCTTACCGCGATGCATCTCCGCAATCGCTTTCACGATCGCGAGACCCAGCCCGTGGTTTTCGCGGCTATTGGTGCGCGAGACCTCCGCGCGATAAAAACGGTCGAACAGATGTTCGAGCACGTCCGGCGAAATCGGTGCGCCGGGGTTGGCCACCGCGACGCGCACCTGATCCTCTTCATTCACGATCGTCACGTTGATCTCCGCGCCGGGCTCGCAATGCTGGATGGCGTTCATCAACAGATTCGTGCAGGCACGGCCGAACAGCGAGCGGTTCACGCGCGCCACGGCGTCACCGCGCAATTGCGCATGCACTCGCGCTTCTTCGAGCGGAATCTCGAGAAACTCCAGCGTGTGCGCGGCTTCCGCGGCCAGCGACACTTCGACCAGACCGGTCGCCCGCTCGCCCTGATCGGCGCGGGCGAGGAACAGCATGTCGTTGATGATCGCGCGCATGCGCTCGAATTCTTCGAGGTTCGATTGCAACGTATGGCGCAGATCGTCGACGGAACGATTGCGTGTCAGCGCCACTTCCGTCTGGCCGATCAGAATCGTCACCGGCGTGCGCAGTTCGTGAGCCACGTCCGCATTGAACGATTCGAGGCGGCCGTAGGCGCCGTCCAGCCGCTCGAGCGCGCCGTTGAAGGAATTCGCCAGGTCGCTCAATTCGAGCGGCAGCGCGGCCGTGTTCAGACGCTGCGAGCGATTGTTCGGGCTGACGGCGGACGCGTCGCGCGTGAGACGCGTGAGCGGCGCGAGACCGAGCCGGGTGACGGAGTAGCTGAGCAACAGGACAGCAAGACTGCCGAGCGCCGACAGCGCGGCGAGTGCCGAGCCGAACACGCGCATGGTGCGCACGTTGGGCGAGTAGCTCGCGGCCACCTGCAATTGAACAGGCGGACGCGCGCCGTAGGCCGGGATCGTCACCGTGGAGGTGAGCATGTCCTGACCGCCGCCGGCCGGCGTCACGCGTGTATAGCCGCCCGGCCAGCTCGTCACCACCGGACCGTCCACCAGCTTGCCGTAATGGAAATAAGGATCGGTGCTCGACACCGCATAGACGGTGCTGCCGTCGTGCGGCGTCATGTCAGTGAGTTTTTCGCGTGCCATGCGCCATTTTTCCGGCGTGACCGCGTGATAGACAATGATGCGCGCAATCTGCGTGCGATCGTCGAGCGACTCGCGCAGATGATGTTCGAGCTGCGTGCGCAGCACCAGAAACAGCCCCGTGCCGACCAGCGTGAACACGAACAGTGCGACGAACGCGAACATCATGGCGAGGCGCCGGGCGATCGAACGGTTCATGACTGCTCCGCCTCCTCGCGCACTTCGAGCACGTACCCCATGCCGCGCACGGTGTGCAGCAGCTTGGAGGAAAACGGGCCGTCGAGTTTGGCGCGTAATCGTTTGATCGCGGTTTCGACCACGTTCGTATGGCTGTCGAAATTGACGTCCCAGACGAGTTCGGTAATCGCGGTCTTCGAGAGTATGTCGCCTTGCCGGCGCGCCAGCACGCTGAGTAACTGGAATTCCTTGGCGGTCAGGTCGAGGCGCACGCCGTCGCGGGTCGCGCGCCGGCCGATCAGATCGACGAACAGATCGCCCACGGAAATCAGCGTGGATTCCTGCGAACGGGTGCGCCGCGCCAGCGCGTGCAACCGTTCGACCAGTTCGAGAAACGAAAAGGGTTTGGTGAGGTAGTCGTCCGCGCCTTCGCGCAAGCCGCGCACGCGGTCGTTCACATGGTCGCGCGCGGTGAGCATGATGACCGGCGTCGATTTGCGCATGCGCAGTGCCTTCAGCACGCTGAAGCCGTCGCGTTTGGGCAGCATCACGTCGAGGACGATCACGTCGTAATCGAATTCGGTGGCCAGATGCATGCCTTCCTCGCCGTCGAGTGCGACGTCGACGACCCAGCCCTGCTCTGTCAAACCGGAGCGCAGGTAGTCCACCACCTTGTGCTCGTCTTCAACAATCAGCAATTTCATGCGCGTCCCCTTGTCTATGCATTATACGAAACGCCTCGCCGCCCCCCTGCGTCCGCGCCATTCATGATCCATCGGCTCACCGCGCGGGAGCCATTGCCTCCTTCGTGTCGCCGGGCTGCGTGTTCTTCGGCATGTCCGCCATATCCGCGCCGACGTCCCAGCCACCGCCGAGCGCCTTCACGAGCGATACCGACAGCGTCATCTGCTGGCCGTGAATCTGCACGTCCTGGCGCTCGCTGGTCAAGAGCGACTGCTGCGCCGTAATGACGTCGAGGTAAGCGACGAGGCCGCCCGAATAGCGGTCGTTGGCGAGCGCCAGCAGATGCTGCGCGTCGGTCACGGCCTCGCGCGACTGCCTGGCCGCGCCGTCCAGCACGGAGAGTCCGGTGATGCCGTCCTGCACCTGCTGGAACGCGGTGAGCACGGTCTGGCGGTAGTTCGCCTCGGTGGCCTTGTAGCCTTCGCTCGCGAACTGCACGTTGGCCGCGCGGCGGCCGCCGTCGAACAGCACCTGGCCGACCGCCGCGCCGAGCGTCCACATCAGCGTGGGCGCGCTCAGCAAGCTGGCGAACTGCGTGCTTTCCCAGCCAATGCTCGGTGTCAGCGTCAGACTCGGGAAGAACGCCGCCTTGGCGACGCCGATCTGCGCATTCGCCGCGGCCATCGCGCGCTCCGCCGAGGCGATATCGGGCCGCCGTTGCAGCACGTCGCTCGGCACGCCGAGCGGAATCGACGGCACCTGGACATCGACCACTTTGGGTGCGATCGAGAACTGCGGCGCGGGCACGCCGACCAGCGCGGCAATCGCATGTTCGAACTGCGCGCGCTGATTCAGGAGCAGTTGCGCCTGCACGCGTGTCGAGTCGAGCAGCGACTTCTGTTGCAGCACGTCGAGTCCCGACACCGAACCGAGATCGTGTTCCGTCGTGACGTAGTCGAGCGCCTTCTGTTGCAGTTTCACCGATTGATTCAGCACGTCGATCTCGGCGTCGAGTTCGCGCAGCGAGAAATAGTCGGTGGCGAGATCCGTGGTGAGAACGAGGCGCGCATTGGCGAGGTCGTCCGCCGATTGCTGTGCGGATGCCACCGAGCCTTCCACTTCACGCCGTATCCTGCCGAATAGATCGGTGTCGTAGTTGATGGTGGGGCCGAGCTGCACGTTGTTCTGCACGGTCGACGTGGTGGGCGTGCCGTAATTGGTCCGCGGGCGATCCTGCGAAATCCGGAAACGCGATGCCTGTGCCGCCAGATCGACTTCAGGAATCTGCTGCGCGCGGGTGTTCGCCCGCGTCGCCCTGGCTTGCTCATAGTGCGCGCTGGCCGCCACCAGCGTCTGATTCTGCGCGAGCGCCTGGGTTTCCAGCGTGGCAAGCGTCGGATCGTTGAACGCACTCCACCAGTCCGGCGAAATCGGCGCGTGCGACGGCACGGCCACGCGCCAGTACGAATCGGTTTGCCAGGTAGGCGGCACCTCGGCCTGCGGCCGCTGATAGTTGGGCCCGACCGTGCACGCGGCCAGCAACGCCGTGCCCGCGAGCGTCGTTATCGCACGCCCTGTGGCCACGCGCTTCACGACGCCCCCTTGCCGTTGGCCCGCGGCGGCTGGATCTGCACGTGATCGCCGTCCGCGATCGAATCGCTCGGGTTGATGATGACCTTGTCGTTGGCCTCGATCCCGCTTTCTATTTCGAGCGACTGTCCGAGGTCTTGCGCAATCACGATCTTATGCAACTGCACGTTGCCGTTCGCATCGACCACCGCGACGCGCGGGCCTTCGGCGCGGAACAGCAGCGCGTTGCCCGGCACCATCAATTGTGCGTGGGCGACGGAAGGCACCGCGACCTGCACGTAAGCACCGGGTCGCAGCTTGTCGTCGGGATTCGGCAGCGTCACTTCGACCTGCAACGAACGGGTGGGCACGTCGATCGCGCCGGACATGTGCGTGATGGTGCCGTGGAATTGCTGGCCCGGCAGTTCCGCCTGCGTCACCACCACCTTCTGTCCCACCGACACGTTTTGCGCGTACGCCTGCGGCAATTGCACATAGACACGCAGCGGGTCCGACTGCGCCAGCGCGAAGAGCGCGCGGCTCGTGCCGCTGCCCGCGTCGATCAGGTCGCCGACATCCACATTGCGCTGCGTGACCACGCCCGCGAACGGCGCGACGATGCGCTTGAACGATTCGAGCTGCTGCAGGCGCTTGACGTTGGCGTCGGCAGCGGCCAGGTTGGCGACGTCCTGCGCATACGTGCTCTGCCGTTCGTCGAGCTCCTGTTGCGAGACCGCGTCGCGCTGGCGCAATTGCTGCCAGCGGTCCAGCGAGCTTTTGGCGAGGCCGAGGCTCGAACTGGTTTGCTGACGCTGCGCCAAAGCCTGCGCGAGTTCCTGATCGATTTCCGGCGTATCCAGATCGGCGAGCAGTTGGCCCTGCTTCACGCGCGTGCCGATATCGGCGTACCAGTGCAGCAGATAACCCGTGGAGCGCGCATAGATCGGCGATTCGACATAGCCGCGCAGCGTACCCGGTAGCAGCGTATTGCCGCCGCCTTCGGTCTGGGTCGGGCTCACCACGTTCACGTACTGCGTGGCGTTCTGCTTCGTGGTCTCCGCCACCGAACGGTTTTGCATCACGTTCGCGATCACGGTGCGCAACGCCCCGACGGCGAGCAGCGCCAGCACGATCCAGACAGCGATTTTGGCGCGCTTCCATTCGCGATGGCGCGGCGGCAAGGCGTGGCCGCCTTCGGTCTCTCGCGAGGGAATCGCTAGCGATGCATGAGTTTTTTCGGTCATCTCAGTCAGCCATCTCAGTCAGCCGTCAATTAACTTTACGCGGGCTTGCCGGCGCCGCCATGGTCCGGCGTCGGGCCATCGTGGCCATCGCCGTGGGAGTCTGCGTGGTTCGCGCCGCCGTCGTCGCCATCGTCACGGTGGCGGCGTGCGAGCCGCGTGTGAATGGCCGCGAACACGAGCGGCACGAAAAACAGCGTGGACACCGTGGCAAACAGCAATCCGCCGATCACCGCGCGGCCGAGCGGCGCATTCTGCTCGGCGCCTTCGCCGAGACCGAGCGCCATCGGAATCATGCCGATGATCATCGCAAACGCGGTCATCAGCACCGGCCTGATCCGGCTCGCACCGGCTTCGAGCGCGGCGGTCAACGGCGGTGCGCCGGCGGAAAGCCGTTGGCGCGCGAACGACACCATGAGAATACTGTTGGCGGTAGCCACGCCCATCGTCATGATCGCGCCGGTCAAGGCCGGCACACTCAGATGCGTGCCCGTCAGGAACAGCATCCAAACAATGCCTGCGAGCGCCGCGGGCAACGCGCTGACGATAATCAGCGGATCGACCCACGACTGGAAATTCACCACGATCAACAGGTACACCAGCACGATCGCCATCGCCACGCCGAGTCCCAGCCCGAAGAACGAACTGCGCATGGTCTGCACCTGGCCGCGCACGGTAATCTGACTGCCGCGCGGCAGCGACGCGCGCATGTTGTTCACGAGCTGGTCGACCTGATTCGCCACGCTGCCCAGGTCGCGCTTCTCGACGCTCACATACAGATCGATCACCGGCTTGATGTTGTAGTGCGTGACTTCCGCGAACTGATTTTGCGGCGAGACCCGCACCAGGTTGCCTAGCAACTGCGTCGGGCCGTTGGCCGAACCCGACACCGGCGTGCGCAACAGTTCATCGATCGACGAGACCTGATACTGCGGCGTCTGCACCGCCACGTTGTATTCCACACCATTCTTGTTGTTGAACCAGAAACCCGGTGAGGTCTGCGAACTGCCCGACAGGGAAATGAGCACGTTCTGCGCCACGTTGCTCGCGCTCAGATTGAGCTGCTGCAAACGCGTGCGATCCATCTGAAGGTTGATCGCCGGTTCATCCAGCTTCTGCTGAATGTGGGTATCCACCGTGCCGGGAATCAGGCGCACCTGTTTCAGCAGCTTGCGCGCGACGTCGAAGTTGCCCTCCTGATTCGCGCCGGAAATCTGCACGTCCACGGCGGCGGGCAAGCCGAAGTTGAGAATCTGCGTGACGATGTCGGCCGGTTGAAAGAAGAACTCGACGCCCGGAAATCGCTGCGGCAAGATCGCGCGCAGTTTGTCCATGTAGATTTGCGACGGCTTGTGGTCTTCATTGAGCGCCACCTGGATCTCGCCGTCGAGCGTGCCGATCGTGCCCGCATTGCTATAGGAGAGGTTGATGCCGCTATAGGGCAAACCGAGGTTGTCGAGAATCGTGCCGAGTTCTTTAGCGGGCACTACCTCGCGGATCACATTTTCGACCTGGTCGGCCAGACGCGCGGTTTCCTCGATGCGGGTGCCCGTCGGCGCACGCATGTGCAGGCGAATGTCGCCAGCATCCACACTCGGGAAAAAGTCTTCGCCGAGCACGAAAATCAGGCCCATCGACACGACGCAAAAACCGAGAAACACGCTGCCGAACACACCACGGCGCACCAGCACACTGCTGAGTATCATGATGTAGCCGGCGCGCATGCGCTCGAAACCGCGATCGAAGCGGTGATAGATGCGCATGAACGGATTCGGTTTCGCGCCCTCTTTCGGCTTGTGCGCGTGCCCCATCAGTAGCATCGCCAGGGTCGGCACCAGCGTACGCGACAGAACGTACGACGCCAGCATGGCGAACACCACGGCCTCGGCGAGCGGCACGAAGAGATACCGCGCCACGCCGGTCAGGAAGAACATCGGCACGAACACGATACAGATACACAATGTCGACACCAGCGCCGGAATCGCGATTTCTCCCGCGCCGTCCAGAATCGCATCGTGCAGATTCGTGCCCATATGCAAGTGCCGTTCGATGTTCTCGATCGTCACCGTGGCATCGTCCACCAGAATCCCGACCGCCAATGCCAAACCGCCGAGCGTCATGATGTTGATCGTCTGCCCGAGTGCATGCAGCGCGATCAGCGAGGACAGGATCGACAGCGGAATCGAGATCGCGATGATGCAGGTGCTGCGCCAATTGCCGAGAAACAGCAGGATCATCGCCGCGGTCAGCGCGGCGGCAACCAGCGCCTCGCGCACCACGCCCTGCACGGCCGCTTTAACGAACACCGATTGATCGAATAGCGGCGTGATCTTCAGGTCCGGCGGCAGTGCCGCCTCAGCGCCCGGCAGCAGGCCACGCAGCGTGTTGACGATCGAGAGCGTCGACGCACTGCCGTTCTTGAGCACCGACATCAGCACGCCGCGATGGCCGTCCTGCCGCACGATATTGGTCTGCGGCGAGAAGCCGTCGCGCACGTGCGCGACTTCCCGCAGATACGTCGTGGCGCCGTTGAGCGTACGCACCGGAATATCGTTGAGCCCTTCCACTGTGGCGGGCGAGCCGTTCATGTTGATCGTGTATTCCTTCGGTCCGATCTTCGCCGTGCCGGTCGGCAGAATCAGGTTTTGCGCGTTGAACGCGCTCACCACGTCGGATGGCGTCAGGCCTTTGGCAAGCAATGCGCGCGTGTCCAGATCGACCGAGATCAGCCGCGATTTGCCGCCGTAAGGGTACGGCACGGCCGCGCCCGGAATCGTCACGAGTTGGGGACGCAGGAAGTTCAGCGCCGTATCGTTGAGCGCCTGCTCGGAGAGCTTCGGGCTCGACAGGCCGAGCTGGATCACCGGAATACTGGAGGCCGAGTAGCTGATCACCAATGGCGGCGTGGCGCCGGGCGGCATCTGCTTGAGCTGCGCCTGTTCGACGGCCACCGTCTGCGCGATCGCGGTCTGGATGTTCGCAGTCGGCTGCAGGAAAACTTTCAGGATCGTAATGCCCGCGAGCGATTGAGACTCGATGTGTTCGATGTCGTTGACCGTGGTGGTCAGGCTGCGCTCGTTCACCGACGTAATGCGGTTGGCCATGTCTTGGGCCGACAAGCCCGTGTAGGTCCAGATGATACTGACCACCGGAATATTGATTTCCGGCAGCACGTCGACCGGCGTGGTGAACAGCACGAATGGCGTCGCCAGCAAGATCAGAATGGCCATCACGATGAACGTGTATGGCCGTTTAAGCGCAACGTTGACGATCCACATTGAAACGTGCCCGAGAGAATGCAGGTAAGGGATAGGTGAATCTGCGCCTATGCTAGATCGATAGCACCAACGCCTGCATGGCGCGAAAATGGCGGAATTGTCAGGAAGGATAATGTAAGAAAACCGGGAGCTTGAGACGGGACGCAGTTTGCTGACAAGCAAACGTTTGATGCCCGAAGATAGGCGAGATTGATGCGCGCCTTGACGCGATGCTCCGCGCCGGCATCGCGGAACATCGCACAGATTGATTTGCGCAAAGCAAATACTTCACGCTTGTTGAAAGCTTAGTCGATTACTGTCCACTTGCCATTTCGCCGGCACTTTCAGCAGTGCCGGTTCTGGCGTTCAGTTCGGCTTCAGCGTGAATGGCCTGGGTTACCTGGCGAACAACGACGACATATCCGCGAACGCCTTGAACTCCAGCGCATTGCCCGACGGATCGAGGAAGAACATGGTGGCCTGCTCGCCTACTTCGCCCTTGAAACGCACGTGCGGCTCGATGATGAAGTCGATGCCCGCTTTCTGCAGTTTGTCCGCCGCAGCCTGCCACTGCGCCATCGAGAGCACCGCGCCGAAATGACGGACCGGCACGGCGTCGCCGTCGACCTTGCTGGTCTGACGGTGGCCGATTTCTTCAGGCGCGAGATGGGCGACGATCTGATGACCGTAGAAATTGAAATCGACCCATGCGTCCGAGCTGCGCCCTTCCGGACAGCCCAACAGGTCGCCGTAAAACTCGCGCGCGGCGGCAAGGCTATGAACAGGGAACGCCAGATGGAACGGCGGCAAGGCGGTGTCGGCAACGCTCATGATGGGGAAACTCGCTGATTGGAAATGGGTTGAACGTGCCGGCGCTCCATGCCACACGCGTAAGGCCAAGTTTAACCATGACTAAAAATGGTTAAAAACGATATATATTTGATCTGACCCACACCAAAATCGATCAATCGATCATGCTGAGCGAACTCAAGACCTTTATCGCCGTGAGTCAGTACGGCACGTTTTCCGGCGCCGGCGCGCGGATCGGCCTGACGCAATCCGCCGTGAGCGCGCAGATGCAGCGGCTCGAACAGGAACTCGGCTTTGCGCTATTCGACCGTACCGGCCGCTCCGCCACGCTCAACGACGCCGGCCGCGAAACGCTCGCGCTCGCCGAGGAAATGATGAGGCTATACGCCCGGCTCTCCGAACGCGGCGCAGGCGCGGCGGAAAGCGGCATGCTACGGGTGGGCGCCATTGCTTCCGCGCAAGTGTCGTTTCTCGCCGATGCGCTGGCGCGTTTTCGCGAAGACCGGCCCGGTTGGCGAATTCGCGTCGTGCCGGGCGTGTCGCTGGGCTTGCTGGGCCAAGTGGATTCCGGTGAACTGGATCTGGCCGTCATTATCAAACCGCCCTTCGCGCTGCCGTCCGAACTCGAATGGCGCACGCTCGTCACCGAACCGTTCGTGCTGCTCGTGCCCAAGGCGCTCGTGCGCGGCAAGGGCCACGCCCGGTCGTGGCGCGAGTTGTTGCGCAGCGAGCCGTTTATCCGCTACGACCGCACGTCGTTCGGCGGCAGACTCGTCGACCGGTTTCTGCGGCGCTCGCGGCTGAACGTGCACGATGTGATCGAACTGGATGAATTACAGGGGATCGTGCAACTGGTCGCGCGCGGCATCGGCGTGGCGCTGATTCCGGATAGCGCGGGACTCGGCAAGTGGCCCGCCAACGTCGCCGTGCTCGAACTCGGCGAGGCGACGTTTGACCGTGAGATCGGACTCGTGCAGCGTCCACGGCATAGCCGGCAGGCGGTGGCAGGCGCGCTCGCCGATTGCATCGGCATGGCGGCAAAAGCGTGAAGCGCTGCGCGTACGCATGATTGTGCCGTTGCGGGAGCGGTCAACTGTATCTGTGAGACTCGTGCGGCCGCATGCAGAATCCTCATTCGCGTGACGCATCCCGCTTTCCGCCCGTGTGCGCGCCGCACGGTTTGCCCGCCGCCGAGGTTCAGCCCATGACCGCCAGCCCCTTCCTCACCGCCGATGTCCTGATTGCCTACAGTGCGTACTTCGTCGGTACGGCAAGCCCCGGGCCGAGCAATCTTGCGATCATGTCGCTCGCCATGAGCGCGGGCCGCCGATCCGCGTTGACCTTCGCGCTCGGCGTGGTGTCGGGTTCGTTCTTCTGGGCGCTGCTGGCGTCGCTGGGTTTGTCCGCGGTGCTCGCCACGTACTCGGAATGTCTTGTAGCGATCAAGGTCGCTGGCGGACTGTATCTGCTGTGGCTCGGTTTCAAATCCGCACGCTCGGCCTTGCGCGCCGAGGCATTGCCCAGCGCCACAGCACGGCAGGACGCGACGCTCCAGCGCCTGTATCTGCGCGGGCTGCTGCTCCATCTCACCAATCCGAAAGCGATTCTCGTCTGGCTGTCGATCGTTTCGCTGGCCATGTCGCCCGCGAGCGGCACGTCGCACACCGCGCCGGTCGTGCTCGGTTGCATGTGCATCGGCGTATCGGTGTTCAGCAGTTATGCGGTGCTGTTTTCGACCGCTTCCGCACGGCGCATCTATGTGGCGATCCGGCGCTGGCTCGACGGCTCGCTCGCGATCATGTTCGGAATCGCCGGCATCAAGATGCTGACTTCGAAAAGCTGAGCGCGCTTCGAGACATCCACCGCTCTGCGATACTGTCGCCGTGACGACTGAAGCGGATAAGCGAACACGATGAGCGGCGGTAATGAAGTGAACCCGGCAACGCAGCGCTCGCCGCGGCAGAAGCGGTTCTATCTCGCGGGCATGGTCGCGCTAGTGGCCGGCGTGATCGCGGCGGCGATCATCTATGCGACAGCACCACCGCCGGACAGCGCCGTCTCCATGTACAGCATGGCCGATCCACGCTATCAGATCGAATTGCAGCGCATCGGCGGCAATGCGGCGGTGCTGATGGCGCAATTTCATCAATGGTTCGACGGGCTTTGGCACGGCACGGCGCTCGCTTATACGGTGGCCGTGCTAGGCATCGCCATCGCGGGCATGTGCTTCTTTATCGGCCATTTCTTCGCTGACGAAGAACCGCCACGCTAAAGCCATCACAGCTCGGCGCGAGCATGCGCTTGCGTGACCTCGCCTACCCGCCGGACGGGCTCACCACGCCGGCCGCGTGCAGCGCCTCGTGCAGGGTGTTGAAAATACAGCTTGCATCGATAATCGGCGTAATGCCGTGCCGGTCCATATCCGAGCGCAAATATCGGTTCACGCGCGCGAAGAAAACCTCGATGCCCTGGCGCTTCAGCGTCGCGCACAATTCGCCGACCGAGCGCGCCGCCGAATAGTCGATGTCGGTGATCGCGCTCGCGTCGATCACGAAACAACGCACTTTGCTGGGCGCCTCGTTGATCAGGCGGCGGGCGTCGTCGACGAAAAAGTGGTCGTTCGCGTAAAACAGATCGGCGCCGAAGCGATAGACGATCAGGCCCGTCGCGGTCTGCATGCCGGGTACGGCAGGCTCCGGAACCCAGACGCCGTTGTCGCCGGGAACGAGAATCATAGTGTGCGGACGGTAGCTGTGCCGCACGTGACGCAGCAGCGAGAGCGCCACCGCGACCAGGATACCGTGCTCGACGCCGATCAGCACCACCGCCGCCGCGGTGAACACGGCCAGCGCGAATTCACCCGGGCTTTCGCGGCGAATCGCAAACAACGTCTTCAGATTGATCAGACCGATGGCGATCGTAAACACGATGCTGGCGAGAATGCAGTGCGGCAGATACTGCAGGAATCGGCTGAAAAACAGCAGCACCGCGACCACCACCGCCGCGAACACAAGCTGCGCGAACTGGCTGCGCGTGCCGGCGAGATCCGCCATGGCGGTTTGCGTCGGGCTGCCGTTCACCACGAACGCGCCTGAAAACGCCGCCGCCGCGTTGGCTGCGGCGATGCCCAGCAGATCGGCATTGGTGTCGACCGATTCGTGATAACGCTCGGCGAACACGCGACTCGCGGCAGCGCTTTGCGCGACGATCATCACGAAGCAGGACGCCGCGACGGGCAGAAGATCGAGCGCCTGCTGCCATGTCACCGACGGCATGCGCAGCGGCGGCAGCCCACCCGCCACCGGGCCGAGTACGGCGATACCGTGGGCCGAAAAACCGTAGAGATCGCTTCCTGCGATACCCGCCACCACCGCGATCAACGGCACCGGCACGCGTGGCTGAATGCGCTTGAACGTCAGAATGGCGCCGACCACCAGCAGCGAAATGGCGAGTGTTGGTGGATGGATTTGCGCTGCTCCGTGCACCACCAGCATCAGCTGATCGACGCTGCGCGAGGCGCGGCCGGGCACGCCGGACATGTCGCCCAGCATGCTGATACCGACCTGCACACCGACACCGGCGAGAAACCCCACCAGCACGGTGCGCGACAGGAAGTCAGCCAGAAAGCCCAGTTTGAAAATGCGCGCGACGAACAGCAATGCCGCGGTCAGCAAGGCAACCATCGCGGCAAGCGCGGCATAGTCGGCGCTGGAGGGCGGCGCCATGGTGGAAAGCCGGCTTGCGAAAATAGTGGCGGTGGCGGAGTCGGCGGCCACGACGAGGTGCCGCGAGGCGCCGAAGAAGGCAAAGGCGATGAGTGGCAGAAAGACCGTGTAGAGGCCCGTCACGGCCGGCATGCCGGCAATGCGCGCATAGCCCAGCACTTGCGGAATATCCATCGACGCAAGCTGCACACCGGCTAGCGCATCGCGCGCCGCCGCAGCACGGTTCAGGGGGAGGACGCCCTTCAGCACGCTGACGCGCGCCGTGACATTCGCCAGAAAATCTCGCATACGCGATACTGCCCTAATCTTGGGTTATCGCGCATCGTGCCGCGACTCGGCACTCAAAGGCAAGACTTGTCGCGAGATCGGCTCAACAAAACCGCACTCCCCAGCACGCGGTTCAGCGGTGCTGCAGGAAACATCCGACCAGCGGATTCAACGCTTGAATTGTCCCGTCACCGGATCGACGTGCCGCGCGAAACCAATTAACGCGGCGATGCCGATCGGGCAGGCAATGAAGAACACGGCCAACATCTCACACCCCGTAACAAAATGTTACCGACAAGTCTACGTGATTGGCCTGCGAATTGAATGAGGGAAAACGGCAAATCAGTGTATCGGCAATTACAACAATCTCTTGAGTGTCCGCTTTCGCGTGCGGCGAAAATATGGCAGAAAATGCGGCATAAAGCGCGGGAAACCGTATGTTGCACGAGACGTTTCGATACGCAAACGCTTGCGCATTTCTCCCAGTTCGACACTGTCAGATCAGCTTTTCCGTGGCGACACCTCGCAATTAGACGGACGCTTCTACAAGCTATTGCGGCGAACACGCGTTGGAGACTTTCAGGAGTGATGCGATCGGGCTCGCGCCCAAGTCGGTACCGCGCCCATGCTTTTTACGGTCTCCCCGTATAATCCGGCATGAACCGAATCCCGCACCACCCGCCCTCGCAACCGGCCGCTGCTCCCCGCCGCGCTGCCCGCCGCCCTTCGGCGGTCGCATGAAAACCCCGAAACGTCTGGTCCCGCTGGTCGAAGAAGGTCTGATCGACGAAGTCATCTCCCAGCTGATGAGCGGTAAGGAAGCCACCGTCTACGTGGTGCGCAGCGGCGACGCCACGCGCTGCGCGAAGGTCTACAAGGACGCCAAACAGCGCAGCTTCCGCCAGGCCGCCTCCTATCGCGAAGGCCGCAAGGTCAAGAACAGCCGCCAGCAGCGCGCCATGGAAAAAGGCAGCCGCTATGGCCGCGAAGTGCAGGAACAGGCCTGGCAGAACGCCGAGGTCGACGCCCTGTTCCAACTCGCCAATGCGGGCGTACGTGTGCCGCAGCCTTTTATCTGCACCGACGGCGTGCTGCTGATGGAGCTGGTGACCGACGCGGACGGCAATGTTGCACCGCGTCTGAACGACGTCGAGATGAGCGAGGAACGCGCGCTCGAATTGCACGCGCTGCTGTTGAACCAGGTGGTGCGCATGCTGTGCGCCGGCATGATTCACGGCGACCTGTCCGAGTACAACATTCTGCTTGCCGCCGACGGCCCGGTCATCATCGACCTGCCGCAAGCGGTGGACGCCGCAGGTAATCTCGAAGCGCCCGCCATGCTGGAGCGCGATGTCAACAACCTCGCCACGTATTTCGGCCGCTTCGCGCCGGGCTTGCTCGACACCCACTACGGCAAGGAAATCTGGGCGCTCTACGAAGCGGGCGCGTTGCATGTCGACACCGCATTGACCGGCCGCGTCGAAGCGGACACCACGCCGATCGATCTCGAAGCCGTGCTGCAAGAACTCGAAGATACGCGGCTCGACGAAGAAGCTCGCCTGCGCTATGAGCAGTCGCTGCGCAGCGGCACCTGAGTGTGTGCCGCCAACGGCAGCGGCATGGAGCGGCGGTCGCGCTTAGCAGCAACGGCGTGCAGCAGTTCGCCGCTGCGCGATCCGGCTACCGCGTACGGCCCAAATGTGCAGCGTCGATGGCACCGGCCGCCACACCCGGCGCCGGCCCCACCGATTTGCGCATCGTCACCGTCACCGGAAACTCGCGGAAAATCTCCCACGTGGTCCGATAGCACTGGTTGACCAGCCAGCGCACGGCATTCTGCGTCAGCTCGGCCGTTGGAATATGCACCGATGTCAGCCCGGGCGCGGCGTAAGCAGCCGAGTAATCGTCGTCGTAGCCGATCACCGAGACCTCGTCGGGAACGGCAATACCCGCCTGGTGAAAACGCGCCAACGCGCTCACGGCCATCGTATCGTTCGCGCAGAACACGCCCGTGAAGCGGCGTTTCGCCTCGAGCAATTTTTGCGCGGCAGCGTAGCCGCCTTCCGGTGAGAAATCCGATTCGATCAGCGTGACGTCGTCGCGCGCAATGCCCTCGCGCGCCAGTTCGGCAAAGAAGCCTTCCAGGCGGGTCAGGTTGTCCGACGCGGTAAAAGGCCCGGAAATCACCGCGATGTCACGGTGCCCATGATCGAGCAGCGTGCGCGCCGCCAGCTCGCCGCCACGGTGGTGGTCAGCGCAAAACGACGCCTCCGGCAACTGGTCGAACGCGCGGTTCAGGAACACCATTTTCGGATGCATGCGGTGCAGCATGATCAGATCCTCGTCGTGCAGATCGTGACTGATCACCACCACGCCGTCGCAATCCCGGCCGATCAGAAAACGCACCGCCTCGATCGCCTGTTCACGCGGCGACACTTCTCCGCAGCCGGTCGCCACCACCACGTGACGGCGTACCGCGCGCAGTTCGGTATCGGTCTGCTTGAGGATCGTGCCGTAGTAGGAGCCGAAGAAAGTCGGCACGAAAAGGCCGACCATGCCGAGCGACTGCGTAGCCATGGCGCGGCCGATGGAGGACGGCCGAAAGTTCAGCTGCTCGATGGCCGCTTTCACGCGAGCGGCGGCATCCGCCGAAATCGGCCCTTTACCGGAAATGGCGCGCGAGGCAGTCGACATGCCCACGCCGGCCAGTGCCGCGACATCTTTGAGTGTTGCCACGCGGTTCTCCGTCAAGCATGTTGTATTTGGAGCGACGCCGCGTGCCGGCGCTACAAACGCGCGCCGCCCGCTTCGTCGAACAGAGAGACATGTGTGCCGCCGAACGAGAACGCCACGGTGTCCCCCACCGCGACCGGCGTCTTCGTCTGGTCGATCGACGCGACCTGAACTCCATGATAGTCGAGCCAGATGACGCGGTGGTTGCCCATCGGCTCCACCAGCGAAACTTTTGCGCGTTCGCTCGCGCCCTCGCCCACCCTCACGTCTTCGGCCCGCACGCCGAGCACGCACGGCAATGCATTTGCCGGCGTGGACTTGAACGGGTACGCAGAGACGTCGAGCCGCCCATGCTCAGAGCAGAAATGGACGCTGCCGTCGCGTGTTTCGAGCGTGCCCTTGAGCAGGTTCATCGCGGGCGTGCCGAGAAACGTGGCGACGAACAGGTTGTCGGGGCGCGCGTAGACTTCCGCGGGTGTGCCGAACTGCTGGATCACGCCGCCGCGCATCACCGCCATGCGGGTCGCGAGCGTCATCGCCTCGACCTGATCGTGCGTGACGTAGATCATCGTCGCGCCCAGACGTTGATGCAGTTGCTTGAGTTCGCGGCGCAGTTCGGTGCGCAATTTGGCGTCGAGGTTCGAGAGCGGTTCGTCAAACAGGAATACGTCGGCTTCGCGCACGATCGCCCGGCCAATCGCCACCCGCTGCCGTTGGCCCCCTGAAAGCTGCGCCGGCTTACGCTTGAGCAGCGGCCCGAGTTGCAACATCTCGGAGGCCCGCGCCACGCGCCGCGCAATCTCCGCCTTCGGCGTGCCGTTGATGCGCAGGGCAAACGACAGATTGCGCTCCACGCTCATGGTCGGATAGAGCGCGTACGACTGGAACACCAGTGCAATGCGCCGGTCTTTCGGGTCGGCCCAGGTCATGTCTTCGCCGGCAATCTCGATGCTGCCGTCACTCACGTCGATCAATCCGGCGATGCTGTGCAGCAAGGTAGATTTGCCGCAGCCCGACGGCCCGAGCAGTACGACGAATTCGCCGGCCCGCACGTCGAGATCGAGGTTCTCGATCACCGTGTTCGCGCCCAGCCGGATGGTCAGATTGCGCACGGCCACGTTGGCCGGTGTCGCGAGACCCGCCGCGTCCACCGCCTCGGGACGGGTCGCCACGCCCGCCACGTCGGCCTCGCTTGCGACCGGATTGACCAGCGCGTTTGCCGGATTAGCCACGTTTGTCATTGCCCTATCCCTTGACGGCGCCGGAGGCGATCCCGCGCACGAACCAGCGGCCCGAAACGAAGTACACCGCGAGCGGCACCATGGAGGTCAGAATGGTCGCCGCCATATTGACGTTATAGAGGCGCTCGCCGGTCGTCGTATTGATGATGTTGTTCAGTTGCACCGTCATCGGCAGATTCCTGGTGCCGGCGAACACGAGGCCGAGAATGAAGTCGTTCCAGATGCCCGTGACCTGCATGATGACCGCCACCACGATAATCGGCACGGACATCGGCAGCATCAGTTGCACGAAGATACGCCAGAAACCGCCGCCGTCGATGCGCGCCGCCTTGAACAGTTCCTGCGGAATCGACACGTAGTAGTTACGGAAAAGCAAGGTCATCACCGGCATGCCGAAGATGGTATGAATCACCACGATACCCGGCAGTGAACTGAACAGGTGCACGCTCGCCAGCACCCGCACGAGCGGATAGACCATCACCTGCACGGGGATGAAAGCGCCCATCAGCAGCACGCCGAACAGCAGGCCCGCGCCGCGCGGACGCCAGAACGACAGTGCATAGCCGTTCACCGCGCCGATCGCGATCGACAGAACCGTGCTCGGCACGACAATGCGCACCGAGTTCCAGAAACCGACCTGAATGCCGTTGCAATCGAGCCCGGTACACGCGGACTGCCACGCAGCGCCCCACGCGCTGAGCGTGAAATGTGCGGGGAACGCCAGCAGATTGCCCAGACGAATCTCGCTCATCGGTTTGACCGAGGTGACGAGCATTACGTACAAGGGCAGCAGGAAGAATAGCGCCGCCGTCAGTAAAAACGCGTAGACGCCCAGACGCGCGGGGGTGAATATCGCACGGCGGCGGCGGCGCTGCGGAGCGCGGCGCGGCGTACCGTCTTTGAGCGTTGGACTGAGCGTGTTCATCACCTCTCCTCGTGCCTGGCGGCGCGGCTGCGCGCATAGAAGAACGGCGCGAGGATCGCCAGCACGGTCGTCAGCAAAACGATCGACGCCGCCGAAGCAAGCCCGATATTGGCGCGGCCGAATAGATAGTCCATGATGAACTTCGCCGGCACTTCGCTCGCCGTGCCGGGGCCGCCTTGCGTCATCGCGACCACAGCGTCGTAGAGCTTCACCACCATCACGAACAGCAGCACGAAAGCGGTGGAGAACGACGGTCCGAGCATCGGCACGACAATGCTCGCATACACCCGCCAGCGCGGAATGCCGTCGATGCGCGCCGCCTTCCACAATTCGTCGTCGATGCCGCGCAGGCCCGCGAGCAACAACGCCATCACGAGACCCGAGGCCTGCCACACCGTGGCGATCACGATGGTGTAGATCACCCGGTCCTGATCGACGATCCAGTCGAAGCGCGCGTGCGCGAAACCGAGCTTGTGCAGCACGGCCTGCGCGCCGAGTTCCGGGTTCAGGATCCATTGCCACACGAGCCCCGTCGCCACGAACGACATTGCATACGGATAGAGAAACACCGTGCGCAACGCGCCTTCGGCGACCACGCGTTGATCGATAAAAATCGCCAGCAGCAAGCCGATCACCATGCACGCCACAATAAAGCACGCGCCATAGATCACGATGTTTTGCAGCGACAGCAGCCAGCGGTCGTTATTGAACAGCCGCGCGTATTGCGTGAAGCCCGCGAAGTCGCCGGAAGGAAACGTGCGCGAATTGCTGAGCGACACGCGCGCGGTCCACACCATCGTGCCGAGATACGCGAACACCACAGTCAGAACCATTGGCAGCAACGCGAGCCACACCGCGAACGGCAAACGCTTTTTGAGCGGCTTCTTCAGCCGCGCTTTTTGCGCCTTCGACCCGGCTGCCGGCAACTTGAGCGCGTGCATGCCGCGCACCTAGCTCTTCAGCGCACTGGCAAATGCCTTCTGCGCGTCGTCAACCGACTGGTTCTTGTTCCAGAAGTTGGTGACGACGTCGATCAACGCGCCCTGCGTGTCAGGCGAGAGCAGCATTTCCGGATTCGGCAACTGACGCGACTTGTCCTTCATGATCGCAATGCCCTCCTTCGCGCAGATGTCGAGACTGCTGGCGTCCACGTCGGGACGAATCGGAATCGAGCCTTTTTTCGCGCTGAATGCGACTTGCGCGGATGGCGAGGTCATCACCGTGGCAAGCAGATTTTGCGCCTTGATCGCAGTGGGATTGTCCGTTTTCGGGAACACGAACACGTCGCCCGCGACCAGATACGGCGAGTGCGGCCCGAAACCGGGGAAGCAGCCGAAGTCTTTACCCGCGCTCTGATTCGCCGCCGAGAATTCGCCCTTGGCCCAGTCGCCCATGATCTGCACGCCCGCTTTGCCGGAGATCACCAGCGCGGTCGCGTCGTTCCAGTTGCGGCCGGGCGAACCGGCATCGACGAAATCGTGCAGACGCTTGAACGACGCCAGCACTTTCTTGAAGGCATCCGACTTCACGGCATTCATGTCGCGGTCGCGGTACACCTTCAGATACAGATCGGCACCGCCCACGTCAGCCAACACGGCGTCGAAGGTGATTTTCTCCTGCCAGGGCTGACCGCCGAGCGCGAGCGGAATCACGCCCGCGGCTTTCAGCTTGCCGAGATCGGCGATGAACTCGTCGTAGCTCTTCGGCTCGGCGGTAATGCCCGCTTTCTGGAACACCGGCTTCGAATAGAAGAACCAGGCGGGCATGTGGATATCGACAGGCGCGGCGTAGTAGTGTCCCTTCACCTTGATGCTGTCGAGGATCGACTGCGGAAATACGCCGTTCCAGTTCTCTTTCGCGGCGACGTCGTCGACATTGTTCAGCAGGCCCTGATCGATCAGGTCGTGAAACTGCCTGGACGTATTGAACTGCGCGGCGGTGGGTGGATCGCCGCCGACGATCCGGTTGATCGCCGTGGAGCGCGCCTGATCCGCGCCCGCCACCGCGTTGTCGACCCATTGGCCGCCGGCCTTGTTATACGCGTCAGCAAACTGGCGAATCGCGGCTGACTCGCCACCGGAGGTCCACCAGTGAATCACGTTGGCCTTCAAAGGCTCCGCATGCGCGACGACGCCATATAACGTCAGTGCCGCAACCACGCCTCGCAAGACCCATTTTCTGCTGTCCATTCCGTCTCCTTTGTCGGTGTTTCGGGTCGACATACGAACCAGCACCCGCCCGCTATTCGCTGCGTGCTTTGCGCTCCTTCAGGAATTTCGACACCAGTTCGGCACTGCGTTTGATCGTGCGTTGCTGGGTAGCGTAATCGACATGCACGACACCAAAGCGACGCTCGTACCCGAACGCCCACTCGAAGTTGTCCATCAGCGACCAGAGAAAATAGCCGCGAATCTCCACGCCGGCCTTGATGGCCTGATCGACCGCGGCGAGATGGCGCTTGAGGAACGAGATGCGCTGGGTATCCTCCACGTGGCCGTCGATCACCTTGTCGTCCGAAGCCATGCCGTTTTCGGTGATGTAGATCGGCGGCAGGTTCGCATATGTGGCCTTGAAGCCGGTCAGCAGATCGCGCAAGCCGTCCGGATACACTTCCCAGCCCATCTGCGTGCGCTCCACGCCTTCGAGCGGCACTTCCCTGAAACCGTGCGCGCCGTCGCTCGCGACATTGGTGCGGAAATAATAGTTGATGCCGAGGAAGTCCAGCGGCGCGGCGATGGTCTGCATATCGCCGTCGAGCACCAGCGGCTCGGTGCCCGGCCACAGTTCGAACAGATCCTGCGGGTAGCGACCCTCCAATAGCGGATCGAGAATCCACGCGTTGTGCTGCACCTCGAACAGATGCGCCGCGCGCTGATCGGCCGCGCTCCCGCTGTTGGCCGTGCCGCGTCCGACATTGGCGACGATGCCCTTTTGCGAAGCCGGATCGTTGGCGCGCAAGACCGGCACCGCGAGACCGTGCGCGAGCAGCAGATGATGCATGGCCTGCGTGGCATAGCGTCCGTCTGCGAGCCCCGGCGCGTGGTGGCCGTTGCCGTAGCCTAGGTACGCCGAGCACCAGGGCTCGTTCAGCGTCATCCAGCCGTCCACGCTGCCGGCCAGCTCGCGGCTCATCAGGTCGGCGTAGTCGGCGAAACGGTACGCGGTATCGCGATTGAGCCAGCCGCCGCGATCTTCCAGATGCTGCGGCAAGTCCCAGTGATACAGCGTGACGAAGGTCGTGACGCCCTTCTCCTTCAACCGCCCGAGGAGCCGTTTGTAGAATTCGATGCCTTTGCGGTTTGGCGCGCCGGCCGCGTCCATCACGCGCGGCCAGGCGATGGAGAGCCGGTAGCCTTCGAGGCCGAGCCCGGCCAGCATGTCCACGTCCGCTTCCCAGCGATGATAGTGATCGCAGGCCACGGCGCCGGTGTCGCCGGCGAGAACCTTACCGGGCGTCGCCGAGAACGTGTCCCAGATGGAAGGCAGGCGGCCGTCTTCGTTCACCGCGCCTTCGATCTGATAGGAGGCCGTGGCCGCGCCCAGCAGAAAGTTCTTGCGCCATAGCGACGAGTCCGCTGGCGGGGTGAAAGGATCGGCTGGCGATTGGGAATGGGAGGAGAGAGCGTCGGATACAGCAGAAGCGTCGTTTGCCACGAGGTCTCCATACATAGCAATTACCGCGCTGAGGCCATGAAACGGCGGCACAGCGAACGTCCACGCTCATCCACTCAGAAGCTCAAAGTGGAAGCGCTTCCACACGACCAGCGAACGATATCAGCGGCCGATTCAACGCAGCAATCAGGGTTTGTCTGGAGCGGTTCTGGCACGCGCGACGGCATGATGCGCCGCGCATTGAGAGACGCCTGCAAGCGGCGCACCGACCACACCGGAAGCGCACAAGCGCGACATAACGCGCCCAACGTATCGATCCTCAGTGCCCAGCAGTCAGATTGAACGCGCCGCTGTCGTAAGCGTCGCAATACGCTTTCCAATCCGCAGCCACCTGCGCTTCGCACTGCATCGCGACGTTCACCAACGGCACCTGCCAATCCTGCCGATTGCCGAACGCGATCAACTCGTCGCCGATCGACGACTTTTGACGCCCGCCGCTGCGCAGATGTGCCCACGCGCTCAATTGGGCCATGTTCTTCACCACCTCTTCGAGACGCGGCAGCTTGCCGTCCCAATCGCTCAACGCCACGCGGTCTTCCGAAGGCTGAAGACTACGCAACACATAGGATCGCTGATTGAATTCAACCGCGTGCAGGAATGCCTGCGAGACCGCCTGATTGCGCCGTTGAATTTCCACCACCCGCTGCGCTTCCGTCTGCCAGGCCGGTTGCGGCGTACCGATGTGTGGCGTGACCGAAGAAGGCAGCGCCTCTTTCAGATCAATCAGATAATTGCCGTCCGGCGAGCCTTTTCCTTCGACGAGGATTACGTAACGATCCACACCGAGACTCCCCGTTCCGGCAATGCGCCGCGCGACGTCGAGAATGCGGAAGAAGTTGGGATTGGGCTCGGTCGCGGCGAACTTTTGCATGAACTGCGTGACCGCGGCCCGCTGGGTATCGCTCACCGCCAGCGCTTTCTTGCCGTCCACTTTCAGCGCGCGGGTTTTGCCTTTGAGCGTGGTGCGCCGGTCCAGATGCGCAACCCGCGTACGGCTGGCGAGCGCGACGAACAGATCGCGCACCATCCCCGTCGCGGTTTCCTCTTCGATCCAGCGCGATTTGCCGTCCGCGAGCGCCGCGCCGTACGCTTCCACGGCGGTGTGGCACAGCGCCAGCGCCTGCGCGCGGCTCAGTTTCAGATCGCTCGCGCCGACCAGCACGCTCGTCAGCAACCGCACCAGCTCGTAGAGATTCGGCGCGAGACACGCTTCATCGAAATCGTTATTGTCGAAGTAGATCAGACGATTGTCGGCCTTGTAGCTGCCGAAATTTTCCAGATGCATGTCGCCGCAGATCCACACCGGCGGTGCGTCGTCGAGCGCCTTGTCGCGCGGCAGGCGTTCGTAAAAGAGGTGGCACGTGCCGCGCAAAAACACGAACGGTGAAGTGCGCATCGCCTTGTATTTCATCGCAAGCCGCTCGGGATCACGACCTGTGTTAAAGCTGGCGATGGTCTTTGCGATATCGAGCATGAGTTTCCTTTGTATGTGCGACTCAGCGCCGCCCGGCTGTCGTTCAATGCCGACGCATGGAATCCGCAAGCGCATGCAGATTGAGTGGCTTCACGCGTATCATGCCGCCGCGCGGACTGTCGATATCCGCGATCAACGTGAACGATAGCGACACCAACAGTGGCACGATCAGCAGCAATCCCGCCCCCGCTTTCAATCCGCGCGCGCCGTAGCCGACCAGCAGATTGGCCCCCATCGCTATTAGCATCATGAGCACCCACGCTGCGGCAGGAATGCGATTCCACCACGCGGCCTGGGTATAACCTTGCGCATTGAGCACATCGTTCATTCCCGAAACAGCCAGTGCGACGATCGGCGTGGGCTGCGCGGTGGCCGCCTGTTTCACGGTAGACCACATGGCGTCCTGCAGACGCTCGGTTTCCGCGTTGACTTTCGCCAACTCCTGCTCGTCGCGCGTGGTGTAGAACAGCACGCGCTCCTCGATATAGGCTTTCAGCAGGCCGCGCACCATCGCCGCATCGGCCGTGGGCAGCAGTTCGGCGCGAATGTATTCGGTACCGATCGCGTTCGCCTCCTCCTCGTAGTTCTTGCGCTGGTCGTAGCGTCCCACCGCCATCGAAAAAGTGAAACCGATGATCAGCGCAAGCAGTGTCAGCGTAGCCGCCTGAATCACGCTGAAGTCCTCGCGGGCTTCGTCCTCGATTTTTCTGAAGCGCCGCAGGAGTGTGGCGCCGAGACGCGCCGACAGCCACATCAGCACCAAGGAGATGATGAACAGGCGGGCCGGGTAGTGGAGAATATTTTGCATGGCGAGCGTTTGTCTCAGAGCGGTTGGGCAGGAAACGCTTTCTGATACGGAATCGACGTGTACGACCGCTGCATGATAAGCGCAGCAGCACACGCGCGGATAGGGCCGCGATGATGGCTGGCAAGGACGGCCGGAAGATCGCCGAGCACGCGAATCCGCCAAGGCGGCCCAACGCAGTGCTAAACCGTTCAAGCCGCGTAAGCCGCTTAAGCCGGTTAAGCCGTTTCCCGCGCGCCGAACTTCTTGCGATACGCAGCCGGGCTGGTCAACGCGATGCGCCGGAAATGCCGCCGCAACGATTCCTCGGAACCGAAGCCCGCGAGTTCCGCGACGCGCGCCATCGGCAGCAGCGCCTGCGCTTCGAGCAGTTCACGCGCGATCGCCACGCGCTCGCGCACGAGCCACTCATAAGGCGCCATGCCGGTGGCGTCGTGAAACTGACGCTGCAATGTGCGCGGACTCATTGCCGCGCGTTCGGCCAACGAGCGCAACGTGTGCGGCAAGGCGGGATGGCTGCGCACCCAGTCCATCAGCTTCGACAGGCGCCCGCTTTCGTCCTGCGGCATGGGGCGCGGCACGAATTGCGCCTGACCACCCTCGCGATGCGGCGGCACCACCAGCCGCTGGGCAACCCGGTTCGCCACCGCGCTGCCGTGATCGCGCCTCACCAGATGCAGCAGCATATCGAGCCCCGCCGCCGAACCCGCCGACGTGATGATCTGCCCTTCGTCGACATAAAGAGAGTCCGGCTGCACATGCAATGACGGGTAGCGCTCCTGCAATTTGCCGGCATAGCGCCAATGGGTCGTGACGGTCTTGCCGTCGAGCACGCCCGCGGCCGCGAGGACGAACACGCCGGAGCAGATCGAACAGAGGCGTGCGCCGCGCGCGTAGGCGGCGCGAATTTTCTTCAGGAGCGGTTCGGGCGGCACTTCATCGGCATCGCGCCAGCCGGGAATCACGATGGTGTCGGCGCGCTCAATCAGCTTGAGCGTGTAGGGCGCGGCCAGGGTGATCCCGCCTGCCGCGCGAATCGGGCCCGGCTCGCTCGCGCAGACCGCGAAGCGATACCAGTCCACGCCGAGTTCGGGACGTTCGAGCGCGAACAGCTCGGTTACGCAGCCGAATTCGAAGGTGCAGAGCCGGTCGTAAGCGAGGGCGACGACGAAATGATTGTGCATGGCGCGATGTTACCGGAGATTGACGATCACGCTACCTCATCCGCACGGCGCGCAACGCCTGGAGACGTATGTCCGGGCCCGGGACAAAGTGAACGCCATGATCGAGCCGTCCTTCGCCGCTGATCAATTCGAACTTCGATTTCGACAACGAACCATTGAAATCGAAGTACGTCGATCCGACGCGTCGCATCCGGTGCGAATCAACCGGCTCGGTGAACTAGGCGTTCTCGATCCGGCGAACCACGGCACGAGCGAACTCGCTCGTCGACGCAGTCCCTTTCAGGTCGCGCGTGCGGATATGGTCCGTGTTCAGGGTTTCAGTGATTGCAGCTCGCAATCGCTGGGCGAGATCACCTCTGCCGACATGGTCAAGCATCAAGCCAGACGCAAGGAGCAAGGATATGGGATTGGCCACGCCCTTGCCGGCAATGTCCGGCGCCGATCCGTGCACGGCTTCAAATATCGCAGTGTCATTGCCGTAGTTCGCGCCTGGAGCCATGCCGAGTCCGCCAACAAGACCCGCTAACTGGTCCGAGAGAATATCCCCGAACAGATTGGTACACAGCAGCATATCGAACTGCCACGGGTTCATCACCAGTTGCATCGCACACGCGTCGACGATCATGTCATTCATTTCCACACGGCCTGCGTACTCCCGCGCGACGTCTCTCGCGGCTTCCAGGAACAATCCCGTCAGTGCCTTCAGGATGTTGGCCTTGTGGACAACGGTGATCTTTTTCCGTCCGTGTTTCAAAGCATATTCAAACGCGAATCGCGTGATTCGCGTGCAGGCATCGCGTGTGTTGACTCCTGTCGCGACCGCAACCGCTTTCGGGTCATTGCCGACAGGAACATAGTACTCGTGCGCAACATAGAACCCACCCAGGTTCTCGCGTACGAGCACGAGGTCGATCTTGTCGTAGCGACCGGGCACGATGGTACGCACGGGCCTGACATTGGCAAAAAGCTGAAACTCTTCCCGAAGCCGAACGTTGGAAGAACGGAACCCCTCACCGACCGGCGTCGTCAGCGGACCTTTGAGGGCAAGCCTGGTTCTGCGAACACTATCGAGTGTCGCGACTGGTAGCGGGTCGCCACTGTGGGTGACCCCAGCGACCCCGGCATGC
Source organism: Paraburkholderia sp. BGA-UO-ETr-F21 (assembly GCF_059567925.1). Lineage (NCBI taxonomy): Bacteria > Pseudomonadati > Pseudomonadota > Betaproteobacteria > Burkholderiales > Burkholderiaceae > Paraburkholderia > Paraburkholderia sp. BGA-UO-ETr-F21. The sequence goes on along the minus strand of NZ_JCAQOY010000037.1, from coordinate 692,953 downwards.
TGCACGTCCCAAACAAATGGGGCCCCTAAAGCGTCAAGAATGTGGGTCGTGGCGTCAACCACTTCCGGCCCGATTCCGTCGCCGGGGATCAGCGTTGCGGGAATTTGTTGGCTCGTCGTACTTTCCATGACTTTTCTTCCTGATCTGGATGGCGGCGGGCCGCCGGGACTGGCGATGATGGTGGGCACAACTAATGCGACAGCGTGAGTCGCGGGCATGGACCATTATCAGTATTTCACTAATGTAATACGCATGTGTCAGGCAACGTCAATCCCCATGCCTGACGGTGCACATAAGAGTGGCTTGCGCTGCCACTGCATCCTCCACTTCAGCGCGTGCCGCGAACTTCCAGATGCCGCGCATGTGGCGCTGGAACGAGACCGTCAGGAGAAGCTGGTCACCCGGCTCGACCACCCGCTTGAAGCGTGCCTCGTCGATACCCACGAAAAGATACTGCGCGCTGGCCGGATCGTGCGGCTCTTCCGAGAACGTCAGCAGCGCCGCGGCCTGCGCGAGCGCTTCGAGGATCAGCACACCCGGCATCACAGGACGGCTCGGGAAATGACCCATGAAGTACGGCTCGTTGATCGATACGTTCTTCAGTGCCTTGATGCGTTTATGCGGCTCGAGTTCGAGCACCCGATCTACGAGCAGAATCGGATAGCGATGCGGCAGCAGCGTGAGAATCTTGTGGATGTCGAGATTGATTTTTTCGGTGCTCATGGTATTTCTGCTCACGCATTGGCCGTGCGGCGATGGGTCTGACTGCCGGCGTACGGTTTCGTCATTCTGCCGGTGCCGTCTAGCCTTCATCCAGAAACGACTTCAGGCGCTCGGATCGGGCCGGATGCCGCAGCTTGCGCAGCGCTTTTACTTCAATCTGACGAATCCGCTCGCGCGTCAACTCAAACTGCTCGCCGAGTTCCTCCAATGTGTGATCCCTGCCGCTCTCAATACCGAAACGCAGGCGCAGAATCTTCGCTTCGCGCGGCGTCAGCGTCATGAGCGCCTCGCCGATGGCGTCCCGCATGCTGGCGTGGAGCGCCGCGTCGTCGGGCAAAATGGCGGCGGAGTCTTCGATCAGGTCGCCTACCGACGTGTCGTCGTTTTCCCCGACGGACGCGTCGAGAGAAACCGGCTCCTTGACGATTCGCAGCATTGCCCGAACCTTCTGCTCCTGCATTTCCATCAACTGCGCAAGTACAGCGGCGTCGGGTTCACTTCCCGTCTCCTGCAGGATCTTGCGCGAAATCCGCTTGAGCTTGTTGAGCGACTCGATCATGTGGACGGGAACCCGGATGGTGCGAGCCTGATCCGCGATCGACCGGCTGACGGCCTGCCGGATCCACCAGGTCGCATACGTGGAGAACTTATATCCGCGGCGGTATTCGAATTTGTCCACGGCGCGCATCAGCCCGATGTTGCCTTCCTGGATCAGATCGAGAAACAGCAGTCCGCGATTCGTGTAGCGCTTGGCAATGGAGATCACCAGCCGCAGATTCGCCTCGATCATTTCGCCTTTCGCGCGCAGCGTTTTTGCCTCGCTTGCGCTCAGCGCGCGACAGACCTCGCGAAACTCGTCGAGCGGCAACACGACCCGCTTCTGCAGGGCAAGCAGTTTTTCCTGCTCCAGCTGGATCGCGGGGAGGTTTCGTTCCAGCACGCTGCTGAACGGTTGCCCTGCCGCGACGATCTGCCGCGCCCACGCAGGGTTGGTCTCATTACCGCGGAAATGCGCGACAAACGTGTCACGCGGCACACCGCATCGCTCTACTACGATCCGCGCGATTTCGCGCTCGATAGTTCGGACTTCGTCGGCTGACAGCCGCAGTGCCCCGCACAAGCGTTCGATCGTCCGCGCGGTGAAGCGGATCGTCATCAGCTCGGCCTCGATCGCTGCCTGTGCGGCGCAATAGCGTGCGGAACCGTAGCCTTGTGTTTCATAGGCATCCCGCAATTGCCCGAACCAGTCAGCCACTTTCGCAAATTTCGCAAGCGCGTCGTGTTTCAGTGTCTGGATGTACTGATCGGCGGGTTCGGTTCCAGCGGCGTCATCGTCTTCGTCTTCTTCGCCCTGGGCGTCGTCGAACACAGGGGCCGAATCGAGTGCGTCGTCCGGCACTGCGGTCATATCGTCGGTCCCGGTTTCAGCCGGATCGACCAGACCGTCGACGAGTTCGTCGATGGCCGTTTCGCCGCAGGCGACGCCGTCAGCAATCGCGAGGATCTCCGCTATCGTTGCGGGACACGAAGATATGGCCCGGATCATGCCGTTGCGGCCCTCTTCGATTCGTCGCGCAAGGGCAATCTCGCCCTGACGGGTAAGCAGCTCCGTGGCGCCCATTTCACGCATGTACATGCGCACGGGATCTGTAGTACGGCCGAACTCCGCGTCCACGCTCGAGATAGCCGTGACGGCCTCTTCCTCCATTTGCTCGTCGCTCGCGACCGCGGCCGGATGATCGCCCATGATCATCGACTCCGCGTCCGGCGCCTGCTCGAACACGGCAATGCCCATTTCGCTGAACGCTCTGATCACGTTCTCGATCGCATCCGGTTGCGCGAGGCGCTCGGGCAGACAATCGCTGATTTCCCCTCGAATGATGAAGCCACGCTCGGTTCCGAGCTTGATCAGTGCTTTCAGGTCCGCGCGGCCGCTTTCATTTTCTCCGCTGGACTCATCCGGCATCGAGGTGATCGCAGCATGCACAAGTGTGCTCGCTTTCGTGCGACGTGACGCCGCCCGCGTCGGGACCGTTCCGTCCGGGACCCCGGTGTGCGGCGTCACGTCCTGCGCCGAGGCGTTCGCCGGTTGCGTCGTGATTGCAGGCGTCTGACCTGCAACCGTTATGCGGACACGTTCGTCCTGCATGTCGAGATCTTCCGCTGCCACATCCAGTGCCCGCCTTTTCACCGCCCTCTTCGTCACGCCGTCGCTCCTTTGAGTATCACGTTCGGATCAGCACGCAGCCCGTGCCCCGCCGATATTCGGTGGGAATGCAATGTCAAGGGCACGCGCCGCGCATTCGATCGACTGGCTCCGCTCAGATGCCAAAGTCCCTTGCCCACGACCCGTCACACAGTGGCGGCCGAAATGACTGACGTGATAATATCATTATCATAATCTGCAAATCTGGTTAGCCGTGTGACATGATTGCCGGCCGAGCGGAAGTGGAGCGAAGGCGCTCCCGGTTATCACGAGGCTGAAGAGCCAGACTTACACGCTGCCCAGGCAACTGCATGGATCATTCGCACGCGTCCTTCAACGCCTACATGAAATTTCTTGCCGAGCCGCCCGCGGACGGTACGCCCGTCGTACTGGAAACCGCCAATGCGCTGTCGCTGCACTTCGACCTGCTGGCCACGCAGAGCTTCATGTCCCGGCGCGATCCGCACAAGCTCGTGCTCGGCTATACCCGGACAATGATGGGATTTCTTTTGCTGAAGCCCACGCCCAGCAGAATTTCGATGATCGGGCTGGGCGGAGGGTCGCTGGCCAAGTTCTGTTACCGGCACCTTCCGGACACACGAATAGTGGCCATCGAAATCGACCCCGCAGTGATCGCGCTGCGCGACACATTCCATATTCCGCCGGATGACGAGCGATTCGAGGTGATCTGTGCAGACGGGGCACGATACGTCAAAGGCGGCGACGCGCGCCCTGAGGTGATTCTCGTAGATGGCTTTCTGGCACACGGCATGCCCGCGCAGTTGGGTAACGCGGCGTTTTACTCGGCGTGCCATGCGCGACTTACGGACGATGGAGTGCTCGTCGCCAATTTCGTCGAGGACGATCCGCTTATTCCCCATTATCTGGAAGAGGCGCGCTCGGCGTTTGGTGACTCGCTCTCCATTTTTATGGCAGAGGACAGTTGCAACTACACGATGTTTGCATGGAAAGGCGCGTCGAAGCTTCCGTCCCGGGATGCGCTACTCGCACGTGCACGCACCCTTGCAACGATACATCCGCTGAACCTGCTCGCGACCGCGCGCCGACTGAAGCAAGGCACGAGCCTCGCCATGACTTGGAGATCTGAACAGAATCGGGAGCTGGGCGAGCGCTGACAGCAATTGTGCAGCCGCCACCCGCTTGCAACGAAGCGCAGCGACGCTGAAGGATCGGGGTGGGGACTTGAAAACCGCCTTGATTCAGGCAGTTTTACGGCGCGGGCGCGCACCAATTGCGCTCTTCGTCTTGTAGCTGACGCCGTGCTGCTCAAGGTAATCGCGGATCAATTGCCGAACCACCTGTGAGGGCGTCAGGTCCTGCGCTGAGCACAGTTTCTCGAACGCTTCCTTCTTCACAGGATCGATTAAAATCGTGAGCCGAGCGCTTTTCGTTTCCATGACGGGCAGAGTCCAGATATGTTAATTTAATTATAATACATGGCTGCTCCCGAGTCACCCTGGCGCCGCCCTCGCTGGCGCGTCCTGCCGTCGCCTTCCTGCCGCGAGCGCACACTTGCTCGATCTGTCTGGTCCGTAGAGATGAAACCGTCCGCAGATAGCGGACACCTTCACTCAAGCCGTCCGTCCATATCGGCTCCAGTTGAATTTTTTGCCGTATTCAATGCGCGTGGCCGTGGCGTGGAGATTGACCGCGTGCCGCGCCTGAAGCTCGCGCGCCCGCTCAAGCATTGCTGTGAATGATGGAAGTTCGCCCGCTCCTTTCCACGCAAAAACGGTGACGTTGTGCTCACTACCTTCAGACGGCGCCAGAGCAACCGCGCCGGCAAACACCTCCCAGAGCGCGCGGAGGTAGCGGTGGAAGTCGGGTTCGTCCGTCACCAGATTGGCCACCAGCACGCCATCGTCGCTCAGTCTGCGCCGACAGGCTTCGTAGAACACGCTACTGCCCAACCTGGCAGGCAGGCCGTCGGCATTGAAGCCATCGACCAACAGCACGTCGGGCCGGTGACCCGGCACGGCGACGTACTGCGCACCATCTGCGCAGACCACTGTGAAACGCCCATCGTCGCGCGGCACGTGAAAATGGTCACGCAGCGCGATGACATCCGGATTGATTTCGATCGCGGTGATGGCGGTGTCCGGCAAATGGCGATAGCAGTATTTCGCCAGTGAACCGCCTCCCAGGCCGATCATTGAAATACGGCATGGAGACGGCCGGAACAGCAGAAAGCCCATCATGGTCCGCGTATAGCCCAGTGCGAGAGCGTAGGGATCGTGCCGCAACATCGTGCTCTGGACGCCGCGCGCGTCGAAGTACAACGACACCACCTGGTCGTTTTCAATCACCAATGGCTTGTTAGGGTTTCTCTTTCCTGTCTTGAGCATGATCGGGGGCGAATCGTGGCGTGGTCGGTTGGCGAGTGCGTGTCGAGTGGGGTGCCTTGCCTGAAGCGGGTCAGGAAGACACCTGCGCATGCAGAACCGCCGACAGGGCATCCATCGCGGCGCTTTCGTCGGGCCCCGTAATCAGGATGCGTACGAGCGTGCCTCGCCTCACCCGAAGGGACATGACGGACATGACGTCCTTGGCGTTAACGGACCGGCCGTTCGCCATGCAGACGATATCGCTGGCAAACCGGGCAGCACTCACCGCGAGCCTCGCCGATTCGTGCCCGTTCAGCCCCCACCGGCCATTTATCTGAATCAATGCCTCGACCAACCCACTCCCCTTTGCACGTAAATCGTCACGGCCGGTGCGCCACGCCCGGACATAGCCACACAGCACTCAATGCATGGAACTTGCGGCCCTCTGTGCAAGGAAAGCGCGTAATTGCTGGTCCCATTCGTCATCCCGCACCGCAATGTCGACCGTGCCGAGTCGCTTCATATCCCGATCCAGATGAACCGCCCGAAGCGATTTTGGACGCAGTGGAGCACGAAAGAACTTCCCGTCGTCGTCCAGAAACAGACAGGGCCGCTGCCGGTATCGCGCCCCGAAAAGCGAGGTTGTGTCGTGGACATGGCGGGCCGATTCCTTCTGATACACGAAGATGACATTGATCCCGCAATCTTCCAGGCTGTCGCAGATGTCGGAGAACCGGTACAGCATCTGGAATCCCCGCTCGCCCGCCCTGCCCACACCAATGACAATCAGTCCGTGACGGCCCATCAGGTCTCGCAAGAACCGGTGCGTGTAGTCGTGGGACAAAAGCGAAATACTGGTGTCAATCACGTCAATCTCCCCTCAAACGCAGCGCCCCCGTCTCGCACGATCCCCGCATTCAGGTTCGAAAACACAAAGGGCGTGCCGGTCAATAACCAGCATTATTATTGTAACGCACTCTAATGATGATCTTATTATCATAATATGTGCGTCCGTGTCAGGCAGACCGTTTCCATCCTGATGGTGGCTTCGGGCGCGGCGAGCGGGGCGTCACGAAGCCGCAGCCAGCTATTGCGCTAGCGGTCGAGCCAATAGATCCGTCCGCGCAGATCGTCGATCAGCGGCACGATCGCCAGCGCGATCGACAGTGCCGCGAGCGGAAATAGTCTGCTGGCATCAGGTATCGACTCCTGTTTGCATGCATCGAGCCGTGCCGGCGCATGCAGGAGCCGGAGCGGCATCGGTGGAACCATCTCAACAAAGCTGCTAGGATGATAATGACATTATCATAAACTGGTAACCCGATGCACCTTCCAGCCTGGCAGATTCAACGCACGCACCCGGCCCAGGCAGTTTCCGGAGACGATTGATTTGTCGGCCAATCACCATCACTTCAGGCAGGCGCTGGCGGAACTGTTGAATGGCCCGCCCGGAAATCCCGTGCCCGTGGTAAGCGACGGGTTGCGCACACGGTCGCTGCGCTTCGGTCCATTGGGCATACAAAGCTCGATGCGCAGGCGCGACCCGTTCGAGCTCGACCTCCCGTACACACGGGCCATGATGATCTTCGGGCTCTTCCACCACGCCCCACGAGACATCCTGATCGTCGGGCTGGGCGGAGGATCGTTGTCGAAATACTGCTTCCAGAAGTTTCCGTCGGCGCGGGTCACTACGGTCGAAATCGACGCGAATGTGATCGCGTTGCGTGAATTTTTTTTCGTCCCGCCCGATTCGGAAAGATTCCACATCGTGCATGCCGACGCGGCCGCGTATCTTTCACACAGGACGGGAATCGCCGACGTGATCCTGCTCGACGGCTTCGACGCAACGGGTCTGCCCGCTGCGCTGTCCAGCCAGTTGTTTTACGATTCCTGCCGTGCGGCGCTGCGCGACAAAGGGGTTCTCGTGTCAAACCTGCTGAACAATGACGCCCGGCTCGCCACGCACCTCGCCCGGATGCGCCGGGCGTGCGACGCAAACCTGCTCCGCACCACGGCGCAGTGCGGGGCAAACGTCATCGCCGTCGGCTTCAAGCGGAGAACCGTGCCGGGGTGGGACGACCTCCATGCCCGCGCGAAGGTCTTGACGACATCGCTGGGTCTCGACCTGTGTCGTCACGTCAAACGAATGGAACATCATCACCGGGAGGAGTCTGATTCGGAGTACCCTTCGTCCGGCGAGCCTGCCGTCGAACACGACATCTGACAGCCCCGGAGACAACGGCGATGGAACACCTGCTGGTCATCCACTACGTGCTGCTGGTCGTCGCGGGCTGGCTGATCGTCAGCGTTCTGGGACTCGCCAGCCTGCGACGGACACGGGTGGTTGCGCACGGGCTGTTTCCGGTCGGCGCAGTGTTTGGCCTGGCTCTGTTCGGGCTGGGCCTGACCGGCGTTTTCGCCGGTCCTCAGGAAATCATCCTGCCGCTCGGGTTGCCCGACCTCCCCTTTCATCTTCGGCTCGATGGACTGTCGGCGTATTTCCTGGCTGTGCTCGGCGTGGTAAGCACGGGCGTCAGCGCGTTCTCCGCCGGTTATTTCCGCAAGGGTGAAGGCACGCCGCCCGGCTTACTCTGCTTCGAATATCACGTGTGCCTCGCGAGCATGGCGACGCTGTTACTCGCGGACGACGCGTACAGCTTCATGGTCGCATGGGAAACGATGACCGTGTCGGCAGTTTTTCTTGTCATGACCAATCACCGCATCGCGGAGATCCGTCGAGCCGCTTACCTCTACTTCCTGATCTCCCATGTCGGCGCGCTGGCGCTCCTGTTGTGTTTCGGCCTGCTGCAAGCCAATACCGGCGACTATACGTTTGCCAACATGCGCGAACAGCACCTCGACGTATTCTGGGCCTCCGCCGCATTCCTGCTGGCGCTATTCGGCTTCGGCGCAAAGGCGGGTGTCTTCCCCTTGCATGTGTGGCTACCCGAGGCCCATCCGGCTGCGCCGTCACCCGTGTCCGCCCTCATGAGCGGCTTTATCCTGAAGGCGGGCCTGTACGGCATTCTGCGCACGGTGTTCGACTTGCTGCATGTCCAGTTGTGGTGGTGGGGAGTCTTCGTGCTGGCGCTCGGACTCTTCACCGCCCTGTTCGGCGTCGTGTTCAGCGCGATCCAGACAGACATGAAACGGCTGCTCGCCTATTCGTCGATCGACAACATCGGGCTGATGTTCGTCAGCATGGGACTGGCGATCCTGTTTCGCGCGTACGGAATGAACAGTCTCGCCGCGCTCTCGTTGACTGCGCTGTTCTACCAGATCGCCAGCCACGCAACGTTCAAAAGCCTGCTGTTTCTCGGCACGGGTTCCGTGCTGCATGCCACCGGCGAACGCAATCTCGGCCGTCTGGGCGGATTGATCCGCGTGATGCCGTGGACCGCATGGGTGGCGCTCGTGGGCGCATTTGCGAGCGCCGGACTGCCGCCGTTGAGCGGGTTTGTCTCCGAATGGCTGTTGCTGCAGAGCTTTCTGTTCACGCCGGGCTTGCCGAACCCGTTCCTGAATATGGTGGTGCCGCTGGTCGCGGCGCTGATCGCGCTCGTGGCCGCGCTGGCAGGCTATACGATGGTGAAGTTCTTCGGCATCGTCTTTCTGGGTCAACCGAGAGAGACGAAGCTGGCGCAAGCACGCGACGCGAGCCATTGGGAGCGCATCGGCTTCGTCTGGCTGGCGGCGATATGCGTATTGCTCGGGCTGCTGCCGGTGCAGTTCGTGGCCGTGCTGGACCGCGTCACCCGAACGCTGGTGGGAACCGGTATCGGCGAGGCCGTCGCGCGCAATGGCTGGCTGCTGCTCGCGCCCACCAGCGTAGGCCGGGCCAGCTATATGCCGGCGGTTTTTCTGCTGTTCTTCTGCGCGTGCTGCGGGCTCGCCTGGTTACTGGTTCGTCGTCTCTACCACGGGCGCCTGAGGCGCGCGGCGCCGTGGGCCTGCGGCTATCCGTTCGTGACCGCGCGGATGCAGGACACCGCGGAAGGGTTCGGGCAACCCATCCGCGAAATTTTCACGCCGCTATTCAAGATCGAGCGCCGGCTTCCTTCGCCGTTCGACCAACACCCGGAGTACAGCGTCACCGTGACGGATCGCGCGTGGAGCCTGATCTATGCTCCGCTGGAACGGCTGATCATGCGCATCGCGGCATTGGCCGGACGGCTTCAGACCGGCCGCATTGCCATGTATCTGATGCATAGCTTCATTGTGCTGATCGTGCTGCTGATGCTGGTGAGACGATGATCACGCTTTCCGGACTGATCTCGCAGGGGCTCGAAATCCTGCTCGCACTCGCGGCCGCTCCGCTGCTCACGGGCTGGGTCAACATGTGCCGCGCCCGCTTACAAAACCGCCGCGCGCCGAGCATCTGGCAGCCTTACCGGATGCTTCACAAGCTGTTCAACAAGGAGTCCGTGGTCGCTAGCCATGCAAGCCCGATATTCCGTGGCGCGCCTTATGTTGTCTGGGCGTGCATGACGCTCGCCTGCGCGATCGTGCCGACGCTCTCGACCGACCTGCCGCTCTCGCCTGCCGCGGACGCAATCGCGCTGGTCGGCCTCTTCGCGCTGGCACGTGTGACGCTTTCGCTGGCCGCTATGGATATCGGCACCGCGTTCGGCACGCTCGGCGCGCGCCGCGAGATGCTAGTGGGTTTCCTCGCCGAGCCCGCCTTGCTGATGGTCCTGTTCTCGGCATCGCTCATCACGCAGTCCACCTTGCTGACCAGCATCGTCGCCACGCTCAGTCACCGCGAACTGGCAATCTATCCGAGCCTTGCTTTCGCGGGCATCGCGTTCACGATGGTGTCGCTCGCCGAGAACGCGCGTCTGCCGGTCGATAACCCGACTACCCATCTCGAACTCACGATGATCCACGAGGCATTGATCCTTGAATATTCGGGCCGGCATCTCGCTCTGATGGAATGGGCCGCGAGTCTCAAGCTGTTCGCGTACTCCTGCATCGGCGTTGCCCTGTTTATTCCGTGGGGCATTGCCGAAGCCGGCAATCCGACTGCGCTGCTGTTCTCCATCCCCGCGCTCTTCGTCAAGCTTCTGGTGGGCGGCGCGGTGCTCGCGATAGTCGAGACGAGCAACGCGAAGATGCGCATTTTCCGCGTCCCTGAGTTTCTCGCCACGGCCTTCCTGCTGGCCGTCATCGGGATGCTCGTTCATTTTCTGCTGGGGGCATGAATGCACGGATTCGCCACGCAGATCATCAACTTTCTGGCCGCCATCCTGCTGCTATTGTCGTTTGCGATGTTGAGCCAGCGCCGGATCCTGTCACTGATCCACCTCTACACGCTGCAGGGCCTGACGCTCGTATCCGCCAACCTGGTGCTCGGATACGTGACCGCCGACTCGCACCTCTACATTTCCGCGATGCTGACCCTCGTGCTCAAGGTCGGCCTGATCCCCTGGATTCTCTACAAGCTCGTGCAGCGGCTCAATGTCAGGACGGATGTCGAACCGCTCCTCAATATTCCCGCCACACTGCTGGTGGGCATCGTGCTCGTGATCATCGCGTTCAATCTCGCCTCGCCGATCAGCCAGCTCGCCTCGTCGGTCGCGCGCGGCACGCTCGGCATTGCGCTCGCCTGCGTGCTGCTGTCGTTCATGATGATGATTACGCGTGCGAAAGCAATCCCTCAGGTGATCGGCTTCCTGTCGATGGAAAACGGCCTGTTTTTCGCCGCGGCCGCAGCCACTAACGGCATGCCGATGATCGTCGAACTCGGCATTGGACTCGATGTGCTGGTGGGCAGCCTGATCCTCGGCGTGTTCATGTTCCAGATCCGGGAGCAGTTCGACAGTCTGGACATTCATCACCTGGAAAAACTCAAGGATGACTGAAGCCTGGGTACTGCTGCTGGTTTTCGGGATCCCGCTTTTCGCGGGCGCATGTCTGGCGCTCGTGGGACAACACCGTGTCGCGGCGGAACTCAACGTCGGGTTCAGTTTCCTCACGTTCGCGGCCGCCGCGCTGCTTGCCGTGCAAACCGTGGCACACGGGCCTGCGTTCGCGCTGGGCAAACTGTTCTTCGTCGATCCGCTCAATGTGTTCCTCGTCGCCCTGACGGCCTTTGTCGGCTGGACCACTTCGATCTTTTCGAGGCCGTACATGCGCATCGAGCGGGACCGGGGCAAGATGACCGGCCCTCGCATGCGCCTCTACCACAGCATGTACCAGCTGTTCATCTTTGCGATGCTGCTCGCGCTGCTCACCAACAACATGGGCATTCTGTGGGTCGCCATGGAAGCCGCCACGCTCGCGACCGTGCTGCTGGTCAGCGTATATCGCACCGCAGCCAGCCTCGAAGCCGCGTGGAAGTACTTCATCCTGTGCGGTGTCGGCATCGCCCAGGCGCTGTTCGGCACGATCCTGCTCTATCTTGCCGCGAGCCGGCAACTCGGCGGCGACGAGGCACTGCTCTGGACGAGTCTGAATGCGGTCAAGGGCAGTCTCGACCCGACCATCATTTCGCTCGCGTTCGTGTTCCTGCTGATCGGCTACGGCACCAAGGTCGGCCTCGTGCCGATGCACAACTGGCTGCCCGACGCGCATGCCGAAGGCCCCACACCGATTTCCGCCGTGCTGTCCGGCCTGCTGCTCAATGTTGCACTCTATGCGGTGCTGCGCTGCAAGGTGCTGGCCGATGGCGCACTCCATAACGGCCTGCCGGGAAACCTGCTGGTTGGCTTCGGATTGGTCTCGGTGCTGGTCGCCACCTTTTCGCTGTTCCGGCAAAAGGACGTCAAGCGGCTTTTTTCGTATTCGTCGATCGAGCACATGGGTCTGATGACGTTCGCCTTCGGACTCGGCGGCCCCATTGCGACCTTTGCGGGGCTGCTCCACATGACGGTGCATTCGTTGGTGAAGTCGGCCATTTTCTTTACCGTGGGGCATGCGGCCCAGAAGGCTGGTACCCAGGCGATCGACGACATCCGAGGTTTGTTGCGTGTGAGCCCAACCGTCGGCTGGGGCATGATGCTCGGCGCGCTCGCGATCCTCGGCATGCCGCCATTCGGCGTCTTCGCGAGTGAGTTCCTGATCCTGACCACCGCGATGAGCAAGCTGCCGTGGGCCACGCCCTTCCTGTTGCTCGCGCTTGCTGTAGCCTTCGCGGCTATCTTCGTGCGCGTGCAAGGCATGGTGTTCGGCGACACGACGGCCAAAGTTCTTGAACACCCACCGGCGTTGCTGCCCGTGTTCGTCCATCTCGGCGTCGGGTTGATGCTGGGAGTCTACATTCCGCCCTATCTTGCAACGTGGTATCGGCAGGCGGCGGCCATGATCGTGGGGTGACACATGCGCATTGAGGCATTCGGGTTTTCCGACCTGGCTCGCCTGTCCGTGTTTGCGGGCAGGTCCTCGGCTTTTCTCGCACGTGTCGATTTTGACACCTGGAGCCGCACCGCCGGCACCGTGCGCGAGACGGGTGGCCGTCTGATCTCCCTGTGGGGTGCCGAAGAGACTCCGGGCACATTCACTATCTCTGTCGCTTACGCGCTGGAAGACGGCATCTTGTGGCTTAAGTTGCCGGTAGGCGACGGGCATGGGGGCAGCGACGGATACCCGGATATATCGGCGCTCTTTCCGTGCGCGACACGCATGCAACGGACCGTCTATGATCTGGTCGGGCTGCGCGCGATCGGCGCCGACGATACACGGCCGTGGCTGAATCACGGCAACTGGCCTGCCGATTACTTCCCGTTGCAGAAATTGTCTTCCGGGACCGAGCAGTTTCAGATCCAGGAAGCGGACTATCCGTTCGTCCGCGTCGATGGTGACGGTGTCCACGAGATTGCCGTCGGTCCGATTCACGCCGGCGTCATCGAGCCCGGACACTTCCGCTTCTCGGTCGTCGGCGAAAAGGTGTTGCGCCTCGAGGAGCGGCTGGGCTATGCGCACCGGGGAATCGAGCGGCTATTCGAACACATGCCCGCGCTCGACGGACACCGTCTCGCAGGACGCATCGCCGGAGACACCACGGTCGCCTTTACGTGGGCCTATTGCATGGCGGTCGAGCGCGCGTTGAATGGACGGATTCCGCCACGCGCGCAGTGGCTGCGTGCGCTATTGCTCGAGCGCGAGCGCATTGCCAATCACCTGGGCGATCTTGGCGCGCTCGGCAACGACGCGGGGTTCGCGTATGGTCTCTCGCAGTTCTCCCGTCTGAAGGAAGACTGGCTACGCCTGAACAATCTGGCTTTCGGGCATCGCTATCTAATGGACCGGATCGTTCCCGGGGGCTTGTCAACGGACCTCGATGCGCGCTTCGTCACCTCGATGCTGACGCAGTGCGATCAGATCGACACACAAGTCCGCGTCATGCAGCGCATCTACGAGGATCAATCGGGACTGCAGGATCGCTTTGCAGGTACGGGCATACTTTCCGCAAAATTGGCGGAGCACTTCGGTGTGTGCGGGCCGGTCGGACGTGCGAGCGGCCGGAAAATCGACGTGCGTATCGATCACCCTTACGCGCCCTACCACGAGGTTCAGGTGCAGATGGTCAGCGATGACCGGGGCGATGTGGCAGCCCGGACCGCCGTCAGGTTCAACGAAATCTACGAGTCCACTCGGTTGATCCGGACCCTCCTCGCCGATCTGCCTGGTGGTGACATCGTCTCCCGGGTCGAATACAGTGGCTCGCCATCCTGCGGGGTCGGTTGGATCGAAGGCTGGCGGGGTGATGTATTCATCGCACTCGAGACCGGGCCAGACGGAACCATTTCGCGCTGTCACTGCCATGACCCGTCGTGGCAGAACTGGCCGGCTCTGGAGCACGCGATCATCGGCAATATCGTTCCGGATTTCCCGCTGATCAACAAGTCGTTCAATCTGAACTACGCGGGACACGACCTGTAATGTGGCAACTTCTCAAACAGATCGCGACAACCGGCACACCGACTCAACGCCTGCCCGAGGGCGATGAAGCATGGCGGTCCGAAGGCCACCGTATCCAGCAGGAAATACTCGACGTGCTGGGTCGGGCGCTATGCATTCGCGAGATTGATGCGGGCTCCTGCAACGGCTGCGAACTGGAAATCCATGCGCTCAACAATCCGTACTACAACATCGAAGGTCTGGGTATCAAGTTCGTCGCGAGTCCCCGTCACGCCGACATGCTGCTCGTCACTGGCCCGCTGACACTGAACATGAAGGAAGCAGTGCTGCGGGCCTACGAGGCAACGCCGCATCCGAAGCTGGTCGTCGCAGTTGGCGAGTGCGCCTGCACCGGAGGCATGTTCAAGGAAAGCTACGCCGTGTGCGGACCGCTCTCGAAACTTTTTCCTGTCGACGTCACGGTGCCGGGTTGTCCGCCGCCCCCCATCGATATCCTGAGAGGCATTCTCGCCGCGCTTCGTGTGAAACGCACGTTGCTCAAGCCATGATCACCAGCCGTGACATACGCCGCTGACAGTGTTCGTGGTTGAGGGTTCCGCGCGGGATCCATGTGTGATGACGACTCCAGTACGCCACGCTGATGTTTATAAGGACCGTGGAACAGCAGTCGAAGCCCGCACCCGGTGCGCTTTTGCATCGGGCCCGCCATACAGAAGTAACTTCAGATCCAGCGTTGGCATGGTCAAGCGTCTTGACCCAGTGGGGCTCCTGCGCGATCTTTCTGGTAATTGTCGCGGTGTGGGGGCTGGGCAGCGCACGTGCCGACTGAATCCCGAACCCGCGCAGCGCGTCAGTCGACGTTTCCCGCGCATGGGTGAAAACCTGAAGTCCACAGTCACCGTAACCGGCCATCGCAGCGGTTCAGGCTATGGGGAAAACACGCACCGGGAAGGCTGCGACCAAGGCATGGGCTACGATGTACGTCCGGAGCGGAGAAGGCTTTTATTCAGACGGCTGCCTGCTGGATTCCACAACATGGCCCGCACCGGTCTGCGTCGGCTCCCGGACGACGAGGACCGGGATCCGACAGTGCGTCAGCACCTTCAGGGTCTCACTGCCGAGCAATAAGGCACGCATGCCGCCTCGGCCATGGGACGCCATGACAATGAGATCACAGCTTCGTTGCGCTGCCACGCTGACAATCGCCTCATACGGGTGAGCGTGGTTTCTGGTAACCGTATCGCACTCGACACCGGCCTGGGTAGCCGCTTTTGTGACGGCCAGCAGATAGTTATCCGCATGCTGTCGGGTAACCTGAATGACCCGATCCTCCGTGTCGGCGATCATTTCGGTGCCATACGCGAGGACATGGAATTCTGGAATGACATGGAGCCCGGTGATCTTTGCGCCGCTTTCCGTGGCAAGCGTCACCGCCATCTGGATGGCAGCGTCAGAAAGTGTCGAACCATCGGTTGGCACCAGCAGATGCTTGAACATACGTTTCTCCCCGCGGCCAGGTCTGCTCGTCTTGAAGTCCTGCCAGAGCACACCGCTTGAGCCGGGCACACCTGAATCGAGGTGACTCCTTTCAGTATAGTCAGCTTTAGGAAGCCTGCCAGGTCGACTGATTCTGTGGCAAAGTGCCGCGCGACGACCTTACCGAAGTCAGATACATTCGACAGGCATCCGGCGTCGTTCCGGGTTCGCTCAGCGCGCACCAGATGCTCGGCCTGCGGCTTGTCGCAGGCCGTCCCGCCACTCGGCTGCTTCCTGCCGATGCGATGCACCAGATCAAACGTTGGGTCAGCCCGGTCGTGGCTCAAGCATCTTCCCGAAAATCTGCAATGACGCCCATCAAGTTCATACTCCGCTACACGGCTGTGCCGTTCATGGCAATCGTCGCCGTCGTATCTTGGGCCTCACTTCACTCGTCTGCCGAAATCGATGCCCGACAGTACGCGGCATTATCGGGCGCCTATGCAAGCTTCCCGGTGGATCTCCGACGAGATATCAGACAGGCGCTGCAATCGGGGAAGCTGAGCAAGTGGGATTATTCGTCGCTGGTACGGGAATCCCTCAACGATGGAGTTGTTCTCGACTGGCCGTCCGACGATAAGGAGGACGTCGCTACCGAGCGGGAAAAGCTGGCTGCGCTCGTCAAGGCGGACCGACCCTGAACCGCGCCACCCACTGACTTATCAGTATAGATACACCACGCTCGTTGTCTGGGATGGCACCCCGTTTTATTGATAAGGCATCCATATTTATAGAAAGTGGCTTGGCCAGACCTGCTGTTTGCAGCAGTGGCCTTGATTTCAGCCTTGGCTAGCGGACTCTCTCGCGAAAGACTGGTGGCGAATCAGGTATTGCCAGTCCCTCCACGACGGCTTCAAAGCCGTCCGGCATGCCGGCGGCTGGCGAACCTAGCGTGAGTCGTGCGCCCGCCGCCTGGGCGATCGCATTGACGATCGCTAGCCCGAGGCCGCTTCCCTTCGCTGTCGTGGTCCCGCGTTCGAACGGCTGGCTCAGGCGCGCGAGCGTCTCCGAGGGTACGACAGGCCCTCGGTTCCGGACGCTCAAGGTGCCGCCGCTCGTGAGCATGATACGAACGGCCGTTGCGTCCGTACCGTGCTTGACGGCGTTTTCAATAAGGTTGCGCGCGAGAATGGCGAAAGCGTCCTGGTCGATGCGCGACAATACGGGTTCATCGGGCAGGCTCAGTGCGAGTTCATTAGATCGTGCAATGCGCCGGACATCGTCGACCACGAGTTGAAGGACGGGCCGCAAGTCTTGCGCGATATCAGAGAGGACGCGGGCGCCTTCTGCCCGGGCCAGTTGCATGAGCTTTTCGCCGAGTCGCACGAGCGTCTGCAAAGTGATCTCGACGTTTCGCGCACGTTGCTCGATTGGCGTGCCTTGTGCCTCGGCTATCAGGCGTTGCGTTTGCGCAAGTGCTGCGGCAATCGGCGTGCGAAGCTCGTGTGCGCTGTTGGCCGTGAAGCTGCGCTCGGCGCTCAGTGCCCGGTCAAGCCGCTGCATCAGGTCGTTGACCGCGTCAGCTATTGGCTCGATTTCCGTAGGCATGCCGGCCTTGGCGAGCGGAGTGAGATCGTCGCGACCTCTAGAGGCAACACCCTCGCAAAACCGGCTGATCGGACGCAATCCTGTCTTCACGATCAGCCACGTGCCGACGAGGCCAAGCAAGATGAGAACAAGGAGCGGCTCGATCACCGCAAGTGCCGCCCGGGTGCTGACGTGACGGCGCTCAACCAGGGGTTCCGCAATCGCGAGCAGGACCGTTCCTTGCAGGACCGTTTCCGTATAAATCCGGTGGCTGGCCGTCGACGTGAAGCCTGCCTTCAGATCAGCCGGGAAGACCCCAGGGTCCGCATCATGAGACTGCAGGACGGTCTTGCCGGTTTGGTCGCGCACGATATAGGTGAGCAACTCGTCGTGCGCGCGTACGGCCGCTACGCGCTGTCCGGTGCTGCCTTGCGTACTTAGATCAAGGATATCCGTGACGGCCAGCGGCACGAGCCGCTGCGCCGTCTCCTGCAAGGCGCTATCCGAGATCCGGTCGATTTCGTCTTGCAGGACATGAAACGCCGCTGCTCCTACAAGGAGCGACAGTGCGGCCAGGCCAACGGCAAGCGCTACTGCGAGGCGCGCCTGGAGGCTGTGCAGCATCGCTAGCACTGCCTGAGTTTGTAGCCGAGGCCACGCGCCGTCTCGATTAGGTCGCCCCCCAGCTTCTTGCGCAGCCGGCTCATGTGCACCTCGATGGTGTTGCTGCCGATTTCGGCGTTAAACGAGTAAAGACGCTCTTCCAGCTGCGCCTTTGAAAGAATCATGCCCTGTCGCTGAATGAATGCCTCGAGCAATGCCCATTCGCTGGCGGTAAGGGAAATGGAACGGCCTTCTCGACGGATGCTGTGGGCGGCCAGATCGATCTGCAAATTGCCCAGTGTGACAAATGGGTTGGGATTACCTGAATATCGGCGCGCAACGGCGTTGACGCGCGCGGTGAGCTCGGATAGATCGAATGGCTTGACAAGATAGTCGTCGGCGCCAGCGTTTAATCCGGCGATGCGGTTGGCGACCTGGTCGAGCGCAGTCAGGATCACCACGGGTACCGAAGAGCCGGATACACGCAATTCACGCAGAAAATCGATTCCCTTGCCGTCCGGCAGCAGCAGGTCCAGCAGGATCAGATCGTAGTTCGCGGCTTGCACGTAGCGCCGGGCGTCGCCCAGGGTCGTGACGTAGTCGGTGGAATGTCCGTCCCGCGTGATCTGATCCCGAACGGCTTGGCCGAGCAGCGGATCGTCCTCGACAAGCAGTACTCTCATGCGATAGTCCCGGCGGTTGTTATCGCAAACTGTGCTACGCCAAGCTTACGCCAGGCTGAAGAAAAATCTTTTCGTTCGCAAGGCTGGCTTCAGGTATGGGCCGCATTGTAGAGCCTGTCAGGACAAAACCACACGCCCCGTCATGAAACGACCACCGCTCCGAAGAAGCATTGCCATCGTATCCCTTGTCGCGCTATGCGCCGGCGTCGCCCAGCTGGCGCAGGCGGACGACGACTGCACCGCACCGCTCACGAATTGGAAACCGGTCAGCGAGATCGATGCGCTCGCCAGAAAACAAGGCTGGAACGTGAGTCGGGTCAGGACGGATGACGGTTGCTACGAGATCCGTGGACTCGACGCGCAGGGGCGGCACTTCAAAGCCAAAGTCGATCCGGCCACGCTCGCGATCATCCGGCTGAAGACCGATGGCGACGCCCGGGACGAGCGCCACGGAGAAGACGACGGTGAGCACGAGGACCGGAGCGGCCCGCGACCGGGTGCGGCAGGACCGCGCACGCCCAACGATAAACCGGGTAACGCGGCAAGCGGCGCGCAGCCATCCAATGGGCTATTGACCC
Source organism: Paraburkholderia sp. BGA-UO-ETr-F21 (assembly GCF_059567925.1). Classification (NCBI taxonomy): domain Bacteria; kingdom Pseudomonadati; phylum Pseudomonadota; class Betaproteobacteria; order Burkholderiales; family Burkholderiaceae; genus Paraburkholderia; species Paraburkholderia sp. BGA-UO-ETr-F21. The sequence continues at coordinate 673,893 of NZ_JCAQOY010000037.1, read as the reverse complement.
CGGGGAGCCGGCCGCAGGTTCAGATCCGCTGACCTGCGAAAACCGTCGTCGCAACACACTTTCGTCATACGCAAATCAACGCTGACGCAGGGTAAGTGCGCCGTCTCGCCCGGCGTAGCCACTATTGAAGAGGACAGGTCATGAAATACACATTCCCTATTGCTGCGCTTGCCGGTGCACTCGCGATTCCCTCGCTGGCGTTCGCCCGCCCCGTCACGATTGAAGCGCAATTGACCAATTACGGCGGTGACGGTGCGTACGTGGTGATGTACGTCACCGACCGGGCTGGCCGTTATCAGGGCACGCTGTGGATGGCAGGCGAGAAGGCGAAGTACTACAGGCACCTGAGCGCCTGGTACCGGATAACGGGAAATGGCGCGGCAAGGATCGACGGCATTACGGGTGCGAGCGTTGGTGCCGGCAGGACGCTGAAGGCAACGCTCGATCTTGCCGATACGCTAATCGACGCCGGCTACGAAATTCACGTGGATACCGCAGTGGAGAACATGAACGAGAACCCGTCCGAGGTGGTCGTTCCATTGACGACATCGGGAACCGGAAAGTCCGTCAGAGGGCGCGGCTATGTGAAAGCGTTTCGCTACACGTTGTGAGGAATGACATGCTTCGCAAGCTTCATTCGTTGCCCGGACTGATCGCCGCCCTCGTCCTGATGGTCACGGCGATCTCCGGTGCGATGCTGTCTCTGAACCCTGCGATTGAACGCGCAGGTGTAGTTCAGGTTAGCCAGCATTCGCTCGACGCCGCGACGCTCGCCGCACGTGTGAAGGCCCATTACCCCGGCCTCGAGAAAATCGTGCGAAAGCCCTCGGGCGCCGTCATTGCCTATTACTCTTCAGGCGGCGAGTCTGGCGCCGCCAGCATCGATCCCGTGACAGGTGACGGTATCGAACCTTATACGCCATCGACCACCATGCGCTGGCTGACCAATCTGCACCGCAAGCTGCTCATAGGCGATGCCGGGCGCGTCGCAACCGGCGTCGGGGCAGGTTTGATGGTGCTGCTGGCCGCATCCGGCCTTGCGCTACTCGAACGCCGTATGGGCGGATGGGCGAAGCTGTCCGGCCGCATTCGGGGTAGCGGTCTGCAGCGAATCCACAATGAGGTTGCCCGCGTCGCCATTCTCGGGCTGACGCTCTCGGCTGCAACAGGGCTCGTCCTGTCGTTGACGACCTTCGAGGTGATCCCCGAACGAGCCACGGCGCAACTTCCGTTTCCGGCCTCCGTGAGCACCGGCGCCCCGCTTGCAGTGAATCGCGTTGCTGCGCTCAGGAACGTCGATGTAACCGACCTGCGTGAACTGATGTTGCCCTCCCCCCAGAACCCGGGCGATGTCTACGCGTTGCGGACATCGAGCGGCACCGGTTACATCGACCCGTCGTCAGGGAAATGGCTCGCGTGGCAGCCCAATGACGCTTGGCAGCGTTTTCACGAGGTCGTGTTCATGCTGCATACGGGCGAGGGACTGTGGTGGCTCGCGCTGATCCTCGGGCTTGCGAGCGCGTCGGTGCCGGTTTTGGCGATTACTGGAGTATGGCTATGGGTGCGGCGTCGCCGCGCGACGGTAAAAGTTCCAGACAAAGTGAGCGCGGGTCAGGCCGATACGGTCATTCTCGTGGGAAGCGAAGGAAACAGCACCTGGGCGTTCGCTGCCGCAATTCATCAGGCGCTGACGCGCGCGAATTTTCGCGTGCATATAGCGCCGATGAACGATCTTTCGTCACGCCACTGCAAGGCGCAACGCCTGATCGTACTGACTTCGACGTATGGCGATGGTGAGGCACCGTCCAACGCCACGCAGTATTTGAGCAAGCTCGCGAGCATGAACGACTATGTTCCACCAACGTTTGCCGTCCTCGGTTTTGGAGATCGCCAGTTCCCCCATTTCTGTGGTTATGCGCAAACCGTGCACGATGCGTTGATCGCCAAAGGCGGCCAGGCGCTCATCGAGTGCAGCAGCGTTGACCGGCAGTCGGAGAGCACGTTCAGGACGTGGAGCGAGCGACTGGGTATCGCACTCGACATGCAACTCGACGTGCGCTACCAGCCGTCGCTACCGCGCACCGTCTCCCTGACGCTTGTGGAGCGCAAGGACTATGGACTCGACTCTGGAAGTGTCACGTCGGTGTTGCGCTTTGTCCGCGGCACACCGCGCAATCGGCGGTGGCACACCCCGCTGCAAAGGGCTCTGCCGTCATTCGACGCGGGCGACCTGCTCGGGGTGATCCCGCCCGGCGACACCGTGCCGAGGTTCTACTCGCTCGCGAGCGCTTCGCGAGATGGTTTTATCGAAATCTGCGTGCGCAGGCATGCGCATGGGGCCTGCTCTGGCTATCTGACAGCTTCGCAGCCCGGCAACGCGATTCAGGCGTTCATTCGCCGGAACCCTGCGTTCAGACCCGCGGCGGGAGAGGCGCCAATCATTCTTATCGGCGCCGGGACGGGCATCAGCCCATTCGTTGGCTTCATCCGGCAAAACTCGGCGGGGCGGCCCATGCATCTGTATTTTGGCGCCAGACGCTCAGGCGAGGCGTTCCTGTACGACGAAGAGTTGCAGAACCTGGTCGGCAACCGCCGGCTGACAACTTTCAAGACCGCCTTCTCGTGCCCCGTACGGAAGACCTACGTGCAGGAGCGACTTATGGCCGACGCGCCAACGCTTCGTGAACTCGTCGCCAGCGGAGCGCAGATCATGGTGTGCGGAGGCAGAGACATGGGCAACGGCGTGGCCCGAGCGTGGGAACACATTCTGGATGGCTCCGGCCTTTCCGTGAACGAGATGAGATTGAAGGGAAGATATGTCGAAGATGTCTATTGAAGGACCGATGGCCGGTTGTCCCGAGCGCTATACGTTCAACGGACCGACGATGGGCACCCGATACAGCGTGCAATGCTACGCGCCGGCGGGGTTGGACCGCGCCCTGATCGCTTCTGAACTGGATGCGGCGGTACGAGCGGCGGACGAGGAAATGTCGAACTGGAAGGACAGTTCCGATTTGACACGGTTGAATAGAGCCGAGCCCGACGTCTGGGTGCCGATATCCCGCAATCTTGCGACGGTGCTGGTGCGCGCGACGGAGATGGGGCGCGAGACAGACAATGCGTTCAACGCAGGTGTCGGCGATGTGGTGGATCAGTGGGGCTTCGGCCCATCCAACGCGCCGCGGCCAACCATGCGGGAAGCCTCGCGGGAACGACCCCGACGCCCGCTGGTCGAACTGCTCGACGTCGACGTCGAGCAGTGTCGCGCTCGCAAGCAGGCGCATGTGAGCCTCGACTTGTGCGGTATCGCCAAAGGCTTCGGCGTAGACGAATTGGCGCGTGTGCTGGACAGTCATGACGTTCGGTCGTGGCTTGTCGGAATCGACGGTGAGATGCGTGCGCGAGGCACAAAGCCTGGCCAGGCATTGTGGGCAATCGCAATCGAGCGTCCCGACTATGAACGCCGGGAGGCGCTCGGCGTGATCGAACTCACGGATATCGCGGTCGCAACTTCGGGGGACTATCGTCACTGGAGCGAATGCGAGGGCAAGCGCATCTCGCATGTCGTGGATCCGCGCGCAGGTGAGCCTTTATGCAACGGGGTCGCGTCGGTCACAGTGCTGGCGAGGTCCTGCATGGACGCGGATGCTTATGCAACCGCGCTCATGGTGTTGGGGCCTCAGAAAGGCCTGGATTTCGCACGCCGCAAGCAGCTGGACGCACTTTTTCTGCTGCGCGATGGCGCACACATACTGGCGATCGGCACGGGTTTGTTTGATGCGGGTTTCAACGGTATAGAAGTCCCCGGCGGATAAGGTGTTTCTCGAGCTCGACCAGAACGAACACCACACTGGAGAGCAGAACACACATTGCCAACTCAGTCATATTAAGCGCTGTCGTCCGGAAAACGGTGTTCAACATGGGTACATAGATCGTCGCCAGTTGAAGCGCAAAGGTGAGCAGCACCGCGCCCACAAGGGGCATGTTTGAACGCGCTCCCCGCGCGAAAAACGACTCTTGCTCCGATCGGATGGCAAGTACGTGTCCCATCTGGGAGAGCGTGAGCACCGTAAAGGTCATGGTCTGCCAATGTGCCGAAGCGACGTGAATGGCGTATGCCTGCGTGAGCAGCGTGACACCGGCCATTGCGAGCCCAACCCATACGATGTGCTGCCACATGCCGCGGGCAAAGACGCTTTCCCCTGGGGGCCGTGGTGGCCGTAGCATGACGCCCTTCTCCGCCGGTTCGGCCGCCAGTGCCAGCCCCGGCAGTCCATCGGTGACCAGGTTAATCCACAGGATGTGTATGGGAAGCAAGGGAATCGGCAGGCCGAGAAAAGGCGCGAGAAAAATAGTCCATATCTCGGCCGAATTGCACGTCAAGGCGTAGCGAATGAACTTGCGTACATTATCGAAGATTCGCCGCCCCTCTTCGACGGCACCGACGATGGTGGCGAAGTTGTCGTCCAGCAGCACGATACTGGCCGCATCCCGCGCAACATCGGTGCCTTTTTTCCCCATCGCAATGCCGATATCCGCGCCGGCGAGCGCCGGCGCGTCGTTCACGCCATCACCGGTCATCGCGACGAACTGGCCATGCGCCCGAACGGCCTCGACGATCCTGATTTTTTGCGCCGGGTCCACCCGGGCAAACACGCGGGTATGCACAACCTGCGCGACTAGCGCTTCATCCGTGAGACGACTGAGTTCCTGGCCGGTCAACACGGTGTCCCCGGGGGCGAGAATGCCAAGTTCGCGGGCGATAGCACACGCGGTTACAGGGTGATCCCCCGTGACCATTACGGGTGTGATCCCTGCCGATCTGCAAGCCTTGACTGCCTGCCGTACGTCGGGCCGCGGCGGATCACGCATGCCAGCCAGGCCAAGCAAAGTGAGGCCGCATTCGATTTCTTCTATATCGTGACCGGCAGGCAGACTGTCCCACTTCCGGCTCGCGACGGCGAGTACACGAAGACCACTATCCGCCATCGCCTCCGCCGCCGCCAGCACGCGTTCGTGGTCCACAGCGACCATCCCATGATCTGACAGGGACGCGTTGCAACGTTCAATGACCGTCTCCGGTGCGCCCTTCGTGTAAGCAATAAATCCGGTTCCGCTGCGGTGAATCGTTGTCATCCGCTTGCGATCGGAGTCAAACGGGAACTCCAGGAAGCGCGGGCTCGTGACTTCGAGCGCGCTCTTGTCGAAGCCAGCGTCAGCGGCCACTCTCCACAACGCAACCTCGGTCGGATCGCCAGCGACCTCCCCGCCCGCAGCGCGGCTAACGTTGTTGCATAACGCCAATGCCTCCAGCAAGCATCTCGTCGCGGGCCTTTTTGTATCGAACGATACGATGGGTAACCGCACGCCATCAGCGTAGAGCTCAGTTGTGCACATCTCGTTCAGGGTCAATGTGCCAGTCTTGTCGGTACAGATCCAGCTCACGGACCCCAAGGTTTCGACCGCAGGCAAACGTCGCACCAGGGCATTGTGTCGTGCCATATTGCGCGCACCAAGGGCAAGCATCACGGTCACCACTGCGGGTAAAGCTTCAGGGATAGCGGCGACGGCAAGACTCAGGCTCGTGAGAAGCATGAGCAGCACTGGCTCGCCCCGCAGCACACCTGTCGCAAAGATGATCGCGCAGATCACAAGAATCATCATGGCCAACCGGCGCCCAAACGCTGCAAGACGCTTTTGCAGCGGCGTCTGGACTACAGGTGCCGCTTCGATCATCCCGGCAATCTTGCCGAGTTCGGTGGCCATGCCGGTAGCAACGGCAATACCTCGTGCTCGACCGTAAGTGACAACAGTGCCCTTGAAAGCCATATTTGTCCGGTCGGCGAGTTGTAGCGAAGCGTCGTCAAGCGACGCGGTGCCCTTCTCTGCCGGCACCGACTCCCCAGTGAGAACTGCTTCGGCGATCTTCAGCCCGGACGCCTCGGCAAGACGAAGATCGACGGGAACGGTAGAACCGGTATCCAGCAAAACGACGTCGCCCTGCACAATGCCCGATGCCGGGACCGTTTGACATTCGCCTTCGCGAATGACTGTCGCCTGCAGCCTGGCGAGTTGTGCGAGCGACGCCATCACACGCTCGGCGCGATAGTCCTGGATGAAGCCGACTGTGCCGTTAAGCAACACGATCGCGACGATCACGAGCGCGTCCGCAGCCTCGCCGATCAGGCCCGACACGAGAGCCGCCGCCAACAGAGCGACGATCATGAAGTCCTTGAACTGACAGATCAGCATGTCAAGGACGCCCCGGCGACGCTGCTCACGAATCTCGTTCGGCCCGTCTTTGGCGAGGCGCCGGTGCGCCTCTGCCAGTGTCAGGCCATCCTCGCAATCGGTGCCCAGTTGCATGGCGATGGCCGCGACCTGCATTGCGTGCCATGTGTTGGAACCCTCTGCCCCAGGGCAAATCGTGCGCGTCGGAGTCAACATGGACCGATCCTTCTGTACGAGAGTCGACGAACGTCGCATTGAAGCGGTACGCGGCAAGTGCCAGTATCGGTGCGGGTCAGACTCGCTGATTGACCTTTATCAAGCAGTAACGTGCGGGTAGCGACAGATCATATGGTCTCCGGTCTCGCATCTGGATGCATTGTTTCGGCCTGCGATGACTGCCCGGATACAGAAACGCCGAATCCACGAACGGGAGCGCTCAATGCGATCGGGAAAGCATGTCGTGCTAGCACTGCTTCTGGCTGGTCTGGTAGCTTTGGGGTTCATGGTTCTGCGCCCTTTTCTAGTTCCGGTCGCGTGGGCGCTGATTATTTCGTATGTCACCTGGCCCGCCTACAGCCGTTTGCGACGCCTGCTCCGCGAAAGCGCGGGTACTAGCGCGCTGCTGATGACCCTTCTCCTGACGTGTGCGTGCATACTGCCAGTCGTCTGGCTGATGAAGCCGTTGACAGAAGATCTAAGGGACGCCAGCCGGGCTATCGTCGCCTACTTCTCCGATCGTCCTCGCGACATACCCGATTTTCTGGCGCGCATCCCCTGGATCGGGTCCTCGTTGCAGGCGTTTCTCGATCATGTGGAGATTGATCCGCCTGCCATTCGCTCCCAACTCTCAGGATGGGCGAATCGCTGGACAAGCGAAATTGGTGACCTCCTCGGAAGTGCGGCCCGAAACGCCACAAAGCTGGGGTTTGCTCTGGTGACGCTGTTTTTTGCGTATCGCGATGGAGAAAGTCTCCTGAATCAGATACGGCAGGCTTTGCGGCCTTTCCTTGGCGAGCGCCTTGACGACTATCTCACCGCGATCGGCAGCATGACCCGATCCGTCGTCTACGGCATTGTGCTGACAGCGATCGCGCAGGCAGTGTTGGCCGGGCTGGGTTATTGGGCCGCAGGCGTAACTGCGCCCGTCACGCTGGCAGGGATCACTGCTCTCGTAGCATTGATCCCTTTTGGCACGCCACTGGTGTGGGTACCGGTGGCGGTCGGCCTTTTATTTGCGGGCCGCACGGTGGCCGGAGTCGGGTTATTGCTCTGGGGAATGCTGGTCATTAGCTGGGTAGACAATCTGATAAGGCCGTTTGTGATTAGCAGCAGCGCACGCATTCCATTTCTGCTCGTCATGTTTGGTGTGCTTGGTGGACTCGCCGCATTCGGTCTGATCGGATTGTTCCTTGGGCCCGCCATACTGGCTGTTCTGATGGCGCTGTGGCGCGAATGGCAGACAGAGGCGACACGGCAACACGTGCGGCAACCGGTTCAGCGGAATGACACGCCTAAGTAGTGGATCGCGAGCGGTGCCGGCACGAGCTCAGGAATACAAGGAAATCATTTCGCCCAAACTTTCACCGCGACCGGAGCCTGTTTCAGGCTTCGAGCGGGCGCACGAGCAACACCGGCACGTGGGTGATACGCAGTACGCGACTCGCCACGCTACCCAGCAGCCAGCGCGAGATACCACGCCGGCCGTGTGTGCCCATGACGACCAGATCGGCGCTCCAATGATCTGCCTCCCTCACGATGGCGTGGGGCACATCGTCGCCGGTTCTTTCCGTGCTGATCATCGCGGATTCCGCCTCGATTCGTAATCCGGCCAGCAACTCCGCTGCCGCCGCAAGTGCTGCGTTGCCCTCCTTGACAAGTGCATCTTCAAGCAGAGGAAGTGGCACAAAATCGCTCATCCTCACCGCCTGATCAAGAATGTTTACGATACGCAAGGACGTCTGCTTCGTGGCGAGTTTTAATCCGTATCGAAGGGCATGCCGCGATGGTGAGCTACCGTCGACGGCGAAGAGCATTCGCTTCGGACCGCCGCAGGTATCTCTTTCATAAGAAGCTGGAACAACTAGAATCGAGCACGGGCAGATTCGCGCCAGAGGTTCAGAAACGGTTCCTTCCAGCCAGCGTAGCAGCCGACGGTTCTGTCGGGTGCCAACCACGAGGAGATCGGCTCGCCACGTCCGCGCTGCTTCAAGCAGTGCATAAGCTAGATCCCGACCCTGCATGGAAAGATCGATCACCTCCGTGTCGACAACCGTCTCGCCGCTCGAAAATATGGTCTGTGCCTGAGTGACCGCATCTGCGGCACCGCGCAGCAACTCGTCGCGCACCGAACTGAGATCCACTCCGACAAGTGGATCCAACGGGATCAGCCTGCGTGGATCTTCAGCCACACTGATGATTCGCACGTGTGCCCCTCGCGCCGCAATGCCTTGAACATAGGCCGCAGCGCGCAAAGAGGCGGGCGAAGCGTCTACAGCAATGAGAATGCGACCGACTTCGTCGTGATCAAGGAGGGTTGAACTGGTAGTGCTCATGACGAAGTCTCCAAGGTGTCCGCATGGTGGGTCCGTTATGTTTCCTCAGACGGTTTGTCGAGCCTTCGCGCGCGACGACACTCTCATGCGCCCTGCCCACGGGCTGTCCGGATAACAACGCCCCAGTAAACTCTATTCGCCGGCTCATCCCCCAGATTGACCTGACTCAACCCATCCGCCCCACGAGTTATCACTGTTGCTCGAAGCCGTCTGAACAGGACACTTCATGTCTCGCATTGCGGTTCGGATTCCAATAGCAAATGATTGCGCGCTCCGACGGACCATTCATTGCGACCAATGCATTGCTCTGGCTGAGAACAGACATGATGAGCCTCCATCGCATTCGATCCGTTGGACACACCGGTCGTCTTGACACACGTCAATCTCTCATGGCGAACGAGTCCTATGCTCGATCCATAGCGACACAAATCAGGCGCTGAAGTGAATATGTCGATGAATACGTACTCGTTGACCTTTTAACGCCTGCCAAGCCGGCTACGCACACGTAGTCCTTAGGTGCGCAGACCTGACTGTCATCGCGTCTCCTCTATACGACAAAGGCCCGATCGACCATGAAGTGCCCGAAAGCGATGGACGCTCCCTCGTCCGAGCCGCCTGTCGCAGCGATCGATGCCAGAAGCGTTAGAACGTTGCCTGAAATGTTCGAGGCTGCCTGTACGCGTTACGCAGGACGCCCCGCGTTCAGTTCGTTCAGTCACACGCTCGAATATCGGGACGTTGCGCTATACGCGCACCGCTTTTCCGCGTTTCTTGTCAACGAATTCAAACTTGCGCCGCTCGAGCGTGTCGCACTCATCTTGCCGAATGGCTTACCCTATGTCGTCGCCTTTTATGGCGTCCTCGACGCCGGGCTCGTCGTCGTCAATATCAATCCGCTGGCTACGCCTCGTGAGATTCAGATCCAGCTCGCCACGGCGGCTGTTTCAGCGATCGTCATACTGGAAAATTTTGCCTGCAAACTGGACGAAATCCTGGATGAGAATCAGGCGAAGGCTGTTATATCCGTCGCGGTGGGCGATCTGCTTCCGCTGCCCAGGCGCGCCGCAATGGATTTTGTACAGCGCGTCGTGCGTGACTCGATTCCGCCTGCAAAAAGGGAATACTGGACATTCAGTGCGGCCTTGTCGTGCCGGCATTCGATCGAGCGAGATCACATCCGCCCCAGTCTCGACGATGTCGCGCTGCTGCAATACACGGGAGGAACGACAGGCACTCCCAAGTGCGCGATGCTCACGCATCGCAACCTTAGCTCGAACGTCGCACAGATTCGTGCATGGCTGGGTTCGGCGTTCTGTTCTTCGCCTCAGACCATTCTCACGCCGCTGCCGCTCTTTCATATATTCGCGCTGACCGCCAGTCTGCTGACTTTCTTTGAAATCGGCGGGCACAATGTCCTGGTAACGGATCCTCACGACCTTGCCGCGCTCGTCAGAACCGTGCGCCACGCACGGCCCACCGCGCTGCTAGGCGTGAATACACTATTCAATGCCCTTCTCACCGCACCGCATTTCGACGCTGTGGACTGGTCACACCTGCGTCTCGTGATCGGCGGCGGCGCAGCGATTCAGGCTTCGGTTGCCGCGCGATGGCAGTCAGCAACGGGAGTGCCGATTATCGAAGGGTACGGGCTGACCGAAGCGTCGCCAGTCGTCTGCGTGAATCCGATGGATGCAAAGCACTTTTCCGGATCAGTCGGTCATCCGTTGCCTTCAACCGAGGTTAGCATCCGTGACGACAACAACGCAGCTGTCGCCGCGGGTGTCATCGGAGAAGTCTGGGTCCGGGGCCCGCAGGTCATGCGCGGCTACTGGATGAACCCCGTCGAGACCGCGGAAGTGATCTCGCCCGAGGGCTGGCTTCGCACGGGGGACGTTGGTTATCTCACGCCCGCGCAGATGCTCGTCCTGGTGGACCGCAAGAAAGACGTGATCGTCGTGTCCGGTTTCAAGGTTTACCCCTCGGATGTCGAAACCGTGGTCTGCGCGCTTGCGGGCGTAAGCGCCGCTGCGGTAGTCGGCGTGCCGGATGAAAGGACCGGACACGCCGTCAAACTATTCGTCGTCCGGTCCTCGGCGGATCTTACTGCCGCCGCCGTGCTGGAGCACTGCCGCGCTAATCTAAGCGCCTACAAGGTTCCCCGGTCAATTGAATTCCGTGACACCTTGCCGCTGAACCAGCTCGGCAAGGTACTCCGCCGAACGTTAACCTGACCGAGCCAGGGATGCGATTGCAGGGTAACGGCGCGTGATTGCGCGCGAGGCGCAATTCAGCAATTGACAACGATCAAGCGCCCTCCTCCCCGTCGCGCCTATGCTGAAATCCCGACACGGAAGCGGTCGTGCGATATGAACGAAGACGTCACCCGCCGCCGATCGAGCGACGCCCAACGGTTGCTCGATATAGCCGATGCTTTCGCCGCTGAAGTCGGCCCACGGGGATACAGGCCACATGGCGTCACGCTGAACAGCGAGTTCGAACGTGACCTTGGCCTCGACAGTCTCGCGCGCACCGAACTGCTGGCTCGCATCGAGAAAACGCTCGGCGTGCATTTTCCGGTTGCGTTGTTCGAGCAGGCGAAGACGCCCGGCGATTTACTGCGCGCACTTGAAGGAGAAACATCGGTGCAACCGGGGTGCGCAATCGGCACCGCTGAGCTTCCAGCGCCGACCGACACCCTTGACCCGCCGATCGCCGCACAAACGCTGGTCGAGGCATTGCAGTGGCACGTATCCCGGCGACCTGAGCACACGCACATCGTATTTCTCGACGAGGAAGCGTCGTCACACACAATGACCTACTCGGCGCTGTACGAGGCGGCCCTACGGGTATCGAGCGGGTTGCACAGGCTCGGCGTGAACCCCGGCGACACCGTCGCACTGATGTTGCCGACCGGTAACGACTATTTCGCCAGCTTTGCGGGAATCCTGCTTGCCGGCGCAGTAGTCGTGCCGGTGTATCCGCCGGTGCGATCGGCACGGATCGACGATCACCTGAAGCGACACGCGGCCATTCTGCTGGATGCGCGCTCACGCGTCATGATCGTGCCGTCACACGCACTCGTAGCAAGCCTTGTGGCAAAGGCGCGGATACCGACGTTGCGTGAGATCGTGACGACGCATCAGCTCATGGGCGAAACGGACAATGAGCGGTATATCCCTCGCGCACAAGACGTCGCGTTGCTTCAGTACACTTCCGGCAGCACAGGTGCGCCAAAAGGCGTGGTGCTCACACACGCCAATCTGCTCGCCAATATCCGGGCAATGGGAGAGACTGCCCGGATCGAGGAACACGACATCTTCGCAAGCTGGCTCCCTCTGTACCACGACATGGGCCTGATTGGAGCCTGGTTCGGGCCGCTTTACTTTGGTATCCCGTTGATTCTGATGTCCCCGCTGACGTTCCTCGCACGTCCAGCGCACTGGTTGCAGGCGATCGGCCACTACCGCGCCACCATTACGGCGGCACCCAACTTTGCCTACGAGCGATGCACGCGCCGGATCGACGACGCCGATCTCGAAGGCGTCGATCTGTCTTCATTGCGCCTCGCATTCTGCGGCGCAGAACCCGTCAGCGCGCCGACCATGCGAGCATTCGCCTCACGCTTTGCCGATCATGGGTTCAGGGAGACCGCCCTGACCCCCGTCTACGGTCTGGCGGAAAACACGCTTGGACTGGCGTTTTCGGAGCCGGGCCGCGGGGTGCGAACAGACTGTATCAGTCGCATCCGACTGGCTGAGTCACAGCGTGCAGCAAAAGCGGAATCACCTGATGACGTACTCGAGCTGGTCTCGTGCGGACGCGCATTACCCCGCAACCAGATCCGCATCGTTGACGTCGACGGCAATGACGTATCCGAGAGAACGGTCGGGAGAATTGAATTTCGAAGCCCATCCGCGACGCGCGGGTATTTTCAGAATGCGGAGCTGACCGCGCGGCTAATTCATGTTGGCTGGCTCGATACCGGCGATCTGGGATATATGGCCGATGAAGAACTGTTCATCACGGGCCGCGTAAAGGATCTGGTGATTCGGGCCGGGCGTCACTTCTTCCCCTATGAACTGGAGGCGGCTGTCGGGCATCTGCCTGGCGTGCGCAACGGTTGTGTCGCAGTGTGTGGAACGCCCGACATTGAGACCGGTACCGATCGCCTGATCGTCATTGCGGAGACTCGCGAAACGGCACCTGAGGCACTCGCGGCGATGCGCACTGGCATCAACGAAGCCTCCGTGGCTCTGCTGGGCGCTCCGCCGGAAGAAATCGCTCTGGTCCCGCCGCATAGCATTCTGAAGACATCGAGCGGCAAGATTCGTCACGCGGCTACGATGGAGATGTACCTGCGTAGTCGCGGGAATCTCCTGCCACGCCCTGCGTGGCTTCAGTGGCTCGACGTCGGAACGAACACCGTACGGCCAATCGGCCGGCGGGTTCGAGCCGCCGCCAGGCAGATCGCGTACGGCGCATGGTGCTGGCTGGTCGTAACCCTGATCGCCATACCGACATGGTTGATGACCGTATCGCATCCGGATGCCAGGCGAAACTGGGCGATTGCATCGCGCGCGGCACAGCTAGCCCTCATGCTTGCAGGCATTCGTGTGACGGTACGCGGCGCCGAACTCATCGACATGGCGCGGCCGGCGATCTTCGTTGCAAATCACGCGAGCTACCTTGACGGGCTGGTGTTGCTGGCGGCCATCCGCATGCCGCTTGCCATCGTCGCCAAGCGTGAGTTGGCCGGCGGATTGCTGATGGGTGCCTTCCTTCGGGCAATCGGCACCCGCTTTGTCGAGCGCATCGACTATGCGCGCATGACCGAAGACGAACGCGAACTGGTGAAGCAGGCGACGGCTGGAACCTCGCTGCTCCTCTTTCCTGAAGGAACATTCGTCCGATCCGCGGGACTGCGGCAGTTTCGTCTCGGCGCCTTTGTGGCCGCCTGCGCATCGCACCGGCCTGTCGTACCGGTCGCAATCGCGGGCGCACGCGTTGTGCTTCCGGATGGACAGTGGTTGCCAACGCGAGCCGACGTTACCGTTACCGTGCTCCCCGCTCTGGAACCAACAGGAGACGACATGAAGGCTGCTGCGGCCCTGCGTGACACCGCACGCGATGCAATAGCAGGCCATTGCGGGGAACGGATTCTGAGTGAAATTTCCCCGCTGGAAACCCCCACTCGTCACACCGAGATCTAAGCCTGCGCTATTTGAGGGTTCACCCGGTTCGACACCAGAATGCCCATGCCAGGACGGACACTAACTGCGCCGCTCCGACATCTGCCCGGGTGCCATGGGCGGGGACGCCGGAATGGCGACGATCTGATTAGCCTTGACATGGTCCGGAGCACTGGTCCGTGCTGAAAACGAGTTTCGAACAGCCGCCAACTTGACAGCGCCCATGGACACGGCACGGGTGCTTATCTCACCGTGGCCGACGGGTTGACTGACTGGACCGCCGCCTCGCTTCGCGCCTCGCCCCGGGCCGGGCCGATCACCAAGCCCGCCTGCGCCAGCAGGCGCCGCAGTCCCAGTTTCGGGTATTTACGGTCCACCGCGCGCACGTCGGCGCGCGTCTCCTCGATGATCCAGTCGCGCACTTCCGCGGCAACCGGCCGCAACGGCCGGTTCTCCGGCCACACCAGACAGCAGCGCCGGTCCGTCATGACCAGTTCCTCCTCCGCGGGCAGCAGCGCGCCCTCGAGAAGCCAATGCGACACCACGTTGAGCCAGCCGAGTGCGACACCCTGCCCAAGCAATGCCGCCTGCACGACGATGGCGTAGTCGTTGAAGCTCAGCATGCTCGCGGCGTGCCGCCCCTGTGCCGCAAACGCGGCGAACCTGTCATGCCAGCCGCGCTCGCCGTCGTCCATCACGATCACCGTATCGCCGTGCTTGCGGCCCGCCTCGGTCGCGGCTGTCTCGTGATAGCGCCGGTTGCACACCGGCAGCAGCGTCTCCGGCATCACGAGCACGCTGTTCTCGCCGATCTGGTCCTCGCGCAGGAAGCGCATGCCGAGATCCACATCGACGAGCGGCCCGCCGATTCGCCCCGAGATGAGCTGAAACCGCAAGTCGACATTCGGAAACGCCTCGTTCAGGCGACTCATGCGCGGCATCAGCCAGTGTGTGGTGAACGCGGTGGACACCGACAGCGTGACCGACTCGACACCGGTTGCGCGCGCTTCGATCTCGCGTATCGCGCTTTCTATGCCGTCGAAGCCTTCGGATATCTTCCGGTAAAGGATCCTGCCGCTCTCGGTCAGCTCGATTCCGCCCCGCACGCGCTCGAACAGGCGCACGCCGAGATGGTCTTCCATACGCGAGAGCATGCGGCTTACCGCCGGCTGGCTGACATATAACTCCTGCGCCGCACGCGTGAAGTTGCCGCAGCGCGCGGCCGCCTCGAAGACGAACAGCGCGTTGGCGCTCGGCAGTTTTTTGCGAAGGTTGGGCATGACCTGATGTTATGCCCTATCCAACAATTTGGGAATTGCCGCCAAAAATGGCTCGGCCTATATTTTCCCTAACGCAGGCTTCTACAGCGAGACAGGACGCAATGGACGCACGAGCGAAAACAGGTGTTTCGATCCGATCGGCAGCGAAACGTTATGGCCACGTCGTGGCCCTCGACGACGTTTCACTCGACATCGCCCCCGGCGAATTCGTGTCGCTGCTCGGCCCCTCGGGTTCCGGCAAGACCACCCTGCTCGGCATTCTCGGCGGCTTCGTGCAACCGAGTTCGGGAGCGGTCTGGGTCGGCGAGCGCGACATTACATTTGCGCCGCCGCACAAGCGCGACATCGGCATCGTCTTTCAGAACTACGCGCTCTTTCCGCACATGAGCGTGGGCGATAACGTCGCCTTTCCGCTGCGCGCGCGGCGTCAACCAAAAGCCACGTGGGCGAGGAAAGTCGCCGACGCGCTCGCGATGGTCGAACTCTCCGGCTACGAGAGCCGCGGCATCGGCCAGCTGTCGGGCGGCCAGCGCCAGCGCGTGGCGCTCGCCCGGGCCATGGTGTTCGAGCCGCAACTGATCCTGATGGACGAACCGCTCTCCGCGCTCGACAAGCAACTGCGCGAAACCATGCAGATCGAGCTACGGCGGCTGCATCGCAAGCTCGGCGCGACGATCGTCTACGTGACGCACGACCAGCGCGAAGCGCTCACCATGAGCGACCGCGTAGCCGTGCTGAAGAACGGCCGGCTCGTGCAGATCGACACGCCCGAGCGGCTCTACGACCGCCCATGCGACGCGTTTGTCGCGAGCTTCATTGGTGAGGCGACACTGCTTGCCGTGACGCGCGCCGGCGACGACGCCGTGCGGCTCGGCGACACGGTGCTGCGCACCGCGCACCCGCTGCCACGCGGCGACAAACTGCTGCTCGCGGTGCAGACCGAAAAACTCGTGATCGATAGCGGCGACAGCCGCGACGGCGTCAATCGGCTGGCATGCCGCGTCACCGAGGTGCTGTATCAGGGCGAAAGCTTGCGCGTGTTCGCAACCCTCGCCGACGGCACCGCCATCAGCCTCAGGCAACCCGGCGGGCACGACTCGCGCCGCCGCATTCCCGAGCCGGGCGCGCCGATGAGCGTCGTACTCGATCCGCAGGACACGATCGTCGTGCCCGCCTGATTCCATTTTGCTATTTCCCGCCCTCGCCAGGGCAAACCCTCTCCCGATTCACAGCACACTGCAAAGGATGATTTCATGAAGCTCACCGATTTCAAGGTCCTGACGTTCGACGTCGTCGGCACGCTCATCGACTTCGAGCGCGGCGTACTCGCCTCCGTGCGCCGCCTCGGCGGCCCGGCCGCGAAAGACCTGACCGACGACCAGATTTTCGAGCCGTATATGCGCGGCCGTGCGGCCTACCCGGGCCGTTCGAGCCATGAAATGGCGAACGTCTACCTGTCGCTGGCAAAGGAACTCGGTCTGCCCGACGACGCGCAATCGGCCGCCGCCTTCCAGCGCGACGTGCTCGAATGGCCGGCGTTCGCGGATTCGGTCGCGGCGCTCAAACGTCTGCGCAAACACTTTCGCCTTGTGGCCATGACCAATGCGGACCGAGTCGCGCTGTCGGCCTACGCACACACGCTCGGCGACCCGTTCGACGACACCGTCTGCTGCGACGAAACTGGCGTCGCCAAACCCGATCCGCAATTCTTCGCGTACAACCGCGGCCGTCAGGCGGCGTTCGGCTACAAGTTCGGCGAAATTCTGCACACCGCGCAGAGCCAGTATCACGACATCGGCGTCGCCACCAGCCTCGGCTACGCGACCTGCTGGATCGAACGCCGTCAGGGCGCGAAGGGCTTCGGCGCCACGCCCGTGCCGGAAGCCGTCACCACGCCGACCTTCAAGTTCGCGACGCTCGGCGCGCTCGCCGACGCCGTCGAAGCCGAAGCGCGCCTCGCCGCCTGAGCCGATGCTCGCGCCGACGCCACCCCACACGCCCGCGCCTGATTCGCTGTGGCGGGCGCTCCTAGCCGCCTCGCCCGGCGCCGGTGCGACGCTCAGCACCGGCGTGCCGCTCACGCGCGATCTCGAGGTCGAGGTCGCCGTGATCGGCGCGGGCTACTCGGGCCTCGCCGCCGCGTATGCGCTGCAAAAGCGCGGCGTCGACTGCGTGGTGCTCGATGCGAATCCGGTGGGCTGGGGCGCGAGCGGCCGCAATGGCGGCGTGGTGTCGTCCAAGTTCAGACTGTCGTTTCCCACGATCGACAAGCTGCACGGCCTCGATACCGCCAAACGCATGCACCGGCTCGCGCACGAGGGCGTGCGGGTCGTCGAGACGCTGGTCGACGAATTCCAGCTCACGCGCGCCCGCTTCGAGGCGACCGGCAGCCTGCGCTGCGCCCACACGGAGGCCGCCTTCGCCGCGATTCGCGCGGAGGCCGACTGGGTCCGCACGCAACTCGGCGATACCACGATGACCGTGCAATCGCGCGCCGAGATCGAACACGAGACGGGCTCGAAAGGTTTTGTCGGCGGCGTGCTGAGCGCGGACGCCGGCACGATCCTGCCGCTCGAATACGTGTGCGGACTCGCGCGCGGCCTCACACTACGCGGCGTGCCGATCTACGAAACGACGCCGGTGCGGCAGATGCACCGCGCGTCCGCCGAGCCGCGCGTAACGCTGCGCACGCCCGCCGGCACGGTGCGCGCGAAGCAGGTGATCGTCGCGACCAATGCCTACTCCGATCTCACGCCGGCCACCGCGGCGTATCAGCGTGAACTCGTGCCGTTTCGCAGCGCGATGATCGCCACCGAGCGGCTTCCCGCCGAGCTCGACGCGCGCCTGATGGTCGAGCGCCGCAGCTACACCGAAACGCGGCGCATGATGAAGTGGTTCCGCAAGGTGGACGGCCGCATGCTGTTCGGCGGACGCGACGCGTTCGGCAAGGAGGGGCAAACGACCGGCTTCGACGCGCTGCAGCGCGCCATGGTCGCGCTCTTTCCGGATCTCGCGGACGTGCGCGTGGACTATCGCTGGTCGGGGTATGTGGGCATGACGTTCAATTCGTTGCCGCATGTCGGACGCAGCGATGACGCCACGACCTTTTGTCTGGGGTATAACGGAGCAGGCGTCGCGATGGCGAGTCTGCTCGGCCAGCATGCCGCCGCGCTCGCGCTCGGCGAGACGCCGGAGCTCTCGCTGCTCGGCGCGCCCGGCTTGCGGCCCGTGCCCTTTCATTCGCTGCGCGCGCCGGGTGTGAGACTCGTCGCGGCGTGGTATCAGTTTCTCGACGCCGTAGGTGCATGATGACAACCGCCAAGCGGATGCTCCAGGGAACCACCTTGACGCAAGCCACCGAGTCCGATCCCGCCACGCGCTATCAGCGCCGCGAGGATCGCACCATGCTGCTGCTAATGACACCGGCGCTCCTCGTGATCGTCGTGCTGCTGGTCGTGCCGCTCGCGTGGCTGTCGTGGCAGTCCATCTATCACGACGGCTTCACGCTCGAAAACTACCGGCGCATGTTCACGGGCGCTTACCTCGAAACGTTCTTGCTGACCTTCAAGCTCAGTATCATCGTGACCGTCATCACGTTGCTGCTCGGCTATCCGGTCGCCTACTTCGCCGCCTCGTTGCCGCCGAAGCTGAGCGCGCTGGTGCTCGGCATGGTGATTCTGCCGTTCTGGACCAGCGTGCTGGTGCGCACCTACGCGTGGCTCGTCCTGCTGCAGCGCACGGGGCTGGTCAACAAGGCGCTGATCGCGTCGGGCCTCGTCGACCGGCCGGTGCAACTCGCCTATAACCAGTTCGGCACGGTGATCGCGATGGTTCACATCCTGCTGCCGTTCATGGTGCTGCCGCTCTATTCGGCAATGCAGAAAATCCCGTCGAATCTTTCGCAAGCCGGCGCGAGCCTGGGCGGCTCGCCGCTGCACGTATTCCTGCGCGTGTTCCTGCCGCTGTCGATGAGCGGCGTGTTCGCAGGCGTGACGCTCGTGTTCGTGCTCTGCCTCGGCTTCTACATCACGCCTGAGCTGATGGGCGGCGGCAAGTCGATCATGGTGTCGATGGTCGTGAGCCGCAACATCGAGATCTACAACAGCTGGGGCGCGGCGAGCGCGGTGAGCGTCGTGCTGCTGATCTGCGTGTTCGCGATTTTCTATGCCGCGAGCCGCGTGGTGCCACTCGAAAAGACCCTGGGCGCGAAATGAGCAAACTCCCGTTCGGACGGATCGTCCTCGGCGCGATCGTCGTGCTGATCCTGCTGTTCCTGATGGTACCGGTGCTGATCGTCGTGCCGCTGTCGTTCTCCGATACGCGCTTCATGACGTTCCCGCCGCCGGCCTACTCGCTGCGCTGGTATCACTCGTTCTTCGACAATCCCGCATGGATCGACGCCGCGCGCGTGACGCTCACCGCGTCGATTTGCGCCGCGCTGATCGCCACGCCGCTCGGCGTGGCCGCCGCCTACGCGATCCAGAACGGCACGCACTGGATCATGCGCTATCTGCGCACACTGCTGATGTTGCCGCTGATGGTGCCGATCATCATTGTCGCGGTGGGCGTGTTCTTCGTGTACTCTCAGGCCGGCTACGTGAACACGCTCGGCGGCCTGATTCTGGCCGATACGATGCTCGGCCTGCCTTATGTGCTGATTTCGGTCGGCGCCGATCTGCGCACCTTCGACCGCACGCAGGAAATGGTCGCGCGCAGCCTCGGCATGAATCGGTTTCGCAGCTTCATGACGGTTACGCTGCCGCAGATCAAGGCAAGCGTCATCTCCGGTGCGGTGTTCGTGTTCATCCAGGCGCTCGACGAAACGGTGGTCGCGCTCTTCGTGTCGGGCGGTTCGAACCAGACGCTGACGCGCCGCATGTTCGTGACGCTGCGTGACGAGATCGACCCGACCATCGCCGCGATCAGCACGATGCTGACCGCGCTCACGCTGTGCCTTGTGATGATCGTCGTGGTGAGCCGCCGTTCGGGCGCGGCACGCGCCTGATTTCTTTCCTCAAGATACCTATTACATGGTCAATGCACTGAAGTTCTATATCGACGGCGCGTGGGTCGAGCCGTTGGGCAACGCACGCCGCTCCGTCGTCGATCCCTGTACCGAGGAAGCCTTCGCCGAAGTGGCGATGGGCACGCCCGCCGATGCCGATCGCGCGGTAGCCGCCGCGAAACGCGCGTTCACGTCGTTCTCGCAGACCACGCCGGCCGAACGCCTCGCGTTGATCCGCCGCATTCTCGAGGTGTTTCTCGAACGTCACGACGAGATGGGCGACACCATTTCGCGCGAACTCGGTGCGCCGCGCGCCATGGCGCATGCGTGGCAGGCCGGCATAGGCCGGCGGCATCTCGAAGAACTGATCCGCACGTGTGAGACGTTCGCCTGGCAGCGCAGGAAGGGCACGACGCTCGTCAATCACGAACCGGTGGGCGTGGTCGCGCTCATCACGCCGTGGAACTGGCCGATCAATCAGATCGTCTGCAAGGCCGCGCCCGCCATCGCGGCGGGTTGCACGATGGTGCTCAAGCCCAGCGAAGTCACGCCGCTGAACGCCCTGCTGTTCGCGGAGATACTCGACGCCGCGGGCGTGCCGCCGGGCGTCTTCAACCTCGTCAACGGCGACGGGCCAACGGTCGGCGCGGCGCTCGCGGCGCACCCCGACGTCGATATGGTGTCGTTCACCGGATCGACGCGCGCGGGCGTTGAAATTGCGAAGCTCGCGGCGCCGACAGTCAAGCGCGTGCACCAGGAACTGGGCGGCAAGTCCGCGAACATTCTGCTGGACGACGTCGATTTCGAGGCGGCGGTCACGGCCGGCGTCAACTCGTGCTTCAACAACAGCGGGCAATCATGCAATGCGCCGACGCGCATGCTCGTCCCCGCGGCACGTCACGACGAAGCCGTGGCGATCGCGCGGCGGGCGGCGCAAGCGCAGCGCGTCGGCCCTGCCGACCACGAGCGTACGACAATGGGTCCGGTTGTCAGCGGCGTGCAGTTCGAGCGCGTGGAGCGACTCATCGCGGCCGGTATCGACGAAGGCGCGCAGGTCGTGGCCGGCGGCCTCGGGCGTCCGCCGGGTCTTGAGCGTGGCTTCTACGTGCAACCCACCGTGTTCGCGGACGTGCGCCCCTCCATGACGATCGCGCGCGAGGAGATCTTCGGCCCGGTGCTCGCGATCATGCCGTACCGCGACGAGGAAGAAGCCATCGCGATCGCCAACGACAGTCCCTTCGGACTCGCGGCCTACGTTCAATCCGCCGATCTGGACCGCGCGCGGCGCGTGGCGTTCAGGCTCCGTGCCGGCAGCGTGTATCTGAACTACCCGTCATGGGACGCGGGCTCGCCGTTCGGCGGATACAAGCAGTCGGGCAACGGCCGCGAGTACGCCGAATGGGGACTCGAGGCGTTTCTCGAAGTGAAGGGCATTGTGGGGTTTGGCGACTGACTGTGTTCGGGCCTTGCTGGGCTAAATGCCCGGAGGTAGGCAACACATTCGCTGCTCGACACATGCGCCGGGCCGTCGCGTTGCAATGCGACGGCCCGGCATCACATTCACGCGCGTTCGCGCAACATATCCGCAATCCGCTCCGCGATCATGATGGTCGGCACATTCGTGTTCGCGCACGGAATCGAAGGCATCAACGATGCATCGCATACGTAAAGTCCGCTGACGCCATATACCGCGCCGCGCGCGTCGCACACGGCGAGCGGATCGTCGGCGGCGCCCATGCGGCAGGTTCCAGACGGATGCCAGGTGCCGCCCACCGAGCGGGTCACGAAACGCGTCAGCGCGTGATCGTCGGCAAGCAGTTCGTCGAGCGTCACGCCTTGCGTGACCACACACCGCACGAGCCAGCCGCGCAACGGTCCGGCAATGTCGAGCAGCGCGCTCAGCAGGCCGCGCTGCAATGCATTCCACACGCCCGGCACGGCCACGCTCGCCACGCGGGGTGAATAGCTCGAAGGCAGCAGCGTGTTGCGGTGCCTCGCCATCAGCGGATCGGCCAGAGTCCGGGCGCCAAAGCGCAGCGCGAGCTTCAGCCGTTCGAGATCGCGCGCGTCGGACAGCATGTTGAAGTCGACAGCGGGTTCGTCGTGCGGATCGGCCGACACGAGGCTCACGCGGCCGCGCGAGTACGACTTGTTGACCCAGAAAAAGAGCGTGCCGAGCCGGTAACCGACCGAGTGCCAACCCGATCGCGACAGGATCGCGCCGTGCATGTCGCCGGGCACCGCGCCGCTCACGCCCGAAGAAAAACGCACGATCGCCTGCTCGTGATGCTCGTCGGGATATAACGTGCGGGCGGCGCGCGGCAGAACTGCGGATACGGCGATCGACGGATGTTCCATCAGATTGCCGCCGACACCGCCGCGATCGGCCAGCACCTCGATACCGAGTGCGGTCAGCTCGGACGCCGGACCAATGCCGCTTCGCATCAGAAGGGCCGGGCTGTGAATCGCGCCCGCGCAGATGATCACCTGTCTGGCGCGCACTGCTTCGCTCACCCCGTCTTCGCCGACGAGCCGCGCGCCGATGGCGAGCTTGCCGTCGAACAGCACGCGTTCAACCAGCGTGTGCGTGCGGATCGTGAGATTCGGCCGGGCGCGCACGGCGTCGTCGAGATAGCAGACCGAGGTCGGGATGCGCTCGCCCGCTTCGCTCACTGCGATCGAACCGATGAACGTGCCGTCCTGCCACGTGCCGTTCTGGTCGTCATGCCGCGTGTAGCCGCGCGCGTCGAGCGTGTCGAGCACCGCGCGTACGAATGGCGAGATGCGCGCCCACGGTGTGCGCTGGATCCGGACGGGCCCGCTCGCGCCGTGCAACGCGCCGTCAAAGTCGCAATCGGTTTCGAGCTTGCGGAAGTACGGCAGACAGGCGGCCCAGTTCCAACCGTGCGCGCCTTGGGCGTGCCACTCGTCGTAATCGGTCGGCGCGCCGCGGTTCGCCATCAGCGCGTTGATCGCCGAACCGCCGCCGAGCAGGCGCGCCTGCTCGTAACGGCGTGTAGCGGCCGAGGCGCTCATGCGTGCCTTCAGGCGCTGCCAGATGTTCGTGGTGTCGAGATAGGCGCGGCCCGGATAGCGGCTGCGCACCGTTGCGGGCATGTCCGTTCGCGAGATATTGCGGCCGGCCTCGACAAGGCAGACGGTCTTACCCGCGTCTTCGGAAAGACGCGCGGCCAGCACGCAGCCGGCCGAGCCGCCGCCGAGAATCAGATAGTCGATCACGTTCAATGTATGCGCAGACGATGCGCCGTGCGGGACGCGCAAATAAAGCGCTGAGATTGGCGCGCGGGCTTGACATTCAACTGTTCAGCAACCCGCGCGTGCGCAACCAGGTCTTCCGCTTACTGCATGAACTTGAGCCAGCGCGCCTTCGCCTGAATGCCGGCGTCCGACGCCCACCATTCCTCCGACATCAACGCCTGCTTCGACGCATTCTCCGGTGAACTCGGCAACTCGCTCGCGCGCTTGGCGTCGATTTTGCCGGTCTTGAAGGCCGCGGGATTGCCCGGCCCGTAGTCGATATACAGTGGCAGGTTGGCCTGCAAGTCGGGCGACACGGCCGCGTTGAGAAACTTGATCGCATCGGGCAGGTTCGGCGCGTTCTTCAGCACACACAACTGCGTGTTCTGCAGAATGCCGTCGTTGTACGTGAAGTCGATGTCCGGATTGTCCTTGCGCACGGCGCTCGCGCGGCCGTTCCAGATCATCGTCATGTCGACTTCGCCGTCGTGCAGCAATTGCGCCGACTGACCACCCGAGGTCCACCAGACGGTCACGTCCGGCTTGATCTGCTGCAACTTCCTGAACGCGCGATCCACGTCGAGCGGATAGAGCTTGTCGCGCGGCACGCCGTCCGCGAGCAGTGCGGCTTCGAGCACGGTCTGCGGGTCGTTGCGCAGCGCACGGGTGCCGGGGAACGCCTTCACGTTCCAGAAATCGGCCCAGCTTTGCGGCACCTTCTTCAATGTCTTCTTGTTATAGCCGATCACTGTCGAATAGAACTCGTACGCGACCGAGTACGGCGTGCGGTACTTCTCCGGCATGGCCGCCGCATTCGGAATCTTCGCGAAGTCCAGCTTCTCCAGCAGCCCTTCCTTGCCGCCGCGCAGACAGTTGGAAGTCGGCGTGTCCACCACGTCCCAGATCGGCTTGCCGGTGGCGGCCTGAGCCTTGATCTGTGGCCACGCGTCCGGAATGCTGTCCTGGTTCACGGTAATGTTCAGCAGCTTCGCAGCCGGGTCGAGGATGGCTTTGGTCTGGGCTTCCTGATAGGTCCCGCCTTGAGAGACAAAGGTAATCTTCCCGGCAGCGAAAGCAGGCGTCAGACACGCAGGCACGAGGCCCGCGACGCCAAGAATCAGAACCGCTGCAAGCGGGCGCAACGTTGGCTTCTTGATCACGACTATGTCCTCGAAACGGTTTAGCGAAAGATATCGTGGATGTAATGCGCGTTGAGCCAAATATAGTGAATCTATTTTTTGGCGACAATGCCGCAATTGTTGTGGGGTCCATGACATCACGTTATGGCAAACGTGTGGCGTTGCGTGCCCGGCGCGCGGCACTGCCCTGCCCGACCGAATGGTCTGCATCGGCCGCCGCGCGCAGTATGAACATGCGCGGCGGCGCCCCACGGCAGCGCTTGAAATAGCTGGTACATCGGGCGGCTGCAACTCACCGGACTCAGCCAGACGCTTCGTGTTCCGTTTCGAGTCTATTGTTCACAAACAGTCAAGCCAACGCTTCATTCTCGATGGCAAGGTGGAAACCCTCGTCGAGCCAACCTGTCACGCCGCCGGTCATGACCTTGACCGGACGACCGAGGCGGGCGAGCCTGATTGCGGCGCGCGTGGCTCCGTTGCAGTGAGGGCCCGCACAATACGTGACGAAGAGCGTGTCGCGCGGATAATCGGCAAGCTTGGACTCGACGATCTTGCCATGCGGAAGATTCACGGCGCGAGGCACATGGCCGCGGGCGAAAAGTGCGGGGCCACGCACGTCGAGCAGGACGAAATCCATAGCGAGCCCATCACTGGCTTCAAGCGCCGCGTGTACGTCGGCACAATCTGTTTCGAATGACAACAGCGAGCTGAAGTGGGTGAGCGCCACGGCGCTGTCTGCTGCGGGAACGGCTGAGACCGGGGACATGACCGGGGACATATAAGGCTCCTTGTGGGTGAATCGTTGCCATGCATTCTCCCGGTCTCATGGGCAAGCGACCAGTGGCCTGATTGACATATTCCGGCAACATCACGCCACAACTGTCCGGTACGGCAAACGCTAACGTGCGCCGTTGTCGGCGGCCGCAGCGTAGGTCCTCTTATGAAGCTCGGGCCGGACGCTGAACATCGGTTCGTTGATCCAGGTCACAAAATCGTCGTGCCAGTGATCCCACTCGTAGTCGCTCAACTCGAACTCGTCCTCGATAATTCCGGAATCGTCACTGGAGACGAATGCGTAGATAACCTTACTGCCATTCCAGAACGCAATAGCGTAGCCTGTCAGGTCGGCACTGGTGCCGTAAGGAATGTCGCGCAACATCGACGCCAGTTGCGTCTTGAACTGGTCGAGGGTAAGTGACTTCATCGCGCGCTCCGCTGTGTGGTTTCCAGTCCCGTCAGCAAGCTCCGCGCCCGGCGGCCGCTATGAGAGCCACGGTGTACCGGCTTGTAAGATTGATAGGGCAGACTCTCGCGGTTCCCGCGACATCGCGGGCACGGATACTCAAGGCTCAACGATGGATATCGACATCAACCCGTCCGATAGGCCGGACCCCGAGGTTCAATCGTGGCTCGAGAAGCTCGGACCCGGGCTCATCACCGGCGCGGCGGACGACGATCCCAGCGGTATCGCGACCTATTCGCAGGCCGGAGCGCAGTTCGGCTTCAACATGCTGTGGACCGTCATCTTCACGTACCCATTGATGGTTGCCATTCAGGTCGTCAGCGCGCGACTCGGACGCGTGAGTGGCCACGGACTCGCAACCAACATCCGGCGCCACTATCCGGCCTGGCTGCTCTATGGATCGGTTTTCCTGCTGCTGGTCGCCAATACGATCAATATCGCGGCGGATCTGACCGCAATGGGCGCCGCAGTGAACCTGGTGATCGGCGGCCCGACGCACATTTACACGCTTGCGCTCGGCCTGTTGTCAGTTCTGCTGCAGGTCTTCATTCCATACCGCAGTTATGTGCACGTGCTGAAATGGCTGACGCTTGCATTATTCGCCTACGTCGGCACGGTGTTCGTCGTCGATATTCCGTGGCACACCGTCATCGTGCGTACCGTGAGTCCACATCTGTCATGGAAAAGCGACTACGTCACCACCGTGGTCGCCGTGCTTGGCACCACCATCAGCCCCTATCTGTTCTTCTGGCAGGCGTCGCAGGAGGTCGAGGAAATGCGCGCCGCAACCGGGCAGCGGGCATTGACGAACGCACCCGGACAGGGACCGGCCAGTTTGCGGCGGATCCGGATGGATACGTGGGTCGGAATGGGCTTTTCCAACCTGGTCGCTTTTTTCATCATCCTGACGACTGCCGCCACGCTCAACGCCCACGGCGTGACGGACATCCAGACCTCGTCGCAAGCAGCGCTCGCCTTGAAGCCGATTGCCGGAAAGTTTGCGTTCGGTCTGTTCAGTCTGGGCATCGTCGGCACTGGCCTGCTCGCCTTACCTGTGTTGGCCGGTTCCGCCGCGTATGCAATGGCCGGCGCCTTCAACTGGCGAAACAGCCTCGCGCTGAAGCCGCAACTGGCGAAACGGTTTTACGGCATCGTCGTGCTGTCGACCCTTATTGGTCTCGCGATGGGATTCACGCGCATCGATCCCGTCAAGGCGCTTTACTGGAGTGCGGTGATCAATGGCGTCGTGTCCGTGCCCATCATGGCGCTCATGATGTTCATGGCGGTGAATCCGAAGATCATGGGCTGCTTCATCATCTCGAGACGCCTGTCGGTCGCCGGTTGGGCCGCTACGGGAGCGATGGCAATGGCCGCGGTCGCCATGTTCTGGTTCATGCTCGCCCCCGCGAGTTAATACGCGGCGGGGCGGCGCTGCGATGTTTTTTCGCCAAGTGCGCCGAAGGGGGCGGCAGCGAAATTCAGCTGCCGCTTCGCTGCTCCGACGATGCACTCACTGATAGAGAGGATCGCGCCGGCTGAGCGTCTCCCACTGTTTCATGCCTGAGCAACCTGAAGATCATGTTCTCGAGTTGCGGCAGCTCGGCAGGCTTCCGGCAAACGGCATCGAAGCCGACCTCTTTCATTTCGCGGATGTAATCGGCGGTATCGAACGCGGTAAATGCCAGAAGGGGAATCTTTCCCGTCGCCTCGATTCTCCGGAGCGCCGCAGCGACACCAATGCCGGACAGGCCGGGCATGGCGACATCGAGAACAATGCAATCAGGCAGCCACGCCTTCGCTTCCCTCACGGCATCCGAGCCGTGGTAGACGGTTCGCACGCTCATGCCGCCGGCTTGCAGATACGCGCTAAGCGCATCAGCCGACGGACGTGAATCATCCACGACGAGCACGCGCACGGGCACCGCGCTCGAAAGACACTCGCGCTGACCTGCAGTCGAATGATCCGGGCAAGCGCGATTTTCAGAAATGGAGTTCATGGGTCTTTTCTCTCTGTTGGCGCGTCGGTATGGCGCCGTTACCCGGTCGCAGCGCAACAGCCGTTCCCACTCCCCTGCGCCGTTCGTTCGCCCCCCCCCCGGCAACGGGCAGGCGGGGACAAAACAGTTGCGTGGTCAGCAATAGTGAAACGCGTGACGGCTGCCGGCTCTTTAGCGGATGCCGTGCGAGTGGCCGAATAGCGCCATCGCACGTCAACCAGGACACGCCAACATCGACGGAATGGAGAAGGGCTCGGCCGTCAGACCCGGCCCTGGCCAATGCTACTTAATGCAAATCGCCTCGAACGTCGTCCGAAGAAACCACCCTGCCCGAACTATCCACAATGGCTACCCGCTCAGCAGAGGCGACCGTGGATTGCGCCATGCCGGGCAGGTCCAGAATGCCGCCGCGCTCCTGAACGAAGGCGTTGCCGCAAGCCATGTCGACCATTTCCGCGAGCGTATTCAAAGAACTACCGAAATGTGCCTGCATCGCGTTGAACAAGCCGATTCGCGTGTCGGCGGCAATCTCTTCCACATGCCGCCAATAGGCAAAGGTCTTCGTGACCGCAGCCGGGAATTGCTGCGACTGGAGATCGAAGACTTCACTGAGCGATTGAGCAGAAAGTGCCGCGTCCGCCAATGCCTGCTGCTCAGACATCGATGTCTTGACGGTCTGGATGTTGAGCTCGACAACTTTCTCGACCCCGGCAAGAACTTCGGTGTTGCAGTCGAAGGCAACTTCGATTGCCGTGTCACGTTGACGCGAGGAGAACTGATCCGAGATTTGAGGGTACATAAAGACTCCGTTGTGGTTCGGCGCGGGATGCGCCGCAAGGTGGCGTCGTCCGGACGCCCATCACGCCATGTGTGCTGCGCGGACGACTGAAACGAAACGCCGCGGCCCGCGTGGCGGGGCCGGCGACGGTGATTGCGACTACGAACGCTGTTACTTCGCTGCGACTTCGCCTGCTGTTACTTCGCTACGGCGGCATCCTGCCCGGCGCCGAGGTCAGCCCCGGTGACAGGGTCGGTTCCGGTCGCGGAAGCCGTTCGCGACGCCATCGCACTCAACACTTCGACCTCCTGTTCCGAAACCTGAACGCTCGCGAGACCATCGCCGCCGTCCACCGCCGGCTGCGGCTTGTCGACGAAGTCCCAACCGGGACCTTCATTCCAGGGACCGCGCGGCGCGTCGTCACCGTCGGACATGTTGTAATAAACGTTGGTAAATTCTGGAACGCCGGGCAATTTCCCCTGCGGGAAGTTGGGCTGGATAGAGTGCAAGGCTTTCTCAAACGATTTCTGATGCGCAATCTCGCGCGTCATGAGAAAGCCGAGCGCCTCCTTGATACCTGGGTCGTCGGTCACATTGATCAACCGTTCGTAGACAATCTTCGCTCGGGCCTCCGCGGCAATATTCGACCGCAGATCCGCGGTCGGCTCGCCGATCGTATCGATGTAGGCAGCCGTCCACGGCACGCCCGCCGAATTGGTCAAGGCCGGGCCGCCACCGTAGAGCAAAGCGGTAGTGTGCGAATCGTTGCCGCCTCCCGTGAGTGAACGGTAAAGCTCGGCCTCCTGCTCCACGCCTTCGGCAAGTTGACCCTTCGCGCCCTTGTTGAGCATCGCGACAATTGAGCCGACGATCTCCAGATGACTGAGTTCTTCCGTTGCGATGTCAAACAGCATGTCTCGCCTGCCGGGATCGTCCTCGCTAACCGCCTGCGTGAAATAGCGGCACGCCGCGGCCAGTTCACCTTGCGGGCCGCCGAACTGTTCAAGAAGCAGATTGGCCAGACCGGGATTGGGCATCGCTACACGGACGGTGTATTGAAGTCGCTTGTTGTGTACGAACATCGCATTTCTCCAGAAAAGATTGCGGGCGCCGCTGGAGTGCTTCACGCCATGAGAGGCGGAAGGACTGACGGAGCAGAGGGACATTCATTGAAAAACCAGGTTTGTCGGCGATGACGAACGCGTATGCGGAATGCCCCACCGTGGGTCTCAGAGCAGCCGCTCTGGCGAAATAGGGTGCGCGCGCAGGAGCGCGACGAGAAAACACCTGCGACTTCCGACTCCGCATGCACCGTGCCTGGCGCATGAGCGTTTTGATCGAGCCACGCCGCGCGCCGTTGCATCGGTGGCGGTCCTATCGGCGCGCAAACGCCATGCCGCTTACCACGACGCCTCCCGTCAGCACCACCCCTCGCGCCGTCGAGCGGCGGCAATTACCCGCTCACTCACCGAAAGTTTCGCCCCGGCACGACCCGCGCACCGGCGAAGTGGCCGAAAGCCGGGGCTAACATGTTGAAAACGAATTAAATATTTGTCGCGAACGGTCGATAACATGTTCAGCCGCTTCCCTTTCGGCGGTTGGACTAGACATGCAGAGCTCATATAACCTTTGGCTGGTGGTCATTTCGTTCGCCGTCGCGACGCTCGCGTCCTATACGGCGCTCGATCTGACCGGCCGGATCTTCCTGCTGGCCTCGCCACGTGCGCGGCGCGCATGGCGCCTGGGCGGCGCCGCGGCACTCGGTGTCGGCATCTGGTCGATGCACTTCATCGCCATGCTCGCCTTTTCGCTGCCGATTCCGCTCGGCTACGACTTCGCGACCACCGCCGCTTCGCTAGGACTCGCGACCGGCGCTTCATATCTGGCGCTGCACATCACGACCCATGAACAGTTGAGGGCAGGCCGGCTGCTGGCGGGCGGCGTGGTGATGGGATGCGGCATCGCCGGCATGCACTACGTCGGCATGGCGGCGATGCAGATGACGCCAGGCATCGTTTATCAACCGGCGTGGTTCGCCGGCTCGCTGGCCATCGCCGTCGGCGCGTCGAGCGTCGCGCTGTGGCTCGCGCGCGCGCTCAGCGACGACGACGCGCGTCACGTGGTGCGCAAGCGTATCGCCGCGGCGCTGGTGATGGGCGTCGCCATCAGCGGCATGCATTACGCCGGCATGGCCGCCGCCGGGTTTCCGGCGGGTGCCGTGTGCGGCGCGGCCAAGGGCGTGAACACCACGTGGCTCGCGACCTCAGTGATCCTGTTCACCTTTGCCATTCTGACCGTCACGCTGATACTGTCGCGTTTCGATGCGCGCACAACCTTTCTGGTTGGCTCAGTGTCGAGACTGAATGGCCAGATCGTGCAGCTCGCCACGCTCGACGCCCTGACCGGACTGCCGAACCGCAGCACGCTGACCGAGCGCATCGAACACGCGATCCAGCGCGCGCAGCGGCAGCGCTCCATGTGCGCGGTTCTCTTCATGGACCTCGACGGCTTCAAGACCATCAACGATTCGCTCGGCCACTCGGTCGGCGACCAGGTGCTGACCGCGTTCGCGCAGCGCCTGCTGCTGTGCGTACGTGCGAGCGACACGGTGGCGCGGCTCGGTGGCGACGAATTCGTGGTGTTGGCGGAAAACCTCGGCTCGCGCGAAGACGCGGGCGCGCTGGCCGATGGCGTGCTCGACCGGATGCGCATGGGCATGTGGACCGACTCCCAGCCGCTCCAGGTCATGCCGAGCATCGGCATCGCACTCTATCCGCATGACGGCGACAGCGTCGACACGCTGCTCAAACACGCGGACGCGGCCATGTACGAAGCCAAACGCGCGGGCCGCAGCACCTTTCGCTTCTTCGAGCGCAGCATGAACGAAGCGGCCATGCGCACGCTGCAGATTCAGAACGCGTTGCACGACGCGCTCGCCGCCGGCCATGTCTCGCTGCACTTCCAGCCGAAGTTCAACGGTAGCGGCGAGTCGCTCGCGGGCGCCGAAGCGTTGATCCGCCTGCATCATCCGCAACTCGGCGAGGTCACGCCGCTCGAGTTCATTCCGATCGCGGAGCGCTCGGGGCAGATCGTGCAGATCGGCTACTGGGTCGTGCGCGAAACGTGCCGGCAGATTCGCCACTGGATCGCGCAAGGCCTGCCGTCGATGAAAGTGGCGGTCAACCTGTCGCCGCGCCAGATGCTGCAGCCGAACCTCGTCGCGAGCATGCTCGAGATCGTCCAGGCCGAAGGGGTGGAATGCAGCCAGATCATGTTCGAGATCACCGAAACGGTGGCGATGCAGGACGCACCCAAAACCATCGAGATGATCCGCCAGTTTCAGGCATGCGGCTTCGAGATCGCGATCGACGACTTCGGCACCGGCTATTCGAGCCTCGCTTATCTGCAGCGTTTTCGCGTCAAGCAACTGAAGATCGACCGCTTCTTTACCAACGGGCTCGACGCGCACGGACCGGAAGGCAGCGCGATCGTGTCAGCGATCATCGCGCTTGCGCACTCGCTGGAAATGGATGTGGTGGCCGAAGGTGTCGAAACCGAATCGCAACTGGACATGCTCAGAACGATGATGTGCGATGAGATGCAGGGCTTCCTGCTCGGCAAGCCGCTCACCGCCAACGACTTCGGCAATCTGCTGCGGGAAAGAATGATCGCTGCGTGAGCATGGCGATCTGCTGAAGCATGCAGTGCGGCGTGGCCGATAGCGTCAGCGAGACCGGCTGCAGCGGCGGATCGCGATGAAGAATAAACAATAACAGGCAGCACAGGGTGTCGGAGAGTTCATGAAATTTGATGTGGCAACGCTTACTTCGTTGTGGTTGATCACGTTTTTATGCGGAGCCCTTGTTACGACCGCGCTGTCGCATATGTTCGCGCGCGTCGTCGCGTTCCGCTTTTGGGCGGTTGGTTTCTATCTGCTCGCCGCGTCTTCGGCCTGCTTCGCGTTGCATTTCACGTGGCATTACGACGCGCTCTTGATCGCCACCGCGACGCTCGCGCTGCAAAGCCGCATGCTGATCTGGGCGGGCGCGCGCGAGCTGTTCGGCATGAAGGCGCCGTGGCGTGCCGGACTTGCCGGCACGGTCGTGTTCTGCGCGCTCTACGGATGCGCTCTGCTCTTCAAGGTTCCGATGGTGTTGCGCGCCGGCCTGCTCGTGCTGTTTTTCCTGCCCGTTCGCGCGGCCACGCTGTATGAAGTGTGCCGCCGGCGCCGTCCGCACCTCGGGCCTGCTCGCCTGATCGCGATGATCGGCGGCACGATCGTCACACTCAACGCAGCCGTGCCGCTCGTTCTCGTGCTCCTCGATCGCACCAACGTGTCGCTGCTGCTCGGCAATCCGCAATACACGTCCGCGCTTTACGCAGTCGTGTTCGCGGGCGACCTGCTGCTGGCGAGCGGACTGATGGTGCTGGCGTTCAAACTGCAGATGGTCGAAATGAACATGCTCGCCACGCTCGAACGTGGCGCCATGGAACACCTTGCCACGACTCAGGCAACACGCGCGGATCGCCATACCCGGCACGCGCCCGACGATGGGTTCGGCCGGGACACGCCAGCGCAGCGCCAATCGCTGCCGGGACCGGTCTGATATTCCGGCCGTTCAGCCGGTGCTGCGCTCGTCGAGTGCACTACCGACAAGCGACGCGAGACGCCGCACCATGACCCGCACGCGGGCTCATCCGCCATGAGCGCTTCGCTCAAACCGACGCCGCGGTTTCCCGCGATTCGATGCGCTCCCGTTCAGCCAGAGCTTCGAGCCGCTCGCGCAGCGCACTGCTGGCGCGCGTCATCGGCATGCGCAGTTCGTCGCGTATCAGTCCTTGCGCGGCGAGCAATGCCTTGACGGGCGCGGGGTTCGGTTCGGCGAACAGCGTCTGGATCAGCGGCGCGAGCGCGTGGAAAATGCGCCGGCCTTCGTCGAGCCGCCCTGCCGCCAGCGCACGATATAGCGCGACAAAGCGCTCGGGCCGCAGATGCGCGGACGCCGCAATCGCCCCACTGCCACCCAGACACAGGGTGCTCAATATATTGATGTCCTCACCCGCGAGCACCCGCAGGCGGCCATCGCGAATCAGCGCGAGCGTGGTGTCGAGCGAACCGGCGCAATCCTTTATCGCCTGAATCCGCGGATGGGCGGCAAGCGTGAGCAGCGTGTCGAGTTCGAGCCGCACGCCGGTTCGATACGGAATGTCGTACAGCACCACCGGCTTCTCGCTCGCATCCGCCAGCGCTGTGAAGTGATCGACAATTCCGGCTTGCGAAGGCCGGATGTAGTACGGGGCGGCCATCAGCACACCGGCAATCGGCAGCGGATTCAGCTGCTCGATGCGCTCGCGCATGCTCGCCGTGTGATTGCCCGACACGCCGACCACCACCGGCAACGCCCGCGCGTCTTGCGCATGGCAAGCGGCGGCCTGCGCTTCGTCGAGAATCGTCGCCAGCACGGCGTCCTGCTCGGCGGCGTCGAGCGCGGCCGGTTCGCCGGTCGTGCCGAGCGCGACCAGCCCGGCAATGCCCGCGCCTGTATAGCGGCGTACCAGCGCGCGCAAGGCGGCGTGATCGACGGCGCCGTCGGCGAACGGCGTGATGAGCGGAACCCAGATACCCGAAAAAATAGACATGTCCTTACCTCGATGACGACCGTATCGATTCCGTGCAGCGTGCGAGGGAGGCAAGACAGGAAGTGCCCAAGGGGCGTTGACCGGCTGTTCCGTCGCATCTGACGGAACAGCGTGCTCCGGTCAGATGAGCGGCTGTTTTTTGGCTTTGGCGCTGACGTTCGAATCACACGCGCGTGCGACTACGGCGCTCGCAAAAGCGAGTCGTGCGAAGGTCGACAGGCGGTGTCTGAACGTTGGGCCGGAATGCATGAGACGCAGTGTAACCGCGAGCGGCGCGGCTTGGCAAAGCCGATCTCGAAATAACTTGACTTCTGGCGCAGGGAAATTAATATACGCAAAGCGTACATCTCACCCACCACCCCTCTTCCGACAGGTGCCTCAATGAGCGTCCCGCAGCAAGCCTTCCTACGCGACGCGATGCGTCGCCTGAATATGACGCGCGACACGTTCGCGAGTCGCATCGGGGTGTCACGCCGGGCGCTCGATACCTGGCTCCTGCCGGACGATTCGCAGGAATCGCGGGCCATGCCGGAAATCGTCGAGCGTTTCGTGTCGGAAATCGTCGTGCATGGTGAGCCGGGAGAGAAATATACGCAAAGCGTAGACTCGCAATCGCTCGCGAGCCAGATGCTGTTCGAAGGCAAGCCGCAGTTGCTCTCCGTGGATCAATTCTCGCGCGACTCGGTGGAAGCGCTGTTTCGCGTGGCCGACATCATGCAGCCCATCGCCCGGCGCCGCAAAATCTCCCGTGTGCTGGAAGGCGCGGTGCTCGGCAATCTGTTCTTCGAGGCCAGCACACGGACCCGTGTGAGTTTCGGCTCGGCGTTCTGCCGGCTGGGCGGCTCGGTCTGCGACACCACCGGCTTCACCTTTTCGTCGATGGCCAAGGGCGAGTCGATCTACGACACCAGCCGCGTGATGAGCGGCTATGTGGACGCGCTGGTGATCCGCCACCCGGAGCAAGGCTCGGTAGCCGAATTCGCGCGCGCGACCAACGTGCCGGTGATCAACGGCGGCGACGGTCCAGGCGAACACCCGAGCCAGGCGCTGCTCGATCTGTACACCATTCAGCGTGAGTTCTCGCGCCTCGGCAAGATTGTCGACGGCGCCCATATCGCGCTGGTCGGCGACCTGAAATACGGGCGCACCGTGCACTCGCTGGTCAAGCTGCTGGCGCTGTATCGCGGCATCAAGTTCACGCTGATTTCGCCGCCCATGCTAGAAATGCCAAGCTATATCATCGAGCAGATTTCGCGCAACGACCACGTGATCGAGCAGACCCACGACCTGACCGCCGGCCTGCGCGGCGCCGACGTGGTGTACGCCACACGCATCCAGAAAGAGCGCTTTACCGACGAATCGTTCGAAGGCTACACGCCGGATTTCCAGATCAATCAGGCTCTCGTGGATAGCGTGTGCGGCGCCGACACGCTGATCATGCACCCGCTGCCGCGCGACAGCCGGCCGGGCGCGAATGATCTGAGCGTGGACCTGAATCACGACTCGCGGCTGGCGATCTTCCGGCAAACCGACAACGGCATTCCGGTGCGGATGGCGATTTTTGCGGTGCTGCTGGGCGTCGAGAAACTGGTCCAGCATTCCATGCGCGATGCGGCATGGCGCCCGCCGGCCTATCTCGGACCGGACGACGCCGTATTTCACGGCATCGATTGACGGATCAGCGGGCGGCCTGAAACCGCCCCAAAACACGGCATGGAGCGAGACTCAAGCCGCGGCGCTCGTCGCGCTGCTCCCATTGCGCTTGAACGCCCCGGCGAAGAACAGCACCTGATACTGCACCGCATTGGCCCAGTACTTCCAGGTGTGGCCGCCGGGCCGCTCCGCATAATCGTGCGGCACGCCGAGTTCGACCAGCCGCTCGTGCAGCGTGCGGTTCGACTGCACCAGCGAGTCGTTCACCCCGCAGTCGATCGTGAGAGCGATATGCGCGTTGCCGAAACTGCGCGCATTTTCCACGATCGCCTCGTTGTTCCAGAAGTCGGCATGCCGCGTGGGATCGCCGAAAACGCGGTTGATGCCCGGCTCATCCTCGCAGCCGCGCGGATCCACCGCTCCGCTGATACTGCCCGCGGCGCCAAATTCGTCCGGACGGTCCAGAGCGATATGCAATGCGCCGAATCCACCCATGCTCAAGCCGGTAATGGCGCGCGCCTCACGCGTCGCGATCGTGCGGAAATGCGCGTCGACGTAAGTCACCACCTCCGTACCGACATAGGTTTCGTATCGGCTGCGCGGATCGACCGGGCTGTCGATATACCAGCTTTCGTGACCGCCATCGGGCATGACGAGTATCACGTGATAGCGGTCGGCCAGCTTGCCAATCTGCGAATTCGAGGTCCAGTCGGTATAGTCGCCACCCGAACCGTGCAACAGATAGACGACGGGAAAGCGGTCCGTCCCCTTGCCGCGCGCATATTGGTCGGGCAGCACGACCGTCGCTTCGAGCGACTTATGCATCGCGACGCTTGGAATGGCGACGACCCGGGCCTGGAATGCCCAGGCGGGCGTCGTTGAAAGCAGCATCAGAATGAGCCAGAACACACGAGCTTGGTTCATGGTTTGTCGCTCTTCCCTATCTAGGTGTCCGAAGAACACTGTCCGGTATCCGGCGGCAAAACTCTTCGAGAACTCTAGCAACGGCGACTTACAACCAAATTTCAGCGAAGCATACGATCCCGTCAGCTTGGGTCGGCTCCGGGCGCCGCGCGATCCTTGAGGGACCCGGCGAGAGCCTTTATCACGCCTCGCCGTTAGCGCCGCCTATCGCATCCAGCTGGGCGCACACGTCGTCGGTCAATTTCAACTGCGCCGCTTGGAGATTTTCGCGCAGATGCCCCAATGTGGACGTGCCGGGGATCAGCAGAATGTTCGGTGACCGATGCAACAGCCAGGCGAGCGCCACCTGCATCGGCGTCGCGCCGAGTGTTCGCGCAATGCCGGAAAGCGCGGTCGACTGAATCGGCGTGAAGCCGCCGAGCGGAAAGAACGGCACATAGGCAATGCCCTTCTCCGCGAGGTCGTCGATCAGCGTGTCGTCTTCCCGGTGAACGAGGTTGTAGTGATTCTGCACGCAGACGATTTCGGCAATCCTCTGCGCCTCTGTTATCTGTGTGGCGGTCACGTTGCTCAAGCCGATGTGGCGCACGAGCCCGCGCCGTTGAAGTTCGGCAAGGGCAGTCACCTGTTTTTCGAGCGAACCTTCAGCGGGTGCATGCACGTTGCCCATCATCCGCATATTGACGACCTCGATCACGTCGAGCCCGAGATTGCGCAGATTGTCGTGCACGCCACGCTCGATATCTTCCGGTTCGAGTGCCGGCAACCACGCGCCATCGCTGCCACGCACGGCGCCGACTTTGGTGACGATCACGAGGTCGTCGGCGTAAGGATGCAGCGCTTCGCGAATCAACTGGTTGGTGACGTGCGGCCCATAGAAGTCGCTCGTATCGATGTGATTGACGCCCGCCGCCACGGCCTCGCGCAGCACGGCAAGCGCCGCGTGGCGATCCTTCGGCGGCCCGAATACGCCAGGTCCGGCCAGTTGCATCGCACCGTAGCCCATGCGGCGCACAGGACGGCCGGCCAGTGGGAACGTGTCCGTAAGGATGGGATTCGACATGCTGCTCTCCTGAGTGAGTGGTTGAGCAGCAGTATGGTCGTGGTTGCGTTGTTTAATAAAGCCATCTAACGTGTACGGGTTGTTTAATAAAGTGAACAATCGACATGGAACTGAACGATCTGGCCGCATTCGTCTCGGTTGCCCGCGCAGGCGGCTTTCGGGACGCCGCGCGCATCAGCAACGTTTCGGCGTCGAGCTTGAGCATCGCCGTGCGACGTCTCGAAGCAAAGCTCGGTCTGCGCCTGCTCAACCGCACCACGCGCAGTGTGGCCCCGACTGAAGCCGGGTTGCGCCTCATCGAGAAGCTGACGCCGCTGTTCAGCGAGATGGAAGCGGCGCTGGACGTGCTGAACGTATTCAGGGACAAGCCGGCCGGCACACTCAAACTGAACGTGCCGTCGAGCGCCGCGCGGATCGTCTTGCCGACCCTCATCGCGGCGTTCCTGAAGGCGTATCCCGACATCCGCGTCGAGGTCGTGGTCGAAGATGGCTTCGTCGACGTGCTCTCTATCGGCTGCGACGCCGGCATTCGCTACGACGAGCGACTCGAACAGGACATGATCGCGATTCCCATCGGGCCGCGCGTGCAACGCTTCGCCACGGCGGCCGCGCCGGGCTATCTCGACGAGCACGGACGACCCGACCATCCGGGCGAACTGCTTTCGCATGCGTGCCTGCGCGGCCAGTTCGCAGGGGGCGCGATGCCGATCTGGTATTTCGAGCGCGACGGCGAAGTGTTGCAGTTGAATCCATCGGGACCGCTGCTGGTGCGGCCCGGCGCGGCAATCGACCTGGCCATCAGCGCGGCTGTCGCCGGCGTGGGTGTCATTCATTTGTTCGAAGACATGCTGCGCCCGCATCTGGACAGCGGAGCGTTGGAGCCGATTCTGGAGCCGTGGTGGCAACGTTTTTCAGGCCCGTTTCTCTACTATCCGGGGCGTCGCCATTTGCCGGCACCGTTACGCGCGTTCGTCGACTTTTTGAAAGCGCTCGATCCGCCTGCCTGACGCGGGTCCATAGCGAGCCATGCCTTCTACATTGACCGTGGCGGAAACCGCCGGACCCAGCGTCGCTGCAATGCTCTGCCAGCCGCGCTGGAGATGCTCCACAATGCGCGATTGCGGCGATAATGTTGCGAACTGATCCGAACCCCACCATGACCGATACACGCGTTAGCCCCCTGCGCAAATTTGCCGACTTCATTCGCTCGGAGCGCACCCGGTTCACCCAGCAGTGGATGAACGCCGTATTCGGCGACGTCGATCTCATCGAAGCGGACAAGCTCACTTACCAGCAGCTGGCGGATCATCTGCCGGAAATTCTCGAAGGCTTGTGCGCGGCGCTCGATATCGAAGATCTCGAACGGGTCGAACCGGCCATCGAGCGCGATGCGAGAAAACACGGCAAGGTGCGCTGGCGCCAGGGCTACCGTATCGAAGAACTGGTCCGCGAACTCGATCTCTTTCATCAAGTGCTCGCCGACGCGCTCGAAGAATTCGCCGTTCTCGACGACACCTTTACGCGCCGCCATGAAAGCCGGGCACGCCGCCTGATTGCCGAAACGCTCAGCATGGTCACGCTCACGTCGATTAAAGAGGTGGTGAGCGAACGGGACCGCAAGATCGACGAATACACCGGCCGGCTCGAACGCGCCAATCACGAGCTCACATTGAAACAGCGTCTGGTGAGCGACCTGTACGAGTCGCGCATGCAGATCACGCGCAGCGTGGTCCACGATCTGCG
Source organism: Paraburkholderia sp. BGA-UO-ETr-F21 (assembly GCF_059567925.1). Lineage (NCBI taxonomy): Bacteria > Pseudomonadati > Pseudomonadota > Betaproteobacteria > Burkholderiales > Burkholderiaceae > Paraburkholderia > Paraburkholderia sp. BGA-UO-ETr-F21. Next base: position 634,198 of record NZ_JCAQOY010000037.1, on the reverse strand, counting down.
CAACTTTCTGAACGCCTTTTCCATCGCCTTGCAGTTGATCGCGCGCGCGCCCGCGAAAGCCGATACCGCATTGACGCTGGCGAACCGCCAGGCTGCCGATATGAAGCAGCTCGTCGATCAGATCGTCGAGTATTCCGTCGTGCTTGGCGACGGCGCCCCGCTCGTGCTCGAACAGGTCGATCCGCGCGAGCTCTACGATGAACTCGTCACGTCTTCACGTCCTTCGATCGAGGCCAAAGGGCTCACGTTGCGTGCCTCTTATGACCCGGCATTGACCGCGGTCACGTCCAATCGTCTCAAGCTCAAACAGATTGCGGTCAATCTGCTCTCCAACGCCATCAAGTACACGAAGTCCGGTGAAATCGAACTCAACTTCGCGCTGGCCGGCGAGTCGCACTGGTCGATTCGCGTCTCCGACACGGGCGTGGGTATTGCGCCTTCGGACGCGGACCGCGTGTTCGACGAATTCGAGCGCGCCGCAGGCGAAGATATTCCCGGCACGGGCCTGGGTCTCGCGATCGTGAAGGAGTTGTGCCGGGTGTTGAATGGGCACATCGATTTTGTGTCGCGCGAAGGTGTAGGGACCACGTTTGAAATTCGCTTCCCGCTGGTGATCGCGGAACCGCAATAAGGCTTCGGGAGACAGGTAATTGGCGAGGCTGACTGCGAATCAGCCCCACGTTCTTGCGGCAGGAAGCGGGTAGTGCGAGCTTACTTGCGCGGGAATGACGCGACCGATGGCATCAGCCGGCGTGCGCTGGGTGTCGATCTTACCGCTACTCCACTGGCTCATTGTTGGCCGCCGACACACATCCACTCATCGCGCCGCCCTTGTCGCTCAGCCCGCGCACGACCACTTCGGATGATTTGCCATCACGTCTCGCCAGCTCCGCAAGATCGAGCAGCGCCGCGTACCGGGTGGAGCAATCCCGCGACGACCCACTCGCCCTGCGCGTATCCGCTGCTGTCCCGAAGCGGCTCATTGCAATCACCAATCCTGTCGCAACGACGATCGCTGCGAGCGCACCTGGTTTGTAGAATCGCCGGGGCCGCGATTCATCGAAAGGGAGCACGCGCACTGCGCTTTCACCCTGCTCAACCGTCCCGCGTGATTTGTCTCGCATGGCAGCTCCCATCAAGACCAGTGCGCCGGCACCCACACACGCCCGACCCAATGGCCCGGCACCCAAACCACCGGACGCGGCGCCGGCGCGACATACACGACCCGCGGAGCGACATACACGGACGGCGGAGGCGGCGGTGCGTAGACAACCGGCGGCGCAACCACCACCGGCTTCGGTGCCACGACCACCGGAGCGGGCGCCACGACCACCGGAGGCGGCGCCACATAGGCCACAGGCTGCGTGACCACCACCGGCTTCGGCGCCACGACGACCGTCGTGCCACCTGTCGCAACAACACCTGTGCTTGCCACAACCGTCCCGCTCGACGTCACCGTGTTGCCGTGCGTGCCCGTCACGCTCGACGAGGTCGTCACGACACCTGGCGCAACACGTGTGGCCGAACCGGAGTGATCGACGCTACCGCCATCCCAACCGGTCACCGTGCCCGAACGCGAGCATGTCGAGCCAGCGCAGTTCGTCGACGCCGAATGGTTGACCGTATTGCCGTTCGAGCCAGTCACCGATCCGGACGACGAATACTGCCCCGGGCCGTTCTTCGTGACATCGCCTGAGGTGGTCGCGGTTTTGCCGTCAGGACCCGTGAGGGAGCCGGTATGCGAGCACGTTCCACCGGCGCAGTTGGTGTCGCCCGAGTGTTGGACCGAGTTGCCATAGCGGCCCGTCGCGGTGCCCGAATTCGAAAACTGGCCGGGTGCGGTGCGCGTGACCGTGCCGGTGTTGGTGGCGAGGCCACCGTAGGGGCCGGCAACGCCGCCTGCATGCGAACAACTGGCGCCGCCGCACGAGCCGTAACGCGCGCCGTTATAGGTGCCGTGCGAGGTGTACGCCGTGCCATGTTGCGACCAGGCGAACGCCGATGCACTGCCGAGCGCGAGCACGGCCGCGGCGGCGGAGAAAATGAGCTTGCGCAGCGCGTTGCGTGCGCATGAACGGGCCTGCTCCGAGGCGGAAACAGAGGCAACGGCGGAGACGGTGGCCGGGGCAACGAACGAACGATTCTTCACGATATGTCCTTCCTGGATTCGGGCCACTCCGGTCACTGCGGCGTGGCAACGAACGGACTATAGAAGGACGCATCGACATAATCGACAAGGAAGATATGTCGCGCTGTTTCACCACGAGGAAGCCCCGTGGGACAAGGGTTTGCGGCCTCTTTCCCGGCTGCGCGACATATTCCGACATAGATTGTTACAGGGCAATCGGTGACTCGCCGCCGCTTCACGCGAACCACGTCCGCGCTCATCATGTCGCCCGGTCGCGGCGCTTCAAACCGCCGCTTCGCGGTACTTCGCGAACTTCGAAGTCTGTCCGATTCCCGGGTTGAAGCAGTTGCAAGGATCGAGCTGCTGATAAAACGCGGCGAGTTGCGGCTTCGCGTGATACAGATGGCCGACGTTATGTTCCGCCGGATATTCCGCGCCGCGGCGATCGAGCAGCGTCCACATCTTGTGTTCGACTTCGAGGCAATCGTTGCCCTTCCTGACGATGTAATCCTGGTGAAACACGTGGCACAGGAAGTGGCCGTAGTACAGCTTGATGGAGATCGTCTGCTCGATCTCCGGCGGCAGCGTTTCGATCCAGTCGCGATCATTGCGGCGCAGCGCCACGTCGAGCGCGACGATGTCCTCCACCTCGCGCGCATGCACGGCGCGATAGCGGACCGCGGCGCCGGCGGCGGCAAAGCGCTGCAGGAACGCTTTTCTGCCCTCTTCGTCGGTGCATTCGAAATAGCCGCCGGTCGCGTGCTCAAAGTAGCCCGAAAGAAACGCGCGCGTTTCGGCGACACTGTCGGCCGCGACCTTCAGCATCAGGTGATGCTCGTACTTGTCACGATACTGCTTCATGCGCGGCGGCAGATGGCTCGGGAACAGGCGGCTCGCGGCCTGCATGACGCGGTCGGTGAAATGCGCAGGAAGAAAACCGAGGCGATCGAACAGCGCGTCGCACCGGCTTTTCAAGCCGAACAACGCCGGCAGCCGCGACGTGCCGAGATAGTTGATCGCGAGGAACATATCCTTGCCGTATTCCTCGGCAATGTCGAAGGCGTCGCGATGCAGATACTCACCCGAGATCGGCAGATGCCTGAAGTCGTGCAGCGCGTGCCGACGAATGTCGGTGAGTTCCCCCGGCAGGTTCGTGCCGATATAGAACACCTTGGCGTTCTGCTCGATCGGAAACGTGTCGAGCCGCACGCCGAACACCATCAGCTTGCCGGCCGAGCCCGACGCTTCATGGAGGCGCTGCGGATCGGCGTTGAAGCGCGCCGGTGTATCGGCATCGATCTCGCGCACGTGAGTCGCGTAACCGTGGTCCGATCCGGCGCCCGCGTCGTGCCGGACGTCGCCATCCGAAAACTCACCGCGTTCGAGCCGGCCGAGAATCTCGTCGGGCGTCTTGCCGAGTTCGATTCCCAGATGATTGACGAGGCTCAGTCTGCCCGTCGCATCGACCCGCGCAAATGCCGCCATTTCCGTATAGGCCGGGCCGCGCTGCACCAGCGCACCACCGGAGTTGTTGCAGACCCCGCCGAATACCGACGCGCCGATACAGCTCGAACCGATCACGGAATGTGGCTCGCGGCCGAGCGGTTTCAGCACTTTCTCCAGTTGATCGAGCGTTGCCCCCGGAAGGCAGACGACCTGCTTGCCGTCGTCGATGACATACACCTTCTTCATGCGGGTCGTGCTGACGATCACGATGTCGCGATCGTAGTCGTTGCCGTCAGGCGTCGAGCCGCCCGTGAGGCCCGTATTCGAAGCCTGCGTAATGACGATCACGTTCGCCGCGATGCATGCCTGCAGCACCTTCCATTGTTCGACGACGGTGCCTGGGCGCACCACCGCCAGCGCCTTGCCTGCGCCGAAACGAAAACCCGTGCGGTAGCGTCGGGTCGCGCCGTCATCGGTCAGGGTGTGCTTCTTGCCGACGATGTTGCGCAGATCCGCAACGAGGCCTTGGGCCGCGCCGGCCGGCAGGTTTGCTAGTGCTGCGCGCGCTGCTGACATCGAACTTCTCCTCGGGAAAGGGTGACTGTGACGCGCGTCGCTTCCGGCCAGTGGCTTCGGGTGCGGCCTTTAAGCGCATCGGATTGACGCCAAGGTTAGAATCAGCGCGGTCATTAGTCCAATATCTCGAAGCCACATTTTGGAGACGAAAAAGATATGGAATTTCGTCAGTTGCGCTATTTCCTCGCCGTTGCCGAGCATCTGCATTTCACGGACGCCGCCACGCACCTCGGCATTGCCCAACCGCCTTTGAGCCAGCAGATCCTGAAGCTCGAACGGGAAATCGGCACGCCGTTGTTCATTCGTCATCCGCGCCGTGTCGAGTTGACCGAGGCCGGGCGGCTGTTTCGCGAGCGTGCTCAGCGAATCGTCGAAGACGCGCGCGAGGCTTTCGTCGAAGTGCAGAATGCGGGACGCGGGGAGACGGGTCGGCTGTCGCTCGGGTTCGCGGGCTCCACGGTGTTCCACCCCACTGTCGCGCTGACGATGCAACGCTATCGGCACGCCTATGAGCGCGTGTCGATCAGTTGCGAGGAGAGCAACAGCTCGCTGCTGCTCGACAAGGTTGCCGAGCGGCAACTCGATGCCGCGCTCGTGCGTATGCCGCTGAACTGCCGGGATCTGATCGTGGAACCGCTGGTGGACGAAGACATGCTGGTTGTGCTGCCGGCGAGCCATCGTTTGAACCGGCGGCGGCGCATCGATCTGGCAGACCTTGCGCACGATCCGTTTATCTTCTTTCCGCGGCCGATCGGTCCTGACCTGTACGACTCGATTATTAGCGCCTGCCGCGAAGCCTGCTTTGCGCCCATCATCAGCATGGAGTCGCCGCAGATCTCGTCGGCGGCGAACCTCGTGGCAGCAGGATTCGGCGTCGCGGTGGTTCCCGCATCGATCCGGCAGATCCAGGTCGAAGGGGTGTCTTACCATGAACTGCAAGGCAAGCCGCTTTCAACGGGTATCGCGTTGATTCGTCGGCAACGCGAGAAGTCGCCGACCGTGCTGAATTTCGTGAGGACTTTGCGGCAGCAACGGGCTGCCTCGCGCGCAGCGTGAGGCCACCGCGCCTCGCGCAAACGGATACCCTTGCTATGCGGGGTGTGACGTGTAATGGAGGCGGCCGTCTGAGGGCAGGCATGCGGGCTCCGAGGAGCCCACATGTACCGCCTGGCATGGCGGTGTCGTCACGCCAGGATGCTTGACGTCACGGCGGTGCTTGCGTTGACCGCCGTGACTGCGGCGATTACTGCGGCGATTACTGCGGTGATTACTGCGCCGTATCTTGCGGCGTCACCTGAACGGCCGCTGCCGAGACAAAAACAGCGTGAATCGTATCGCCCACCTTGACGTCCTTCAGATCCACGTCCGGACCGACCTGGAGCGTTTGCGTTTGATACGCGCCGCGCAGCGTGACCAGACGCTTCTTGCGATCGATCTTCTGCACGGTGGCAAGCACCTCGACCTGGCGCGCCGATTCGAAGCCGCCCGAGGCGGGGGCGTACACCTGCGTGTCGACACGCGCGCGAACACCCTTGTCTTTGCCGGTGACCTTCTCGGCCTTCACGAGCAGCGCGTTCTTGTAGAGCACGTCGACCTGGTCACCTATTTTCAACTGGTCGAAACCCGCCACCTGCTGGCTCACCAGTACGACCACCGCGTTACCGCCCGGCCCCTTGAGCGTGAGCGTGCGGGTGCCCGGATCGATACCGACGATCTGTGCCTTCACGTGCACCGGCTCCACGGCGCTGACAACGCCCTGCGCCGCATTGGCCATGGCATCTTGCGCCCATGCCGGCTGAGCTGCGGCGAACGCCGCGACCATCAACGCTGCGCCAATTGTCGCTGCCTTCATATACGTGCTCCTTGGAAAAATGGTTTGATGCAGCGTAACGGCGATCTGAAACTTGGGAATGCCGATATTTAACGCCGCGAGTACCTGTACGTCTTCAGGATGATAGTTTTAAGAGGTACGACTCGGACGATTTTACATGGCTTACAGCACACCGTGATTGATCGAATTGTGATTTTCGAATCAATGCGAAATCGATGTAAATCGCCGCGACGTGGCGTCGCAGCGGCATTTTGAATATTGACAATGCTGTGACATTTCGAGGCTATTCATATTGAGCGGCGTGTCTCAAATGCAAACAGCATTAAACACATACTGCGATATCGACGAATGGGCAATCAATGTCCCGAGATATTCGGACTTAATCCCAACCTTCCATGGTCCGAATTAGATTCACAGTCGAAATATGCCCGATCTACGCATGGCAAAAAAACAGCCTCGTCGCGTGAGCGAAGAGGCTGTTTCCTTTTACTTGAACCCGAGCTTGGACCAACACGCGCGCTGGCCCCTAATCAATCACACTGCTCTATCACACCCGTTCAATCGCGATCGCAATACCCTGGCCAACGCCGATACACATCGTGCACAGCGCGAAACGGCCTTGCGTGCGATGCAGCTGATACATCGCCGTAGTCACCAGACGCGCGCCGCTCATCCCGAGCGGGTGGCCGAGCGCGATCGCGCCGCCATTCGGATTCACGCGAGCGTCGTCATCGGCCACACCGAGTGCGCGCAGCACCGCGATGCCTTGCGAAGCGAAGGCCTCATTCAGTTCGATCACGTCGAATTGATCGATGGTCATGTTCAGGCGCGCCAGCAGTTTCTGCGTGGCGGGCGCGGGGCCGATGCCCATCACGCGCGGCGCGACGCCGGCCGTCGCAATGCCCAGCACGCGAGCGCGCGGCGTGAGGCCGAAGCGCTTCGCCGTTTCTTCATTGGCGAGCAAGAGTGCCGCTGCGCCGTCGTTCACGCCCGACGCGTTGCCTGCCGTAACCGTGCCGTCCGGACGCACCACGCCCTTGAGCTTGGCGAGCGTTTCGAGGCTCGTTTCACGCGGATGCTCGTCTTGCAACACCGTGATCGGGTCGCCCTTCTTCTGCGCGATCGTCACGCCGACGATTTCCTGCGCGAGCGTGCCGTCGCGTTGCGCGCGCGCCGCTTTCTGCTGGCTGCGCAGCGCAAAAGCGTCCTGATCGGCGCGGCTGATGTTGTAGTCGGTCGCGACGTTTTCGCCGGTCTCCGGCATCGAATCGACACCGTACAGTTTCTTCATCAACGGGTTGACGAAACGCCAGCCGATGGTCGTGTCATAGATTTCGGCCTGACGCGAGAACGCGCTGGTTGCCTTACCCATAACAAACGGCGCGCGGCTCATGCTTTCCACACCGCCCGCCACCATCAACGCGGCCTCGCCCGACTTGATGGCGCGCGCGGCAATGCCGACGGCGTCCATGCCCGAACCGCACAGGCGATTCACCGTCGTGCCCGGCACGCCTTGCGGCAAACCGGCCAGCAACAGCGACATGCGCGCGACGTTGCGGTTATCGTCACCGGCCTGGTTCGCGCAGCCGTAGATCACGTCGTCGATCGCGTTCCAGTCGACGTCTTTGTTGCGCTCCATCAGCGCTTTGAGCGGCACGGCACCCAGATCGTCGGCGCGCACCGACGACAGCGAACCCGCATAGCGGCCGATGGGGGTGCGAATCGCGTCGCACAGGAATGCTTCGGTCATGTGATGTCTCCAGTTGATGTGCTGCGTGCGCCGCGCCACGACCGGATTGCCGGCGTGGCGCGGGCTGAATGCACGGATGCGGCGGCCCGGCGTCCCGCAAGAGAATTCGAACGCGACGGGAAGCGGCTGCAGAGCAGCCCTGACGCCAGATCAGCTTAACGCAGATGATGAACGACGGGTTCGACATTCGGGACATTTGTTCTATATACGAACATACGGTCATATATCGAACAACTAGCCTCGATAATAGGCGCGTGGCCGAAACCATGTCAAGCGCGGGCACGCCCGCACCAGGGAATACGTGCAGGCCGCGAAGGTGTTCGAAAAGGATCAGACGATTGACGCGCTCATGCCGGCGCGCCTGTGTTCACGGCGCCGGCACGAGGCTCGAGGACAGTTCGATGACAGCTTGGGGATCGCTGGAGGATGGCCCGGAGAGCGCTCCGGTATCCGCGACTACCGGATCTGGATGTTCTCGTCCGCGACATAGTTGCGGATCACGTCGGCAAAGCTGCGCTCGCCGCTCAACCCCAGCCCTTCGGCGCGCGACGTATCCCATCGGCCCGGCCAGCTGCCCACGATTTTTTCGACCCGCTCGTCCCGCTCCCAGACGATGCGCGCGGCGGCGGCGTCGCCCGCGACCTCGCGCAGCGCGGCGACCATCTCGTCGACGCTCACTGAAATGCCCGGCAGGTTCAGCACACGCTGGTTGCCGAGCGCGGCGGAGTCGAGTTCGAGTCCGCCGATCAGGCTCTCGATCGCCTTGCGCGGCGACAGCAGCCACAGGCGCGTCGAGCCCGCGACCGGGCACACCGCCGCTTCGCCGTTCAGCGGCTCGCGAATGATGCCGCTCGCGAACGACGAAGCCGCCGCGTTCGGCTTGCCCGGCCGCACGCTGATGGTGGGCAGCCGCAACACACGGTCGTCGACGAAACCACGCCGCGCGTAATCGTTGAGCAACAACTCCGCGATCGCCTTCTGCGCGCCATATGACGACTGCGGATTCAACGCGGTATCGTCCTGCACGACCTCGGGTAACGCGCCGCCATACACCGCCACGGAGCTCGTGAACAGCACACGCGGCCGGTGGCCGCGCTGCCGGCACGTTTCGAGCAGCAGCCGCGACGCATCCAGATTGATGCGCATGCCGAGATCGAAGTCCGCTTCGGCCTGCCCGCTCACGATCGCGGCCAGATGAAAGATCGCCGAAGTCTGGTCGTCGATCACGCGTTCGAGCACGCTGCGCTCGGCGATGTCGCCGACTTCCGTGCGTACACGCTTGTCGTCGAAATCGTTGGCTTGCACTACGTCGAGCAGCACCAGTTCGGTAATCGTTTGCGGTGTGCCCTGTTTGTCTTTCAGGGAACCGCGCGCGAGCAGTTCACGCGCGAGACGCTGGCCGAGAAAACCCGCGCCGCCGGTAATCAGTACTTTCATGATGGGTTGTGTCCTTGTTAGCGGTTCGCGTTCAGATACGGTTTGAGCCAGCCGAGACCGGCCGAGGTGCCTGCGCGCGGCCGGTATTCGCAACCGATGTAGCCCTCGTAACCGAGCGAGTCGATCAGCTCGAGCAGATACGGATAATTCAGCTCGCCCGTGTCGGGCTCATGCCGTTCCGGCACGCCCGCGATCTGAATGTGGCCGATGCCCGCCATATCGCGTTTGAGTTTCACTGCAAGGTCGCCTTCGACGATCTGGCAGTGATAACAGTCGAACTGCACCTTGAGGTTCGGCGCGCCGACTTCCGCGCAGACCGCTTGCGCTTCGTCCTGACGGGTCAGAAAGAAGCCCGGCATGTCGCGCGTATTGATCGGCTCGATCACGACCGTGATGCCTTCGGCTTGCGCGGCCTTCGCGGCATACGCGAGATTGCTCAGATACACCTCGCGATGCTTCGCGCGCGGCTGATCCGCGCCGATCAGGCCGGCCATCACGTGCAGCTTGCGATTGCCGATCACGCGCGCGTAGTCGAGCGCCATTTCGATGCCGCGCTGGAACTCGTCTTCGCGTCCCGGCAGCGAGGCAATGCCGCGCTCGCCAGCGGCCCAGTCGCCAGGCGGCGCATTGAAGAGCGCTTGCGTCAGACCGCTCGCCACGAGGCGCGATTTGATGTCGGCAGCGGGGAAATCGTAGGGGAACAGAAACTCGACCGCCTCGAAGCCGTCTTTCGCTGCGGCGGCAAAACGGTCGAGGAACGCGTGCTCGTTGTACATCATCGTGAGATTGGCGGCGAAGCGAGGCATGGCAGCAACTCCTTGAAAACGGTGTGATCCCGCGCGCGGCAGCGACTCATGCCCCACGCGCGTATCGATTTATCGGTTGACCAGCTTGGGCGGCGTGAGCCACGTGGCAATCGCGCCGATCACGAGCATGCCCGCCAGCACGTACATGCCGGTCTGCGTGCTGTGGGTGAGGTCCTTCAGATAGCCGATCATGTACGGGCTCGCGAAACCCGCGAGATTGCCGATCGAATTGATGATTGCAATGCCGGCCGCGGCGGTCGCGCCCGACATGAACGCGGTCGGCAACGACCAGAAGAGCGGCGCGCAGGTCAGCACACCGGCTGCGGCCAACGAGAGAGCCACGATCGAGACCACCGTGTTGTCCGCGAACGAAGCCGCCACCGTGAAGCCGATCGCACCGAACAGCGCCGGCACGATCAGATGCCAGCGGCGCTCACGGCGCTTGTCGGCGCTGTGGCCCATCAGATTCATCACGACGATCGCGCACAGAAACGGAATGGCGCTCAACAGGCCGATATTGAATGCGCCCGTCACACCGGTCGATTTCACCAGCGTCGGCATCCAGAACGTCAGACCGTATTGTCCGGTCACGAACGCGAAATAGATCAGCGACATCCACCATGTACGCGGATCGCGGAACACCGCGCCGACAGAATGTTTCTGCGCCTTGTCCCGCGGTTGCGCAGCGGCGATTTCATCGGTGAGCAACTGCTTTTCGCGTTCGCTCAGCCACTTCGCGCTGGAAATGCCGTTGTCGAGATACAGGACCGTGGCGATACCGATCGCGATGGCGGGGATCGCTTCGATCAGGAACATCCACTGCCAGCCCGCGAAACCCGAGCTGTTGTGGAAGGTCTGCATGATCCAGCCGGACAGCGGATTGCCGAAGATGCCCGACACCGGAATCGCCGACATGAACACTGCGATAATCTTCGCGCGCCGATGCGACGGAAACCAGTAGGTCAGGTACAGGATCACGCCGGGATAGAAACCGGCTTCGGCGAGACCGAGCAGGAAACGCAAGATATAGAACTGCATCGGGGTCTTCACGAACACGAACACCGCCGAGAGCAAGCCCCACGTAATCATGATCCGCGCGATCCAGATGCGCGCGCCGATCTTGTGCATCAGAATGTTGCTCGGCAACTCGAACAGAAAGTAGCCGATGAAGAACACGCCGGCGCCGAGACCGAACACCGTTTCGCTGAACGCCAGGTCCTGCGACATCTGCAGTTTCGCGAAGCCGACATTCACGCGGTCCAGATAGGCGACCACATAACACAGCATCAAAAACGGCACGATGCGCCAGAACACCTTCTTGTAGGTATGCTCGATTTCAGCGGCGCCGGGTTGCCCCGCAGCGGCTGTAAGCGGGCGGCTCGGTTCGGCCTGATATGAGTTCATGCATTGTCTCCTTGAATGGATGGCCCGACGCGGCGCATCGCGCGCGGCCGGGCTTTGTTTTGTCGGCTTCTTCTACCAGCGCGCACCGAACACGCTGCGCAGTTCTTCGAGTGCGGCTTCGTCGAGCGGTGCGGGCCGTGGCTGGGTCATCAACCACAAACGCGCGGTCTCTTCGAGTTCTTCGAGCGCATAGGCGGCTTGCGCCACCGAACGCTCCCACACCACAGGACCAAGACGCTCCAGCAGCACGGCGCGAACGCTATCGGCGAGCGCGGCGATCTGCTCGGCGACTTGCGGAGCGCCGGGGCGCTCATAACGAATCAGGGGGACGTGGCCCACTTTCATCACGTAATACGGCGTGATGGGCGGCAGCACGTCGGTTTCGCGCCAGACGCCCGCGAGCGTCAACGCGACCAGATGCGTCGAATGGGTATGAACGATGCCGCGCGCTTCGCTATTACGCGCATAGATGCCGCGATGCAGCGCCAGCGTTTTCGACGGCCGGCCGCCTGACATTGCGTTGCCGGCGAGGTCGACCTTGGCAATGTCGGCGGGATCGAGCCGGCCAAGACACGCATCGGTCGGTGTAATCAGCCAACCGTCGTCGAGCCGCGCGCTAATGTTGCCGGCCGTACCCACCGTGTAGCCGCGTTGATAGAGACTCGCGCCGGTCACGCAGATTTCTTCGCGAACGCGCGCTTCGTTCGTCGTGTGAACTGCGGGCGCGCCACTCATTGCACATCTCCGTCCAGATGCCGCAGCGCCTTTTCGAAGAAGTCCGTCGTACCGAAGTTGCCGGATTTCAAGGCGAGCGCAAGCGGCTCGGCGCCGGTCGTCGCGGTAGCCGGCACGCCGGGATCGATCTGCGCGCCGATCCGCAGCGTGTGCACGTCGAGCGCCTGCACGACCGCACCCGAGGTTTCGCCCCCCGCCACCACGAACTTGCGCACGCCACGCTCGCGCAAACCACGCGCGATCGACGCCAACGTGTTTTCGACCAGATGCCCCGCTTCGTTCACACCGAGCTGGCCTTGCACTGCCTTGACTTCGTCGGGCGTCGCGGTCGCATAGATCAGCATGGGCTCGGCTTTGTCGAGGTACGGCTGCGCAAAGGCCAAAGCCTGTTCGACCACGGCTTCGCCGCGCGCCGCCGCGAGCGGATCGATGCGAAACGCGGGCCGTGTGGCGCGCCACTGCGCCACCTGGGCATTGGTCGCTTTCGACGCGCTGCCGGCCAGCACCGCGGACAAGCCGTCGACTCGCTGCAACTGCGCGGCGTCCGCCTGTTCCGCCAGCAAACCCGCGCGGCGAAAGTTGGCCGGCAAGCCCAACGCGACGCCCGAACCGCCGGTGATCAGCGTGAGATCGGCGCAGGCTTCGCCGAGTACATAGAGGTCGGCGTCGGACACGGCATCGGCAATCGCCATGCGCACGCCTTCGTTGCGCAATGTATCGAACCTTTCGCGCACCGCCGACACGCCTCGCGCCACGGCGTCATAACGCACGAGACCGACTTTCGATCCGGTCTGACGTTGCAGCACGCTCACGAGGTTCGCATCGCGCATCGGCGTGAGCGGATGGTTTTCCATGCCCGACGCGTTGAGCAACGCGTCGCCGACAAACAGATGGCCGCGAAAGATCGTGCGGCCGTTCTCGGGAAACGCGGGACACGCAATCGTGAATGCGCCGGTCGTGCTGTCGGCGGACAACGCGTCGAGCAGCGCATCCGTCACCTGGCCGATATTGCCCGCGTCGGTCGAATCGAAGGTCGAGCAGTATTTGAAGAAGAACTGGCGGCACCCTTGCGCGCGCAACCAGTCCAGCGCGGCAAGCGATTGCGCGACCGCGTCGGCGGCGGGAATGGTGCGCGATTTCAGCGCGACCACCAGGGCGTCGGCCTCGAGCAGGTCATTCGATGCGGGCACGCCGATGGTTTGCACCGTGCGCATGCCGCCGCGCACCAGCATGTTGGCCAGATCGGTGGCGCCGGTGAAGTCGTCGGCGATGCAGCCGAGCAGCGCGCGTTTCGTAAGTGTCGTCATGGTGCTCCTCCTGCTTACTTCGCCGCCGGCACGTCGATGCCGGGGAAAATCTTGATCACCGCGGAATCGTCTTCACCACCGTGGCCGGCCGAAGACGCCATCATGAACATCTGATGCGCCGCCGCCGACAACGGCAACGGGAATTTCGAGCGGCGCGCGGTATCGAGCACGAGGCCCAGATCCTTGACGAAAATATCGACGGCCGAAAGCGGCGTGTAGTCGCCGTTGAGAATGTGCGGCACGCGGTTTTCGAACATCCACGAATTGCCCGCGCTGTGCGTGATGACCTCGTACAGCGCATCTGGATCGACGCCTTCGCGCAAGCCGAGCGCCATGGCTTCGGCCGCCACCGCGATATGCACGCCGGCCAGCAACTGATTGATGATCTTCACCTTCGATCCCGCACCGTGCCCGGAACCGAGGCGGTACACCTTGCCGGCCATCGCGGCCAGCACGTCCTCGCAGGCGGCATAGGCCGCCGCGGGGCCGGACGTCATCATGGTCATCTCGCCGGAAGCCGCGCGCGCCGCGCCGCCCGAAACCGGTGCGTCGAGCATCTGCAAACCGGCGGCCTCGATCCGCTTGCCGAGTTCGATTGCGAAGTCCGGCGCCACGGTCGCACTGGCGATCACCACGCCGCCCTTTTTCATCGCGGCGAGCGCGCCCTGCTCGCCGAACAGCACGGCTTCGGTTTGCGCGGCATTCACGACCAGCGTGACGACCACCTCGCACCGCGCGCCGAGTTCGGTCGGTGTCGCGCAGCCCACACCACCTTCAGCGACGAACGCATTCAGGATCTCGCTGCGCAGGTCGCACGCGTGAACCCGAAAACCCGCGCGCAGCAGCGAACGCGCGACACCCAGGCCCATTGCACCAAGACCGATGACACCAACATTTCTGGACATGCTTGACCTCTATGAATTCGTTGAACGCCCGGGCCTGAATCCGGGCGCTGAGTCTGAGCACTGAAGCTCAGCAAATCCCCGCTTCCGCGAGACGCCGTGCCGCGTTGTACATATGCGTTCGTGCCGCATTGCGCGCCGCCATCGGATCGCCGGCCCGAATCGCGGCGGCGATCGCGGCATGCTCTTCGCGCACCTGACGCGAAAAGTCCTCGCGCAACGCTTCGTTGCGGCGCGTGACGACCGTGCCGGCCTCGAGGTACTGGTTCAGGAACGTGAGGGTTTTGAGGAAATACGGATTGCCGGTGGCCGCGGCGATCGCGCGATGAAAGGCGACGTCTTCAGCCACGCCGTCCTCGCCTTCGGCCACCGCTTCGTCGATCTTCGCGAGCGCCGTGTCGATCGACACCATGTCGGCGTCGCTGCGGCGCATGGCGGCTTCCGACGCGACTTCCGCCTCGATCGCCCGGCGCAACGCGAGAATCTGCACCACCGAGCCCGGCTCGACCGCTTCCGCGTAGTCGATACGCAACGGCCGGATAGCACCATGCGCGGCGATAAACACGCCGCTGCCCTGGCGCGGTTCGACCACACCCTCGTTCTTCAGCCGCGAGATCGCCTCGCGGATCACCGTGCGGCTCACGCCGAACTGCTGCGCGAGCACGGCCTCGGTGGGCAGCTTGCCGCCGCGCTTGAAGGTGCCTTTGTCGATCTGCTTCAGCAGCTGTTGCGCGACCGTGTCGCTCAGCGCTCGCGCAGGAATCTTGTCGAACATCCATGCCTCGATTGATCATGTTATCGGGTCATCATACAAATTTTCGATGCGGCCTGCATCCATGCAAACCCTGGCATTTTTGAGCATCAGGCGGCGAAGTTGGCGAAACAGAAGGCTTAAGCTATCGTCACGCCTTTGCGCCGCATCGTGCCGGGTGAACCGGCGCGGCGCGTGCCCGCCCTTCCTCGAACGCACCTTTCAAGGTCCATGAGCCCAGCCCTGCCGCCGTCTTCCGCCGTTCCCGCCAGCGCCGAACCGGCCCCGGACAAACCGGGCGACTCCTACGTGCAGTCGTTCGCGCGCGGCCTCGCCGTGATCCGCGCGTTCGACGCCACGCGCCCCGAACAGACGCTCACGGATGTCGCCGCCGCCACCGGCCTCACGCGCGCCGGCGCACGGCGCATTTTGCTGACGCTGCAAACGCTCGGTTATGTGGAAGCCGAAGGGCGCCTCTTTCGCCTCACGCCGAAAATTCTCGACCTTGGCTTCGCGTATCTGACCTCCATGCCGTTCTGGAACCTGGCCGAGCCGGTGATGGAGCAACTGTCGGCGCAGGTTCACGAGAGCGTCTCGGCGGCCGTGCTCGATCGCACCGAGATCGTCTACGTGCTGCGCGTGCCGACGCACAAGATCATGACGATCAACCTGTCGATCGGCAGCCGCTTGCCGGCGTATTGCACGTCGATGGGCCGCGTGCTGCTCTCCGCGCTCGACGAAGAAACACTCGAGGCGACGCTGAGTTCGGCGCCGCTCTACGCGCACACGCCGCGCACGGTCACTGACAAGGAAGAGTTGAAGAAGGTGATCGCGCAGGTTCGCCGCCAGGGCTGGGCCATTGTCGATCAGGAGTTGGAGGGTGGATTGATTTCGCTGTCCGCGCCGATTCGCAACCGGCAGGGGCGCGTGATCGCCGCGATGAATATCAGCGGCAATGCGCAGCGCAATTCGGCCAAGCAGATGGTGAAGGCATTTCTGGAGCCGCTGCAGCACGCCGCGCAGAACGTCTCGGAGATGGTGGCGAGGCGCGGCTGACACTAATGGACTGACTGACGGGCTCCGCGCGATGCCGGCGCCCTGTCCGATCGATCAATCGATCGGCTGTTCCGCGGTTTCCTTCAGCATCGACACCGCGATCAACGACACTACGACGCAGGCCGCCACGTACCCGGCCGGCGCCAGCTTGCTGCCCGTCAGCTTGATGAGCCACGTCGCAACCAGTTGCGCGGTGCCGCCGAACACGCAGACACTCAACGCATAGGCGATCGAAATGCCGGTGGCGCGCACGCGCCGCGGAAACGACTCGCACATCAACGCGAATTCCGACGCCGAGCCCATCGAATAGAACAGCAGCATCAGCGCGGTCAGCGACATGATGACGGGCAACTGCGGAAAGCGGTTGATCAGCATGAAAGCCGGAAACAGCAGCAACACCAGCACGCCGCGTCCGAACAGGATCGGCCGCTTGCGGCTGCCGATCCGGTCCGACAGCATGCCGAACAGCGGGCACGTAACCAGCATCACGAAGCCCGAGGCGACGCCCACCAGCATGGACAGCGACATCGGCAGGCCGAGCGTGTGGATCGCGTAGGTCGGCATGTAGAAGGTCAGGATATAGGTCGAGACCGTGCCGCCCATCACCGTCAGCGTGATCAGGATCAGCGGGCGCAGATGCTGCGTGAAGAGTTCGTTCAGCACGCCGCGCTCGATCGCATGGCCGTGCGCGCTGGCCGCGTCGTCGGCCAGACGGCGGCGCAGGTACATGCCGACCGGCGCAATCAATACGCCGAGCAGGAACGGAATGCGCCAACCCCAGCTTTCCAGCGATTCCTTCGGCAACGCGCCGGACAACGCCGCGGCGATGCCCGAACCCATCAGCGCCGCGCCGCCTTGTGTGGCCAGTTGCCAGCTCGCACGAAAACCGCGCCGCGTGCCGCCGCCCTGTTCGAGCAGCGTGGAGGTGGCCGCGCCGAACTCACCGCCTTGCGAAAAGCCTTGTACGAGACGCGCCAGCACGATCAGAAGCGGCGCCGCAAGACCGATTTGCGCATAGGTCGGCGCAATCGCGATCAGGCAGGTGCTCACCGCCATCAGCATGATGGTCAGATTCAGCGCGGCTTTGCGGCCCTTGCGGTCCGCGTACACGCCGAGCATGACGCTGCCGAGCGGGCGCGTGATGAAGCCTGCCGCAAAGGTCGCCACGGAGAGCAGCAACGAAGTAGTCGGGTCCGCCGACGGGAAATACAGCTTGCCGATGATCACGGCAAAAAACCCGTACACGGTGAAGTCGAAAAACTCGAGCCAGTTGCCGATCACCGCGGCGGCAATCGCGCCGCGGCTGGTGGGTTGGCTCGCCTGAACGGCGTGGCTCGCATCGGTCGTGGTGTTCATCGCGTGGTCTACCTCGTCGTTATGATTGTGCGGCTGGCCGATTGCGGTGCGGCTTGCTGGGTCACTGCGGCGTCACTTCGGCGTTACTGCGCCAGATAGCGCTCCACCAGCCGCGTCCAGAACGCCGCGCCGACCGGCAGATTGCGGTCGTTGAAGTCGTAGTGCGGGTTGTGCACCATGCAGCCGTCTTCGCCCGCGCCGTTGCCGATCCGCAAAAACGTGCCCGGCCGCTTCTGCAGCATGAAGGCAAAGTCTTCGCTTCCCATCAGGATGTCGGTTTGCGCGACCACCTTGTCGTCGCCGACCAGTTCGCGCGCCACTTCCACCGCGAAATCCGTTTCGGCATCCGAATTGACCACGACCGGATAGCCTTCGATGTATTCCACCACCGCCTTGCCGCCATAGCTCGCCGCCTGGGTTTCGGCGAGTTCGGTAATACGCTTCTTCAACAGTGCGCGCACTTCGGGGCTGAACGAGCGCACGCTCAGCTCCAGCTTCGCGCTGCTCGAAATCACGTTGTTCGCGGTGCCCGCATGCATGGAGCCGACCGTCACCACCGCCGGTTGCGACGGATCGACATTGCGCGCGACGATCGTCTGCAATGCCATCACGATGCTGGCCGCCACCACGACCGGATCGACCGTCAGGTGCGGACGCGCCGCGTGCCCGCCCACGCCTTCGATCGTGATGATCGCCTTGTCGCCCGCCGACATGAACGGCCCTTTGCGGAACAGCAGCACGCCCGGCTCCTCGCCGGGATGGTTGTGCACGCCGAACACGGCGTCACAGGGAAAGCGCTCGAACAGGCCGTCGTTGATCATCTTCAGCGCGCCGCTGTCGATGCCGCTCTCCTCGGCCGGCTGAAAGTACAGATGCACCGTGCCCGAAAAATTGCGCGTAGCCGCGAGGCGTTGCGCCGCGCCGAGCAGCATCGTGGTGTGGCCGTCGTGGCCGCACGCGTGCATCTTGCCGTGCGTGCCGCTCGCATACGGCAGACCGGTTTGCTCGATGATCGGCAACGCGTCCATGTCCGCGCGAATGCCAATGCTGCGCTTGCCGTCGCCCACCTTCAGCGTGCCCACCACGCCCGTCTGACCGACGCCGCGCGTGACCTGCCAGCCCCATTGTTCGAGCTTGTCGGCGACCAGGGCGCCCGTCTGGTGCTCCTCGTAGGCCAGCTCCGGATGGTGGTGAATGTGATGGCGAATCTCGCGCAGGCTCTCGGCGGCAGGCACCAGGTCGGACACTTCGGTAAAACGCGCGGCTTCGCTCATCTCTATGGCTCCAGGGGATCACGGCCGCGTCAAAACGCGGCAAACAGGCGAGCACTATAGCCACGCCGTTTTGTTCGAATAAGATGCTGTTTTTTTCACCCCGATTAACAATCGTTATATACGGGATTACCCGAATGAAACTGCAGCAGTTGCAAGCATTCGTCGCCGCCGCCCATCACCGCAGCCTGCGCGCCGCCGCGCGCGAGCTTGGCGTCACGCAGCCGGCCGTCACGCATACGATCCGCGAGCTCGAAAGCGCGCTGAATGCGGAATTGATGGTGCGCAGCGTACGAGGCATCGAACTGACGGCTTGCGGGCTCGCGCTGCTGCCGCGCGCCGAACAGTTGCTCGGCGACATGCGGCGCACGGTGGAAGCCGTCGAACAGGTGAAGGGAGAACTGGCCGGCAAGGTCAGCGTGGGCACCATGCCGTCGATTGCGCTCACGGCGCTGCCGCACGCGGTCTCGAAGTTTCGCCGCGCGATGCCGCTCGTCAATCTGCATCTGGAAGAAGTGACGATACCGGACGCGGTTGCGCGTTTGCGCAATGGCGCGCTGGATATCGCGGCGATCCACCACGTGCAGGCGCTGGACAGCGACCTGGTGCAAGCGCCGCTCTACTCCACGCAGTTCGTCGTCGCCATGCGCGCCGGGCATCCGCTCGCCAACGTGACGCGCCTGCACGAGCTACTCGACGCGGAGTGGATCGTGACCGTGGGCGCCGATCATTTCCCCCATAGCGTGATGATGGCCATGTTCAACGCACATGGCTTGCCGGTGCCGAAGCGGCTGGTGCGGGCGCCGTCGTCGTTCGCGGTGACGCTCGGGCTGGTGTCGCAAACCGACGTGATCGGCTGCTTCACGCGACCGCTGGCGCAAATGGTCGCGCCGCTCGGCATCCGCGTCGCGCAGATCGAAGAGGCGCTGCCGAACTACGATCTCAGCATCATTTCGCGGCGCGATCTGTTGCCGACACCGGCCGTGCTTCAGTTCGTAGCGTGCTTGCAGGAAGCGACGCGGGAACGGATGGCGGCAGCCGGATAGTACGGCTTACTGAACGTCGGCTTCCGCTTTCAGAAACGCGATCAACGCGTGGCCCGCCTCATCCAGCGTGCCGGAATTGTCGATCGTGGTGCAGCGCGCGCCGAGCCGGGCTTCGAGAATATGCGGCGCGGCGTCGACGTGCACCACTTCCGTGTTCGGATAACGCGCCAACGTGTGCTGCAAATGCTGACGCGAGCCGTTGACGACCACCGTGCAACCACGCGCCAGCCACGCATCCAGTTCGATGCCGATGCCATAGCGCAGCGAGTGGCTGGACCATTCGAGCGCGAACAGACCGAGCACGGAGCGCGCGGCAAACTCTTCGACGCTCAACGCCACATGCGCTTCGCCGTTGCCGCTCGGCCGCGTGATATAGCGGTGCGCAAACAGAATCGGCTCGCCCATCAGCCGCTTGCGCGCGAACTCCAGCAGCGAGTCCTTGCCCGCGCCGGACGGCCCCATTACATAGATCAAACGACCTGTCATTGTCATTACACCTCGCCGGTCTGGAAGGGCACACGTTGCCACAACACGAACGGCTCTCCGGGCGCCGGTTCGACGAAGAGCGCGGCATGATCGACAATCAGCGGCCCAAGCGAGGGCGTGCGCGCTTGCCACCATGCGACCAGCGTGGCGCGTTCCTTCGCGTCGGCGAGCGAACTGGAGAGCGTCATATGAAAACGGAATTCGTCGAGCACGTACGGATAGCCCCATTGGATCAACAGCGCACGTTGCCGTTCGCTCAGCGGCGCGGCCAGTCGACGCGCGAGATCCGCGGCCAACGGCCGCGCGCGCAACGCATCGAGCGTGTGCAAGGCGCTCGTGGCCACGTCGCGAATGCTGGCTTCGCCTTCTGCATCGGCCGGCCGCAACGCAACGAAATCGCCAAGCGTTGCGGCTTCCACCGGCAGCGCGAATGCGCTTTGCGTGCGCGCCCATTCACGCGCGCCGTGCAATACGTGTGCCTGTGTCACGCCTTCGGCGAGTCGAAACGGCGCGACCAGTGTGCCGTGCCAGCCGTAGCGGCGCGGCGCTTCAGTCAACGCCGCGAGCGGACGCGTCAATTCCGGAGGTTGCGGAGCCTCGCAGCACTCGCCGCTTTCCGCGTCGCGCGCGAGCCACGCCGAACCGGCCTGCCACCACGCCGATTCACGCGCGGGCGCGTAATACACGGCGAAACGAGACTCGGCGCCCCAAGCCGCGCCGCTCATAGGTCGTGCTCCACCAGCAGTTGCACGCGGTCCGCGGCAAAGTGGGTGAAGCCGTATTTGACCGGCGTGCCTTGCAGATCCACATCGACGTTTTCGACCCACAGCACGGGCTGCTGACGGTTGATATTCAAACGGCGCGCCACCTCCGGTTCGGGCAGCACGCTGCCGATGCGGCTCCACTTACGCAGATAGTCGTTCACGCCGAATTCCGCCATGGCCTTGGTGATGCTGCCGGTACGCTCCAGCACCTCCGGCAAGTCCGCGAACCGCGCCGCGGGATACCAGTTGCGCGCGAAGGTGAAAGGCACGCCGTCGGATTCGTGCAACGATTCGATCCGGTAGACCGGCGCACCGGCCCGCAGACCCAGCGCCTTTGCAACGCTCGGCTCGGCCTTCACGCGCGCGGCCGACAACATGGTGCCGGCCGCCGCGTGATGCTGCTGGCGCAGGTTTTCCGTGAACCGCGTGCGGCGGCCGATCGTATAGTCAATCGCGCCGGGTTGCACGAAGGTGCCGCGCCCCTGCTCGACGCTGACGAGGCCCAGCGCGGCAAGACCCAGCATGGCCCGGCGCACGGTATGCCGGTTCACGTCGAAGCGTTTGGCCAGTTCGCCTTCGCTCGGCAGACGCCCTTCTTCGCCGAAACCGCTGGCGGCGATTTCCGCCGCCAGGATCTGCTCGATCTGCCGCCACACGGCAACGCCCGCGCCGCGTTCGAGCATCGTGCCCGGCGTCGCGTTGTCGTTCGATGTCATGGTGCTGTCATTCCCTTGGGTTCAAATAATCGCTATGACGTGCATTGTAGTGCGCAAGCCGTGATGGAAATATGAAACGGCGGGTATGCGCTACACGGCTCGACAAGCATACCCCTAAACGTCTAGACGTTTAGATGAATAGATGGTCAAATGTTGATTCGCCGGAACAACAGGACATTCGATGAGTGCCACTTCCACCTCGCCTTCCACCGCTCTGCTCTCGTCGGCCCGGCGCGCATGGATGGCCGTGCTGGCCCGCACGCCGCGCGCCGATCTCGAAGCCGCGCTCGAACGCGCCTTGCGGGGCATCCCCACTCCAACGTATGACTGGCTGCGTCCGCCGGAAATCGGCCTCGCCATGGTGCGCGGGCGGATCGGCGGCAGCGGCGACCCGTTCAATCTCGGCGAAGCCACGGTCACCCGCGCCACCTTGCGTTTGCGCGCGTCGGCCGACGCTGACGCGACGGTTGGCGTGGCGTGTCATCTGGGCCGCGACCGCCGCCGCGCCGAACTGGCGGCGCTGGCAGACGCCCTCTTGCAAATGCCGGCGCATCACGCCGTCTTGCATGAGCAACTGATTGAGCCGTTAGCCGCGCAGCAGGCCGCGAAACGCGCCGCGCGGCAACAGGACGCCGCGGCCACGCGCGTCGAATTCTTCACGATGGTTCGGGGCGACTAATGGGAAACTCACAGATTGCATTGTCCAGCGCGTTGACCGACTTAACGCCAGGCTTCGCCGATCCGGTGCACGACACCCAGGCGGTGTTTCGCACTTTGCTCGATGCGCTGTCGCGTCCGGGGACGGTCGGCGTGATCGAGAACGTGTTGCCCGAAGTGCGAGCCACCCGCGCGGACCTTGCCGCCTTCGCCGCGCTGCTTGCACTCTGCGACTACGCCACGCCGGTGTGGCTCGCGCAACCCGATACGGCGCTCGGTTCGTCATTGCGCTTTCACACCGGCGCGCCGCTCGTCGACGAACCCGCACAAGCCGCCTTTGCCTACCTCCACGACGCCGGCACGTTACCGCCGCTGGAGAGCTTCACGCTTGGCGCAGCGGAATCGCCCGAACAGTCGGTCACGCTGTTGATCCGCGTCGAGGCGCTAACGGGTGGCGCGCCAATCGTGCTGAGCGGCCCGGGCATCCAGCACACCGCGACGATTGCTCCAGTCGGCCTGCCCGAACGTTTCTGGCGCGAACGCGCCGCCCTCGCTCCGCTGTTTCCCTGCGGCGTCGATTGTTATCTCGTCTGCGGCGCGCGCCTGATCGGCCTGCCGCGCACAACTCAAGCGAAGGTGAACTGATGTACGTTGCCGTCAAGGGGGGAGAACGCGCGATCGAAGCGTCGTGGCGTCTGCTCGACAAGGCACGCCGCGGCGACACGCGGCTAGCCGAACTCAGCGTCGCGCAGATTCGCGAACAATTGCGCCTCGCGGTGGCGCGCGTCATGACCGAAGGTTCGGTCTACGATGAAGAACTCGCCGCACTCGCCATCAAGCAGGCCGCCGGCGATCTGGTCGAAGCGATCTTCCTGCTGCGCGCGTATCGCACCACGCTGCCGCGCTTCGGCTACACGCAGCCGATCGATACCGAAGCGATGCAGGTGGAGCGCCGTATTTCAGCGACCTTCAAGGACGTGCCCGGCGGCCAGTTGCTGGGTGCGACTTACGATTACACGCAGCGTCTGCTGGATTTCGCGCTGCTCGCGGATGGCGATGCGGATAGCGATGCGCATGGCGACACGGCGGCAAGCGCGACGTCGTCGTCTTCGAGTCGAACTGCCGGCTCTGAAGTGGAAGCCATGCCCCGCGTCGTCACCTTGCTCGACAAAGAAGGTCTGATCGAACAGGAACGCCCCACGCCGAACGCGCCGGAACCCGGCGACCTCTCGCGTGAGCCGCTCGCCTTTCCGGCATGCCGCGCCACGCGTCTGCAAAATCTCGCGCGCGGCGACGAAGGCTTTCTGCTCGCCATGGGTTACGCGACGCAGCGCGGCTACGCGCACTCGCATCCGTTCGCGGGCGAGATCCGCTTCGGCACGATCGCCGTGGAAATGGAACTCGACGAGTTGGGCGAAGCGGTTGAAATCGGCGACATCGACATAACCGAATGCCAGATGATCAATCAGTTCGCCGGCAGCGGCGCCGTGCCGCCCACCTTCACGCAAGGCTACGGTCTCGCGTTCGGTCACTCGGAGCGCAAGGCAATGGCGATGGCGCTCGTGGATCGCGCATTGCGCGCCGAGGAACTCGGTGAAACGCTGGCTTCGCCCACGCAAGATATCGAATTCATGCTCTCGCATAGCGATAACGTCGAAGCGTCCGGGTTCGTGCAGCATCTGAAACTGCCCCACTACGTCGACTTTCAGTCGGAGCTGGAACTCGTGCGCCGTTTGCGCGCGCAGCACGCCGCGCAGAATCAGGATCAGGGCATCGAGCAACGCGCGGATCAAACCAACGGTCAGCAGGAGCAGGCAGCATGAACGCGCCCGACACATCCCACGCCAATACCTCGTACGACAGCGCGGCCGACGGCTACAACTTCGCGTACCTCGACGAGCAGACCAAACGCATGCTGCGCCGCGCATTGCTCAAGGCGGTGGCCGTGCCGGGTTATCAGGTGCCGTTCGCTTCGCGTGAAATGCCGCTGCCGTTCGGCTGGGGCACCGGCGGCATTCAGGTCACCGCGGCGATCATCGGCCGACAGGACACGCTGAAGGTGATCGATCAGGGCTCCGACGAAACCACCAACGCGGTCAACATTCGCCGTTTTTTCGCGCGCACCACCGGCGTGGCGACCACGCGCCGCACGGTCGAGGCGACGATCATCCAGACCCGTCACCGCATTCCCGAAACACCGCTCACGGACAGGCAGATTCTGGTCTATCAGGTGCCGATGCCCGAGCCGCTCTTTCGCCTCGAACCGCGCGTCGCCGAGTGCAAGAAGCTGCATGCGCTCGCCGATTACGGCCTGATCAGCGTGAAGCTCTATGAGGACATCGTGCATCACGGCAGCATCGCGACCACCTACGACTACCCGGTGATCGTCAACCACCGTTATCTGACTTCGCCTTCGCCAATTCCGAAGTTCGACAACCCGAAGATGCACATGAACCCCGCGCTGCAATTGTTCGGCGCCGGCCGCGAGCGTCGCATTCACGCGATTCCGCCTTACACGCACGTGCGCAGCCTCGACTTCGACGATCATCCGTTCGAAGTGCAGAAGTGGCAGCACGCCTGCGCGCTATGTGGTTCGACTGGGAGCTTCCTCGACGAAATGATCGTCGACGATGCGGGCAAACGCATGTTCGTCTGCTCCGACAGCGACTATTGCCACGAACGCCGCGGCGACGAAGAACCCGAATTGCCGTTGCGCGCCGCGCGCGAGGGAGAACACGCATGACGCCGCTCCTCGCCGCCCGCTCGCTCACCAAACAATACGGCGGCCGCAATGGCTGCAGAAACGTCAGCTTCGACCTGTATCCGGGCGAAGTGCTGTGCATTGTCGGCGAATCAGGTTCGGGCAAGACCACGCTGCTGAACACGCTCGCGCTCAAGACCGCGGCCGACAGCGGCTCGCTTCACTACACGGCTACTCACGGCGACCAGCTCGACCTGCTCGCCTTGTCCGAACCACGCCGCCGTTTGCTGATGCGCACCGAATGGGGCTTTGTTCAGCAGAATCCGCGCGACGGACTGCGCAGCGGCGTCTCGGCCGGCGCGAACATCGGCGAGCCGTTGATGGCTGTCGGCGCGCGCCACTATGAGGATATCCGCTACGCGGCCACGCAGTGGATGGAGCGCGTCGAACTCGATTCCTCACGCATCGACGAATTTCCGGCGGCGTTTTCGGGCGGCATGCAGCAGCGTTTGCAGATTGCGCGCAATCTCGTCACCGGTCCAAGGCTCGTCTTCATGGACGAACCGACCGCCGGCCTCGACGTATCGGTGCAGGCGCGCCTGCTCGATCTGCTGCGCACGCTGACGTCGACGCTGCATCTGTCGGTGCTGATTGTCACGCACGATATCGGCGTCGCGCGTTTGCTCGCGCACCGGTTGATGGTCATGCAAGGCGGCGAAGTGGTCGAGGCGGGACTGACCGACCAGGTGCTCGACGATCCGCAGCACCCGTACACGCAAACGCTGGTTTCCTCGGTTCTGCCGGTTTGAGGTTCACAATGCGATCCATTGAAACAAGCACTGAAGCGCGCGCCGCCGAGCACGCATTCGTCGACAACGCGGCGCTGATGCTGCGCGCGGTCGGCATCGGCAAGACCTTTGTGTTGCACGGCCAGGGCGGCGTGCGAATCGAAGCGCTGGCGGGCGTCTCGCTCGAGATCGAGCGAGGCGAATGCGTGGTGCTGGTCGGGCCGTCGGGTGCGGGCAAGAGCACACTGCTGCGCTGCCTGTACGGCAACTATCTGGCGACGAGCGGCTCGATTGCGATTCGCGACCTTGGAAACGACGGCAGGTCCCTATCGATCACCGGGGCTGAGCCGCACGACGTACTGCGTCTGCGCCGAAGCGTGGTCGGTTACGTGAGCCAGTTTCTGCGCGTGATTCCACGCGTGCCGACACTCACGCTCGTAGCCGAACCGCTGCTCTCGCGCGGCGTGCCGGAAGACGAAGCACGCTCGCGCGCCGCTGCGCTACTCGCCAGATTGAACGTGCCAGAAAGGCTGTGGTCGCTCGCGCCCGCCACGTTCTCTGGCGGCGAACAACAGCGCGTGAATATCGCGCGTGGTTTGATTGCCGAGCACCCGCTGCTTTTGCTCGACGAGCCCACGGCCTCACTCGACGCCGACAACCGCGACGTGGTCGCCGACCTGATCGTCGAAGCACGCGAGCGCGGCGCGGCGATCGTCGGCATCTTTCACGACGAAGACACGCGCAACAAGGTCGCCACGCGCCGCCTGGAACTGAAGCCGCCGCTGCGTCACTGAATGACACAAATCGGGCGCGCAACGGCACTACACTGACACATGCGGCCCCAGTACGCACAGCCCACACTCAAGTCTGACTGACTACGGAGCAAGTCGATGTTGATCAGGAACGCTCGCATCGTGACGCGAGACGAAGTATTCACCGGTGTGGTTCGCGTCGAAGACGGCGTGATCCGCGAAGTCGAGCGCGGCACGACCGCGGCGCGCGAAGCCGAAGATTGGGACGGGGACTATCTGTTGCCCGGCCTGATCGAACTGCACACGGACAACCTCGAGAAGCATCTCGCGCCGCGCCCGGGCGTGCAATGGAATACCGATGCGGCCTTCGTGATTCACGACGCCCAGGTGGCCGCGGCCGGCATCACCACCGTATTCGATGCGCTCGCCATCGGTTCGCGCACGAACGTAGGATTGCGGGGCCGCGATCTGCAAACGCAATGCGCCGAAGCGCTCACGCGCTTCTCCGAGCGCAAGCTGCTGCGCGCCGAACACTTTCTGCATCTGCGCTGCGAAATCGCCACCGCCGACGTGGTAGAAGTGTTCGATTCGTTGTGCGCGCATCCGTTGCTGCGGCTCGCCTCGGTGATGGATCACACGCCCGGTCAGCGTCAGTGGCACGACCGCGAGCAATGGCGCCGCTTTCAGGAACGCAACGGCAAACTGAGCGACGAACACGTGGCGACCGCGCTCACCGAACTCTCGGTCGAACAGGCACGGTACGCCGACGCGCACCGCCGCGAGATCGTGGCGCGCTGCAACCGGCTCGGCATTCCGGTGGCAAGCCACGACGACACGCTGATCGAACACGTCGAACAGGCCAAAGCCGAAGGCATCGTGCTCGCGGAGTTTCCGACCACCCGCATCGCCGCCGAAGCCGCGCGCGAGCACGGCATTTCGACCATCATGGGCGCGCCGAATATCGTGCGCGGCGGCTCGCATTCGGGCAACGTATCGGCGCTCGAACTGGCACGAGCGGACCTGCTCGACATCCTGTCGTCGGATTATGTGCCGTCGAGCCTGATGACCGCCGTGTTCGAGCTGGTCGATGAGGCCGGCTGGACGTTGCCGCGCGCAATGGCAACCGTCTCCGCCGAACCGGCGCGCACCGCCGGCTTGCACGACCGGGGCGCGATCGAACCGGGCTTGCGCGCGGACTTCGTGCGCGTAACCATGCTCGACAGGCTGCCGGTGCCGCGCGCTACATATCGCGGCGGCGCACGGATCGTTTGAAGGGAAGGCGCTCAAGACCTTGATGGCTCGCCGGACGCGCAGTCCGCGCCTGGTGCCTGGTGAGCGGGTTCAGCGCGCGGACGGCAACTGCCCCCACGCCACCAGCACCTTCTGAATTCCGCGCGCATACGCGTCGCGCTGTTTCGGCGTTTCCGAATGGTAGGCGCCGATCGCGCGCCACGTATTGCCGTGCTTGACCATCTTCTGTTTCAGCAGCCAGGCCGCCACATACACGTTCACGCACGGATCGACCAGCGCGCGATGCGGCACCCCTTCGCGCGCGAGGTCGTCGAAGTGAATCGAGTTGATCTGCAACTGACCCACGTCGATCGAGCCATTTGCGTTCTGCCGTATCGCGCTCGCGTCGCCCTTCGATTCGTACCATGCGAGTGCCCGCAGCACCCACGGATTCACGCCCTGATAAGCCGCTGCTTCGTTGAAGCAGTCGTCGGCTGCTTGCGCGGCGCCGCATACCGACAGGCAGGCAAGTGCTGAGAAGACAATCTTCAAGGACATGACGCATCCTTCCGTTTGATAGTGATGCAGCGTGACCCGCGTCGAAGCGCCGGCCGGTTTATTTGGCCAGCGCCAGATCGATCTGCCGTTGCACCGAGTCGAGATACGCATGCGAGGCGTCGGACACGACGATCCGCACGACCGGGGCGGGCGGGCTTCTGCGCTCCTGCGCCTGCGCCGCCACATGCGTTTTCTTTCGATGCGTTACCGGCTTCACCGGCAATTCGTCATCGCCCGCGCCCGGCGGCGGCAGCATGGCCAGCGACGGCAACGGCGGATACACCTTGTCCGCCGCGGCGGGAAACGCGCCGGCGGATTGCAGGTCCGCGCCAGGCTGGCCGGCGAAGGCCGGCGCGCTGAGGAGCATGGCCAGCGCCAGCAAAGTGATGCGAACGGTCACGGTGCCCTCCTTCATTGGACCGTCCTGATCGATACGCTATACGGCTGACCCAATCCGGCGGTGCGGTTCTCGAAGTTCACCCGGGCCGCGCGCTGGGCCGGCACGCCCTTCCACACGGCCTGATTCACGTACGCGAAGTCCTGTCCCAGCGCCGTCACGAGAACGACCGTGGACTGCGGCTGCGCGGCGGCGAGTGCGCCCGCCTTCGCGAGCACGGTGGTGAGTTGCGGATCTCGCGCGCCGAGCGCGTCAGGCGGAATGTCGAAACTGAGCACCTCGTTCGGCGCCTTGTCCGTATGGGCCGCGCTCGGCGGCGGCATCTGGGCGCAGCCGGCGAGCGCGAACACGGCAGCCAGCAACCCTATCTGTCGCTTCACGGAAATCTCCCGTCGATTCATTGCTATAACGGAGTTTTCGGCAACCTCGAGGGAAAGTTGATACGGCGGAAACGCTTCACCGAAAATCAAAAAGACTTGTCTCAAGATCGGCGCAAACGATTGCTTCAACGCTCGGCGAAGCGAAGATCGAGGCAAAGTTGCCTCGTGATTCCGGCAAGAAAAAAGGAGCAGGCGCAGCAGACGGAAAGCAGATCGAAAGCAGCTGGAAAGCTGGCTGGAAAGCAGGATGCGCGTTTTGGCTGCATCAGGCCGTCGGTTCGGCCTCGTGTCCTTGCGTTGCGCCCTCGCCGGCCTGCGCGTGCGCCTCGACCTGCTCGCGCCGGCGCGCGTCGAGCACATCCTGGTAACGCATATACGCGCAACGTCCGCCGGATTTAGCCGCATACATCGCCGCGTCGGCGTTGAGCAGCAATTCTTCCGCCGTGCCGCTGTCGTCGGGAAACTGGCTAATGCCGATGCTCGCGCCCACCGTCATGTTCTGCCCTTCAACCCGGACCTCTTCGTTCAGCGCCTCCATGATGCGCGAGGCGATCGCGGGCGCCGCCTCTGCCGCGCGCGGCCCTTCGATCAGCACGATGAACTCGTCGCCACCCAAACGCGCCACCAGGTCCGCGGAACAGAGCACCTGCTTCAGGCGACGCCCCACGGCGGCGAGCACCGTGTCGCCGACGGAATGGCCGAACTGGTCGTTGATCTGCTTGAAACGGTCGAGGTCGACGAACAGCACGGCGAGGCCTTCCTCTCGCCGCGTGGCTTCCTCGATCGCGCTTTCGAGCTTCTCCATGAACAGGACGCGGTTCGGCAGTCCGGTCAGTCCGTCATGCGTGGCGAGATGCACGAGTTCACGTTGCTTGGCGTGCAGCACGTCCATTTGCGATTTGATTTCGCGGCGCAGCCGGTCGAAGCAGCGCGCCAGCACGCCGATCTCGTCGGTCCGGTTGAGCGGCAGCGTAGGCATGGCGTGTTCGGCGAACAGATGTGTTGCCGCATGCGCGAGCATGTGCAGCGGCTTGGTCAGCGCCCGCGCGAACAGAATGGCGAGGAACAGCGCCAGCACACTGAAAATCAGCACCATGCGCACGATACTGTTGCCAAGCAGATTCGCGCCGGACAGGACGTCTTCGAGCGGCTTGGCGAGACCGAGCACGATGAAGCGGTTGCCCGCCAGATCACCGAAAGGCCTGCGCACGAAAGCGAGTACCTGGCCGGCGGCCTGTTTCGGCCGCGCAAGACCGTCCACCAGCACCTCACCTTGCGACTGTTCGAAGAGCGGCCTCGTGACGGAGAAACTGTCCTGCATCAGCACGCGCCGGCCACGATCGAAGCCGAAGGTTTTCGAGGCATCCGGATGAACGAGGAAATCGCCCCATTCGTTGGCGAGGTAAACCCGATAGTCGCTCGGCAAATCGCTTTGCAGTCGTTTGAACAGCGCCTCCAGATCGATATCGATCACGACGACGCCCACCACGTCGCCATGCGCGTTCGACACAGGCGTGCCGAGCCGCAGCGTAGGCTTGCCCTGGGCTGCATGCGAGCCGTACTCATGGTTCACCGAGATCGGCGAAATGTAAATGCGGCCCGGCGCAAACGTCAGCGTGTCGAATACGTAGGCAAACTGACCTTTCTCCTGCAGGTTCTTCCCTTCGACCCGCACGAGGCCATCCGCGTCGCGGTCGAAGCGGACCAGTTCGAGCCCATAGTGCTGGCGCGTAATCAGCCGGATTTGCAGGTACTCGAGGTGATGCACCATGAAACTGGAATACACCTGCGCCAGCCGTTCGCGGGCCGCGTTGGGGCCGACGCCGTCGTCGGTCTGCGCGATGTCCGCCGTGGACGGCATGCTCGCGAGCACCAGCGCGTCGGAGCCGACATCGTCGATCGAGGCGGAAAAGCGCTGGCCCAGCAATTCCGTCGACGTGAGCAGGCTGCGCCCGGCTTCGTTCACGAGCATCGTGCGGTTCGCACGATACGCGTAATAGCCGGTCGCGCCCGACGCGAGCACGCCGATGCACGCGAGCAGCACGGATAATTTGAAGGTCAGCCCGGGGCGTATCATCAAAAACGCTCCGACCGGTCCCCGGACACGATTCTGGCCCACAGGTCCTCGCGTCGCTGAGTATTTTCCACCGGACCGATCCACACGATACGCGCGTTATCGCTGTTTTCCACGGGCGCCGTCAACGTATTGGCGAGCCCCTGGCGTTGTGTCAGCAATGCGCTGACGTCCGGTTCGAGCATGTAATTGATCCACGCGAGCGCAAGCGGCTGATCGGCCGCCGCGCGTGTCATCGACCAGCAATCCAGCCATGCGAGCGCGCCCTCGTCGGGAATCACATAGCCCACGTCGGCGCCCGCCCGGCGCAGCAACTCGACCTGCTGGGTGCCGTAGTTGCCGAACATCAACGCAACCTTATGCTGGATGAAAAACGCGGTCGCCTCCTCGGGCAACGTGTAATAGGTCAACAGATTGCGGCGCAGATCGACGAGCTTGTGAGCAATCGTGCGCATTTGCGCGGCATCGAGTTGAAAGGGATGGGAATAGCCCAGCGCCAACGCAGTGAACGAGAAATTGTGCTGCGCACTGTTGAAGTCGAGCACTTTGCCGCGGTAACGCGGATTCCACAATTCGCGCATGGAGCGCGGCGCCACGGCGACCTGCTTGCGGTCGTAGATCAAGCCCATCGACGAGTACGTGAACGGAATGGCGTATGCCTTGCCGCCCGACGTGATGCCGCTAATCGAGGCAAGCGCCTGAAAGCGCGGCAATTGTTTTCTGGTGTTCGGCAACCTGGCGAGGTCGAGCGGCGCCAAAAGATTCGCCTCGGTATAGCGCTGGATTTCGGCGGTGTTGGCGGCGAGCACGTCGAAGGGCGGCGTCCCTTTCGCATGCATCTGCGCCCATAGCGCCTCGTCGGAATCGACCAGCGTGACTTCCACGCGGGCCTTGTAACGCGCCTCGAAACGCTTCACCACGTCGGCGTCAGCGTAGCCTGGCCACGCGAGCACGCGCAGGACGTTGTCGTCGGCTTTGACCGGCGCGGCCGCACAAAGGCCGACGGAAAAAACCACGCCGGGTAGAAATGTCAAAAGTCCCAGACAAACGCTGCGACCCAATAAATAGGCGCGCGCAAAAACGCCGATTCGTGATTGAAAGAATCGTTTACAAACGCGCTTTTCATCTGCTGCAAACATTATGTGCATACACAACCGTCTAGCAGAAGACCTGATGGCGAGCGTCGACGCACGGAATCGATCCGCGGACTGTCGTCCGGCGACATTCTTCAGACAGATACGCTCTGCGTGAGGCGTTGGGCCGGGCGCGAGGAGCAACGATGATAGCGCTAAGAAAACCATTTTTGGTTGTCGGCTTCGCCGAGTCGAACAAATTCCTTCAAACGGGATACAGCAAGCGCGCTCATCTGCATTTAACGGCAGTTTATGCGGAATCTTTAACTCGACTACCGCCGTTTGAAACACATGAACCCGTGAAGCACGAGCGATCTGCGTAACAACACGTAAGAGTCGCGGCTAAATTGTGCGAGGACAAACCCGGCGACACATTGCTAAAGAAACGCCGCACGAATGCCGATAAACGTTCGCCTGCCCAGTCCGCCGCCGGCGGTCGACGGCAGCGTCGCGCGATGGCGCGCGGCCTGTCTTCCGGGCAGTCGACGAGTCGGACAAGAAACAGACAATGCGCCTGAGCAAAATAGAGTGGGTATGGGTGGCCGTGGCGGCCGGATCGATTGCGTGCTTCGGCAGCTGGCTTCAGGGCGAAATGAATCGTGCGGCACTCGAGCGCACCCGGCGCGAAGCCCAGGACATGCGCGGCACCTGCGCG
Source organism: Paraburkholderia sp. BGA-UO-ETr-F21 (assembly GCF_059567925.1). Classification (NCBI taxonomy): domain Bacteria; kingdom Pseudomonadati; phylum Pseudomonadota; class Betaproteobacteria; order Burkholderiales; family Burkholderiaceae; genus Paraburkholderia; species Paraburkholderia sp. BGA-UO-ETr-F21. Next base: position 601,105 of record NZ_JCAQOY010000037.1, on the reverse strand, counting down.
GGTATGTCCGCACAGGACGCGCAGATGATGGACAAGGGCGCACTGTGGTGCGGTGAGGTCGGCGCAGAACGCGCGGATTCGCTCGCCAAGGAGTGAATCGCCGTCTTGTGCTCTGCCTGCGCTGGCGCGCGTGAGAACGCGTGGGACCGCGTGGAATCGCGCACCATCCAGGCAGCCGCGACAACCGCGACGTGACGCACGCACGCACGCAAATTAGCCAACTTCATTACTGCGGCATTACGTGCGCGACACGTACGCGAGACGAGCGGACCTTGCCACCCGATACGCATCAGCGACGCTTTCGCATCTCCACCACATTCACGCATTAGAAGCCAGCCTCTTGCGCCATCCGGTGTTTCACTAGCTACCCAATCTTTTTGAACTGATAAGCTTGGCGCGCGCTGCTGGCCGCCCCGGCTGGCAGCTTCAACCCAAGCCCGGTCGTGAGTCGCGCCGGGTGCCCCGCAGCGGCACAACCGCATGCGGGCGTATTTGAACTACACCGAGGAGTAAAACAGTGAAAAAACTGCTAGCGGCTTTGACGGTTGCTCTGCTTGCTACCGTCTCGATTGGCGCACACGCTAAAGATTGGTCGACCATCCGTTTCGGCGTTGACGCCAGCTACCCCCCGTTTGAGTCGAAGGGCTCGGACGGCAAGCTCGTTGGCTTCGATATCGACCTCGGCAATGAAATCTGCGCGCGCCTGAAGGCCAAGTGCGTGTGGGTCGAAAACGACTTCGACGGCATGATCCCGGCCCTGAAGGCGAAGAAGTTCGACGGCGTGCTGTCGTCGATGTCCATGACGCCGCAACGCGCCGAGCAGATCGCTTTCTCGAACAAACTGTTCAACACCCCGACGCGCCTCGTGGCGAAGAAGGGTTCGGGCATCCTGCCGACGGCTGACTCGCTCAAGGGCAAGACGGTTGGCGTGGAACAAGGCACGATCCAGGAAACGTACGCGAAGACGTACTGGGAAGCGAAGGGCACGAAGGTCGTGCCGTACCAGAACCAGGATCAGGTCTACGCCGACTTGCTGTCGGGCCGTCTGGACGCAGCGCTGCAAGACGCAGTGCAAGCTGAAATCGGCTTCCTGAAGACGCCGCGCGGCGCCGGCTTCGACTTCGTCGGCAAGAACCTCGACGATCCGAAGATCCTCGGCAACGGCGCAGGCATTGGCATGCGCAAGGAAGACACCGATCTGAAAGCGAAGGTCGACAAGGCAATCGCCGACATCATCAAGGACGGTACGTACAAGAAGCTCGAGAAGAAGTACTTCGACTTCGACGTGTACGGCGGCTAAGCTGGCCATGCGCGTCTGACGACGCGCCCTGCCGGTTTGCAGAAACGGGCTCCGCCACAGGCGGAGCCCGTTTCATTTACGGCGCCGCATAAAACCACACACTGCGTCATATCGGCTAAGATCGTGCGATCGAGGCGCCCGCAAAGCGCCGCCCGCCGGCCCGAGACTGACCGGCTATCAAGCAAGTTTCCCCACTGTTATCAACGAGATAGCGCGGCACGCCCAGTTGGCCGCGGATTTGAAAACCATGCAAACCCAAACCCATCCGCTGATTGCTCCGACGCTCGGCACCGCCCGCAACCTGACGAGTTTCCACTACGGTCCGGGCGGCGGCCAGAAGATTTACATCCAGTCGTCGCTGCACGCCGACGAACTGCCCGGCATGCTGGTCTCGTGGGCACTGCGCCGCAAGCTGACGGCGCTGGAAGCGGCCGGCAAGATTCGCGGCGAAGTCGTGATCGTGCCGGTGGCCAATCCGATCGGCCTGAATCAGCACTTTCTCGGCCATCTGACCGGGCGTTTCGAAACCAACACGGCCCAGAACTTCAACCGTAATTTCCACGATCTGTCGGCGCTGGTGCAGCCGGTGATCGAGTCGCGCCTGACCGACAATCTCGACGCAAACCGCACGGCGATCCGCACGGCCATGCGCGAGGCGCTCGACGCGCAAACGCCGCAGACCGAACTCGAATCGCAGCGCCTCGCGCTGCAAAAGCTTTCATACGACGCCGACGTCGTGCTCGATCTGCATTGCGACTGGGAAGCGGCGATGCACCTCTACACGAACCCGGACCTGTGGCCGGAAGTCGAGCCGCTCGCCTGCTACCTGGACGCCAAGGCATCGCTGCTCGCGCTCAATTCGGTGGGCAATCCGTTCGACGAAATTCACAGCTTCTGCTGGTCGGATCTGCGTGGCCGCTACGGCGACCGCTTCCCGATTCCGAACGGCTCGATCTCGGTCACGATCGAACTGCGCGGCCAGCGCGAAGTGTCGTACGAGTACGCCGAGCATGACGCGCAGGCGATCATCGAATACCTGACCTCGCGTGGCGTGATCGACGGCACGGCTGCCGCGCTGCCGCCGCTCGAATTCGCCGCCACGCCGCTCGCCGGCGCCGAGCCGATCGTCGCACCGATCAGCGGCGTGCTGGTGTATCGCTGTGAAGTCGGCACCTGGGTCGACGTGGGTCATGAGATCGCCGATATCGTCGATCCGCTGACGGAGCAAGTCGTCACGCTCAAGAGCAGCGTGGCCGGCGTGCTGTACGCACGGCATTTGACGCGCTTTGCGACGGCCGGTCTGGAATTCGCGCGCATTGCCGGTGCGAAGGCGTTCCGCAGCGGCTCGCTGTTGAGTAACTAAGCCAGCAATCTCGGTTGTGCCGCAATGCAAATCGCCCGCTGAAACAGCGGGCGATTTGCATTTATGCGGCATCAGTCAAACCGTGCTCAGAAAGCCGGGATGATCGCGCCTTTGAATTGCGTATCGATGTACTTGCGCACTTCGTCCGATTCGTACGCCGCCACCAGCTTCTTCACCCACGGCTGATTGCGATCCTGCTCGCGCACCGCGATCAGATTCGCGTACGGGCCTTTCAGGTCTTCGATGGCGATTGCGTCTTTGGTCGGTTGCAGGCCGGCCTTGACCGCGTAATCGGTATTGATCGAAGCCGCGTCGAGGTCGCCGAGCGCACGCGGCAATTGCGCGGCATCGAGTTCCACCAGCTTGATCTTCTTCGGATTTTCAGCGACATCGAGCGGCGTCGCGTTCACGCCGTTCGTGCCGACGCCCGGCTTCAACTTGATCACACCGTACTTCTGCAAAAGCAGCAGCGCGCGATTGCCGTTGGACGGGTCGTTCTGGATGCCGACCTTCGCGCCTTCCGGCAAGTCCTTGAGCGACTTGAGTTTCTTCGAATAGAAGCCCATCGGCGACACATAGGTCAGGCCGACGTTGACGATTTTGTAGCCGCGCTGCTTGATCTGACTGTCGAGAAACGGCTGGTGCTGAAAGCCGTTGGCGTCGAGGTCGCCAGCGTCGAGCGCGGCGTTCGGCTGCACATAATCGTTGAATTCGATGACTTTGACGTTCAGACCTTCGCGCGCCGCCACTTTCGTCACGACCGACCAGATTTGCGCGTCCGGGCCGCTCATCGTGCCGATCTTGAGTTGTTTGTCGTCCGCGTGCGCGAACGTGGCCGTCAGCGAAAAGGCGGCGATGGCGAGCAGGTTCTGGAGGATTGTCCGGCGTTGCATGCGTCGTCCTACATGTGATGTGTTGGTAGGCGCGCATCGTCGCATGCGGCTGTGACGGCGGAAAACCAATCGTTTTTCACACGCTTATATGCACGAGCGGGAAAAAGCTTATACGCGCGTGCCCTGCTCGATTTCAGCTGGCGAAGCTATGTGAGTGTCGCGCGCACACGACAGATTCGGAAAATAAGCAAAGCTGTCACATACCTTACTCTGCGTTCCCTTAAATTTCGGGCCATCGCACGACCCGGCCAAAGAGCCCGGCTTCGCGATCGCTTAATTTTTAATCGGAGAAAGTCTTGAACAAAAAAGTATTTGCCGCCGCTACTCTCGCCGTCTTCGCCTCCGCTGCTCACGCGCAAAGCAGTGTCACCCTGTACGGCCTGATCGACGCCGGTATCAGCTACGTGAACAACTCGAAGACCGCAACGGGCCACGACAACCTCTTCAAGTACGACGACGGCGTCGCACAAGGCAGCCGTTGGGGCCTGCGCGGCACGGAAGACCTGGGTGGCGGCCTGAAGGCGCTGTTCGTGTTGGAGAGCGGATTTAACAGCGGCAACGGCACGCTCGGCCAGGGCGGCGCGCTGTTCGGCCGTCAGGCGTTTGTCGGTCTGTCGCAGAACGGCGTCGGCTCGCTGACGTTCGGCCGTCAGTACTCGTTTTCGACGGACTATCTGGGCGGCAACTACTCGACCGGCGGCCAGACCGTCGCGGGTAACTACGCTTACCACATCAACGACGTCGACCAGTTGACGTCGAGCCGTATCAACAACGCAGTCAAGTTCAGCAGCGCGAATTTCGCGGGCCTGACCTTCGGCGCGATGTACGGCTTCTCGAACCAGGCTGGCGCATTCGCCGGCGCGCCGGCAACCGGCACGACCGCTGCACCGGTCGCGGGTTCGTCGCGCGCTTACAGCTTCGGCTTGAACTACGCAAACGGCCCGTTCGGCGTTGGCGCGGCATATACGGACATCCGTTATCCGGGTCAGGCAACCCCGACGTTCTCGACGGCCATGGCCAACGTGACGACGGGCACGGTCCGCGATCTGCGCACGTTCGGCGTGGGTGGCCGCTACTCGATCGGCGCGGCGACGCTGTGGGCGTTGTATACGAACACGCGCTTCGAACCGATGTCGGGCAGCTCGACGACGTTCACCGCGTACGAAGCGGGCGCGAAGTACGCGTTCACGCCGGCACTGACGGCAGGCGCGGGCTACACGTACATGCACCTGAGCGACGCGAGCACCGGCCACTGGAACCAGGTGGACCTGAGCGTCGACTACGCGCTGAGCAAGCGTACGGACGTGTATGCACTGGGTATCTATCAGATCGCCGCCGGCCGCAACAAGGGCCAGGATCTGCAGGCGCAGATCGGTTCGAGCACGAGCTACTTCAGCACGTCGGGCACGGGTTCGGACAACCAGCTGGCGTTCCGCGTCGGTATCCGTCACAAGTTCTAAGCGGTTTTCTCTCTGCAGGGAACGCGAATTCCTTGCTGGATTGAGAGTCTGGAAAAACGCCCTGCGGGGCGTTTTTCTTTTGGGACGACACAAGGACGTTCGCCGTACCCCACCCCACACCCCACTTCTTCTTTAGATGCAAAAAATCCGCTTGACTATCTATCTAGTAGTAGATAAAGTTCACTCATGGAAACGACCCCGACAGTCCGCGAGCAGATTCTCGATCACGCCATCACGTTGATGATGCAGCATGGCTACAACGGTTTCAGCTACCGCGATCTGTCCGAACTGGTCGGCGTCAAGACTTCGAGCATCCACTACTATTACCCGTCGAAAGACGATCTGGTGCTGGAGGCGGTCAACGAATACAGCAAGGAAGTGCTAGCTGCGCTGCACGCGATCGACGCCAAACTGCCGGCCAATACGAAGCTCAGCAAGTACACCCGGCTGTTTGGCAAAACGCTCGGCGACGGCGACCAGATTTGTCTGTGCGGCATGCTGGCGTCGGATATCGCGTCGTTGCCGGAGAACATTCGTGAGGCGATTCAGGCGTTTTTCAAAGCCAACGAAAAGTGGCTGGCGCAAGTGCTCGCACAAGGCGCGCAGGAGCGCACGCTGGTAGTGAACGGCAAGCCCGAGGCCGCCGCGCGTGCGCTGTACGCCGCGTATCAAGGCAGTGTGCTCGCAAGCCGGTTGTTCGGAACGAAGGCCCGGCTGGAAGATGTAGAAGCATCGTGGAAGAAATCGCAGTAGAACTGTTACGGAGGTGGGCATCCGCCTCTTTATTTTTATCTTGCAGTCTACCTATAAGTAGATAGACTGCAAGCATGAGTTACCGGCGCGGATCACGCGTCCTTTTTTAGCCTCATTTATCTATCTAGTAGTAGATACCCAACTGAAGGAGTTGACCATGACCAAGATCGACAACGTGCTGTACCGCGCTCACGCCAAGGCAACCGGTGGCCGTGACGGCCGCGCCGTGGTGCCCGAAGGCAACCTCGACCTGAAGCTGACCACGCCGAAGCAACTCGGCGGTGCCGGTGGCGAGGGCACCAACCCTGAGCAACTGTTCGCGGCCGGCTACAGCGCGTGCTTCGTCGGTGCGATGAAGTTCGTCGCGGCGCGCGAGCGCATCGCGATTCCCGCTGACGTTTCCGTCGAGGGCAGCGTCGGCATCGGCGCGATCCCGAATGGCTTCGGAATCGAAGTGGAGTTGAAGATCTCGCTGCCCGGCATGGCGCAAGACGCGGCGCAGGCGCTCGTCGACAAGGCGCACATCGTGTGTCCGTATTCGAACGCTACGCGCAACAACATCGCCGTCACGCTCACGCTCGTCTAATCCCAAGCCCTCTTCCTGACTATTGCGCTCACCGGAGTTCATCATGATCAAGTTCGTCCCAGTGCTGCTGGCCTCTGCCCTCGCCTTCGGTTCCGCTTTTGCGGCAAGCCCCGCTGCACAAGCCACCCCTGACCGCGTAACGTCCGGCTTGCTGAGCGCGTTAAACAGCGGCAAGGGTCCCGCGATCAATACCTTGCCGCCTGCCCAGGCACGGCAAGTCCTGGTCGATGCACAGAACGGCGTGAAAGTCGATCTGTCGGGTATCGACGTCTCCAACCGCACCATCGAGCAGGACGGCATCAGCGTGCCGTTGACGATCGTCCGTCCGCACGGCGCAAGCGGAACGTTGCCCGTGTTCATGTTCTTCCACGGTGGCGGCTGGATACTCGGCGACTTCCAGACTCACGAGCGTCTGGTGCGCGATCTGGTGGTGCAATCGGGCGCCGTCGCGGTCTTCGTGAACTACACGCCTTCGCCGGAGGCTCGCTATCCGGTCGCGATCAACCAGGCCTATGCCGCCACGAAGTGGGTTGCCGCGCACGGCGACGAAATCGGCGTGGACGGCAATCGCCTCGCCGTGGTCGGCAACAGCGTCGGCGGCAACATGGCGGCGGTGGTGAGCCTGATGGCGAAAGACAAGCAAGGCCCGGCAATCCGTTTCCAGGGATTGATGTGGCCCGTCACGGACAATAATTTCAACGACGGTTCGTACAATCAGTTCCAGCAAGGCCACTTTCTGACCCGGCCGATGATGAAGTGGTTCTGGGACGCCTACACGAAGGATCCGAAGCAGCGCAACGAGATCTATGCGTCGCCGCTGCGCGCAACGACGGAGCAGTTGAAAGGCTTGCCGCCGGCGCTGATTCAGGTCGCCGAATCCGACGTGTTGCGTGACGAAGGCGAAGCTTACGGCCGCAAGCTCGACGCAGCCGGTGACGAAGTGGCCACTGTCCGTTACGACGGCACGATTCACGACTTCGGCCTGCTCAACGCGCTGGCTGAAGATGCGCCGACCAAAGCGGCCACGCGGCAACTCGCTAACGAACTGAAGCAACGTCTGCAGTAAGGCCCGCAATAACGCCCGCAGTAATGGCCTTTGGCAAGCGGCTGCGGCGCGGGTATCGTCGATACTCGCGCCGCGGCTGATCCGGCTCGCACGCTATGCGGTATCGTGCTGGTTCCGATCATCCGACCATGCCGACGCCAGGGAGCAGCACGCCATGACCACCACGCCGCAGACCATTGAAATCGAAACCGCACCGAATCCTGAATTTGCCGTGATCCTCCTGCATGGTCTCGGTGCCGACGCCAACGACTTCGTGCCGCTGGTGCCGGAATTGCGTCTCGCCAATGGACCCGCCGTGCGTTTTGTGTTTCCCAACGCGCCGGAGATGGCGGTGACCGCGAACAACGGCTACGTGATGCGCGCGTGGTACGACATCCGCTCGTTCCAGTCGATCGAGCGCCAGGTCGACGAGGCGGGCATCGAAGCCTCTTGCGCATCCGTGCGGCAACTGATCGCCGGGCAGAACGAGCGCGGCATTCCGACCTCGAAAATATTTCTCGCCGGCTTTTCGCAGGGCGGCGCGATGACATACACAGCAGGACTCACGCATGCGGCGACGCTTGGCGGGTTGATCGTCATGTCAGGTTACTTGCCCTCCAGATCCTTTATCCAGCGTCACCTCGCACCCGCGAACCACGCAACGCCGATCTTTGCCGCGCACGGCGAATATGACGAGGTATTGCCGATCCAGCTCGGCGAGGCCGCGCGCGACTTTGCGCTGGCGCAGGGCAACAAGGTCGAGTGGCATGCTTATCCGATGGAACATTCCGTGTGCGGTGAAGAAGTCGCCGCACTGCGCGCGTGGCTCGGTGCGCGTATCGCGGCACTGGCGTAGAGCGCCGGGGCGCGCCGGACTCTTTCAGAATCTTGCGGCGGCAGCGGCCGGTCGCCCGCACCGCCTCGCGATCCACCTGACCGACGTCAAGAAATCCCGCACCTTCAGGCATTTGAAGTCTGGTACGCTGCGCCCTTTGCTACCGCTTGAATTGGACTCGATGGAAACCCCTTTCAATGATCGTGGCGTGTCGGTCACGCGCAATGCACTCTCGGCCGCCGGCCAGGTCTTTCCGCTGCGCGATATCGTGAGCGTGCAGGTCGTCACCGTGCAGAAGAACAAGGCCTTGCCACTCGCGATTTCGCTCGTCGGCCTCGCCGGCGCTATTGTCGGCGGGATATTGCGCTCGCCAGTCGGCATGGTGTGCGGCACGATGCTGGCCGTGGTCGGCTGGCTCACCTGGGCAACTCAGGACATCACCCATCGCCTGATGGTGCAAACCGCGAACGGCGAGTGCGAAGCGCTGATGAGCACCGATCGCGATTTCGTCGAGCGCGTCGGCGCGGCCGTGAACGAGGCGAAAAGCGCGGCCGCGGCGCCACAGGTCTGAAGCCGGGCTCAGCCGGACAGTACGCCGTGTGCGGCATGGGATGCGTCAAGTTGCCGCCCGGCGCGTTAACACAAAATTGATTCGCTTCGCAGCAGCTTTTGCGCTTCCTTGAGGCGTGCGTCGTTAGAGTGGGCTGGTCTCAACAACGCGCGCCGCCCGCCGGGTCGGCGCAATCACGATGTTCACTTCCGTTGCAACGTCCGATCCCTCCGCCACGCGTAACTCGCGCACGCCGCGCATGGCGCGCCGCACGCATGTGGTCGTGCCGCTCGTCATTATCGAAGTCACCGTGCCCGGCACCTCGTCGGCCAACGGGCGGCGCGCGCTACACGCCGCGCTCGGCGAAGATCTGCGTCTCTATGTCGTCACCGTCGACCAGCAACGCGAGCGCGTGACGTTTCGCGTGGAAGTGACCTCCCGCACCCTCGACGACGTGATCGGCCTGCTGACCGTCGCGCTCGATCGCGCTACGCTTGGCCGCGCGCAGGCAACCGTGATCCGTCGTCCGCGCGAACATTGACGTAGATCGAAACTTGCATGCGCCGCTTTCCCGCCGCATGCAAACCTTCACACATCTTTGCAATTGCACTCGAGTGGCCATGTAGAGTCGCCGCTCCTGTTATTGCGTGTTCCTTCCCGCAGGCCTGCACGCGTCGCGGTTTCACTGTCCACGCAGGGGCAATCCAGTGAGATTGCTCCCGCGTGCTGTCCGCCTCGCTGCTCGCGATGCCTCGCCTTCGTCAGGGACCGCCTTTTTGCAAAGCGTAATCTATGCTCCTGTCGTCTCCTCGCGCCGCGCGCCGGCATTTGCGCCTCAGCGGGCGCCGTTCTGGCGCGGCCGCGCTCGTCATCACAACAGCGCTCGTCGCGCTAAGCGGCTGCGCTGTCACCTTCCCCACTCCCACGCCGCCTGCGCCCGCTGCCACGCTGCTCAACGGCGGCAACGACGGCCTGCTGATTCCGCTGCAGGTGGATCGCGCCGACAAAGACCAGGCGCGCCTCGGCGTGCCGATCCAGCTCGACGGCAAGGCGGTCTACATGGCACTCGACACGGGCACGCAAGGCGTGCGCGTGCTGAAGTCGGTCTTGCCCGCCACCGCCTATCCGAACGCCGGGCCGGTGAGTTCGCTGCCGTTGACGAACGGCGCACAAGTCTCCGGCGCCGCCGTGAAAATACCGATGAGCATTGCGGGGACGAAGCCCGCGCAGATCGACGCGCAAGCCGTGGACGTGGTGAACTGCCAGTCCACCTCACGGCACTGTGTGGGCATGGACGGTTACACCGCTGAATTCGGCTGGGCGTTTTCCGGCCTATTCGGCATCGGCGCGGCGCAACCGGACGACACCTGCTGCACGCAACCGCTGCGCGCGCTGCCCGGCAACATCGGCCAACGCTACCTGGTGCATGCGAACTTCACGAAGCCTTACCTCGTGCTGAGTCCGTCGAACGCAATCACGAAGGACTACACGATGGTGCCGATGACCGTCTTGCAGGACGGCACGGCGCAATGGCCGAGAGGTTGCGTCAACGTTGGCGACAAGATGACCTTCTGCGCGCCGCTGGTGTTTGCCACGGCGAGTAGCGACATGATCCGCATCGAAATGGACAAGGCGCCGAACTGGACCGGCGACGACGACATCGGCAAGGTGCTCAATCAGGGCAACTACAATGCGGCGGTGGGATCGGGCAAATGGGTGCATCGCTATGAAGGCGCGCAGGTCACGATCGTCAAGGCGAAACCGGGCGCCGACCGCATCGTGATCGGCCTGATGGGCATGCAGAATATCGACGTGCTGTTCGACTTCCCGCACGGCCAGATAGGCCTGCGTGCCGCACGCGAGGTCGAGAAGCTCGCGCAGTAAGCACCGCGGCGGCGAGAGCCACTGCCACAGCCAGCGAAATGAAAAGGCCGCGCGACACACCATCGCGCGGCCTTTCCGCTTAAGCCTCGCACCGGAGCGCTCAGTTCGCTAATCGATCTCGAGCGGACTCACATGCCAGATGTTGCGTGCATATTCGCCGATCGTGCGATCCGACGAAAACTGCCCCATGCCCGCCACATTCTCGATCGCGCTGTCGGTCCACGCGCGCTTGTCGACGAAGCGCGCGTCCACTTCGTTCTGCGCCTTCGCGAACGCGGCAAAATCGGCCAGCACCATGTAGTGATCGCCCCAGTCGACCAGGGTGTGGAAAATATCCGAGAAGCGCAGCGGATCGTCCGGCGAAAAGAAACCCGTGCGGATCTGGTCGAGCGCCATGCGCAGCTCGGGGTTCTCTTCGTAGATTTGACGCGGCCGGTAGCCGGTGGCGCGCAGGCTGTCCACTTCGTCGGCGGTATGGCCGAAGATGAAGATGTTCTCGCGCCCCACCGCATCGCAGATCTCGATGTTCGCGCCGTCCATCGTGCCGATCGTCAACGCGCCGTTGAGCGCGAGCTTCATGTTGCCGGTCCCGGATGCTTCCGTGCCCGCCATCGAAATCTGCTCCGACAGATCAGCGGCAGGAATGATCAGTTCTGCCACGCTTACGCCGTAGTTCGGCACGAACACCACTTTCAGGCGGTCGCCGATCAGCGGATCGTGATTGACCTTCTGACTGACATCGCCGATCAGCTTGATGATGGTCTTCGCCATCCGGTATGCGGACGCGGCCTTGCCGGCGAACAGCACCACGCGAGGCACCCAGTCACGCTCGGGATGCGCGCGAATCTGGTTGTAGCGCACGATCACGTGCAGCACGTTGAGCAGTTGCCGCTTGTATTCGTGAATGCGCTTGACCTGCAGATCGAAGAGCGCATCCGGATCGAAACGCAGCTTGGTGTGATGGGCGAGGCGATGCACGAGCCGCAGCTTGTTCTGCCGTTTCGCTTCACGGAAGGCTTCAATAAAGCCGCTGTCGTTGCGCAGGTTACGCAGTTGCTCCAGCTCGAACAGATTGGTGCGCCAGTGCTTGCCGATCTGCTGGTCGATTAGCGACGACAGCGACGGGCTCGCCTGGGCGAGCCAGCGGCGCGGTGTGATGCCGTTCGTGACATTGGTGAAGCGGTCCGGGTAGATGCGCGCGAAGTCGGCGAAAATATCGCGGGTCATCAGTTGCGAATGCAGCTTCGACACGCCGTTCACCTTCTGGCTCGCAACGATCGCCAGATAGGCCATCCGCACGCGGCGCTGCCCGTATTCGTCGACGAGCGAAATGCGGCGGATCATCTCGCCGTCATGCCCCGAATGCTCGCTGACATGCTTGAGAAACTGCGCGTTGATCTCGAAGATGATCTCGAGATGCCGCGGCAACAGGCGCGCGAGCATCTCCACGTCCCACGTTTCGAGCGCTTCGGGCATCAGCGTGTGATTCGTGTACGAGAAAATCTGCGTGACATGCTTCCACGCCTTATCCCACTGCAGATGATGGACATCCACCAGCAAACGCATCAGCTCGGGAATCGCCAGCACGGGGTGCGTATCGTTCAGATGCACCGCCACCTTTTCGGAGAAGCGGCCGAACGTGCTGTGCGTGCGCTGATAGCGGCGAATCAGATCCTGCATGGTCGCCGAAACGAAAAAGTATTCCTGACGCAGACGCAGTTCGCGGCCGGCCGGCGTCGAGTCGTCCGGATACAGCAGGCGCGAGACGTTCTCTGACATGTTCTTCGTGTCGACTGCGTTGCGGTAGTCGCCGCGATTGAACGCGCCCAGATCGAGCTCTTCGGTCGCGCGCGCCGACCACAGGCGCAGCGTGTTGGTCGCGTCCGTGTCGTAACCGGGAATGACGGTGTCGTAGGCGGTGGCGTTCACGTGCTCCGTGTCGATCCATTCGACATGCTCGCCACGCTGCACCGTGCGCCCGCCGAAGTGAACCATATACGTGACTTCCGGCCGTGGAAACTCCCACGGATTGCCCGCGCGCAACCAGTAGTCCGGCGCTTCGACCTGCTCGCCGTTGACGATCTCCTGACGGAACATGCCATATTCGTAACGGATGCCGTAGCCGAAACCCGGAATGCCGAGCGTCGCCATCGAATCGAGAAAGCAGGCGGCGAGCCGGCCTAGGCCGCCGTTGCCGAGCGCGGCGTCCGGCTCGATATCGGTCAGCGCCTCCATATCGACGCCCAGACTCGCAAGCGCTTCCTTCATCTGGTCGTGGATGCCGAGCGCCAGCAAGGCATTCGTAAAGGTCCGGCCGATCAGGAATTCCATCGACAGGTAGTAGACGCGCTTCACGTCCTGTTCGTACTGCAGGCGCGTGGTCTTCATCCAGCGCGCGACGAGCCGGTCGCGCACGGCAAGCGCCGCGGCATGCAGCCAGTCATGCGGATGCGCGGTGACGGCGTCCTTGCCGACACCGTACATCATGCGGTTGGAAATTGAGCGCCGTAGCGCGTCGACGGTACTGTTGAGCTGGTCGAATTCCAGATCGACGGCTGTCATCGAAGCCTCCGGGGAAAGAGCGACGCGGCATACGCGAACCGCACAGATGACGGACGGGAGGCGCGTGCCGGTCAGGCGGGTTAAGAATCAGAGTAGGACATTCTACGGCCACCGGGCACCGGCGAGCGCGAGCGCTTGCTCACGCACATGCCATGCCCGCCGACACACGGTAGCACACCGCTTTTTCGCACACGGGCGGTGCAACGCGCGTGTGGATGGCACTGCGCGCGTGCATCGGCTGCGCAAAACAGGCAAACGATTGCGTATCTCCAGATGCGCGGTGAGTGAAAGCAATGCCATTATTTTTTCGCGGCATGACGCGCGGATGAATGCGGCTATGGACCAGGTGTGTGGTGGAATGAGAGCGCATCGTCTGCCAGGCGGTTGTGCCAGAAGGCGTGTCACAACGTGCGCACCGGTCAGTTCGTGGACGCCGCCCGGGCTTGACCGTTAGTTGCAATATAAACCGTGAGATCGATGCGCTCCGCGCCGTCGTCTTCAGCACGATTTCCGCGCCTCTGTAACAATCGCTACATTCGCCGCGCGCCCTGCCCTGATACGCTTCAAAACCGCCGGATTCAGGCTACGCGCGCCTATCGCCACGCAACCCCTGCCGTTCGCGCACCACGCTTCTCGACTCGTGCTGCGCGTCGGCATGCCTAACCCGACGAGCCACGCCTTGTCCGACAAACCCAGCGCAACCGCAGCCCAGCCCTTCCCCGCAGACGCCCCGATGTCCGCCGCCAACCGCCGCGCAATGGCCGCGATCATGCTCGCCGTCGCGCTCGCCACGCTCGACACCGCCATCGCCAATACCGCGCTGCCCGCCATTGCCGCCGACCTGCATGCGGCGCCCGCGGCGTCGGTGTGGATCATTAACGCGTATCAACTCGCGATGGTCGCGACACTCCTGCCGCTTGCCGCGCTCGGCGATATCGTCGGGCATCGGCGGATCTATATCAGCGGCATTGCGCTGTTCACGCTGGCATCGCTGGCGTGCTCACTCGCGTCGACGCTGCCGCTGCTCACCGCCGCGCGCGTCGTGCAAGGCCTCGGCGCGAGCGCGATCATGAGCGTGAATACCGCGTTGATCCGCTATCTGTATCCGCCCCACCGGCTTGGACGCGGCCTCGGCACCAACGCGCTGATCGTCGGCGTGTCGTTCGCGGTCGGGCCGACGGTGGCTTCGTTGATTCTGTCCGTCGCCGCGTGGCCCTGGCTGTTCGCCGTCAACGTGCCGCTCGGCCTGCTGGCTTTGGGCTTCGCATGGCCGGCCTTGCCGCACACCGAACGCGGCAGGCACAACTTCGATCCGGTTGCCGCGCTCCTGAATGTGGTCACGTTTGCCGCGCTGATCTTCGCGCTCGGCGAGGCGGCCCAGCGAGCCTCGACGCAACTGGTGCTGAGCGCCGCGGCGATCGCGCTCGTGTTCGGGCTGTTGCTGATTCGCCGCGAAGCCGGCCACCCGGCGCCGATGCTGCCGGTCGATCTGTTCCGGCGGCCGGTATTCGCGTTGTCGGCGGTGACTGCGGTTTGCTCGTTTGCCGCGCAAGGGCTGGCGTTCGTCTCGCTGCCGTTCTACTTCGAGGACGTGCTGCATCGCAGTCAGGTCGAAACCGGCTTTCTAATGACGCCGTGGCCGGTGGTGGTCGCGCTCGCCGCGCCGCTGGCGGGCAATCTGTCCGATCGCTATCCGCCGGGGCTGCTCGGCGCGATCGGCCTCGCGGTGATGTCGGCCGGGATGGCTTCGCTCGCGCTGTTGCCGGTTCATCCGCACGTGCTCGACATCGGCATTCGCATGGCAATTTGCGGCGCGGGCTTCGGCTTCTTCCAGTCGCCGAATCTGAAAGCGTTGATGGCGAGCGCGCCGCCCGAGCGCAGCGGCGGCGCCAGCGGGATCGTTGCGACCGCGCGGCTGCTCGGGCAGACCACCGGCGCCGCGCTGGTCGCGTTGAGCTTCGGGATTGCGGGCCGGCACGGCCCGACGCTGGCGCTCAGCACCGGCGCCTTCTTTGCGGGCGCGGCGAGTCTGGCAAGCGGGTTGCGTTTGCTGGCGCCGTCACATCGGTCGGGTGTGCATGCGAAAGCGTCGATGAAATGAACAAAGCGGGCGCCCTGGGGTGACAGTGCGGCCGCTTTGTTTTTGGTGCTTTACTTCTGGTGCTTTGCCTACCCAACCGCGCGCCACACCGCCAGCCACTTACCGCGCCGCGAAATACGCCTTCACCGCAGCGATGAACGTATCGATATCTCCGCGCGACACATCCTTATGCGTCACGAATCGCGACGCATACAGCATCTGCGTGAGAATACCGCGCTCCTTGAGCCACGCTTCGAGCGGCGCGCAATGCTGCTGCGGAAACTGGGCGAAGACCATATTGGTCGCGACCGACTGCACCTTGACGTGCTCGATGCCTTCCAGACCCGCTGCCAGATGCGCGGCGTGCGCGTGGTCGTCAGCGAGACGCTCGACGTTGTGATCGAGCGCGTACAGGCAAGCGGCCGCCAGGATGCCGGCCTGACGCATGCCGCCGCCCAACACCTTGCGCCAGCGGTGTGCCACGTCGATCAGCGCCTGGCTGCCGACCAGCACTGAGCCGACCGGCGCGCCGAGTCCCTTCGAAAAACAGATCGAGATCGAATCGAACGGTTCACACAATGCCGCGACCGGCTTGCCCGACGCGACGGCCGCGTTGTAGACGCGTGCGCCGTCGAGGTGAACGGACAGCCCGCGTTGACGCGCAAGCTGCACTGCCTCCGTGACATAAGCAGCCGGCAGCACCTTGCCGCCGATGGTGTTTTCCAACGCCAGCAGCCGCGTGCGCGCGAAATGGTTGTCGATGGGCTTGATCGCGGCGGCGATCTTCTCCAGCGGGATCGAACCGTCCGCGGCATTCTCGAGCGGCTGCGGCTGGATGCTGCCGAGCACTGCGGCGCCGCCGCCTTCGTACTTGTAGGTGTGAGCCAATTGCCCGACGATGTATTCGTCGCCGCGCGCACAGTGCGCCATCAAGGCAGCGAGGTTGCTTTGCGTGCCGCTCGGGAAGAACAGACCCGCCTCCTTGCCGGCGCGTTCGGCAGCCGTGGCCTGCAGACGCAGCACGGTGGGGTCGTCGCCCCAGACGTCGTCGCCCACTTCGGCGGCCGACATGGCCGCGAGCATCGCCGGACTCGGACGGGTTACGGTATCGCTGCGCAAATCGATCATTGTGTGTCCCTGTGCGTCTATGAATGACAGCCTGCGACGGCCGGTCGCCACACCGCTGCGTCGCTGCCGACGGGCGAGCCCGCCGCAGGCAGTTCAGCCACACAGTATATTCAATTAACGCTGCGCTGAAATCGCGCTAAACAGGAAGCTTCATCCGCCCGGCTTCGGCAGCCAGGCAAGCGGATCGACGGGCTGGCCGTTCTGACGGACCTCGAACTGGATCGACGCGACGCCGCGGCTGTCCACCCCGACTTCGCCGATGGTTTGCCCTTGCGCGACCGCGTCACCTTCCTTGACCAGCAGCGTGCTGTTCTGCCCGTAGGCGGTAATCAACGAATCGTCGTGTTTGATGATGATGAGCGGGCCGTACGCTTCGATACCCGAGCCCGCGTAGACCACGCGGCCGGTGGCGGCCGCCTTGACCGGATCGCCCGGCCGTCCGCCGATCACGATGCCGTTCGACTTGCCCGGCGCGAACGCTCTGAGCACCGGCCCTCGAACCGGCCATTGCAACACGCCTTGCTGTGGCCCGGCGGACGCCGTGGGCGCGCCGGGCGCCGTAGCGGGACCATTCGGCGCGACGGCGACTGGCGGCGTCACCACACTGCCCGAGGCCATTGGCGGAGACACCCGCAGCACTTGCCCCGGATTGACCGCGGCGTTGGCCGCGAGGCCATTCCACGCCGCGATTTCCTGAGGTTTATGGCCGTAAGCCGACGCAATTGCGCCGATCGTGTCACCCGGATTGACCCGGTAGAAACCGGCGGGAACAGGAACCGTGCTGAGCGTGGTCGGCCGGGACGGCGTGCTGCTGTAAAACGGCGTGCTGTCCCACGGCATCGTCGTGCAGCCGCTGAACATCACGCCGAGCGCGGCGACTGTCAGCCACCGGGTCCCCGTCAATTGCCATGGTCTTGTCATGTGATTTTCCTCGACTCTTTGTTCAATCAATCGGATTCAATCGATGGCCAAGCATTTGCCGTGCCGCGCGTCGCGCGCGCTCTCCCACGCCCTCGCAGGCGCCGCGGCGGCTCTCCATTATGCCGCCGCGCGCGACGATCACCGCGCCGGTATGGCACCGCCCTTCCGCCAACCTTCAGACGCTGCCCTCCGACTCGACTACCAGAATGCGCGCCGCGCCGATCGGATGTGCCACATGTTCGGTACCCACCGCGGCGTAAAACACGTCGCCCGTTTCCAGAACGGCCGACTTTTCGACTCCGCCCTCGCGATAGCGCATCTCGACGCGGCCATCGAGCACGGCGAACACTTCCTCGCCGTCGTTGACATGCCACTTATAGGGTTGATCGGTCCAATGCAGCCGCGTCGTAATGCCGCCCATGTTGGCGATATCGAGCGCGCCCCAGGCGCGCGTCGCGGTGAAATCCTTGCTGCGAATGATCTTCATGGTCACCAGACAGTTGAGAAGAAACAACGCCGCCAGTCGCGGCCCGTCGGGCGCGGCATTCTGGCCCGACCGGTGCGAGCCCCGCGGCGGCAGGCCTCATTATAGGTGTGGCAGGCGGGCTGCTCGCCGCCAACGGGCCGTGCGGCCGATTCGTGTGACCATTGAATCATTGGAGCCCTGGCCTATACTCAGTCTTGCTGTCTGCACGCCATAAGCTAACGTCTGAAATCTGCGAGGGAGTTGAGGATGAACAAAGCCACTTTTCTGGCCGTGCAACTCAACGTCGACGATATCGCGGCGTCGCCGGGTCTGGTCGAGCTTTTGAACACGCACCTGGTTTTCGCCGCCGACGTGGCCGAAGCCGCCGACGCGCTGGTACAACTGGCCAGCGTCGCCGGGTTGTCGAGTGGCGTGGAAGCGAGCGTCGAGATTCCGGCTGTGGCGATCGAGCGTTTGCGCGAGGCGCTCGACAATCTGAGCGGCTACGACGAATCCTGGCTGCTGGCCCTCGAACCCAGCCGCGCCTTGTTCGATGAAATAGGCCGCCGGCATCGCTCGCTGCATTAAGACGTACTCCCCGCCCACACCCGCCGTGCCACGACCCCGGCGCGCATTCGCGGGCGCCGCTGGTCCGCCGCTTTTTTCACCGCCCGGCCCGCCACAGATGCGTGCGCCCCCAAGCCGCGCCGTAAACGACAAACGCCGCCCGGCAATCCGGACGGCGCTTCCATTTGCGCGTCGCCTGTCAGCCAGGCGACCTTTCCATCACATTCGGCACGAATTAGTTGCCGAAGTAGACCGAGTTACGGTCGTTGCTGCTCAACGGACGGCCGGCTTGCGAACTGCCGGCGATAGGTGCGCCGTAGCCGCTATTCACTGCTTGGGCAGTACCGTTCTGGGCATCGACGCGAGCCTGAGCGGCCTGCAGGTTAGACGGGTAGTCGGTATGATCGCCCACCGGGTTGTAGCCGGCCTTTTCCAGTTGAACCAGTTCAGCGCGGACTTGAGCGCGCGTAACCGGCTGGTTCGATTGAGCAAAAGAAGCAACAGGAGCAACCAGAGCGGCGGCAACGACGACTGCAGAGATAAGGGACTTCATGATGTAAACCTCCAGAACTTGTTTTAATGCGCCTGGGACTTGGTGTCCCGCAGCGGTTAAGTAGAAGTTTAGGAGTGTCGACACCTAGGGGAAACCCCTAAAACGACGAAACTCTATTTCAAAAATAGCAATAGTAGACGGCGCATCGCTCGTCCAGCCTGCCTCTGCGCCGCCCTTCAGCAACAATTTCCTGTCCCGAAGTTAAAGCGCCTGCGCAGCCCGGCACGTCTTGCCGCAAGGACACGCCGGGCTGCCATTCAAACGCTCAGCTCCAGTTCGCGTGGAAGCTGCCCGGCTTGTCGGTGCGTTCGAAAGTGTGCGCGCCGAAGAAATCGCGTTGTGCCTGCACCAGGTTAGCCGGCAGGCGTTCCGAGCGATAGGCGTCGAAATACGCGATTGCCGACGCGAAAGCCGGTACCGGCACGCCCGCGTTGATCGCCGCGATCACGACTTCGCGCAAGGCCGACTGGTAGTTCTTCGCAATGTCGCGGAAATACGGATCGAGCAGCAGATTGGCGATCGCTTTGTCCTTCGTATAAGCGTCCGTGATCTTTTGCAGGAAGCGGGCGCGGATGATACAGCCGGCGCGGAAGATCTTCGCGATCGTGCCGAAATCCAGATCCCACTTGTACTCTTCCGAGGCGGCGCGCAGTTGCGCGAAACCTTGCGCGTACGAGATCACCTTGCTGAAGTACAACGCGCGGCGCACCGACTCGATGAACGCCTGACGCTCGGCGGCGAGCGGCTTGGCCGCCGGGCCCTCCAGCACTTTGCTCGCGGCCACGCGCTGCGTCTTCAGCGACGACAGCACGCGCGCGAAGACGGCTTCCGTAATCAGCGGCAGCGGCGCGCCGAGGTCGAGCGCGTTCTGGCTGGTCCACTTGCCGGTGCCCTTCTGCGCGGCGCGATCGAGGATCACGTCGACCAGATCCTTGCCGGTTTCTTCGTCTTTCTTGCTGAAAATCTTCGAGGTGATTTCGATCAGATAGCTGTCGAGCTCGCCCTCGTTCCACTCGGTGTAGACCTTGCCCAACTCTTCGTTCGAGAGTCCGACCACCTGCTTGAGCACCGCGTAGCTTTCCGCGATCAGCTGCATGTCGCCGTATTCGATGCCGTTGTGCACCATCTTCACGAAGTGGCCCGCGCCGTCCGGTCCCATATAGGCGACACACGGTTCGCCGTCCGGCGCCTTGGCGGCGATTTCGGTGAGGATCGGGGCCACGAGGTCATAGGCGTCGCGCTGGCCGCCCGGCATGATCGACGGACCTTTCAATGCGCCTTCCTCACCGCCCGAGACGCCGGTGCCGATGAAATGCAGGCCGGACTTGGCGAGATCCTGATTGCGGCGGATCGTGTCGGTGAAATGCGTGTTGCCGCCGTCGATCAGAATGTCGCCCTTGTCGAGGAGCGGCTTCAACTGGTTGATCGTGGCGTCGGTGCCCTCGCCTGCCTTGACCATCAACAGAATGCGGCGCGGCTTTTCCAGCGACTCCACGAATTCTTCCAGCGTAAAGGCCGGCACCAGCTTCCTGTCCGGATATTCGGCGACGAGTTCGTCGGTTTTTTCGCGGCTGCGGTTGTACACCGACACCGCGTGGCCGCGGCTCTCGATGTTGAGCGCCAGATTGCGGCCCATGACCGCCAGCCCCACCACGCCGATTGCCTGTTTGCCCATGTGAATTCTCCAGAGTCCAAAAAATGTCGTGACGCCGCGCCGGAAGGAACGTCGGCGGGCGTCGAGGGTGAAAGAATAAAAGAATTGCCGGCTTGCCGCTCGCCGGCAGGCAGCGGGCGGCGCAATTCAATGCGTCGAACGTTTGTCAGACCCGCGCCGAACCCGCGCGTTTCCTCAACACCAGACTGAAATTGTTGGCCGGCATGGCGACCGGCTCGTCGCAGACGAATCCGACCGAAGCGCCCAACGCCACCACGGCCTCCATGTCGCGCACGCCCCATGCCGGGTCGCGGCCGCGCAACTGCTGATCGAACGCCTCGTTGCTCGGTGAAGTATGCGCGCCGCCGCGTTTGTAAGGACCGTAGAGATACAGCACGCCGCCCTCCACGAGACGGCGGCTCGCCCCCGCGAACAACGCCTGCGTCGCGCTCCACGGCGAGATGTGAATCATGTTGATGCAGACCACGGCGTCGAGCGTATCCACGCCCCAATCCGGCTGATGCACGTCGAGCGCGAGCGGCGCGCGCACGTTCGTGAGCCCCTCGTGCGCGATCCACGCCGCGATCGACTCGCGCGCTGTGGCATCGGCATCGCTCGGTTGCCAGTCGAGCCCGGGCATGGCGCGCGCAAAGCAGATCGCGTGCTGGCCCGTGCCGCTCGCAATTTCGAGCACGCGGCCCGAGGCCGGCAGCGCTTCGCGCAGCACGGCGAGAATCGGTTCACGGTTGCGTTCGGCGGATGGCGAACGTTGCCGCAACGCCGGATGGGAGTCTGTCATGGTCAGCTTCGGTTTCAATACAAGGCCGTGCGCACGCGTTCGGCGAGTTCGCGATCGTAGGTCGCCGCGTCGAACTGCGCACCGTTGATACGCCGATGAATCTCGCCGGCGCTCGGCAGGCGCGAGCGCTCGACGTAATGCGCCGGATCCCACAATTTCGAACGCACCAACGCTTTCGAGCAATGAAAGTAGACGCTGTCCACGTCGATCAGCAGCACGGTGCGCGGCAGTTTACCTTCGACAGCGAAACTGTCCAGCCATTGCGGATCGTCGGTAATGCGGCCGCGCCCGTTCACGCGCAAGCTCTCACCCACGCCAGGAATGATGAAAAGCAGCGCCAGACGCGGCTCAACGATGATATTGCGCAGACTGTCGAGGCGATTGTTGCCAATGCGATCCGGCAGCGCGAGCGTGCGTTCGTCGACGATACGCACAAAGCCCGGCGCGTCCCCGCGCGGCGAACAGTCGAGGCCTTCAGGGCCGGCGGTGGCGAGCACGGCGAACGGCGCGACTTCGATGAACGCGCGATAGTCTTCGTTGATAAACGAAATCTCTTTACGCACCGCGCGCTCGTGCGGCTGACCGTAGAGGGCTTCGAGCTGTGCGATCGTCGTCAACATGAATTTTCCTTTCGGGTTGCGTTCTTTTGTCGGGCCGACCGTTCAATCCAGCGCCAGCCGGCCGGCCAGCGCGGTCAACGTCTCGGCGCACGGCGCCGCGATTTTCAGCGACAGCAAAGGATCCGCGCGCGTGCGCCCCAGGTTGATCGCAACCACCGGCTTGCGCTGCTTTTGCGCCCACACGCAAAAGCGGTAGCCGGAGTAGACCATCAGCGACGAGCCGACCACGAGCACGGCGTCCGCCGCGTCGAGCGCATGCGAGGCCGCCTCCACGCGCTCCTTCGGCACGCTTTCGCCGAAGAACACCACCGCGGGCTTCAGCAGGCCGCCGCAGTTCGGGCAGGCCGGAATGCGAAACCCGCCAAGGTCGTGCCACTCGAGATGCGCGTCGCCATCCGCGGCGGTTTCGGCCGTCACGTTCAGGAGCGCGGGATTGTCCGCTTCGAGGGTCTGCTGGATCGACGCGCGCGAGTGCTGCATGCCGCAGTCCAGACACGTCACACCGTTGATACCGCCATGCAGTTCGATCACCTCGCGGCTGCCCGCCCGCTGATGCAGGCCGTCCACGTTCTGCGTGACCAGCGTCGGCACATGGCCGGCCGCTTCGAGCCGCGCGAGCGCGGTATGCGCGGCGTTCGGCTCGGCATGGGCGACCACCGGCCAGCCGACCATGCTGCGCGCCCAGTAGCGCTGGCGCATGGCCAGCGTGCCGAGAAACTCCTGCAGCGTGATGGGCGGCGAGCGTTTCCATTCGCCGTTGTCGTCGCGGTAGCCGGGAATGCCCGAGTCGGTGCTGATGCCGGCGCCGGTCAGCACGAATAGCCGCGGATAACGCTGCACGAAGCGATGCAGGTCGTCCAGCGTGTGCGATTCATTCAGGGGTTCGAGAGGCGCGGACTGAAGGTCGGTCATGACGGGGCTGGGTGAGAGCTGCGGCCTCGAGGCAAAACCTCGAGCGCCGTTCAACGGCGCGTGCGCGGCTTGCTCCGCCGCGCCGCCGTCACGTGCTGCGCTTGCCGCACTTGCTGCCGCGCCTGCCACTCGGCGAGCGCGGCTCGATAACGTTCGAGCGCTTCGTCATAGCGATCGAACACACACGGATTGCAGCCGCTATGACAACAATCGTCGAGATCGGGCGGCACGGGCGGCACCGGTTGCGGGTCGTCCTCAGGTGTGGCTCGGGGCACGGCGAAGCGGGTTCCATCGAGGCGGAAAGCGCCCAGTATAAGTTGATCCGGCGCGGCTTGCTGCTCGCGCTCCGGCCATCACCCCCGGCCGACGAACGGCATCTTGCTCGCCATGATGGTCATGAACTGCACGTTTGCCGTGAGCGGCAGTTCGGCCATGTGCAGCACGGCGTCGGCCACATGCTGAACGTCCATCAGCGGCTCGACGGCGATTTCGCCGTTGGCCTGCGGCACGCCGCGCGCCATGCGTTCGGCCATCTCGGTCGCCGCATTGCCGATGTCGATCTGCCCGCAGACAATGTCGTATTTCCGGCCGTCGAGCGACACGGCTTTCGTGAGGCCGGTGATCGCGTGCTTGGTCGCGGTATAGGCAATGCTATTGGGCCGCGGCGCATGCGCCGAGATCGAGCCGTTGTTGATGATGCGGCCGCCGCGCGGGCTCTGCGTTTTCATCAAACCGAAGGCCGCGCGCGTGCACAGGAACACGCCGGTGAGGTTGGTGTCGACCACCGAGCGCCATTCGTCGATCGAGAGCTCGTCGATATCGACGGGCGAACCATTGCGGCCCGCGTTGTTGAACAGCACGTCGAGCCGGCCGCGCCGTACGCGGATCGTGTCGAACAGGGCAGCGACGCTGTCCGCATCCGTCACGTCGCACGCCACGGCCAGCGCGTCGCCGCCGAGTTGCTGCGCTTCCTGCACGAGCGCGTCGAGCGGCGCCTGCCGGCGGCCGGCCAGCACGACGCTATAGCCGTGCTCCAGCATCTTGAGCGCGCACGCGCGGCCGATTCCGCTGCCCGCGCCCGTCACCAGCGCGACCTTCTTGATTCCCGTTCCCGTCACGGCACGTCTCCTCGTTGTGCAGATCATGCAAACTGGTTGCAGGCTTCATGAACCGCGGGATCATCCTCGCGGAACCTGCAACCCTGTACGTCGAACATCGGCGAGGTGCCGACGATCACATCATCGTCGGCCAGTTGATAGGCGCTCGTCAAACCCATCACGCCTCAAGGAAATCGTTCGCCGCGAGCCTGGCGCATCGCAATGCGCGCAGTAAAAGAGCAGATGTGCGGCTCCATCACCCAGCGGACCCGATCGTCACGAGGCACAACGTCTTTCAGCGTGCTTTCACATTTTACCGTTCCTGTCGGCGGGCACGTCGAGGCGCGCATCAATGGTATCGTTTGCTGTTGCGCGTCGCGCGCGCGATGCAAGGCCTTCGCAGGACGAAGGAAGGAAGACAGGAAGCACGCTTGATGAAAGAACTCTCCACGCCGCCGCATGGCGCCCACCACACGCCGCCGCGCCGCTGGCCGCGCACCGGTTATCCCGCGATGCTCACGGCCACCGCCGCATGGCACGTTTTCGTGCTGGCCGGATGGCTGCTCGCGCCCGCCGCATGGCCCTGGTGGCTCGCCGCGATCTTTGTGAATCACGCCATTTTCACGGTGGCCGGACTGCTGCCGCGCACCACGCTGCTCGGCCCGAACTGGACGCGCCTGCCCGCTACCCCGCGCAACGCCGACGCGATCGCGCTGACCATCGACGACGGTCCGGACCCGGTCGTCACGCCGCAAGTGCTCGATCTGCTCGACGCCTTCGGCGTGCGCGCCACCTTCTTCTGTATCGGCGCCGAGGCGCAGCGCTACCCGGCGCTCACGCGGGAGATCGTCGCGCGCGGCCATGCGCTCGAAAACCACTCGCAGGTTCACGTACACACGTTTTCCGTGACGTTTCCGGGCGCGCTCACGCGTGAGATCGATGCCGCACAGTGCACGCTCGAAACATTGAGCGGCGAGCGTCCGATGTTTTTCCGCGCACCGGCCGGCCTGCGCAACATCTTTCTCGAACCGGTCTTGCGCAAGCTCGACCTGCGCCTCGCGGCGTGGACGCGGCGTGGCTACGACACGCGCGAGCGCGATCCGCACGTGGTGACGCGGCGCCTGCTCGACGGTCTCGCGCCGCGGGACATTCTCCTGCTGCACGATGGCAACGCAGCCCTCACCGCCGACGGCACGCCATTGATCCTCGCGGTGTTGCCGAGTGTGATCGGCGCAGCGCGGCAGCGACAGCTGCGTTTCGTGACATTGCGCGAGGCGCGTGCCGACGGCTGAGTCTGCGTTTCGTGACGTTGCGGAGGCGCCGCACGGCCCGCCCGCCACCCAGCCCGGCGAGCCGCGCGATCGCAAACGCATCCGCTATACGCGGAAATCCGCCGCCATATCCTCGTCCGTGCGCGCTTCCAGCTCGCCGCCGCGGCATGCCTTCAGGAACACGTCGTAGTCGCGTTCCACCTGGTCCGCGTAGACCATCGCGTAGCCGGTGAGCGCTTCCGCGAACTGATCGCCGCGGCCGATATACGCGCTCACTTCGATTGCCTGCCCGCTCGCCTTGGCATGCGCCCGCGCCATGATCCAGCCGCATAAGCGCGCATAACCATCCAGCAGGTCGGAGTCGAACAACTCGATGTTTGCCGACAGCTTCATGTCGCGCAACTGACGAAAGTAGAAATGCCGCCCGAGCGGTCCCGTCGCCCAGCCGAGAAAGATATCGCTAGCGGCCTGCAGCATGCGTTGCCCCTGCACGACGCGTTCGCCCTCGTGCTTGATGGCCGGCGACTTGTAGAACTGCGCGATCACCGAGGGTCGCGCCTCCTTGATTTGCAGGAATAGCGGCTTGCCCATGTGATCGACCAGCAGCATCACCATGCAGCGCGTGCCGACACTGCCGACGCCGACCACTTTGAACACGAGGTCCTGCATGGTGAAATGGCCCAGCAGTTCGCGCCGGTCGTGCGACAGCGTTTTCTCGTATTCGCCCCACATGCGTTCGACCATCTTGCGCCAGTTCCCGCTTCTGAATGCTTCGGTCTCTTCCGGCGTGAACAGGGTGTTGGCGCCGAGCACGTGGAACAGAGCCGGCGGCGCGTCGCGAATGGTCCAGTGATCGCCGTCGTGCTCCGCCATTTTCTCGAGCAGATTTTCGTGCGTCCGGCTCGCGGCCTTTTCCATGCCGCGCCGCACGGTGCGGCGGCGTTCGGGCGTCAAGGCGGTTTCCGCCATCAACTCGAAGCTGATGCGGTCGTACCAGAGTTCGAGCGCACCGCATTGCGCATAATGTGCCATGCGGTCACGATATTCGGTGACCGCCGTCATCACCAGACTTTCCGCCGTGCCCCGGCTCAGACGCATATGACGCGCGGCGACGACGAGGCTCGCGGTCAGTCGTTTCAGGTCCCATTCGAACGGTCCGACCGACACCTCGTCGAAGTCGTTCAGATCGAAGATGAGTTGCCGCTCGGGCGTGGCGAAACCGCCAAAATTCATCAGATGCCCGTCGCCGCAGATCGGCATGGTCAGGCCCGTGTCGCTCACTTTGCTGAGATCGTGCGCCTGCAGGATCGCGGTGCCGCGAAAAAACGCGAAAGGCGAGGCGGCCATGCGTCCGTAGCGCAGCGGCACGAGGTTGTGCACTCTGCCCTCGCTGCTTTGCTTGAGCAACTCGATCGGATTGCGATGCAGTTCGCCTACCGCTTTATGGCTTGAACGTTTCGAGTGCTCACGGGCGGCGCGGCCCCGGGCCTCCCGCTCGGCGATGGTGCTGGCTTTCATGCTGTTCTCCGTTTTTCCGAGTCTTGACTTGCGGTTCGAGAGACTGCTTCTGCTTGCATGACAACACTTGACGCCTGGCGCGTGGGCCTTCACCCAATTCACCAACGATAGCCCAGCCCGCCGAAAATCACATCCGAATCGCGATCATAGCGGGTCACGACGCGGTTCCATTCGAGCCGCGCGTCCCAATGGTCGCTTAGACGATACGAGCCCGCAATCGTGACGAGACCGGAGAACTTGCCCGCGCCCGGCCCAGGTGATGCGCTGTTTTCGTTCTCGTTGATCGCGTAGTAGGCGCCGAGGCCGAGCGCGAGCGCAACCTTGTCGTTGAGAAACGCGCGGGTGGCCCATAACTGGCTGGTGAAACCGTCGCGGCGCGCCACCTTGCTGCTGCCTTCGTGGAGATAGCCGACCGTGACGTCGAGATACTTCGCGAGGCCGCGCCGGTACTCGATTGCGCCGCCGAACGCGCTCGGCGAACTGGTCGAATTGACGATGGTTTTGCCGAGATACACCGCCACTTCGTTATTAGTGACCTTGTGCGTGCTGCCGCTCGCCCAGTCGCGCGGACCGGGCGAGTCCGGGGCGTCGAGCTGATAGCCGACGCCGAACATCACGCTGGTCGCATCCGGCCCACGCTGAACGTGCACGCGATTCAACTGGAGCTGCGTGATCCACCGGCTCGACGCGTAGTATGCGGCGCGCACGCTGTACACCACGCCCCAGCCGTGAGTGTCGGAATAACTGCCGCCTTCCACGGCGGTGGTCGTATCGAAGTAACGGTAAGGGCCGACGCCCGCTTGTAGAACGAATTGCGGGTTGCCCACGGGAATGCGCCCCCACAACTGGATCATCTGACCGTCGCGATGGTGGTTCGGAATATGCCCTTCGTTAAGCCACGTGAAACTGCCGGCGAAGTATTGACCCAGGCCTTCCTGATAGTTGAAGGCCCACGTATAGGTGTTCGTGCTGCCCGCACGCGAGCCGCCACCGAACAGCGAAAACTCCTGGGCATGACCGAGGGTAGAGATGAATAGCAAACTCACGCCTGTGATACAGGCCGCCGCCTTGGGAATCAGTCGACTTTGAACAGTAGATTCTGGTTTTCGCATGCGGCATTCCCTTCCCGGTTGAGTCATTGGCACTGCCGGTGTCAGTTGCCGACGGGAGCGTGACGCGACAGGGCGCCGCCTTGACGGCCGTCGGGACAAATCGATCGTCATGCTACCAGAGCGATCGGTAAAAAGTTACCTATCAGTGAATAGCAGCGGCATCTTGACTCGGTTTGTGGCTGGACCGGAAAAACACGAATTGCAATCCGAAAATCGCAAAATGCGGACAGATTTACCGGCCCATATCAAGAACTAACCGATTGGTGAATTTATTTCGCACTTTAAGCAGATCAGCACTTCAGCATCACCGGATTCAGCCGTTTACCGGTACATACGGAAGATTTGTGACGCGCGAGAAAAGCCTTTGAAATAAGGGCTTTTCTAATCGAACGCGGGGCAGCGCAAGATAATCGGAGAAAGTATGTTTGTTGCAATCGGCTGGGTTTTAGTGATCGGTTCGGTGATTGGCAGTTTTATCGGCGTGGGCGGCCATCTGCCGGCGCTGATTCAACCGTTCGAACTACTGTGCATCTTCGGCGCGGCAATCGGCGCGTTTGTCGTGAGCAATCCGACTTCCACACTGAAGAAAACCCTCAAGGCGATTCCGTCATGCTTCAAGGGCGGTGGCTACACCAAGGAGAAATATCTCGAGCTGATCGCATTGCTTTACGAGTTGCTCCAGAAGGCGCGCAAGGAAGGCATGATGTCGCTCGAAGTCGACGTGGGCGCACCCGAAGAAAGCGTGCTTTTCCAGAAGTATCCGCATGTGCTCGAGGACCATCATCTGCTCGACTTCATCGTCGACTATCTGCGCATGATGTCCGGCGGCAATGTGAACGTGCTCGAAGTGCAGGATCTGATGGACGAGGAACTGGCCACGCATCACGCGGAATCGACCGTCGCGGCCAACGCCATTCAGAAAATGGCGGACGGCCTGCCCGCCTTCGGTATCGTCGCCGCGGTCATGGGCGTGGTTCACACCATGGGTTCGGTTGGCGCGCCGCCCGCCGTGCTCGGCGAAATGATTGCAGGCGCGCTGGTCGGCACGTTCCTCGGCATTCTGCTCGCGTATGGCTTTATCGGCCCGCTGGCCGATCTGCTCAACGCCAAAGGCCGCGCCGAAGCCAAACCGTATCAGTGCGTGAAAGCCGTGCTGCTCGCATCGCTGTCCGGCTACGCGCCGCCGATCGCCGTCGAATTCGGCCGCAAGGTGCTGTTCACCGCCGACCGCCCGAGCTTCCAGGAACTCGACGACGCCGTGCGCGCCACCAAGATGCCGAAGTCGGCCTGACGCGGAGCGGCATGATGAGCGAAAGAAAATCGCGGGCGTCACGGGAGGAGCAGGCGCCGGCGCCGGTGATCGTGCGCCGCTCGAGAAGAGGCGAAGATCATGGCGGCCATCACGGTGGCGCATGGAAAATCGCGTACGCCGATTTCGTCACCGCAATGATGGCGTTCTTCCTGCTGATGTGGCTGCTCGGCTCCACGTCGAAGTACGACAAGCAGGGTATCGAGGATTATTTCAACACGCCGCTGTCGAGCCTGCTCGGCGGCAACGAAGGCACGGCTGCGGCGCGTCCGAGCGTGGTGCAGGGCGGCGGCCGCGACATCTCCGAGACACGGCCCGGCGACGGCAGGAAGAGCCAGACCGAGACCCAACCCGCACCGTCCGCGACCGTCGCGCCGACCGTGGCGCCATCCGACGCGGCGCGCCTCGAACAACTGAAGGCGAAGCTCACCACGCTGATCGAACAGAGCCCCGCGTTGAAGGCGTTCAAGGATCAGATCCGCATCTCGATCACGAATGAAGGGCTGCGTATCGAGATCGTCGATTCGCAGAACCGGCCCATGTTTCCTTCCGGCAGCTCGAAGCTGCAACCTTATGCGGTAACGATCCTCACGCAGATCGGCGCCGCGCTCAACGACGTCGACAACCGCATTTCGATCGCCGGCCATACGGATGCGGTGCCCTACACGGCGGGACCGGAGGGCTACTCGAACTGGGAACTGTCGTCCGAACGCGCCAACGCCGCGCGCCGCTCGCTCGTTGCCGGTGGCATGCATGGCGAAAAGCTGCTGCAGGTGCGCGGACTGGCGGACGTCTTGCCGCTGAACAGCAATGTCGCCGATGAGCCGACCAACCGGCGCATCAGCATTCTGGTCCTGAACAAGGCCGCCGAATTGGCATTTTTCCACGATGGCGGGCGCACCGCGATCGACGAAGCCGTTCCGGCGAGTTCAGCCATTCCCGCAGTAGTGGAACGCCTGAAGCCTGTGACCGGTTCGCGTAGCACGCCGTAGTATTTCTTCTGCCTCGCGCCTGATCGATGCGGCGCGTGCGCTCGGTCACGCACACTGCAAAGCCCATGCAGTGTGTATAAAATCGAACGCATGCGCCCTGCCCCTTCCGAGCACCGGGAGCCCGAGCTTCCGCTGCATACGCCAAGTGTTTCGTCGGTGACGCTGGCGGCGATCATCGCCGTCATTGCGTGGATCTCGATCGTCGCGCAAGCTGACGTCACGATCGACCGCACGCTCGCGCGCGGGTTGACCGTGCTCGACGGCATCTCCCGCATGAGCAGTTATCTCACCAATCTGACGGCGCTCGCCTGCGCGATCTGTTTTACCTGCGTGGCGTTACGCGGGCACAGATCGGCGCCCGCGCGGTTTTTCCGGCAACCTACCGTCGTCACCGCGGTGGTGGTGTACATGGTGTTTGTCGGCATTGCGTACAACCTGCTGCTGCGAGGTTACTGGACGCCCACGGCATTCCGGCTGCTGCTCAACGAATCGCTTCACAGCGTCTTGCCCATGCTGGCCGCGCTGTACTGGGTGCTGTTCGTGCCGCGCTTTCATTTGCGGCTGCGGCATTGTCTGTTGTGGCTGGTCTATCCGCTGGCCTATCTCGGCGTCACTTTCTGGCGCGGGAGCCTGTCGGATTTCTATCCCTATCCGTTCATCAACGTCGAGACGCTCGGAATCCGGCACGTCGTGGTGAATTCGGCGCTGCTGTTCGGCGGCTTTCTGATGCTGATGGCCGTCTTCGTGGGCATCAATTCCAGACGGCGGCGCTGACGCGTTCCCGCTTCGTCGGCTCTGCTTTTTCCCGGGCGCGCTTCTTGCGCCTTGTCTGGTGGACGTAAGCCGTGCCTCTCAGGGCGGCGTGCGCGAAACCCCGGTGTGCAGGTGTTGCGATTCGCGATGGCTCACACGTAAATATGACAATGGGAGCAAAAACGTATGGACACCAATTCGGCAGCGAACAAAGTGGAAGGCGCAGTCAAGGAAGTCGCGGGGAAGGTTCAGGGCGCGGCTGGCGATGTACTGGGCGATACCGGCACCCAACTGGCCGGCAAAGCCAAAGAACTGAGCGGCAAGGCCCAGCAACTGTGCGCGAGCACCACGAGCCTCGTGCGTGAAACGACGGCGGAAAGTCCGTTCACGGCGATCGCGGTGGTGGCGCTCGCCGGTTTCGTAGCGGGCGCGCTGTGGGCGCACGGCGCCGCTGAGCGCGACTATCGCCGTTGATTATCGACGCGTTTGATCACCGGGCGATCGGCTTCTGTCGATCGCCCGTTTCGCTTCATGCGCTGCTTTTCTTGCGGCGTCCCGCACCCATGTCAAGTTCGACCCACGCGGGCGCGTGATCGCTTGCGTGCGGCTCGCCACGCACCCACCGATCGACACCCGCATCGCGCAAGCGCGGCGCGAGGTCGGCGCTCAGCAGCAGATGGTCGATACGCAAGCCGGAGTTGGTGTCCCAGTGGCGGCGAAAATAATCCCAGAAGGTATAGATCCGTTCTCCGCCGAATTGCGTTCGCAATGCGTCGGTCCAGCCTTGCGCGAGCAATCGCTGATAACGTTCGCGGCTCTCGGGTTGCAGCAGCGCGTCTTTCAGCCAGGAGCGCGGGTTGTAGATGTCTTCGTCGGTCGGCACCACGTTGAAGTCGCCTGCCAGCACCACTGGATGACCGCTCTTGTAGAGGTTCGCCGCGTGCTTGATCAGATGATCGAACCACGCCAGCTTGTAGTCGAATTTGGGGCCGGGCTGGGGATTGCCGTTGGGGAGATAGAGGCATGCCACCAGCACGCCGCCAATCGCGGCTTCGAGATACCGGCTATGGGTGTCCGCCTCGAAACCCGGCAGGCCGCGGCGGCTCTCCAGCGGCGCCGCGCCTTTCGACAGGATCGCCACGCCGTTCCATGCGCTTTGCCCTTGCCAGATCGCCCCATAACCTGCATCGCGCAGCTGCTCGGCGGGAAACGCGCTGTCCACCGCCTTGAGTTCCTGCAGGCAGACAATGTCGGGCGTCTCGCGTTCGAGCCATTGCAACAGCGCCGGCAGGCGCGAGCGAATTCCGTTGATGTTGAAGGTCGCGATTCGAAGCCTGGCCACGACGTGTCCTCTCTGCAATGCGCGTTATTGCGCCGCCGCGTCGCACCATTCCATTGCGTAGGACTTCGCGCATGAAATGGCGTCGGCTTCACTGGAAAAGGCGTCGATGTCGCCGGAATCGTGCGACCGGACGTGTTCGTTTTTCTGCGGCACGTGAGTGATCTTCGCTCTCGCGTGGTAAAGGCCGTCTTCCGCGTGGCGGGCGCGGCAATCGATATGAAAATGCCTGTAGTCGAACTGCATTCGTTCTCCTTTGAACACGCTTCACTTCACCTGCCATAGCATCGCTTATACCCGGGCGGGCTTGCTCGCGAGCAGCGATTCGCGCAGGCCGGCTCGCGCGCGTGACGGCCGCCGCGAGCCGGTGCATTCAGCTATGCGCGATTCAGTTCGGCACGTTCACCGCGCCATTGCTCACCGTAATCGCGTTGACGCCGGGGCTCGCCGCGATCGCCGGCAGATTGGCCGTGGTCAGTTGCGGCGCGGCGCCCGGCGAGCCGCCACGCGGTATGGTATGAATCACCTGAGACGGCGGCAATGGCGTGCCGTTTTTCAGATGGCTCCACATCAGATTGAGCGCCTGAATGTTGTAGTAATGCAGCGGCACGAAGCGTGAATCGAAACCCGCCACGCCGAGGAACGCATCGAAATGCTGGGCGTTCGTCACTTCATAGAACGATAGCTTGCTCGCGCCGCCTTCGCTCAGCTGGTTCAAGCCGAGATACGGCCGCGACGCGTGGTTGATCGGCACCAGCGCATCCGCGCGACCCTGCACGATGATGGCGGGCTTGCCATGCAGGTTCGCATTCACACGAATGGCTTCGACGCTGCCAGTCAGCGTACCGTTGGTCCACAGCGTGCGCAGACAGGAGGCCCCCGCAAAGCTGCCGTCGGCGCTCGCCAGCCGATGGTCCGCCGCGCCTGCGCCCGGGTTGAAGACGAGGTTGATGCCGTTGGTCGGAGGCACGCCGTTGCCATTGCCGAACACCGTGAGCATCGGCGACACCGCAGGCGTCACGCCGGCCGCTCCCGCCGCGCTCGTCGTGCCGAAGCTGAACGCGCAGAGGTTGGCGGTCACGCTCGCTTTCGCGTACGCATCCGCATAGGTCACGGCAACGGCCGGCACCGCCTGCGAGTCCCACATGGGCGCTTGCAGCACGTCGGAGTCGGTCTGATAGCCGTTTTGATGCAGGAGCGCGAGCGCGTTGATCGCCTGGGTCGTCGTATTCGTGCCCGTGATCACACCCGCGCTCGCCAGCGACGTGCATCGCGCGGTGCGAATCGACGTGGTGGTGGCGAGCGGCAACGCCGTCAGATATGGCGCGCCGGCCGCGGCGGGCGCGAGTGCCGCGCACGGTTGCAGCATATTGGCGAGCGTCATGTAGTCGGCGAGCGGCTTGCCGAATGCGCCGACCGGCACGCCGCCCTGCGCCACCGAGACCTGCGCGGGCAGCCGCAAATTGATCTGCGGCTCGCCCACGACCACCGCGGTGATCCAGCCGGACGTGTCCTGTTCCGCCGCCGCGAGCGACGCGCCGCCGCCGTTGCTCACCGAAGCCGCGATGGTCGTGATGCTGCCGTTCTCGTAGCGCACGTTGCGGGTCGCTCCGTTGAGCGTGCCATACGAGTCGTTGAGCGCCCAATACGCGAACTGGATCGCCTGCAAGGTATTCTTGCCCCAGTCCTTCTCCGGATTCTGCTGCGAGTGCGCGTGCTTGAATGCGTAGCGATTCGGGAACTGGTTGTTGTAAGTCGCGAGATCGGTATTGCCGAGGTTGGCCGTGAAGAAACTGTTCTTGCCCGCCGCAGTGGCATCCTGCAACGTGCCGTCGATCAGCGTAACCCGATTGGAAGACAGCTCATGCGCGCCGTTGCCGCTGCCTTTATCGTTGTAGGCCACCGCGCAACCGCGCTTGAGGCCCCACTCGCCGGCCGCCGAAATCGCGCCGTACACGCCGCGCGAACCGGATGACGTAGCCGCGACAATGCACGGCTGATCCGGATTGAAGCTCGCCGGAATCTGCACCAGCATGGTGACGTTCTGCGTGCCGCTGCCGTCGTCGGCGAAGGCGAGATATTCCTTGCCGGCGATCTTGCCCTCGCCGAGCGTGTCGTTGCCGTTCAGGTCGACATTGGGTCCCCAGAAACGTCCATAGCCCCCGTTCGCGGTCATGTCCACGAGCGCGCGATAGTTCGCCCAGATAGCGAGGCGGCGCAGTTCGGCGGCCGTCGGTTGCGCAGCGTTGGCAATGGCCGGCGCCGTGGCCGAAGCGAGGCCGGTCTTGCCGAGGCCCGCGGTGAGCAGGTCGTCGGTATTGCCGTCGTAGGACTGGGTTCTTACCGAGGCACTGGCGATAAAGCTCGGCAGCGTGTTCGTTGGCGGCGGCGAATTGACTTCATCGCTGCCGTGGCATGCGCTCAACACGACCGTCACGGCCACCAAGGGGACCAGGGTTCGTACCAGCGGCACGGGTCTCGACGCGGACTTGAATCGGGGCATTACTGTCATTGGCTGTCTCCGATATTTGCTAATACCGTTGTGTATGCAACGGCACCGAAATTGCTGCGTGATGTCCAATGGATCGCGACGCTTCGGATACCGACGCATCGCTAGCCTGCATCGACCTTTCAACGGAGTCAACAGAACGTCATGTCCACGCATAACGAATGTCAGGATCCGAGTGACGAGTCAGCCGCCACCCCACCCCAACCTTCACGCCGCCGCTTCCTTCAATCGGCCGCCGCTGCCGCCACGATCGGCGCGGCGCCGCATCTGCGCGCGCAAACCCAAACCCCTGCCGCACCGCCGGTCCAGGCTCGTCAAGCCGTACCGCCGCGCCCGGTCACGTTGACCGTAAACGGCCGCCCGTACACCCTGCAACTCGAGCCGCGCGTGACTCTGCTCGATGCACTGCGCGAATACGCGGGCCTGATGGGCACGAAGAAAGGCTGCGATCGAGGACAATGCGGCGCCTGCACGGTGCTCGCCGATGGCCGCCGCATCAACGCCTGTTTGACGCTTGCCGTGATGCACGAGGGCGAGACCATCACCACGGTCGAAGGGCTGGCCAGCAATGGCGCATTGAGTCCGATGCAGCGCGCGTTCATCGAACACGACGCCTTTCAGTGCGGTTACTGTACGCCCGGGCAGTTGTGCTCAGCGACCGCCCTGCTGAATGAATTTCGTACCGGCACGGCAAGCACCGTCACGGCTGATGTCCGCAGCCGTCCCGCACAACTCTCCGATGATGAGATCCGCGAACGCATGAGCGGCAATATTTGCCGCTGCGGCGCATACGCGAACATCGTGGCCGCCGTGCGCGCGGTGCATGAAGGCGGCGGCCAGAACAGCAATGCTGCGGGCACCGACACGATGGGCAGCGGCAACAGCCGCAACGCCTGAGGAGCGACAGCATGGATGCGATCTCTTACGAACGCGCCGGCGACGTCGCCGGTGCAGTGCGGGCGGCGCAGCAGCCGGGCGCGGTGTTCATCGGCGGCGGCACCAACCTGCTCGATCTGATGAAGGGCGGCGTAGCGCGGCCGGTGCGGCTGATCGATATCACGCATATCAGCGGTCTCGACACGGTCACGACACTGCCCGATGGCGGCATCCGCATCGGCGCGCTGGTACGCAATAGCGATGCCGCCAACCACGCGCTGGTGCGCGAACAATACCCGTTGCTCACGCAAGCATTTTTGTCGGGCGCGTCGTCGCAGTTGCGCAATATGGCGACCGTAGGCGGCAATCTGCTGCAACGCACCCGTTGCGGCTACTTCTACGACACGGCCTTCACGCAGTGCAACAAGCGCATGCCGGGCAGCGGCTGCGCGGCGCTCGACGGTCACAATCGCACGCATGCGATTCTCGGGGCGAGTCCCCATTGCATCGCGGTAAATCCGTCGGATATGAGCGTGGCGCTGGCCGCGCTCGACGCCGTGGTGCGCGTGAGCGGTCCCGCGGGCGAGCGGATCATTGCGTTCGCCGATTTCCACCGGCTGCCTGGCGAGCGGCCCGATGTCGATACGACCTTGCAGCCTGGCGAACTGATTACCGCCGTCGATCTGCCGCCGCCGCTCTTCAGCGCAAACTCCCACTACCTCAAAGTGCGTGACCGCGCCAGTTACGCATTCGCGCTGGTTTCGGTTGCCGCCGCATTGCAGATGGACGGCGACCGCGTGCGGACCGCGCGTATCGCGTTAGGCGGCGTGGCACACAAGCCGTGGCGCGCGAGCGCGGCGGAGCAGATGCTCAATGGCCAGCCGCTCACGCAAGCCACGCTGAAGAACGCCGCCTCGGCCGCATTGCGCGAGGCCCGGCCGCAACACGACAATCGCTTCAAGGTGCAGCTCGCGCAGCGCGCGATCGTGCGCGCAGTGAATCAGGCCGCCGGCCACGCGGGAGGTGTCGCATGAATCTGATCGGTCAACCGTTCGACCGCACCGACGGTCTGCTCAAAGTCACCGGCGAAGCGCGCTATGCCGCCGAATTTCCCGAGGCGCGTCTTGCGCATGCGGTGCTCGTCACGAGCACGATCGCGCGCGGCACCATTGCCTCGATCGACGCGAGCCGCGCACAGGCGCTGCCCGGCGTGCTGCTCGTCATGACGTATCAGAACGCGCCGCGCTTGCCCAATGGCGGCAAGCCCGCGCTGGCACCACTGGCCGGCCGCCGCCTGTCGCTGCTTCAGGACAACGAGGTTCATTACAGCAACGAGCCGGTTGCCGTGGTGGTGGCCGACACGCTCGAACATGCCACCGACGCCGCGCGCCAGTTGCGCATCACCTATCAGAGCGGCGCCGCGGTCACGGACTTCGCGCAAGCCAAACCGAACGCGCACGCACCCGACAGGCCGCAAGGCCGGCAAACCGACACGCAACGCGGCAGCTTCGACGACGGCATGCAAAGCGGCACGGTGCACGTCAACGCGACCTACACCACGCCGATCGAACATCACAACCCGATGGAGCCGCACGCCACGATGGCGCGCTGGGACGGTCCGCAGCTCACGCTCTACGATTCGACCCAAGGCGTCAGCAGCGCGGCGCAGGCGATCGCGAAGACGCTCGGCATGTCACCCGCCGACGTGCGCGTGATTTCGCCGTTCGTCGGCGGCGGTTTCGGTTGCAAGGGCTCGTCGTGGTCGCATGTGTCGTTGTGCGCGATGGCGGCGAAACAGACCGGGCGCCCCGTGCGGCTCGTGCTCGAACGGCCGCAGATGTTCGGCCCGGTCGGCGCGCGTCCGCACACCGAGCAGCACTTCGTGCTCGCGGCGCGACGCGACGGCACACTGACCGCGATGCGTCACGACAGCCTCTCGAACACCTCGGTGATCGAAGACTGGACCGAGACCTGCTGCATGGTCACGCGCATGCTGTACGCGGTACCCAATCAGGTGACCACGCACCGCATCGTGCCGCTCAATCTCGGCACGCCGACCTTCATGCGCGCGCCGGGCGAAACGACCGGGTCGTTCGCGCTCGAGTCCGCGATGGACGAACTCGCCGTCGCCTTGCACATGGACCCGCTCGCGCTGCGCCTGAAGAATTACGCCGAGGCCGATCCGCAGGAAAACAAGCCGTGGTCGGGCAAGTCCTTGCGCGAGTGTTATCAGATCGGCGCCGAGAAATTCGGCTGGTCGCGGCGCACGAGGGAGCCTCGCTCGATGCGCAACGGCGGCACGCTGATCGGCATGGGCATGGCCACCGCGACCTATCCGGCCAATCGCAGCGAAGCCAGCGCCATTGCGCGGATCTTGCCCGACGGCACTGCGATGGTCGCATCCGGCACGCAGGATATCGGCACCGGCACCTACACCGTGATGACCCAGGTGGCCGCGGACGCGCTTGGCTTCGCACCGGAAAACATCCACTTCGCGCTCGGCGATTCGTCCTTGCCGCGAGCGCCGGTGTCTGGCGGATCGCAATCGGCGGCGAGCGTTTCACCTGCCGTGCGCGACGCGGCGAGCCAGGCGCGCAGCCAGTTGATCGCGCTGGCGCTCGCCGATCAGGCTTCGCCCGTGCACGGCATCGCGCTCGACGACATCACCGTGGAAAACGGCTGGGTGACGAGCCGCTCGCAACCGGGCAAACGCGATCCGGCGGCGGCGATCATCGCGCGCTCGGGCGGCAAGCCGATCGAGGCGATCGCGACCGTCAAGCCCGGCGACGAAAAACAGAGGTACTCGTTTCACTCGTTCGGTGCGGTATTCGTGGAGGTGCATGTGGATGCCGACCTCGGCACGATCCGGGTGCCGCGCGTGGTGGCTGTGTACGACGTGGGACGCGTGCTCAACCAGAAGACGGCGCGCAGCCAGTTGATGGGCGGCATCGTGTGGGGTGTCGGGGCGGCGCTGCAGGAAGAGACTTCAGTCGACACGCGCTATGGCCGCTTCACCAATGCGAATCTCGCGGAATATCACGTGCCGGTGAATGCCGATATCGGTTCGCTCGACATTACCTTTATCGACCGGCCGGATCCGTATATCAACTCGCTCGGGGTACGCGGCATCGGCGAGATCGGCATTACGGGCGTGCCGGCGGCGATTGCGAACGCGGTGTATCACGCCACCGGCGTGCGCGTGCGCGATCTGCCCATTACGCTGGACAAGGTGATGGGCACGATGCAGGTGTGATGCGTGGGCGTTTGCGTTCACGTTGGCCGGTAGGTTCGCGTCCGCCGTTACGTTCGCATACGCCGATGCGTTTCATGGTGACGCCGATTCGTTTCGATCGACGTCGCTAAGTTATGCAAACGCATCGCGATATCGAACAGCAAGCGCCATGCATACGCATTGGCGCTTGCCTACGGCTGCGTTGCATCGCACAATCGACCTCATCTTTTGCTCCCGGTGTCCGTCCATGGCCTACGCCTCGCTCGCCACTGGCGTGTTGCTCGCCGCCGGCTTCGGTTCGCGCTTCGACCCGGACGGCCTGCACAATAAACTGCTTGCACGTATGCCCGACGGCACACCGGTCGCGCATGAATCCGCGCATCGGCTGCTGCGGGTCGTGACGCGGGTGCTGGCCGTGGTGCGGCCAGGTTCGGACGCGCTCGCGCGGCTGCTCAACGACGCCGGTTGCGACGTGGTGTTCGCGCGCGATGCCGAACGCGGGATGGGCGCGAGCCTCGCGGCCGGCATCGAGGCAAGCGAAGGCGCCGAGGGCTGGATCGTCGCGCTCGCCGACATGCCCCGCATCGCCACTTCGACGATCGAAGACGTGGCGCGCGCACTCGACGGCGGTGCTTCGCTGGTCGCGCCGTTTTATCAGGGGCAGCGGGGGCATCCGGTCGGCTTCGGCATCGAGCATCGCGACGCACTGCTGGCGCTCGATGGCGATACCGGCGCAAAGTCGTTGTTCATGTCGCAACGGGTGACGCGATTGGATGTCGACGATGCGGGCATTTTGCGCGATGTCGATACGCCCGAGGATTTACGCGACGTCTAGGCGTGACGCCCCGGCCGGGGTCGCTGTAACGCGGCAGGCTTGATCCGGACGGGCGTTCAGGCGCATACTGTACATCCATACAGTATTTTGTCCGCGAGGGTTGGCGCTTTACGTTGCGCATGGCCGCGGCGCGCCCGCATGAAACGCATTTCTATCGAACCGACTTTCTCCGCGTGGCGCCGCGCGGCGCGGGAGTTACTGCTGC
This sequence comes from Paraburkholderia sp. BGA-UO-ETr-F21, assembly GCF_059567925.1. NCBI lineage: Bacteria > Pseudomonadati > Pseudomonadota > Betaproteobacteria > Burkholderiales > Burkholderiaceae > Paraburkholderia > Paraburkholderia sp. BGA-UO-ETr-F21. Next base: position 561,126 of record NZ_JCAQOY010000037.1, on the reverse strand, counting down.
AAGAGGTCGAGCCGGCGCGGATCGAATGGGTCGAGTGTGATTCGGACGCTTCGAGCCATGCAAGCAATTCGAACCATTCGGGCAATTCGGGCAATTCGAGCCTTTCGACCAATGTCGGCACTCACACCGCCAATGTTCCGGATAGCCCCGCCACCACTCTGGCGGTCGCCGCTCCCGCCGTTCCTCGTGAACTGCTCGCCCGGCTGAAAACCGCGGCCTGCTTCCGCGCCCCGGACCGCTGGTCCCTGCTCTACCGCATTCTGTGGCGTTGGACGCGCGGCGAGCGCCACGTCCTCGATCTGCTGGACCACGACGGCGCGCTGCTCGATCAGCGTATTCGCTCCGTGGAGCACGAAACCGACGATCTACTACTGCTCACCCTGTTCAGGCGGCGCGATCCGTCCATGGGCCTGCCGGAATTCGTCGGCTGGTACGAGCCGCATCATGATCTGCTGGAGCGCGCCGCCACACGCTTCGCCGAGAGGATGGGCGATTCCACGTGGATGCTGGCGACGCCACACGGCGCGGCGTTCTGGAACGGCATGCTGCTGCGAATCGACCGGCCGTTGACGGATAACGGCGAGCACCCTCTCTCCGAGAGCCGGCAGCACTCGCCTGCCATGCAGGTGTTGCCACCGGGCGCCATGGCCGGCGAAGCCACGACCAGCGAACCCACCGAGGCGCTCTGGCTCACGTATTACGCCAGCGTCTTCAACGGCGCGCCGGCGCCCGTGCCACTGCGCTACTGGAGAACCCCGCCCGCGGGCCCGCCGCTGCCCGCGCACCTCGCACGCGAGCGCAGCCGTATCGGCGCGCAGAGCGGCACCGTCACCGTCCCGGACATGCCGCCCATTGAATATTCAGCGATCACGCCACCGTTGCGCGAGCCGACCGGTCCGCTCACCACCTGCCGGCGCTGCGCGTTGTGGCGCAACGCGAAGCAGGCCGTCGCGGGCACCGGTCCCGCTCAGGCGGCGATCATGGTGGTCGGCGAACAACCCGGTGAGCATGAGAACCAGACCGGCGCGCCCTTCACCGGCCCCGCCGGTCAGTTGCTGGACACCGTGCTCGCGCGCGCCGGACTCGCACGCGCGGCGCTGTATCTAACCTATGCCGTCAAGCACCACAAGTGGGAAACGCTCGATCAGCAGCGCGTGCACCGCACACCCGCGCTGCGCGAGGTCGAGGCTTGCCAGTATTGGCTGGAGCAAGAGCTTGAGCGGGTCGCGCCGCGAGTGGTCGTTACGCTCGGCGCGACCGCGCTGAAGGCGCTGACCGGTGCGCACGTCAATCTATCGGAATATCTGGGGCAGACCATCGATCACGGCGGGCGGCTGATCGTGCCGACGTGGCACCCGTCGTATGCGTTGAAGACGGTTGACGCCCGGTTGCGCGAGGATATCGTCGCGGGGATGATGGCGGCGTTCAATCGCGCGGCGGCGCTGGTGGCCGAAGGGGCATAGCGTTCGCGCCTGGCCAGACGATTTTCCAATACAGAAAATCAGCTTAAGCGCTCACCTGACTTCTCAAGGCGTCTTATCAATCACATGTGCACGATCAGGCACGCCACTTGCACCCCACAAAACCGCCGCGCAAGGCACGCCAATTCCGCCTAAGCTGATGTGACGCCGCGTTTTCCCGCGCACCAGCGCGACGCTCGGGGCACAGTCGGCCAACCTCGTGCACAGCCCGCGCGTCGCGAACCCATCACACGTCCCATGAGCGAAACCAGCCCGCGCCTTTTCATCGTCTCGCCCCATTTCGACGACGCCGTTTTCAGCTGCGGCGCGTTGCTCGCCGCGCATCCCGACGCCGCCGTCTGCACGGTGTTCGCCGCGCCGCCCGAGCAGCCGATGCATACCGAATGGGACGCCAACTCGGGCTTCAACGACGCCCATCAGGCCATTCACGAGCGCACGCTGGAAGACAACCGCGCACTCGAAGTGCTCGACGCGATTCCGCTACGCATGCCGTTTCGCGACAGCCAGTATTCGGACTCGCCATCGATCGGCAAACTGGCGGCGGCGCTCGAAGAAACCATCTACCGCACGACCGCGAATACGCTGCTCATGCCGCTCGGCCTGTATCACGACGACCACGTGCGGGTGTTCGAAGCCTGCTGCGAAATCCTGCCGCGCCTGTCGCATCTGACCTGGTTCGGCTACGAGGAAGCAATTCACCGCCGCACGCCTGGCGTGGTGCAGGCGCGGCTCGCCGATCTCGCGCAGCGCGGCATCGTCGCGACACCGGCCCAGCCGAGCGCCAGCTATACGATCGATCCACAACGCCGCGCGCAACTCAAACGCGAAGCCGTCAACGCTTACGAAAGCCAGTTGCGCGCATTCGGCGCGGGCAATTACGACGACATTTTCGCCACTGAGCGTTACTGGCAGCTCAGCGCGGGCCGTCGTGTGAAAAAGTAAGAGACGCGGCGCGCCGGAAACGTCTACGCTTGAAAAGAGCGGCCGGCGTGGGTTCGACCTCGCCGCCCGTACTGTCCTCGTCTCCAGCCAAAGGTGCCGTCATGAGCTACGACATGCATACCAGCCCGATTCCCGATCCCAATGCCGATCCGAACCGCGACCCGGAAGCCGATCCGCTGGTGCCGCCGTCACCCGGCCACCATACCGAAGAACCGCAGCGGCCCGATGGGCCGCCGGACAAAGATCCGGTGTGACCGCGTTGCGCGGCCAGCCACCGGAAGCGCGAATCAACGCGTCAGTTCGCTAAAGCCTTGCAACAGACGGTCGATGTCGGCGGCGTGAATGTTGCCCATCGTCGAGATGCGGAACAGTTCCGCCGACAAACCGCCCTGCCCCGCGTAGATGACGAAGCCGCGCGCCTTGAGCGCGTCGTGCAGTTGCGGATAAGCGACGCCGGCCGGCAGACGGTACGCGCGCAGCACCACCGACGATTGCTCCGGCGGCAACACGCTGCCGATGCCGCGCTCGGCAAGCCCGGCGCGCGCCTGTTCGGCGAGCGCCGCGTAGCGCGCATGACGTGCGCGCCAGCCGCCTTCGTCGGCGAGTTCGCGCAGCGCTTCGACAAGCGCGTAGTACGCATGCACTGAAGGCGTGAACGGCGTGTTGCGCTGATCCTGCAAACGCGCAAGACGTCCGAGATCGAGGTAGTACGTGCGGCTCGCCGCCTCTCCGAGCGCCGCGCGGCGCACCAGCACGAACGACGCGCCCGGCACGCCATGCAGGCACTTGTTCGCCGTGGCCGCCACCGCGTCGAGACTCGTGTCGGTGAAATCGATCGATTCCGCGCCGAAGCTGCTGACGCCGTCCACCAGTAAACGCAGCCCCCGTTCGCGGCACAACGCGCCGAGCGCGGCCAGATCGTTCAGGCGGCCCGTCGTGGTTTCGTGATGGATCACGGCGACGTGCGTGAACGCCTTGTCCGCGTCGAGGCGTTCGGCGATCTTCGCGAGGTCGGGCGCCTGCATCCAGTCGTGCTTCAGCGATTCATGCGCGATCCCGTACTGCGTGGCGATCTGCGAAATACGCTCGCCGTACACGCCGTTTTCCACCACGAGCAGCTTGCCGTTCTGCGGCACCAGCGCCGCGGTCATGCTTTCGACCGCCGCCGTGCCGGAGCCGGTCATCAGGACCGCTTGCCATTCGCCGGCATCGAGGCCGTACAGATCGACCAGACGCGTGCGGGCCTCTTCCTGCAAATCGAAAAACTCGCTTTCGCGATGGCACAGATCCGTCTGCAACAGGCTGTTGCGAACGCGTTCGGTGAGCGTCACCGGACCGGGATTGAGTAGCAGCATGGGCGCTCCTTGACTTCAAGCGGCGCCGATGTGGCGCATGAGACGCGTCTTCACATCCGGCGGAGTAATGGTGGGACGCGGCAGCCCGTCGGGCGTGCCGCGGCGAATGGCCAGACGCACGAAACGCGGACCGTCGAGCGGCGCCGCTTCGAACAGGTCGTCGATCACGGCCGCGTCGTCGCTTTCGAGCGCCGATGCGTAACCGCACGCCGCGGCGACGCCCGCAAACGAAACCTGCGGCGACACCGTCGCCTGCCCCCCCGTGGAGTCATGCGCGCCGTTATCGAGCAGCACGTGCGTGAGATTCGACGGCCCGTATGCGCCGAGGGTCGCGAACGCGCCCATGCGCATGAGCGCGGCGCCGTCGCCGTCGAGCGCGACCACATGCAGATCGGGACGCGCGAGCGCGAGACCCAGCGCGAACGGCGTCACGCAACCCATCGAGCCGACCATGTACAACTGGTTCGGACGGTCGTCGATCGCGTACAGTTCGCGCCCGCAAAATCCGGTCGAGGCGAGCACCACCGTCGATTCGAGCGGCGTGTGCGCGATCACCTTTTTCAAAGCATCGTGACGCGAAGCGAGGTCACTCGCCGCGAGATTCGCGAACCGCGACTGCGGCGCAACGGGCACGCGGCGCTCGCTCGCGCCGCTGTCCTTCAACTCGTACGGCGCCACGCTGCCTTTTTGCATCACCAACGCATACGGGCGGCCGGTTTCATCCATATGCGCGATGGCGCGATCGAGCGCCGGGCCGATTGCGTCGGCTTCGGTCGGGAATGTTTCCCAGGGAATCTCCATCGTGTCGAGCATGGCGGGTGTGACGGGACCCATCAGCGCGTGCTGCGGTTCGTCGGCGACACCGGGCTGGCCGCGCCACGTCACGATCAGCAATTGCGGCAGACGGAACGTCCACGTGAGCGACGTCAACGGGCTCACGGCGTTGCCGAGTCCGGAGTTCTGCATCATCGTGATGCCGCGCCGGCCGTTGCGCGCGCCGAGCGTGACACCCGCGATCAGGGCGACGGCGTCGCCCTCGTTGGCCGCCGATACGTAATGCAGCGACTCGTCCTGCAGCACGTAGTTGATGAACGGCGTCAGATACGAACACGGTACACCCGCGTACCAGTCGAAGCCGCGCTCGCGCGCCGCCTCGACGAACTGGGCCGCCTCGATCATTGCGCCGCTCCCGTTGCTGCGCTGCTTGCGACATTATTCGCCGCGCTGTTCGCCGAGTCACCGACCGCGGCCGCGAACGGCGCTTGTGCATGCGCGAAGTCGCCCGCACGACGGAAGTCCTCGAGATCGTTCACGCCGCGCCAGTGGCCGTGCACGTATTGCACTTCGATCGATTCGCCCGCTTCGATCAGCGCGTTGAGCAACGCGGGCATATCGAGCGACGCGAAATCCGGCCGCGCCTGCAACTGGCGCATGACCGCCTGCAAGCGCTCACGGCCTTGGCCGCGCACGTTCAGCAGTCCGACCCAGCGGCCATGCGGCGTTTGCGACGCGATCGACGAAGCAGCGTCCTGCCCGCTCGACACGTGACGCAGCACGACCTTGTTGCCGAACAGGCCGCGGTCGTCGGCCGCCGAGCACCATGCGAAATCCCGCACGCTGGCGTTTTCCGCGTCGGTCAGCGACGAATCGACCACCACGCTGAACGCCGCGTCGCTCTCCACCAGATCGCGCAGGATATAGCTGCGAAACAGCAGATCGCCATACGAGACGACCGTGTCGCCGGCCAGTTTGTCGACCGCGCAGGCGAGCGACGCGAGCTCGCCGGATTGCGCGTGCTGTTCATTCACGACGAGCTTGATACCGGCCGTGTCGATCGCGTCGGCCCGATAACCGCCGACCACGGTGATGTCGTTCACACCCTGCTTCTTGAAGGCGTCGACGAGCCAGCGCAGCAGCGGCTTGCCGGCGATCGGCAGCATGACTTTCGGACGGTCTTCGGTAACGGCTTCGAGACCCTTGCCGCGGCTTGCCGCGAGCACGACCGCGGAGCCGGCCGCGCGGCCGCTCGACAGGTAGCGGTCTTCGGCTTCCGAGTATTCGTCGGCATCTTGCAGACGGAAGATTTCGTTGACGGCGGCGATGCTGTCTTCGACGTTGACGAGCGTTTCGTTCGCGTGAATTTCCTTGGCGACCGCCTGCATGGCCGAGGTCGCCGCGCGAATCAGATGGTTCGCCCAGATCACCGTGCTGATGCCGGCTTCGCGGAACACTTCGGTCGGCGTGCTGTAGTACTTGGTCGGCACGATCACGAGCGGACCGCGGCCGGCCCATTCGCGCGCGAATTCGAGAATTTCGTCGGGACGCGAGAGCTTGCTGTGAATCAGGATCGCATCCGCGCCGGCCTGCCGGTAGGCTTCCGCTCGACGCAGCGCCTCGTCCATACCCCAGCCGGCGATCAACGCCTCAACACGCGCGACGATCGAAAAGTTTTCATCGGACTGCGAGTCCTTACCGGCTTTGATCTTGCCGCAGAACTCGTCCATATCGGCGAGCGGCTGCGCTTCGCCGTTGATGAAGCTGTTGGTCTTGGGGAATTGCTTGTCTTCGATACACACGCCGGCAATGCCGCGCTGTTCGAGCTTGCGCACGAGTCGGCGCACGTTGTTGAAGTTGCCGTAGCCGGTATCGCCGTCGAGCAGGATCGGCAGGTCGCTCGCGTCGGCCATGAATTCGAGCGTGTCGACGACTTGCGTCCAGCTTGCTTCGTTGTTGTCGCGCACGCCGTATTGCGCCGAGATCGCGAGGCCCGAGCCCCAGATCGCCTTGAAACCGGCTTCGCGGACGATCCGCGCGGACAGGCCGTTATGGGCCTCCATCATGAATTCGAGTTCGTTACTGACGAGCATCTGGCGCAGGCGCGCACTACGGGAAGCGGAGACGAAAGCAGGTTCGCGAGCGTTCATTTTTTTGTACTCCTGGTGGCGGGCTTATTGGTGCTCTTCTTTTGCCCGACTGGCGACTGGAAAATGGCGACTATAGCGGAATTTTTATTTATTCGTCTTTTCCACGACTGCGACTTTCTCCATTTGCGGATAAGTGGAAAAATGTGTCGTTTTTTGCAACCGAGGTAATCCGCCGTTGACTTGGATTTTATTGGCGTTTTGTGGAATCATGACGCAACCGCTCGCCAGGATGCAGACAGGTACTGCGTCGGGTCAGTTTTGTCGATAACCCATTGTGGCGATCTTGAGGTTCCCGATATTCCAATTTTATTTACGAAATTCCTGGACTATTAATATCGATTCAAAATCATCCGCATCTTTATTCGGCTATTCAGGGAACGCCCGATTGAATCAATCAAATAAACGGGCCACTGCGAATCGCTGCATAAAAATGCCATTCCGCCTGTAAAGACTCTTTTTAGTCAGACAAATAAGGATGCCTGACAGCGGGTTTCCCCTGCCCTGCGCAGTCCCTGCCGCCGCGCCGTAAACACAGTCAGCGACAAGCCACTCGCCGCTAGCGAACCCCAACCTGACCGACCACTGTGCGAAAGCAAAAACCGCTATGACTTTGAACAAGAAACTGGCGTCGATGATCGCCGTCCTCTGGATCGGCCTGATCCTGATCGGCGGCTTCGGCGCATGGCAAAACCGCGCCTCGATGATTTCGGACCGCCGCGATCAGTTGCAAGCGCTGATCGACCAGGCCAACCATATCGTCGGCCGCTACTACACGCTCGCGCAACAGCACACCCTCAGCGAAGACGAAGCCAGAAAGCAGGCGCTCGCCACACTGGCGGCCATGCGCTACGGCAAGGACGGCTACATCTCCGTCAACGATTCGCAGCCGGTCATGCTGATGCATCCGTTCAAGCCGGAAATGGTCGGCAAGAACCTCGGGCAGTTCGTCGATCCGGCGGGCAACCATCTGTTTACCGATATCGTCACCGCGGGCAATCGCGAGGGCGGCGGTTTCGTCGACTATCTGTGGGCCAAGCCCGGCAACGATAAGCCGGTGGCCAAAACCAGCTACGCGCTGCACTTCGTCCCGTGGGACTGGTATATCGTCACCGGCATGTATATGGACGACGTACAGAGCGCGTTCTATGCCAATCTGCTGCGCTGGCTCGTGATCACCGTCACGCTCGGCGCGATCGCCACCGCGGTCATGCTGCTGGTGCTGCGCAGCATTCGCCGCTCGCTCGGCGGCGATCTCGAAGCCGCCGTGGAACACGCGCAGCTGATGGCGCGCGGCAACCTCGCCACGCGCGTGCCGGTCCAGCCGGACAGCGCCGGCAGCCTGCTGCACGCGCTCCAGACGATGCAGGCCGGTCTCGTCGAGACCGTGTCGCGCGTGCGCCTCGGCACGGAAAACATCAACATCGGCGCGACCGAAATTGCCGCCGGCAACACGGACCTCTCGCAGCGCACCGAAGAACAGGCCGCCGCGCTCGTCGAAACCGCGTCGAGCATGGACCAGATGACGGTCAACGTGAAGCAGAACGCGGACAGCGCGCAGCAGGCCGCACACCTCGCCGGCCAGGCCGCGGACGTCGCCACGCGCGGCAGCCGCGTGGTCGACGACGTGGTGCGCACAATGGGCGAAATCACCACCAGCTCGCGGCAGATCGGCGACATTATCGGCGTGATCGACGGCATCGCTTTCCAGACCAACATCCTCGCGCTCAACGCGGCCGTGGAAGCGGCTCGCGCCGGCGAACAGGGACGCGGCTTCGCGGTGGTCGCAGCCGAAGTGCGCAGCCTCGCGCAACGTTCGGCCACGGCGGCAAAGGAAATCAAGGCCTTGATCGAGACCTCGACCGATACGGTCGAAGCCGGCGCATCACTGGTCGCCAACGCCGGTTCGACGATGGGCGAGATCGTGCAGTCGGTGCGCCGCGTGAACGAGATTCTCGAAGAGATCAGCAACGCCTCGCGCGAACAGAGCGCGGGCATCGAGCAGGTCAATCGTGCAGTGGGCGAAATGGACCAGGTCACGCAACAGAATGCGGCGCTGGTCGAACAGGCCGCGGCTGCCGCGCATTCGCTGAAGGATCAGGTAGGGGTGCTGCGCGAAGCGATTTCGAGCTTCTCGCTGCCGGCCTGAGCGTTGTCGGACCACTCGGGAACGACACAAGCAGGCACATAAAAAAGAAGGCGCTCAACAGGCAGGGAGCGCCTCTTTAACACGCCGCGTCGGAGTCGACGCATTAATCGAACGAAACGGCCGCGCGGATTTTCAAGTCCGCGCGGCTTTTTTTATGCCCCTGCCCCTGCCCCTGCCCGTTTGCGGCACTCGGCACGCGGCCCTCGGCGGCGGCGCCGTGCGCGACATCGTACCCAACCAATATCAGCTTGCATGAACCTCGCATACAGATTACGTTCTTATTACAATTGGACCGGCATCGGCTGCCGGAGCAGTTGCGCCTGCCACCCAAAGTATTCATTGCCGCTGATCCAGGCGGCACAAGTTAATTGAGCTGTTCGATATCCGCACCCAATGATCCACAAGAAGAAATCCCAGTCTCACGATCCCTACGCGCCCGTCGCGAAGAATCAGTTGCTGGCCGCGCGCCTGCCCATGTGGCGTTCGAAATTCATCGTCCTGCTGGTGTTCGGCGCGTTTGCCTCGCTGGCGGGGCGCGCGTTCTGGGTGCAGGTGGTGAACCAGGATTTCTACGTCGATCAGGGCCAGAAACGCTATCAGCGCACCCTCGAACTCGACGCGACACGCGGGCGGATCGTCGATCGCAACGGCTCGATGCTCGCCGTCAGCCTCGCGACCTATGAAATCTGGGCCTCGCCCAAACTGATCGACGAAGCAGCGGTCGCGCCGCTCTCCAGGCTGCTCGATCTGCCACTCGCGGAGCTGCGCAGGCGTCTGAACGGCGACAAGACCTTCGTTCTGCTCAAGCGGCAGGTGGATGCCGAGACCGCCGGGCATCTGTCCAAACTGGGCCTCGCCGGCATCACGCAGATCGCGGATTCGAAGCGGTTCTACCCCGAAGGCGAATCGGCGGCGCACGTGGTCGGTTTCACGGATGTCGAGGACAACGGCCAGGAAGGCGTCGAACTCGCCGCCAACGAGCAGCTGCTCGGCGTGCCCGGCCAGCGTGAAGTGATCCGCGACCGTCTGGGCCGCGTGGTGTCCGAGACCCGGCCGCTCGTGCCCGCGCAGAACGGCGACACCATCCACCTCACGATCGACCGGCGGATTCAGCAGCTCGCTTACGCGCAGTTGAAGGAAGCGATTGCCAAACATCACGCGGAGGCTGGCAGCGTGGTGGTGCTCGATGCGCGCAATGGCGAAATTCTGGCGCTCGCCAATTATCCGAGCTTCGATCCGAACGACCGCGCCCGCCTGACTGGCCGTCAATTGCGCAATCGCGCGGTGGTCGACACCTTCGAGCCCGGCTCGACGATCAAGCCGGTGGTCGTCGCGCTGTCGATCGACGCGGGCAAAGTGCGGCCACAGAGCATCATCGATACCGCGCCGGGCTGGTACAAGATCGGGCCTGCCGTGATCCACGACACCTCGAATCACGGCGCGATGACGGTCGCCGAAGCGGTGCAGAAGTCGAGCAACATCGCGCTCGCCAAGCTCGCGCTGAACCTGCCGGCCGAGACGATCTGGACCAAGTATCAGGAATACGGGCTCGGCCTGCGCCCTGAGCTGACCTTTCCGGGCGTGGCGTCGGGCAAGGTGCGTCCGTATAAACGCTGGCGTCCGATCGAACAGGCGACCATGGCATATGGCTATGGACTCTCCACCTCGCTGCTGCAGATCGCGCAGGTCTACACGGCCTATGCGGGCGACGGCACGATGCATCACGTGAGTCTGTTGCGTAATGGACCGGGAGCGGGAGCGGGAGCGGGAGCCGCCGCGCAGTCCACGGACAAAGGTCACACGGTCACGACGCCGGCGACCGCGCGCGCCATCCGCTCGATGCTGGAAATGGCGACCGGCGTGGGGGGCACAGGCCGCGCGGCGACGGTGGAAGGCTACCGGGTCGGCGGCAAGACCGGCACGGCGCGCAAACAGGTCGGCGCGAGCTACGCGAAAAACCGCTACCGCGCGCTGTTCGTCGGCATGGCGCCGATGAGCGATCCACGGCTGATCGTCGCGGTCATGATCGACGACCCGGCGGGCAAGGCGTTCTATGGCGGCACGGTGGCCGGTCCGGTGTTCAGCGGCGTGACGGGCGGAGCGTTGCAATTGCTCGGCGTGCCGCCGGATACGCCGGTGGGTGCGAACGGCGTTAGCTGAATGGCCTGAGGTAGACCGTATGAATTGAGCGGCGTGAGTTGAGCGGTGAGTTCAACGGCGTGATCCGCTCGTAGCGCGGCAGGGACCCAGGAAACGCAGTCCTAGCGCGAAGCTCGCATCGCGCCCCATCCTTTCACACGGACGGCAAGCCCGGCAGCGCGATCAGGCACAAGCCATGATGGGCCGAAGCGGCGCGCAATCTCTGCAGGGTGCGCTGGCTAATCAGCCGCACAATTTCCGCCGGATGCGCCAACTAATCAGCCGCGCAATCTCCATCCGCATTCACCAGCGCTTCGATACGATTACGGCCGTTGCGCTTGGCCTGGTACATCGCGCGATCCGCTTCTTCCATGATCACACTGCCTAACGTGGCCGCCTCGGCCTGCGTACGGCTGACCATCCGCGCCGCCACGCCGATCGACACCGTCAAGGCAATACGTTCGCCATGGTCGTCCTGCAAAGCCAGCCTCTCGACTGCCAGCCGCACACGCTCGGCGACGGTGAGCGCGTCGGCCCGGTCACCTTGCAGCAGGGCGGCAAATTCTTCACCGCCATATCGTGCCACGGTATCGCCGAGACGCACCTGCTGCCGCACACAAGCCGCCACCGCTGCCAGCGCGCGGTCGCCGGTCTGATGACCGTACGTATCGTTGATCCGCTTGAAGCTGTCGATATCGATGAAAAGACACGCCACCGGCATCCGATAGCGAACGGCGCGCATGACTTCTTCACGCAGTCGCTCGTCGAAGTAGCGGCGATTGGCGAGGCCCGTCAACGAATCGGTCATGCCCAGTTGCTTGAGCCGCTCGCGATGCGCGACATTGTCGAGGCTCGCCGTCACGATACTCGCGAAGCGCTCCAGAATGTCGGTGGCCATGCCTTGACCGAAACGCGCAGGATCGTCGCTGCGGAGCCAGAGATAGCCGCTGACGGTGTCGCCCGCGGCAAGCGGCAGCAGGATCGCACTGGCCGGCGCTTCGGCGTCGCCGAAGAAAGCGCGCCGCACCGCGTCGTCCAGTTCGCGCAACGTGCCGAGCCACGGCCGGCCATCGTCGCATAGACCTCGAGCGGCAAGACCGCCCTCGCGCGACGTTCGCAGGTTGGGCTGGTCGAGCGCCTGCAAGGCGGCCGGCTCGAGCAGTTCGCGCAGCATCGGCGCGCGGTCGTCGAGCCAGAGCGTCACGCCCGTGAGTGAGAACTCCCGCGGCAAATGACTGATTAGCGTATCGAGAAAGGACGGGAAATCTTGCGCCCCGATCAATCGCAACTCCACGGTCTGGAAGCGGCGCAGCGTGCGCTCATTGTGCTGCACGGTATCGACGAGCGAGCGAAGGCGCTCGGAAAGCGGCGTTTGGGCGAGATTCGTCACGTTATGAGGTGCGAGCCCGAAGGGCGAAGCGGGGTCGGCGGCCCCAACCGCTCTAATAACGGCCGATTTCACGAGGTCTTGAGGGTACGCGCCGACTACGCTTTTACGCGATCTTAAGTCTCGCTTAATTCTTTGCTGTAACCATGAGGCACAACATCCCCTGTTGAAGCCGCCAGAACATCGGCGGCGCTTTTTCTCAAGGGTGTCGACGACGCGCGATAAGACGGGCTGCAGGCCCGCGAAGAAGGAGTCAAACCATGGATGAAAACACGGTATTCGAGCATCTGCGCGCCATGCCCGGCAACGAATGGGTCCACCAGATTCACTCGTGCAAGGTCTCGGACCCGCTGCAGCATCCTTGGGGACGTTCTTACCGGCTCGTCGAATGGACCATGAAGCACACGCCCGAATCATGTCGCCGGGTGGTGCCCGCCGAGAGCACCCCGCTTGAAATCGCTCAGGCTGTCGTTTCGCACGTTCCGGGCCGGCGCTTCTGCCAGCACGGTGACGAATAGCACGCGACAGGGTCGAGCACACGCGGCGCATGCATTGCGCTAGCCACGCGCGGCAATCGACTCGCAGTACTCCAATGCATCATCCAGCCGGTCGTTGCCCCAGAACATTTCATCGCCGATAAAAAACGTCGGGGCGCCGAAAATGCCGCGTGCCGCGGCCGCCGAGGTCTGCTCACGCAGGCGCAGTTTGTTCGCGTCGCTTTGCGCTTCGGTGATGATCTGCCGGGCCGGCAATCCCAGTTCCTCGAGCGCCTCGCTCACCACCTCCAACGAGCCGATATCGCGGTCATGCGCGAAGTTCAGTTGCATGATCTGGCGACAGTACGCCGCGATCCATTCGCGCTCCGCGCCGAGCAGCGCCACGCGCATGGCGAGGAGCGCCGCACGTGGAAACGTGCTGGGGCGCTTCAGCGGGATGCCATATTTGCGGCATTGCCGTTCCATGTCTTTCCATACGTACGCGCCCTTGTCCTTCTGCAGCACGAACGGTGAATTGTCGAAACCGAGGTCGCGGAAAACAGGCCCCAGCAAGAATGGGCGCCAGCCGATTCGCAAGCCCCTTGCCGCGGCCAGAGCCTCGATGCGCATCACGCTGAGGTAGCTGTAGTTACTGCCGAAGTCGAACCAGAACTCGATTTCCGGTGCGCGCGTGATCGCGCGAGATGCGACATCGCTCATGTTTACCTCTCCGATCGTATGCAGACGCATGGCGCCCACCCGCGCCCCACGTCTTGCAAAGCTTAACAGTCGCCCGGCGCGCTTATCCCTATGATGGCCCTACAACCCGCCACGTCAGATGGTCATACAGCATGCGCTATCCCTACGACATTCTTACCGCCACGTGTCTTTTCATCATCGTGGTCTCCACGTCCATCATGCTCGCGCTGTGTTGAACACTTGAGCCGCCTCGCGCGGAGGAAGTGAACCTGCGAACGCGCTCTACGCGCGTTCGTAAAAAGACGGGATATACTGTACATATATACAGTACTTTTTGTCTGAGCAATGCGTCTTCCATCCTTCGATCCTCCCACGCTCGCCGACCTGCGCGGTTGGTGGCGCACGCGCGACGAGCAGGCCGTTCAGCGGCTCATCCTCGAAATCCAGCGGCAGCGGCTTACGCTGCTGGAGCTGCGCAACCTGATCGATTGCGGCGTCCAGCAAGCTCGCGCAGCGGACCGCGCGCTGGTAGAACGCGGCGAACCGTTGATGACTCTGCGCATCAGGATCGCTCAGGAAGTGCTGCGTGTGGGCGATATCGACGACACGCGGCAGATGAGCCGCGCCGCGCAGGAAAGAGTTGCGGTTCGTACCGAAGGTCAGATGGAATACGCGCGCGAAGGCCGTCTCAGGCGACAGCGCCGCAACATCTAGTCAGAGCGCGGGGCCCACTCTCCTGTCGTGACGGCGCGAAACAAGCGCGCGCATCGTTCAACGCGTTTGTGTCGCCACGCGCAGGCCAAGCGAAATGAACAGCACGCCGATGATCTTGTTCTGCCAGCGCGTCAACCAGGTCAGGCGCCTGACGAATTTGCCCAGCGGACGAATGGTCAATACGATCAGCGTCGTATAAAGCGCACTCATGCCGACAAAGATTAGCCCGAGCGTGGTGAATTGCAGAAACGTGGAGCCGTGTTCGGGATGAACGAACTGCGGCAGGAACGCGAGAAAAAATAGCGCCGTTTTGGGATTCAGCACTTCGGCGGGAATGGCCTGAAAGAACGCCTTCGAGGCCGACACCGGCGCCACCGCCGGCATATGCGCACTCGCCTGCTTCTCGCGCAATGCACGAATGCCCAGATAGACGAGGTAGGCCGCGCCGACGAACTTCACCGCGTTGAAGGCGAGCGCGGAAGTCATCAGCAGCGCCGAGAGGCCGACCGATGCGCCCAGCGTATGAATGAAATCACCCACCGCGATACCGAGGCCGGTGAGAATACCGGCCTTGCGACCGCCATGCACGGTGCGCGTCAAAACCAGCAGCACGGCAGGACCCGGAATCAGAAAGAGCCCGAGTACGACGGCAACGAAAGTCCCCAACGTGGATAGGTCAAGCATGCTGTCTCCTTGGTGACGCGCTGATTGTCGCGGACGAGCGCGTGGCGTTCAGCGAAAGATTGTAGACGAATGCCCGCAATTCGATTGACGCGCGGCGCGTAGGCGCCAGAGCGCGGCAAACCAAGGCGACAATGTCCGTGCTCAACGTGCTCATGCGTGGCAGGCCGAATCCGTCCGCGGCCGCCGATCCGTTACCATGGCGGGCACGGCGCCGCGTGCGGCCGCGTTCTTTCATCCACCGAAGTCTTTGCCTTGCCCACTTATACCTTGCCCGCGGCGCTGAGCGCGGAACTCGAGATTCGCAAGAGTCGATTTATTGCATACGCGATACCGGTCGCCGACCGCGACGCCGCGATGGCCGAGTTGCGGCGTCTGCGCGACGAGCATCCCGCCGCGACGCACGTCTGCTGGGCCTTGCTGGCGGGCGGCCAGTCCGGCATGTCCGACGACGGCGAGCCCTCCGGCACCGCCGGCCGGCCGATTCTGGAAGTCTTGCGGCATCACGATCTGGACGGGGTGCTGGCCGCCGTCGTGCGCTACTACGGCGGCGTGAAGCTCGGCGCCGGCGGGCTCGTGCGCGCGTACACCGATGCGATTGCTTCGGCTTTACTGGATGCGCCGCGCGTCGAGCGGATCGCGCAGGTTTCGCTGACCGTCGAAGTCAGCTACGCCGACGAGGCGAAAGTGCGCCGATGGATCGACGCCGAAGGCTATACGCTTGCGGACAGCGCTTACGCGATGCTCGTGAAGATGACGATCCGTCTGCCCATCACCGCGGTGGATGACGCTCAGCGAGCGTTGGTGGATATGACGCAGGGGAAAGCCGGGTTCTTCTGACGGCTCGGCGTGACACGCCCTCTGTTGCGTGCGAGTTCGCCAGCAGTCGGTATAGAAGATCGTATCGTCAAGGCTCAAGACTTCGCCCGGCCGAAATGCGAACGGATTGATCTGATAGCAGTCGACGCCTCCACCCATTTGTTTTGCCATACTTAGTAATATTGAACCCTCGCGTTAAGTACGGGCACGCACCAACCGAACCGCAAATCGACAGTGGGCGTACGCGCCTCAAACTCTGCACTATCGCAAGCTCACGCGTCGCTATCAGGATTGCCAGCAGGCTATGTGCGTGACTGACCCGAGGGGTTGTCACACGCGACTGTTATTGTCGTGAGATAACGATTACCGCATCGATCTGACCGGTCCCAGGACGCGCGCGTAACAGTGATCCTCTATTGACACGGTGTTTATCGCAGCGCCTGCTGGTTATGATGAGCACGCCCGCTTGAAACCAGCGTGAATCCGGGTCACGATGTCATTAAGAGATGTACGAGGCCGGGCCGCTGTTACCATGTCGTTTATTCCCCGGAATGACTCAATCTAAAAGGGTAACTCCTCTGACTTCGACCGCCGCTTTTTCCAGCACAGCGCCTGAGTCGCCGCGCCGGAGCGCGTCTGCGCCGCCATCGCTCAGTCACACGCACTCCCCCTTGACGACAACCGTGCTCAAAGGTTGCGGCACGATCGCGCTGCCGTTGATGCTGTCCGCCTGCTCCTGGTCGTGGTTTGGCCTGAACAGCACGCCGCGCGCGGCGGCGCATCCAACCGGCTGGCTTAGCGTCGCCCCTGCCCGTGACTTCCCCTATATGCCGGCCCGCAATGGAGAGGTCTCGCCGAACCGCATCGAAAACACGGCAATGACGGGCATCGTGCTCAAAGACGATATCAATGAAACCGTGCGCGACGGCATTGTGAACCGCCTGAAAATCGCCGGTTTTCATCTCGACGCAGGCAAACGGGTTCTCAGCGGCAGCATCGAGAAATTCTCGGTGGACGACACGCGGTCGCCGGCGTTCTGGACGCTCAAGATGCGCTATGTGGTGACCGATGCCACGACTCAGAAGGTGGTGTTTTCCACCACCAAGACGGTCAAGCAAAAATCGCCCAAGTTCACTAGCAACACCATCGCCATCGAAGACACGGTCAGGCTGAACGTCGACGCGTTGATCGGCGATCCGGGGTTTGTCAAAGCGGTGAATTGAGGACGCCGGCAGCGTGAGTTAGAACCGGTTTCGCTACAATAGGCCAGAGGGTATCGCGCGGGCTGCCGTTGCGCCGTGCGATGGATCCCCAACGTCCGTTCACCGTGCGAGCCGTCATGTCCATTACCGCCTGGCTGTTTTTTCTACCCGCCTGTTTCGCGATCAATCTGGCGCCCGGCCCCAATAATCTGTTGTCGATCAATGTGGCGGCGCGTCATGGCTTCATGACCGCGTTCGTCGGCGGCACGGGCCGCCTCGTCGCTTTCGCCTTGATGCTCGTGCTTGCCGCAACGGGGCTTGCGGTTGTGTTGCACGCTTCGGAGTGGTTCTTTCTGGCCATCAAACTGGCCGGCGCTGCTTATCTGATCTGGCTCGCCATCCAGCTGTGGCGCAGCGACGCGCCGACCATCGACACGACGCAACAGGACGATGCCTCGCTTGCACGGGTCGCGCGCCGGGAGTTCCTCGTGGCCGCCGGGAACCCGAAAGCCATTTTGGTGTTCACCGCGTTTTTGCCGCAGTTCGTCGATATCGCCAAGCCCATGCTGCCGCAGTTCGCGGTGCTGGGCATCAGTTTTCTGGTGCTGGAATGGTTTGCTATCGCATTGTATTCGTGGGCGGGGATGTATCTCGGGAAATGGTTGGTCCGTGCGACGGTGCGGCGATGGTTCAACCGGTGTTGTGGGGGTTTTCTGGCGGCGATTGGGGTGGGGTTTTTGATGGTGAGGAGGGGGTGAGGGTATCTGGGAAAGCGGTTAACCGCTTTGTCGCGGCTGGACGATTCGAGCCGGGACGCCGACTACCGTGACATGCGGCGGCACGTCGAACGTGACCACGGCGTTCGCGCCGATCTTCGCATTCCGCCCGATCGTCACCGGCCCCAGTATGCATGCACCCGCACCGATTAGAACGTTATCCTCGATAACCGGCGCACCTGGCTGCCCGCGGCCCCCAATCACTACGTTGGGTGCAATGACTATATCGCTACCGAGCACCGCGTGCCGATGCACGACGATGCCAAGTCCCTG
This sequence comes from Paraburkholderia sp. BGA-UO-ETr-F21, assembly GCF_059567925.1. Taxonomy (NCBI): domain Bacteria; kingdom Pseudomonadati; phylum Pseudomonadota; class Betaproteobacteria; order Burkholderiales; family Burkholderiaceae; genus Paraburkholderia; species Paraburkholderia sp. BGA-UO-ETr-F21. The sequence continues at coordinate 543,112 of NZ_JCAQOY010000037.1, read as the reverse complement.
ATAGCCGAACACCACATTTCGCCCGACTATGACAGACGGTGGCAAGGATACAGAAAAGACCACGCGGTTAAAGACTTTTAGCGCCCACGGCAAAAAAGGCACATGTAGACGATGAAGTAGATGCGCTACGCGATAGATGTACAACACGAAAGACTTCCTTGATTGACTGTGCGCGCGATTGGCTCGCCCCGGTTACCGCTGGACGATTAGCGCCTTACCTAACATAAGTGCGAACTTGCTGTTCGTGACCAGATAGCGGCGCCACATACGACGCGGCTCCTGCAGGACGCGAAAGAACCATTCCAGACCCACCCTTTGCATCCAGCGAGGTGCCCGGTTGACTTTACCGGCCACGACATCGAACGTTCCGCCTACCCCCATCACGAAATCGACGCCGAGCGCCGCTTGCCAGCGGTTGATGAAATTCTCCTTGGTAGGCGAGGTAATCGCCACGAACAGCAGTCGCGCGCCCGACTCGCGAATCCGGTCGACAACGGATTGCTGGTCATTGCCGAAATAACCGTGGTGATATCCCGCGATTCGCAGACCGGGATAGCGGGCCGTGCATATCGTGGCCACGCGTGCGACCACCTCGTCGGTCGCGCCGAGCAAATACACCGGAAGCCCTAGCCTCGCCGCCTCCGCTAGCAACCTGTCGAACAGATCGACGCCGGCAACACGTTCAGGCACCTCGTGACCAAGCATCCGCGCCGCCCAGATCACGCCCATCCCGTCGATACTGATCAGGTCACAATACTGGACCGACTTTGCCAGTTCGGTGTCGGCCTGCATATGTACGAGCTTCGCCACATTGACCGCGACGTGCTGGGTGAAGCGTCTAGCAATAACTCGATTCAAAATCGCGGCGACCGTTTCGTCCATTGTCGCCACATCCATAGGACATCCAAATACTTCAATGCGCTTCATAAAGCCACTCTGCCTGTTCTTTGACATCCCACACATGAATAGCGTGTCGCGGATGTTGCCTTTATTTCTTCGACACCGAAACCGGTCCAAAAAACAACGTAATCTCGCTGACATCGGACGCAGAACCATTCCACCCAGACTTGTACAGTCCCATTTTCAAATACGCGTCCTGCACACCCATGTAGGCATTCGGTACCCCTTGCGATGCAAACACCAACCGTCCGTCCCTCCACAACTGGGTCGAAGCGTGGTGACCGGAATCGTCGGCCACATAGCGCAGCGACCAGTTGACCCACTTGCCCTCGTCAGCGTCCGCGCAGCACAGCCACTTGCCGGCGGAAACAGTCGCTGTATTCGCCCCTCCACGCTCCGAAATGGCGTACTGCTTACCTTGCAAACTCAACGCGATCGTTGGGCCGCCGGTCCATTCACCTTGATGTACCTGGGTGATAATGACCGCCTGCCTAGCGTCGAAAGTGAAACCAACGGGTATGAACGTGCTCCATCTGATCAGATAGTCTGTTCCCTGCGAAAAACTCACCGCTCGCGGAAAGATCAACTCCGCTCGAGGAACGCCGTTCGCGATCTTCGAAAAGTCTTCGGATCGAGTCATATGAATACGCAAGGCCTTGCGTCCGGCAACCACCGGGTCGTCGACCACGGTGATACCGCCGGGATTTGCCTGAACGCCAATGCCTGCATCGATACCATCCTTCCACGCCGTCGAGAACAGCTTGTCGTACGTGCTCGTCAACGCGCTCATTTGCGGATCGGTCCACGCGACTCCGATATCCTGGGCGCGGGCAATACTTAAACTTCCCAGAAGACAAATCAGCAACCATCCATAACTCATATAAGCCCCTCCCGTTGGAAATCACCCACTTTCCGATAGCATCGAACGTATTGACCGACAATCGCGTCAACCGAATAACGGCTTAAGGCTCTTGACACCGCTTGCCGCCCCATTGCGCGTGCAAGATCGGGGCTTTCGACCACCTGCCGGATTCTTTCCGCCAGCTCGTCAGCGTCGCCGCAACGGACGAGGTAGCCCGTCACCCCCTCCTCGACCAGATCGAGGAACCCACCGACTCGCGTACCGATCACTGGGCGACCGATAAACATCGCCTCCAGTGTCGAGATGCCGAACGCTTCAAAATGACTCGGCATGCAAAATACGGCCGCGTCGCGATAGAACGCGAGCTTTGCATCGCCCTGTAACCATCCGACAAAGCGCACCCGCTCACTCACGCCGCAATCGATCGCTGCACGATTCCATCTATCCATATCGCCGGCGCCCGCCAACCGCAGTTCAACCTCGACGCCCTGTCGTTTCAGCGACGTAATCGCCCTCAGCAACTCGTCGAGCCCCTTGCCCTCCGTGAATCTGCCGGCAAAAGCGACGTATGGCATCACGTCCGCGCCCGTCGCGCCTGGGGAATCCCGCAAAGCCGCGCCTGCCGCCAATTCAGCGCTATACGCCGTGTTCCCGATTACATGCAGATCATGCGCAGCACCCTGATGAACCTGCAGTTCCGCCGCAATTGCCGATGACACAGCTACCACGGCGTCTGCTCCGCGAATGAAGCACAACATAGCTTTGCGAGTGGCAGATCCACTGCGGGTCCAAAAATATTGGAAATTACCTGCATGCAGATGAAAGATTGTTTTTTTTCCGCACAGTCGCGCAAGCAGATACAGCATGAATTTTCGGTAGAAAGAACCTCGGACCGACACATGGAAATGAATCAGGTCGACACCCTTGAGCAGCGCGAATAGAAAGCATGGAATATCGACTAGTAGAAAGCACAATAGCGATCTCAGGCTTTGGAAACCATGCGTTTCGAAGATAGCCACCCCTACACCGGCATGCAGAAACCTCGCCCGTTGCGCGCCCAGCTCAGCGAGTACAGATGCAATGCCACCTCGCTGACCCTGTCCGGGTCCCACGTGCAGCACCCGCATCGACACTGATTCATGAAGCGAGTGCGCGTTATTGTCCCGACGCTTATTCATCGTCCAACCTTCTCGTTAGAGGGTGGCGATCTGCCGCGCCACGCTCGACGAGCACAGCAATCATGGCCAGATATGGGCTGACGATTGCAGAGACAAGCACATGACCCGCAGTGCAAGCCGTTCCCATCAAGACGATATAAAACCATTTGCCAAAGCCCGGGACGGCCCCGTTTCCGCGATATAAGAACGCCCTTCCAACACGCCACAAATACAGAACACAAACTGGCAGACCCATCGCCAGCACCAGATCAGGCACGTCGATCTCAACCAGATAGCGCACTACCGGATAGCCGCCCGTGAGCAATGGCACAAAGCCTTCGCTTGCCACTTCGTCCCATACATTCGAAAACTTGACGTCGCGCCCGGATAAAATCATGGTGAGCATTCCGCCCTCGCCGGCGTGGTCATGCTGATACATGAAATATTGCAGACTGAGATCGACGGCGCTTCGCACGCCCGGCAGCGACAGGTAGACGGCCCCCGCCAGGCCAACCAGTACTGCAACGAGTGCCGCCGCGCGCAGGGTCGCTTGCGGCACCCGATGTCGGCAGTACAAATACGAACATGTCATGGCAAGCGCTCCCGCCATTGCCGCCTTGGTGCCAACAAGGCATGAAGCGAGCACAACGCTGCCGACCAAAGCGCCATTCCATGCCGTCCAGCCCGACGTCAAAACTCTGAGCAGGCCATAGCCAAGCGCCACGATCATCAGGGCGGACGCTTCGTTCTGCGCGTACACAATGCCCTTGTAACCAGAGCGGATTTGCGTTTCAGCCCAATAGCTGCGAAACATATCGATCGAGAACACCGCGCCCACCACGATTGCCAACGTGTAGGCAAACAGCGTCAAACGCACGATCGGTTCGAGTTTCTCAAGTTGGCTGTCGCTCATTCCCGAGAGCGCTGCGAGACAGACAAAAAAAGAGAATACTTTGAGAACGAAAACAGCTTGCTGCGTAAACTCGGCGCTTGTCACATCCCCGAATACGACCGCCCCTGCCGACGCGATGATCGCCAGCACGGCCAGTAGCGCCGTACGCCAACTCGAAAACCTTATCCGGCCGCCAGCGAGCATAAACAGTATCAGTCCGCCCACCATGCTTCCGCGCACGAACAGCGAGAAACGCGCGTCAGCGCCCGCGCTCTCGATTCCATGCGCAGCCAGGACTGACAGGTAGTCCGCGAACGGCGATAGCGCGAGTCCGCCCGCGAACACCATCCATATCAATGGCGTTCCAGGCTGGCGAGTCGGCTCATGCGCCGCCAATCGGTTCCGCTGCTGCACGAATACGGCGTCAGTCATGGCGCGCGCTTGCCGCATGGCTCACCGATGACGACCGCTGCAATGCAACCACGCTCCAACGAGCCGCGGTGCGCAAGAGACGCATCGGCCAAAGTGCTACGTCATGCAATGACGCGCGCGATCTTATCCCTGCTCCACGCTCCTCTTCGATACTGCTTGGCAACCGTTCGAAATCCTCCCACACGGCATAGGGACGCAATTCGGCTACGCGAGCCCCGCCCTCGTCGCGATGCCATGGCCAGTCATCGAGCAAAGCGCCGAGTGGTCCTTCCGAATAGGCGAGAGCCTGACTGGCCGCCCGCGCTGAGATCCAGTAGCCCACGGATCCCGATGTCCACTGTTTGAACGGAACACCGACACGCAGTCCGCCAATCGCCGTGACTCGTCTGAGCGGCTCGTTGAAGTAGGTCCACGATGACTCTGAGCGGCGCAACTTGGATTGTCCAAGCAAAACAATATCGGCAATGGCCGACAACTCGGACTCGTTGATACGCAGCACATCATCAAAGAATGCCGGTTCGAGGATCGCATCGTCTTCGAGGATTACCGCAGCGCGACCCGTTTCAACAATCTTGCGCCACACCGAGCGATGGCTCATAAAGCACGCCACTTCCGCACGGGTCAATGAGCGTCCGTAACGACGGCGAGCCGCAACATCGTCGTAGGCGGCATCCAGTTCGATCTGAGTAAGGCAACGCCCATCGACAGCGTCCTCGAAACGGAATGGCGCGTCATGGTCACCCAATAATCCGGCAATTGCATCGCGGCGGCCGGAACGAGACAGGGATATGACATGAACAGGGACCAGGCTTGGCATCATCGAATCAACAATTGGGTAAAGTGGTGGCGCAGCACTGGCTTGCTCAAGATCATCGAGACATACACGGCAAGCAACAGCGCCTCAGCGGTAAGAAGCGACACCGCGGCGCCATCGGCGCCGAAACGCGGCGTCAGAACAATTGCCAGGCCAACGTTCAGCGCGCCAGCCGCCAGCATCAACAGCGACCGCACGCGGGCATTCCCGAACGGCACCAGTACTTGCAATCCGAGAAAATAGGCCAGATTGCCGAACACGCTTGCAAGGCAAAGCAGCTTGAGCAGCGACGCACTACCCGCAAAGCCGGCACCCAGAATCAAAGTAGTCAGCGGTGTCGACACATAGGCGATGACCGCCAGTCCGGCCAGTGTCGTCGACACGATGGCAAGCGCACCGATCGCCGTGAGCCGGGCAGCCGACCGGGGTTGCGCGAAAAACAGCGACGCGATGCGCGGATAGCAAACCGTATTGATTTGAGCCGGCACCATATTGGCCACGGCCTTCAGTTTCTCGGCGGCCGTATAGATGCCCACCTGATACGGCGTCGTCACTGACGCGAGAACAACTGCGTTCGTTATGCCGAAAAGACTCACCGACGCCGACGAGACGAACATGTCGGCGCTTTCCCGAACACGCTGGGAGACCGAACGCAGCGATGCTGATGGAAGGCGCAGAACACCCAGTTGCCGTGCGGCAATCAGAGAAAAGAGTCCCGTTAAAACCGCGACTCCCCCCTGGATTCCTGCTGCGCACGCAACATCGTCACTGTGGCGTACGAAGACGAACGTCAGCGGCAAGGCTACAAAGCGGCCCGCCAGTGCGACGGTCGCAAATGCCGAAAACCGCTCGAGTCCCTGCAATAACCAGTTCAATGTAAAGACATTGCCAACCGCCATCGGCCACGCAGCGAGTACCACGGGAAAGACCGAAGCCAGTTTGCGATCAAAGTAGGCAACGACCAGCAGAACTGCGAACGAGAGCGAGCACAGGCATGCTTTGGCGATCATCGTCGACCAGACGAGTTCGTTAAGTGCCTCCGGTTGCCCTCGCCGTTCAACGACCGCCCTCGGACCGCTGAGAAAGAATCCCCACTCCGTCACAAGCATCCCGTACGTAGCGATCGCCGTCGCATAGCCAAGCACGCCGAAATGCGCCGCGCCGAGCACACGCGTCAGATAGGGAAACGTCGCCAATGGCACGAGGTAGTTACCGACCTGCCACACCATCATGGCGACGAAGTTCGAACGGATACGTGACGCCTTCATCGCCGAATTTGCGCGCGTTGCAGATTGATCGCTCACGCGATGCCTCGGCATGTGAACGCTGAAGGACGGGGTGCGCTACGCATGCGCCAGCACGCCGCGCGTGTCGATCACGACCTTCGCCTGAAAGCGGACTGGATCCACGCGCCGGAACTGCGCATGGTCGACCAGAATGACGATGATGTCCGCCTCCAACAGCGCTTCGTTCAATTCGCAGAGCCGCACCTTACCGTCGAGCGCCGCGGGCAAGGTTCTGACATTGGGTTCGACGACCACCACCTGCCCCGCGAATCTCTCCGCGAGTTCGTCAGCGATTTCGACCGCCGGGCTCTCACGCAGGTCGTCGATATTCGCTTTGAAGGCCAGCCCGAGACATGCGATCACCGGCTCCTTGAAGCGTCGCGCAGCGCGCTCGACGCGGTCAATGACATAGCCCGGCTTGGCGTCGTTGACGGTTCTCGCGGTACGAATCAGACGCGCCTGCTCGGGCGCTGAATCGACGATGAACCAGGGGTCGACGGCGATGCAATGGCCTCCCACTCCAGGGCCTGGCTGCAGGATGCTTACACGTGGATGCCGGTTCGCAAGCCGGATCAGTTCCCACACGTTAATATCGAGCTTATCGCAAATGATCGAGAGTTCGTTCGCGAAGGCAATGTTCACGTCGCGGAATGAGTTCTCGGTAAGCTTGCACATCTCGGCTGTTCGAGCATCCGTCAAGATGCAATCGCCGCGCACGAAGCTTTGATAGAGTTCGCGTGCCAATTCGCTGCACCGTGGCGTCATTCCGCCGATTACGCGGTCGTTCTCAACCAGTTCCCGAATCACGTGACCGGGTAGCACGCGCTCCGGACAATGTGCGATACGGATGTCGGATAGCTCGCCAGCCTGTTGCGGAAAAGTGAGATCGGGACGGAGCTCCGACATCCAGGCCGCCATCTGTTCCGTCGTGCCGACCGGCGATGTCGATTCGAGCACCACGAGATCACCCTTCTTGAGCACCGGCGCAATCGCGTGGCTCGCCGCCTCGATGAAACGGAGGTCCGGTTTGTAGCCGTCCGAGAAAGGTGTCGGCACCGCGATAAGGAACGCATCTGCCGGCTCAGGCGTGATGGTCGCACGCAGATAGCCTTGCGTTACCGCCGCGTGCACCAGCATGTCGAGTTCCGGCTCGACAATGTGAATGGCGCCGCGGTTAATGGTGTCGACCGCATGCTGACTAATGTCCACGCCGATAACACGCTTGCGGCGCGCCGCAAATGCGGCTGCAGTCGGCAGACCGATGTAGCCGAGGCCAACTACCGAAACAGTTTCAAAATCCATTTCTTTTCTATATCCGTAGGCAAATTGTGTTCGCTCGGACCGCTGGAGCCGGACCTCGCGAACCCGGACGTGACGCGATACGACCGTCGTGGAAGGCACCGCACCGATCCGCGGCAGTTTGTTGAAATCGATTACCTGGCCTTTTCCGCCCCATACTCGGAGAATGCGCCATACGCGCTGGCGCGATGGGGCACACCGTTCAACAGGACGCCGTCGACGGCGCGACCCGCGCTACCCAGTTGTCGCGTGCTTTCCTGGAGCTCGGCGGCCGAGTGGCGTCCGTGACGGACAACGAGCAATGTCAGGCCCGCGTGTTTTGCAACCAGCACCGGGTCGGTCACCGCGAGTACCGGCGGTGAATCGACGATCACCACGTCGTACAGCTTGCTGAAGTGCGCGAGCAATTTTCCGAAGGCATCGCTCATCAGCATTTCAGCCGGACTGGAGGCCACGCTTCCACTCGTCAGTACATCAAGGTTCGGCAGAACCTGACGGTGGACAGCACTGGTCGGTTCGACTCCACCGATCACATCGGATAGGCCCGGTTTGCTGGGAAGCGAGAAGTACCTGTGCACGTCGCCCCGGCGCATGTCCGAGTCGATCAACAGAACGCGCTTACCGCCTGCCGATAGCACCGCGGACAAGTTCACCGAGAGAAACGACTTGCCGACTCCTGGCCGCGGCCCCGTCAACATCACGATGTTGTTGTGCGATTTGAGCAAGCCGAATTGCAATGCGGTCCTCAGACTGCGGATTCCTTCGACCGCGATATCGTCGGGCTGAACCGCCGCGAGCACGTTCAAGCCCTGCACGCCACCACGCGCCGCCTGTTGTAGCGCCCGCTGCCGCGTGCTCTTCGAGACGATCGCGTATACCGGCACGCCGACAGCGCCTTCGATTTCCGACGGGGTCTCGAGCCCGCGATTCAGCGTGCTGCGCACAAATGCGACGGAGCATCCGAGCAGCAGACCGATGACACCCGACAACGCAATCACCAAGGTTTTCTTCGGCTTCACGGGCCTTTCGGCCACCTCGGCGTAGTCGACTGTGTGAACGTTCCCCAACTGGCCCGCCTTTAATACGCGCAATTGCTGCGCGCTATCCAGCAGCTTCGTGTACAGGTCCGTATCGACCCGCACATCGCGCAGGAGACGGAGTTCCTGTTGCTGAACATTCGGCAAAGCAGCGACTTTCTCATTGAAAGCAGCCTGCTGTTTCTGCAGTTCCGCAATCTGGGCGTCGATAGCCTGCACTGAGGGATGTTCGACCGTGTACCGTTGTGCAAGCGCAGAACGTTGTTGCTGTAACTCGATCAACCTGGTTTGACTATCGACGATTGACTGCAACAGGAGTTTGCCTTCGGCCTCCAGATCGACGGTGCCTTTCTCAGTGCGGAACGCGTTATATTTCGACTCGGCTTCGTCGAGGTCCGCGCGTAACTGAGGAAGTTGTTCGCCGAGGAACTGCAACATCTGCTGTGCCTGCGCAGACTTCCTGTCCACATTTCGCTGAACGTAAATGCTCGCAACACGGTTAACGGTCGCAGCGGCGCTCGCCGCGTCCGCGCCTTCAAGCGAGACAGCGACAATGCCCGACTGTTTCGCCTTCTCCCTGATATTGAGCGCGCTTTGCAGATCCGCTGCCGTAAGTTGTGTCGAGGCCCTCGCAAGATTGAACGACGTGTCCGCGCGCGCAACCATGCGGTTCACGCTCAGTTGCACCGGACCATACCGCGTCATACCCTGCGCCGTGGCGCCAACATGGCCGTGCAGCACCGTGCGGCCATCCGGGCCCTGGAGTTCGAATGCCTGGTTCGCCTCCACCATCAATCTGAAAGACTGATCGTAAAGCGCGGCGGGGACGTCGAATTGCGTCACATCCAGACTCTCACCGCCCCACGCGAAACGACTCATCCCCAAGACGGGATCCGCCGGAGCGCCTGCGGTCACATACCGCGCGACCAGCGCGCCGATTAAGGGAAACCGGTACGGCGTTGCCTTCACGTCGAGATGCAAACTACGGACGGTTTCTTCCGCCACCCTCCGCGATCGGATCAGTTCAATTTCGGCGTCGGTCGACGCCTTGCTCTGGAACAAGGATGCAAGGTCGCCGAGGTTGTCGTTGAGCGTATCGCTGCCAGGGTCGCTGTCGACCTGAATCATCACATCGGCTTTGTACAATGGCGTGGCGAAAAACGCATAGGCCACGCCGAGAAACAGCATTGCCGCAGTGGTCAGCGCAATGAGAAGCCGGTTCTCGCCCAACAAGGCAATGACATCGGACAGCGTGATTTCCTTTTCGCTCAGCGCGTCGGCCGAGCGTTCCCGATCAAGTAATTTCATAATTCAGTGCATCAACCTGGCAATGTCTTCGCACCATTTCAAAACGCTGTGCTCGATTTGCGCGAAAGCCAGTTCAAAAATGACACGATGCCGCTGATACGGATCCACAATATCAAGTTGCTCATGCTCGCCCAACCGGAATACCTTCCCCCTTGCGAACGGGAATCGATCGAGAATCAACGCGCGCTGCGTGTTCGTCATGGTCAGCACGACATCCGCTGCGCGCACGTGTTCGTCGCTCAGTGCCTCTGCCACATGCCCACTAATATCCATCCCATGCTCACGCGCAACCTGGATCGCCATCGGATCCGCATGCCGGCCAACGAGCGCTCGCGTACCTGCCGAACTCACTGAAACGAGTGGCAGCGCCCGCTCGAGAAGCGCCCGCGCCACCGGACTCCTGCAGATATTCCCCTCACACACCATCAAAACCCGGGTCATTTCGCAATCACCCCCGCAGTCAAGCCCGTGCTGATCAACGGCATCAACAAACTCAGCACACGATTGAAGCGAACGAGACCGCTACCATCCACATACACCACGTCCTTCGGTTGCAGCTCGAAATCCTTGGCGAGCAGCATCGCGACCGGTGAATGGCCGTCGAGGTGAAACACTTGCGGCGTGCCCGTCAGCGAACCGCGGATCACGAACATCTGGGCAGCGTCGGCGGTCGAAGCATTCACGCTGCCGGCCTGCGCAAGAGCGTCGGCCAGCGTCATGTGCCCCGTTCGGCGCGGAATCGCAGAGACCGGTTTGTTCACTTCGCCCATCACATACGCGTCGTTTTCGTCACGCGACACGACGCGCAGCAGGTCGCCTGGTTTCAGATAGAGGCGCGACGGGCTCAATCCCTGTGCAAGCATCTGGGTCAGGTTCACGCGATAAGACCGTTCGCCGCGAACCAGAACGAGGTCGCTCTGGTCGGCCGCTTCACTAAATCCACCTGCGCGGCCCACTGCTTCGTAAAGCGACATGGGCACGTCGTTGACCGCCAATGTGCCGGGGCTACGCACTTCTCCATCCACGTACACCTGGTGCGCCCGATACGACGCCATCCGCACGGTCACTTGCGGTTTGACCAGGTACTTGCCGAGCACGCTGCTCAACCGTTGCTGTATCTCTTCGGTGCGCAGGCCAGCCACTTGCAGGGTGCCTGCGTACGGAAATGTCAGGCCGCCGTTCTGATCGACGACGAATCCAGCGAGCGGATCACCCGGCCGCGACGAAGATTGCGTTTGTGCCGACCCAAGTGCCGCCGCGAATTCCGGATGGTCCCATACGACAATTTGCAGCACATCGCCCGGCCCGACCGTGTATGCCAACGGCGCTCCGGAGAGCAATTGCGACAGTTCGATCTGCTGCTGTTTCCGGCTTTGAGCCAGTTGCGAGATCAACTCCGCGTCGACTTCCCTGATGGCGATGTCCGGTGTGCCCGCCGTTGCATCGGCCTTTTCGCTTGCCGCGCCTTCGCTGGCTTCTCCAACCACGCTCGACGTATTGGACCCACCCGACTTGTCCTGCACGCGAGACGTTTCCATTCGCATACCTGGCGCCACTGCACATCCACCGGTCAGCAGGATTACCGCTGCCATCAAAACCCCATGCCTGAACGCCGGCCGGGTTGAAAATACCGCTAACATCTTGTTCAACCTATTCAAGAGAACGCGCCGAAGCCGCGTTCTCGCTGCCCGCTATTGGGCAGATTTCATTCATATTCCACTGGGATATGCGCCGTCTTCCACAATCGGCACGGCTTCATGATCAATCTGGTTTCAGATCGCGATGAAGCCGCGCGTCAATACGCATTCCGATGCCGCAACCCCTTCACCACCGTCGCAAACACAATCCGCATATCCAACCCAAACGACCAGTTACGCAAGTAGTACAGATCGTGTTCCACCCGTGCCTGCATCTTTTCAACCCGATCCGTCTCTCCGCGAAAACCGTTGACTTGAGCCCACCCGGTAATACCCGGCTTGATCCGGTACCGATGGATATAACCGTCGACGATGCCGCGATACTCGTCATCGTGTTCGATCGCGTGGGGCCGCGGCCCCACCACCGACATCTCCCCGCGCAGCACATTCAGAAACTGCGGCAATTCATCGAGACTCGTGCGACGCAAGAACGCGCCCACGCGAGTGACACGCGGATCGCCACGCGTAGCCTGACGAACGACACCGGTGCGCGCCGCGTGCTTGCGCATGGAGCGAAACTTGTAAATGCGAAACACACGTCCGTCCGCGCCCTTGCGCCGCTGGGTGAACAACACCGGCCCCTCCGACGTCGCCTTGACGGCCACTGCAATCGTCACCATCACCGGCGCCAACGCGAGCAACGCCGTGAGCGCGAACAGCCGGTCGAAAACCGCCTTCTGAACCAACGCGTACGGAGTCATTGGCGATGCCATCAGATTGATGGCCGGCGTGCCAATCAGATCGACCACGTTCCGATCGAACATCGCAAGACTGCGTACGTCAGGAATGAAGCGCACGTTGACCAGGTCTCCGCTGAATTCGTCGAGGATCCGCAGCACGGTGTCCTCCTCTGACATGGATAGCGCGAGCCACACTTCTTCGACCTGCTCACTGCGTACCCAGTCAGCGAATTCGGGCAGACACCCGAACGACGGCAAGCCCGGAAAATCAGATTCGTTCCCCTGCCGCGTGTTGAACGTGGCAACCATCCGGAAGCCCGCTTCCGGCGAGCGCATGATATTGGCGATCACACGGTCGCGATGCGCGCCGACGCCCACCACCGCCACCGTGCGCAGGTTGCCTCCCGCCCGCCTCATGCGGCCGAGTACCGCATGCACCAGCAGTCGCGAAACGACCAGCCCAACCGCCGTGATCGCGGTCCAACTCACGCACCAGAGCCGCGACACTGATGCAGCACGGTGAAGCAGGAACAACATGGCAAGTCCGCATACCTGCACCGCGATCCAGCCGAATACGATGTTGAAACTCAAACGCCATTTCGACCGCCCGCGCCACGAGTCGTACACGCCGAACCATGGCAAGAGCAAGATGGCGAACGCCATATCGAACGCGACGAACGCACCCTCGAAAATCGACAGACCCGGACGAGGCACAAACGCGAGCGAGGCCAACGACGCGCCCAACGCAATCAACATCACGTCGAGCAGGCGCGCCAACATGCTGTCCACGTCCGCTAAATTCCGGCCGGCGGGTTGACGAATTGCCGTTCGCATGGACCTTGCCCTAACACGCGTGAGGGTCGCGGCGCCGGGCACCAGCTTCCACGCCATGCAGACGGGTCTCCGGTGCCACATGCGCGAACGTGACGGAATAGTCCAAAGCAGTCCTCGGCCTCATGGCATCACCCTCAATACAGTTCATTTGCAATGCCGACCGAATGCATCACTTTTCAAAGAGATCGCATTCTGCCTCCATCAAGATCGTCCAAAGATGGGAAATTTCCCAAGTAGCCACAGCATTCGTCAGCTTGGAAATCCAATCTTTGGGAACGACTCTGAATTCTCCAAAACAGTCCGGTTTCTGGTCGTCCATAACCTATCCCTAATGGACTCGTTGAGAAACTTTAACTATCTGCAATCGTCTCCTCCCCTTATGCTCGAACAGTGACCCGCAAACCGTGTACGGCGAGAGACGGCACCGGGCAGGAGACTATTCATCGTCAGAGGAGCGGCATCATGAAGATCTGTATCTTCGGAGCAGGAGCGATTGGCGGCTTGATGGGTGTGCAGCTGGCACGCGCCGGCGCGGATGTGAGTTTCGTCGCGCGCGGCGCGCATCTCGCTGCCATGCGCGAACACGGAGCGCGTCTGATCATGGACGGCGAGACGTTCAGCGCGCCGGTACGCTGCACGTCCGATCCGCGCGAACTCGGCGTGCAGGACTTCGTGATCATTACGCTGAAAGCGCATTCGCTGCCCGGCGTGGTCGATGCGATGCAGCCGCTGCTCGGCAAACACACGGCGATCGTCACGGGCGTCAACGGCATACCGTACTGGTACTTCTACCAACACGGCGGCCGATTCGCCGGCACGCGGCTCGCGAGTGTCGACCCCGACGGCGGTCAATGGACGAAGCTCGGCCCTGAACGGGCGATCGGCTGCGTGCTGTATCCCGCCGCCGAAATCGTCGAACCCGGCGTCATCAAGCATGTGTACGGCAAGAAGTTCCCGATTGGCGAGCCAAGCGGAGAACGCACGCCGCGCATTCAGCAATTGCACGAGATCATGCAAGCGGCCGGTTTCGAAGCGCCGATTCGCGACAATGTCCGCGACGAAATCTGGCTCAAGCTATGGGGCAACCTGTGCTTCAACCCGATCAGCGCATTGACGCACGCCACGCTCGACGTGCTCACCAGCGACCCAGGCACCCGTGCCGTATCGCGCACGATGATGCTGGAAGCCAAGCGCATTGCAGATCAGTTCGGCGTGCACTTTCGCGTCGATGTGGAAAAGCGTATCGACGGTGCGGGCGCGGTCGGCGCGCATAAGACCTCGACGCTGGTCGACCTGGAGAATCGTCGTCCAATGGAGATCGATCCGCTGTTGACGGTGGTGCAGGAAATGGGCCGCCTCGTCGCCGAACCCACGCCGACTATCGATGTCGTGCTGGCGCTCATCAAACTGCGTGAGCGGATGGCATTGCAGGGAGATTGAGGCCTGGAAACACAATTTCGCCGTTGAACGACTGCAAGCAAAAGAGGATCGCACGCCACGCGCGTTCGATCCTCTTTCCTTTAGCGGCTACTTGTTACCACTGATCGCTACTGGTCGATAGCGAGCCACACGGCTTTAGGCTCGGTGAAGTTTTCAATCGCGACGTCGCCGTGTTCGCGGCCGAACCCGGAGTCGCCGGAGCCTCCCCACGGCAGGCGCACATCGGTGTAGCCGTAAGTGTTGATCCACACTGTCCCCGCCTTCAGATCGCGCGCAACCCGATGCACGCGGCCGATATCCGCGCTCCACACGCCCGCGGCGAGGCTATACAGCGTGCCATTGGCGATCCGTATCGCGTCGGCTTCGTCGTTGAATCGAATTACGCTCGCCACGGGACCGAAGATCTCCTCCTGCGAAATGCGCATCTCATGCTCGACGTTGGCGAAGACAGTCGGCTCGACAAAGAAGCCGCGCTCGCCCACTCGCGCGCCGCCGGTCACAAGCGACGCGCCTTCGGAGCGCCCTGTTTCGACATAGCCCAACACCGTCTTCATTTGCGCCGCGGAGATGAGCGGCCCCATGGACGTATCTCGCGCCGACGGATCGCCGATCTTGATCGACTTCGCGCGAGCGGCGAGGCGCTCGACCACTTCGTCGTACACATCGCGATGGGCGAGAATGCGCGAGCCCGCCGAGCACACCTGGCCGGTGTTGAAGAAGATCCCCGCCGCCGCGGCGCGCACCGCATTGTCGAGATTGGCATCCGGAAAAATCAGGTTGGCCGATTTACCGCCGAGTTCCAGCGTGACGCGCTTGAAGTTGCCGGCCGCGCCTTGCAGAATGCCGCGCCCCACGGAAGGCGAACCCGTGAACGTCACCTTGTCGACGCCCGGATGCGCGACCAGCGCATCGCCGACCACGCGTCCCTTGCCCGTGACGATATTCAGCACACCCGGCGGCACGCCCGCTTCGAGTGCCAGTTCGCCGATACGCAATGCGCTCAGCGGCGTGATCTCAGCGGGTTTGACGATCAGCGTACAGCCACACGCCAGCGCAGGCGCGATCTTCCACATGCCGATCATCAGCGGGAAATTCCACGGCACGATCGCGGCGACCACGCCGACGGGTTCACGCAACGTGTATGTCAATGCATCGGGGCGCACCGGCACGACCTGACCGTTGATCTTGTCGCACCAGCCTGCGTAGTATTCGAGCGTATCGATCGCGGCCGGAATGTCCTGGCGCATGACCGCGGCGATCGGCTTGCCGGCGTCGAGGCTTTCGAGCGCGGCGAGTTCTTCGAGATTCGCGCGCATCAGCGCGGCGAAGCGCATCAGAATGCGGCCGCGCTCAGCGGTTCGTATCGCGTTCCATACTTTCAATGCTGCACGCGCCGCGTGCACTGCCGTGTCCACGTCGGCGGAACTGCCTTGCGCAACCAGTGCGATCGGCTCTTCGGTGGCGGGGTTGATGTCGACGGAATATTCGCCGGTGCCGGGCGGCAAGCGCTTGCCGTCGATAAGCAGATCATGGCGCCTGAGGTCGGTTTCAGTTTCCATCATGAAGCTCCTTGCTTGAGATGCTGGCTGAGATGTTGCATGGGCTGAATGCTTGCGAACCGGTTTGGGATGAGGGCTGACTAGGGCTCGTGGAGTACGGCGCCGTCGCGCGCAACGGTCATCCCCGTTCGCATTGCGGAAATGGATGGCTGAGCGTCGGCGGCGTCTGAAGGCGCGCCGGCTGGCGCGGAAAACTGTGCCCACGCCGCCGCGGCGTTGGGCCTCAGGGAACGGTTGCGGCGATGCACGAGCAGCGTCGTCAGACTCATCCCCGGCTCAAGCGGCCGGCTAACGAGTGACGGGCCCACTGCTGGCCAATGCGCGTCGATGGGTAATATGCCGACGCCGAGCCCCAGTTCGACCATGCGCAACACTGCCGCGACATGCCCGAACTCCTGCACCGGCCGGCGCTTCACGCCGTTCGTATGGAAGGCGAGTTCGAGCGCCGCGCGCACACCCGTATCGGCATTCAGCGTAACGAGCGCCCATTCGTGCAATGCGCTCCACGCCACGGTGGCATGACGTGCAAGCGGATGCGCGGGCGGCATCACCGCGTGGAGCGGGGTCGTGAAGACGACTTGCGCGTGCAACAGATCGCCGGCGAGCGGCTCGGCGAGCGAGACCACGCCGAAGTCCACTTCGCCTTGCTCGACGCTCGCGAGCACACCGCTTTGCGGCTGATCCCTGACGGAGACGATCAACTCGGGAAAAGCCGCCGCGCATCGCGCGAGCCCTTGGGCCACCCAGCTCGACGACAACACCGGATTGCTCGCCAGCACCACCACGCCGGTATGCCCGTCGTAAGCGGCTCGCTCTTCACGCAGCGTCAGGTCGATTTCATCGAGCAGCCGGCCAATCCTTCGTTCGAGACTCGCACCCGCATGAGTCAGTTCGACCTGGCGGGTAGTACGGTCGAATAGTTTAAGTTCGACCGCTTCTTCGAGTTCGCGGATACAACGGCTCACCGCCGATTGCGTCAACTCGAACTCACGCGCCGCGCGCGTGAAACTCCGCTCACGCGCAACGGCGACGAACACCTTGAGTTGCTGCAACGATACATTCATGACTTCACTGCCGGGCGCGGGCCGCTCACCCTATTCTCCTGTCTGCTCAGGCCAGTGACTCAGCCGCGAGGCCTTGCCCGTGCCGGCAACCGCCAGCACACCCTGAGGCTCATTGTGCGTTTCGATCCAGCGTGAGCGCATCGGGGCGAGTATGAACTTCGCGGAGATGCCCGCGGCGATCGTCACGACGGCGGAGACGATGAAGACGAGACTCCAGCCACCCGTCGCCGACAGCACTGAAGCAATCGGCACCAGCAGCGAAGCCGTGCCCTTCGCGGTGTACAAGGTACCCGCATTGGCCGCCGCATACTTGCTGCCGAAGGTATCCGCACAGATCGCCGGGAAGATCGAGAAGATTTCGCCCCAGAAGAGGAAGATCAACGCGGCGAACGTCATGAACGCATACGGGTTGGTGCCGTATTGCATCAAGCCGAGCAACGCCAAACCCTCGCCGATAAAGATCACGAACATGGTGTTTTCACGGCCGAGCTTGTCGGAGATGAAGCCGCACAACGGACGCGTAAAACCGTTGCACACGTTGTCGATGGAAAGCGTGGCGGTCAGGAGCGGCAAGGTCATACCGAAGATCGTCATCGGAATGCGTGCGAGGCCCCAGTCTTTCGCAATCGGACCGATCTGCGCGGTGGCCATCAGACCGCCCGCGGCCACCGCCACGAACGAGACGTAGATCACCCAGAACACCGGCGTTTTGATCATCTGACCCGGCGTGAAGTCCACCTTCGAAACGGCGAACTTCTTCTTCGGTGCGGGTTGCTGGCGCAGGTTCGGCTTCTTCAACAGCAGTGCGAGCGCCAGAATGCATCCGCCTTGCAGAATGCCGAAGAAGAAGAACGTGTGCTCATAGCCCGAACGCGTAATCATGTTGGCAATCGGAATCACCGTCACCGCCGCGCCCGCGCCGAAGCCCGCAGCCGTGAGACCTGCGGCAAGACCGCGCCGGTCGGGAAACCATTTCAACGCATTGCCCACGCAGGTGCCATACACGCCACCCGCGCCGATCCCGGCGATGACCGCGGAAACATACAGCATCGGCAAGGTCGTGGCATATGAGTTCATCACCCATGCAATGCCCGCGCATATCGCTCCGCCCGCGACCACGGGCCGAGGCCCGAACCGGTCGACCAGCCAGCCTTCGAGCGGCACGAGCCACGTCTCAGTCAGAATGAAGATTGCAAACGCAAGTTGAATCGACGCTTCGCCCCAGTGATGCCGCGCGTTCATCGGGGTGACGAACAACGTCCAGGCGTATTGAAGATTGGCGACCAGTGCCATGCACACCATGCCGATGACGAGTTGCCACCAACGGTTCGCCCAAAACACCCGGGCCTTGGTCTGCTGAGTGAATTCGTCCATGAGCCTTGTCTCCACTATTTATTTAGTGCAGCCGACCAACGTCCCGATGGAAGTCCCTTCGATGACGCGCCGGACTGTATACATCCCACCTTATGGTTGTGCCCCGAAAAGCCGTGCTCCCGGGAATATCTGATATTTGCGTCTTTAATCCGTTGCTTTAAAAATCCACCCGCTTAATTCATTGCATTCTGAAAATACTTTATTCCGATCAATTAAAACTTCGCATTGCGACGAGGCTGTCTCCGCCGGTCCATAAGGCCTGAAATCCAAGCGTTAACCCGAGTACTTCACCCACTGCTCTGGCGGCATTTCCGCTTTCTTATACAGAGTCATGCTAGGGTCATTGCTGAATTACTAATAATTAAAGTTTGTTATTATGTTGATTCACGTTTGCTTATACATCGGCCATGACGATGCGAAATGCGACTCTGCGACAACTGAAGGTCTTCGAAACGGTGGCGCGCCACCTGAGCTTCTCGCGCGCCGCCGAGGAATTGCATCTCACGCAGCCGGCCGTCTCCACTCAGGTCCGGCAACTCGAAGAACATGCCGGGCTGCCGCTGTTCGAACAGCTCGGCAAAAAAATCTATCTGACGCCGGCGGGCACCGAAATGCTTCACTACAGCCGCGCGATCATCCAGCAATTCCACGAAGTCGACGAGGCGATGAGTCAGCTCAAGGGCGTCTCCGGCGGCAAGCTGAACGTCGCGGTGATCAGCGCGGGCGACTACTTCTTTCCCCGACTGCTGGCCGAATTCACGCGCCGCTATTCGGGTGTCGTGCTCAATCTCGCCGTGCACAACCGCGAGGAACTGCTGCATCAGCTCGCTACCAACCAGACCGATCTCGCGGTAATGGTGCGCCCGCCCCACGAAACCGACGCGACCAACGAGCCGTTCGCGCCGCACCCGTACGTGATCGTGGCGGCGCCCACGCATCCGCTCGCGCATAAGCGCAACATCAAGATCGGCCAGTTGGCGAATGAAGCCTTCATCGTGCGGGAACGCGGCTCGGACACATGGAATTCGATGGAAGAAGGTTTCGCCGGGCGCCTTGCCAACCTCAAGATCGCCATGGAGATCAAGAGCACCGAGACGATCAAGCAGGCTGTGATCGCGGGCATGGGCATCGCCTTTCTGTCCGCGCATACGATCAGCCTCGAACTGCAACTCGGTCATCTGGTCGTGCTCGATGTCGAGAGCTTTCCGGTCATGCTCAACTGGTACGTGGTGCACCGCAAGAACAAGCGCCTGCCGCCGGTAGCGGTCGCCTTCAAGCGCTTCCTCATGGAAGAAGGCGCGAATCTGATCGAGAAGATCACGCGCGTCAGGGAATTGAGCGTGTATAAGCAGTAGGCTATGGAGAAGCAATAAAACTTTAACTATTGAAAATTCATCAGGACTTCTATGCTGCAAGCGAGTTCCATCACTCGTCAGCCCAGGAGGCCGATCATGAATCACGCTTCGGTTGAATCCCATGCCAGCGCGCACCCTGACCGTGCCGCTTCGATCCATCCCGACGATGCCCACCTGAGCGCGTACAACGCCGCTTTCAGCGATCTCGGCCTGCGTTTTCGCTGGGATCGCGCCACGCTCGACGTGCTCAAGGAATTCAACAGTGAAGCGGCCCGTATCACCGCCTATATCGAGCGGTTTCACTCCCATCTCCATCGTGCCTACGATACCGACTTCCTCGCTCAACTGATTCTGCACAAGAAGTCGCAGTACTTCAGCGAGTTCACGGCGACAGGCGACTGAGAGCGTCGGCGGGATTTCGATCCCGCTACGCGTCGCGCTTGTCGTCAGACAGCTGCGTGCGTTCATAAGGCACGCCTCGTGGTGGCGCGAGTTGAATGATGGTGGGCGCACGCGCGCTTTCGCCCATCCCCATTCATGCTATGCCGTTCGCTTCGACAGCGCGGATATGCTGCCGTTCGCAGGTCGGCTCGCGTTACATCGTGCAGCGCCCAAGCCTGCTCTTCGCCGCCGTGCCATTCGATTCGCTCAAGCAGCCCACGGTTGTCCGTGGTCGCGCTATGACTGTGGCAACGCGCGGCAAACGCGAGTGCGCCTGAATCGTGGCCCTGCTCGCGCGCATTGGAATACTCGCGGCTGGTCATCAGATGCACACCCATTGCACAAGCCACCGAGCTCATCGCGAGTAGCGCGGCCAGTCCGAATGGCTGCGCCTGTTCGGTGACGAAACCGTAGCCGAGCCAGGCGCACAGCAGCAGCGCAAGCAGATTGACGACATCGTGACCAGGACGCGCCACCGCGGCGAAGTCCAATACACCGCGCAGTTTGCAGAACGCAATCGTCGAGGTGGCAAAAATCAACGCGCCGATGAACACGGCGACACAGAGTCCACCGCGCTCCACGCTCGCCTGCGCCGCCGACGACAGATAACGCGCAAAACCACCCGACATGACAGCGAGCCCCATGCCACTGCCCACCAGGGCGACGAGACGCGGCCGCCGCGTCAAGTTGCGTCCGTGCGCCAGCCGCGCGCCGAGCACCGCGCCCGCCGCCGCGGCGCCGACCGTGCCGTCGCTCGCGCCCATGCCCGCAGCGAGAAGCGCCGCGAGTGCGGCGGCCAACGCGCCGACGTGCCAGTCAGGCCGACGCTTCGCTCGCCGTTCGAACTGCAGTTGCCCGACTGCGGCAAGCGCGACGGCGAACACGGAAGCAAATACACCCGCCAGCGAACACCACACGGTACTGTCATACGCTAGCGGCATGCGTGCTCCTCCGAGTCGGAATGCATGGGCACGTGCCCATGCATGGCGAAGTCAGCCAACCGTTCAGACGGCGCTCGAAGCGACTCGCTCCGTGCCGGCCATAGCAACCGCGCGCGCGGCGCTCAAGGTATTGCTCAGCGTGCCGATCCCGTCGACCGTGATCGACACCGTCGCTCCGTCCTTGATCGACCCCACGCCCACCGAGGTGCCGCACGCAATCACATCGCCCGGTTCGAGCGTGAGATCCTGCGAGATCAGACTCACCTGCTCGGCCGGCGAGAAAACCATGTCGGCGAGCGGATAATTCTGCCGCTCCACGCCGTCGAGTGTCGTGACAAGACGTGCGCGCTGCCAGTCGAAACCGGAGACGATCGCCGGCCCGATACAGCAAAACGTATCGAAGCCCTTCGCACGGCACCATTGCGGAAAGTGCGGATTCTCGTTCAGCAGATCGGCAGCGGTGACGTCGTTCACCAGCGTGTAGCCGAAGATCGCTTCGGCGGCCTCTTCGACACTCGCGTCGCGGCAGCGCCGTCCTATCACAATGCCGAGTTCGCCCTCATAGACGATCTTGCCCGCGTAGCTGAGCGGCCTGCGGATCGGCTCACCCGCGCCGATCACCGAACCTGCCGGTTTCAGCAGGAAGAGCGGATGCGCGGGCACGGGCTTGTCGAGCTTCGCCGCCAGCGCGTGATAGTTGTTCCACAGCGCGACGATCTTGCCCGGCGCGCACGGCGCGATCGGGGCGAGCGCGCGCGTCGAGAGCACGGCGCCGGTCGGCACCGGCTGATCGAGACTTTCATACTCGTGCAGATAGCCCCCCTCCACACGGCCGAACACGACGCCGCCGTCGCTCGACATGAATCGCATCCACGTATCCATTCGTCGCTCCCTGTTAGCTTGAATCGTCTAGATCGCGCCGGCAGTGCGCAGTGCGCTGACCTGCTCGGGCGAATAACCGAGTTCGGCCATGACCTCGTCGGTATGCTCGCCGAGCAGCGGGGAACGCGTCACCTCGGTCGGGCTATCGGACAGTTTGATAGGATTGCCAACCGTCAGATATTTGCCGCGAGTCGGGTGATCCACTTCGACGATCGTGCCGGTTTTGCGCAGCGAAGGCTCTTCGGCGATTTCCTTCATCGACAGAATCGGTCCGCACGGAATGTCGTATTTGTTGAGAATCTGCATGGCCTCGAACTTGGTCTTGGTCATGGTCCAGCGTTCGATCTCCGCGAAGATGTCCTTCAGGTGCGGCAGGCGCGCGGCCGGCGTCGCGTAATCAGGATCTGTCGCCCACTCTTCCTTGCCGATCACGTTGCAGATCTTCGCCCACACCGGCGCCTGCGTGATGAAGTAGATATACGCGTTGGGGTCCGTCTCCCAGCCTTTGCACTTCAGGATCCAACCTGGCTGACCGCCGCCCGATGCATTCCCCGCGCGCGGCACTGCTTCACCGAACTGTCCATTCGGATATTGCGGGTACTCTTTCATCGTGCCGGTGCGTTCGAGCCGCTGCTGGTCGCGCAGTTTCACGCGGCACAGGTTCAGTACGCCGTCCTGCATCGCGGCGAGAACGCGCTGGCCGCGTCCGGTGTGTGTGCGCTGATAGAGCGCCGTGACGATGCCGAGCGCCAGATGCAAGCCGGTGCCACTGTCGCCGATCTGCGCGCCCGTCACGACCGGCGGACCGTCGTCGAAGCCGGTGGTCGAGGCCGCGCCGCCCGCGCATTGCGCGACATTCTCGTAGACCTTGCAGTCCTCGTAGGGCCCGGGGCCGAAGCCCTTCACCGAAGCGACGATCATCCGCGGATTCAATTCCTGAATCCGCTCCCACGTGAAGCCCATGCGATCGAGCGCGCCCGGCGCGAAGTTTTCCACCAGCACGTCGCATTTCTGGATCAATGCTTCGAGCACCTGCTTGCCTTCGGGGTTCTTCGTATCGATCGTGACCGAGCGCTTGTTGTGGTTGAGCATCGTGAAGTAGAGGCTGTCCACGTCCGGAATGTCGCGCAACTGCTCACGCGTGATGTCGCCCGCGCCCGCCCGTTCCACCTTGATCACGTCCGCACCGAACCACGCGAGCAGCTGCGTGCAGGTCGGTCCGGATTGCACATGCGTGAAGTCGAGAATGCGCACGCCGTCGAGTGCTTTGCTCATGTCCTGTCTCCTGAAGGGCGCGTCTTATTTGCACATGGTTTGGTTTTTGGTACCCGGCGCATGGTCTCGCGGGTCGCAATGGGCGGGTCCCACATCGAACGCGGTCATGCCGAACGTGCCCTCGCCGGCCGGGCGCGCCTTCTGTTTGAGCGCCTGTTCGGCCTTTGCGCTGCGCGCCGCTGAAATCAGGGGTGAAACAACTGCGGGCATAGTCGTCTCCTAGTCACCTTCGACACATACGGTATGTGATATATCAGATTCAATCAAGCTTGATTTCGGGATGCTGCCTCGGTGCGATTTCTCCTCTGTAGGCTTACTCAGACTGGCGCTGCGCAGAGAAACGGCAAACTTGCAGGTGCAAAGTCGAGGGAAAACACCGACGTCCTCGCTCCGCTCGGCTCGTTTGATATATCACATACCATATTTTTAAGACCGTCAAGCGAGGTTTATCCCGCACCTCGACGGCCTGACGGCATTTCGGTCTGGCGGGAAACAAAAAAGCCCGCGGTGTTTCCACCGCGGGCTCCCTATCCAGCCTGCCAATCAAACGCCGCCCAAGCAGCCGTTAATCCAGAAAATCGCAATTCGCCTCGACGAACGCGGCGAGATCCAACGAATGCTGCCGCGTGAGGCGCTCGGCCAGTTCGGTATCTCGCTGCTCCAGCGCCTCGATGATGCGCAGATGATCGACGATCGAACGCGATGCGCGGTCGCTCTGCGAAATGGTCATGCGGCGGATCGCCCGCACGTGGATGAAGATGTTCTTGATCGTGTCGAGAATGATCTGCGACTTGGACAACTCGACGATCGCCTGATGAAACGCGATATTGGCATCCGAGTACTCAGCGATGTGCTCGGCCGGCGTCGCGTCGCGGAAGTTGTCGAACATGTGGCGCAGCCGGGCAATTTCCTCGTCCGTGGCGTGCAGCGTGGCAAGACGCGCCGCCATGCTTTCGAGCGCCGCCCACATCTGGATCATTTCGACGATTTCACGCTTGCTCTTGCGCACGATATAAATGCCGCGCCGCGGCACCATACGCAAAAACCCTTCCTGCTCGAGCAGCGTCATGGCCTCGCGCACCGGCGTGCGGCTGACGCCGAGCGACTCGCTCAGCACGCGCTCGTCGAGCCGGATTTCTTCCCGGCTCTGATAGATGTCAGCGTCGGCAATCGCCTGGCGCAGCATGGCATACGCCTGATCGCGCAAGCTCGCGCTCGCGCCGATGGGCTGCAATGACAACGTGAGCGGTATGGCCACTGCTTCAGCTTGAAGTTCTGACGACATTCATCGCCTCTTGTTGAACATGCGCACGGTACGGCGCCGGCATTGCTGCGCCGCGTTGCTCGCCCAAACCCACGAAGCGGCCATGTTGCGCTGCAAGCTGCGCAACCGGTTGAGGAACCCAGCGGGTCAACAGAACAGTGGCCGCAGCGCCCAAACCCACAACGGAAACGGCAAGCAGCGAAAGAGGAACAAATTCCATTTGTAACTCCGAATGATTGAGTGAAGGAATGACTCAATCATATGCTGCAATGCCGCAAAAATCAATATTCCGTATGTAGTATATCAGTAACTGTTGTTTTTGAGATTGAATCCTCAAGGTAGCACGGCCTGCCTTCAGACGCTTCATCGCAGCGTCTGAAGGGGCGGGTGCTCGGTGTAAACGCGCAAAACGCGCGCTATTCGCGCACAGATGTACGATAATCGCGCATTATTGGTCAGATGTGGATTGTGGGATCGCCTTCGCATCATTAATCTTCGGGCATCCTGCAATCGATCGCGAACCGCCACGCTACCCTGCGGGCAAGCGATTCCAGCAGCCAGAGAGTTTCGAGGAGACACTATGACGAGCACCACCATCCCGACGGCCGCCATGGCCGACAACCGCAAGGCGCGCAGCCAGGCTCGCAAGGCGGCGCTCGGCAGCTTCGTCGGCGCCGTGGTCGACTGGTATGACTTCCTGTTGTATGGCATCGTCGCCGCGCTCGTTTTCAATGCCGAGTTTTTCCCCAAGGTCAGCCCGGCGATGGGCACGCTCGCCGCGTTCGCCACTTTCGGCGTCGGCTTTCTGTTCCGTCCACTCGGCGGCTTCGTGTTCGGCCACTTCGGCGACCGGCTCGGACGCAAGCGCATGCTCGTGCTCACGGTCATGATGATGGGCCTGTCGACCGCTGCGATCGGCCTGCTGCCGTCTTTCGCCAGCATCGGCTGGTTGGCGCCGGTGCTCCTCGTAACGTTGCGCGCGATCCAGGGCTTCGCGGTGGGCGGCGAATGGGGCGGCGCGGCGCTGATGGCGGTCGAAAGCGCGCCGGAAAAGAAGAAAGCGTTCTATAGCAGCGGCGTGCAGGTCGGGTACGGTGTGGGCCTCGTGCTCTCGACCGGATTGGTCGCGCTGATCAGCCGTTCGATGGATAACGCGTCGTTCCTGAGCTGGGGCTGGCGCCTGCCCTTCCTGTTCAGCGTGGTGCTGGTGCTGATCGCGCTATGGATCCGCTCGAGCATGGAAGAGTCGAAGGAGTTCGTCGAGAAAGTCGGCAAGCATGGTGAACGCAGCGTGCGCCTGCCGATTGTCGAAGCATTGCTGCGGCATCCGAAGGCGTTTCTGCTGATCATCGCGCTGCGTCTTGCCGAGTTGTTCACGATGTACATCGTGACCGCATTCGCGCTGAACTACTCGACGGCAAATCTGCACATGCCGCGCGAATTCTTCCTGACCATCGGTCTGCTGGTCGGCGCGCTGAGCTGCGTGACGATCCCGTGCTTCGCCGCGCTGGCGGATCGTTTCGGCCGCCGCCGCGTTTATATCGTCGGCGCGGTGATCGGCATGCTGAGCGCGGTGCCGTTCTTCCTCGCGCTCGAAGCGCGCTCGACGCTGTGGATCGTGGTCTTCGCCGTCATGCTTGCCAACGTCGCGCATGACATGGTGGTGAGCGTGCAGCAGCCCATGTTCACCGAACTGTTCGGCACCGAGTATCGCTACAGCGGCGCGGGTGTGGGCTATCAGGTGGCGAGCGTGGTCGGCGGCGGCTTCACGCCGTTCATTGCGGTCGCGCTGGTGAGCTTTGCCGGTGGCTCGTGGCATCCCGTGGCCGCTTATCTGGCTATCGGCTGCCTGATCTCGGTACTCGTGGCGGCCAAAATGAAAACTGGGCGCACCATCGCCTGAATGCGGTAACGCTGCCAAAGCGGGCCGGCGTGGCGAAAGATGCCACTGCCGGCCCGTTTCGTTTGGAGTATCCGGTAGTTTGTCCCGCCCTTTTGCGCCGCGGCGCCGCAATTCGACAGATTACGGTCGCGTTTCACCAGGCAAACACCTTATGTCTTTGCGTCTCATATTGCAAAGGCCATGCTCGCCGCCTATCGTTCGACGATGCGATTTTTGTCGCGGATTTCGGCACGTCATATGCAATTCAAATACATATATTGACGGCTCCGAATTCGTGGACTTTACGCCGCGGCGCCTAAAGCAAAGTGTACGAGGCGCCGATAACAACTAATTCGTCACCGGAGACCGACCATGAGCAGCATCACCGAGCCGAGCGGCAATTCAGGCTCTGCCCCGTTCTTTTCCAAACAGGCCACCGTTGCGAAACCCGGCTTTTCGCGTTGGATGGTCCCGCCCGCGGCACTCGCCGTCCATCTCTGTATTGGCCAGGCGTATGCGTTCTCCGTGTTCAATGGTCCGCTGACCAAAGTCATCGGCATCACGCAATCCAGTGCGGACGACTGGTCGCTGACCTCCCTCGGCTGGATCTTTTCGCTGGCGATCGTGTTCCTCGGTTTGTCGGCGGCCTTTGCCGGCAAGTGGCTCGAACGCGTCGGCCCGCGCCGCACGATGTTTACCGCCGCATGCTGCTTCGGCGGCGGCTTCCTCGTCTCCTCGCTCGGCGTGTATCTGCATCAGATCGTCCTGCTCTACCTCGGCTACGGCGTGATCGGCGGAATCGGGCTGGGACTTGGTTATGTGTCGCCGGTGTCCACGCTGATCCGCTGGTTCCCGGACCGCCGCGGGATGGCGACGGGCATGGCGATCATGGGCTTCGGCGGCGGCGCGATGATCGCCGCGCCGTTGTCCGTGGCGTTGATGAACCACTTCCGCAGCGCCACCAGCATCGGTGTGGCCGAGACGTTCGTCGTGCTCGGCATCGCGTACTTCATCTCGATGACGATCGGCGCACTGGCGATCCGCGTGCCGCCGGCGGGCTGGAAACCGGCCGGCTGGACGCCGGCCGCGACGAGTCAGAACAAGATGATCTCGCGTAACCACGTGCATATCGACCAGGCGCTGAAGACGCCGCAGTTCTATCTGATCTGGCTCGTGCTGTTCCTGAACGTGACGGCCGGCATCGGCATTCTCGGCCAGGCTTCGGTGATGATTCAGGAAAGCTTCAAAAACACGGTGACGGCGGCCGCGGCGGCCGGCTTCGTGGGTCTTCTGTCGCTGTTCAATATGGGTGGCCGGTTTGTCTGGGCGTCGGCGTCCGACTGGATCGGCCGCAAGAACACGTACTTCATCTTCTTCGCGCTCGGCGCGGTGCTGTACTACCTCGTGCCGGGTTTCGCCGCATCCGGTCAGATCGCCCTCTTCGTGCTCGCCTACTGCGTGATCCTGACAATGTACGGTGGCGGCTTCGCCACCGTGCCGGCCTATCTCGCCGACATGTTCGGCACGGCGTTCGTCGGCGGCATTCACGGGCGTCTGCTGACGGCGTGGGCTGCGGCGGGTGTCGCAGGTCCTGTGCTGGTGAACTACATTCGCGCCTATGAAGTCGCGCACGGCGTCGCCAAGGCGGACGCCTACACGATGACCGTTCATATCATGGCCGTGCTGCTGGTGGTCGGCTTCGTCTGCAACCTGCTGGTCAAGCGTGTGGACGACAAGCACCACATGACCGACGCTCAACTCGCCAAAGGCGCATAAGGAGATTCCCATGTCGACCGTTCAAGCAGTGAATCAGACCAGCAAGGTCAAACTCGCCGTGTTCTGGCTTTATGTGACCCTTCCGCTGGCATGGGGCGTGGTCAATACGCTCTCGCAGGCGATGAAGCTGTTCCAGTAACGGCCTGTCGTTCAGCACCCCGCGCGTTCAGACGGCGGGGTGCGCGCCGCGAGCCTGGCTCGCGGCCTGTCTACCGGCGCATTTCGAACGCGCCGATCTCCCGCCTTCGCTCTACCACTGATATGCCGCACCGGCCGTGACTGCGGTCGTGGCGGAACTGATGCCCGCGCCGAGCTTCACCTTCAGACTCTGCGTGACGCGCGCCGACAGCCCCACGGCCACCGCCTGATACCCCTTGTAACCGGCCGTGCCGACTCCGATTGCGAGGTTCTTGCTGGAATCGACTTCAGGAATCGAGGTCAACGCCAGCGCCGAGGCCGTGCCGGAGTAGGCACTGCGCGCCATGTCGCTCAAGCCGCCCTGGAACTGCTGCATATTCACCGCATCCGTGGGCGCCTGGCCCGGTGCGACGTTGGTGATGCGGCGCTCACTGCCGGATGAGCCCACGGAAACCGTGTTCGTCACGTCGGCCACCGAACCCTCGCCGATCGCCACCGAGTTCGGCGCCGACGCTTTGGCGCCGCCGCCGATCGCCACAGACCCGTTGCCGATCGCCTGCGCCGCATTGCCGGCGCTGTTCACGGAGACATAGGGAGTGCCGGTAGTCTGATTGTTCCGCACGGACTGAACCAACTGGTTCAGCGTGCTCACATCCTGGTTGGTATTCCAGAGCTGCGCACCGGTCACGGCGTCAGTGCTGGTGGCCGATAGATTGGCGTCCTTCAGATTGGTCAGCTGTACCTTCGGCGCACTGGCCGCCGTGCCGCCGAGCGTGATCCTGTCGTGCGCCGAACCGTCGTACTGCACCGCATTCGCGACCGCCCCGTTGAGGTTGCCGATGGTAGTTTGCAAACCGGCGATATCGCTGCTGTTTTGGGTGACGCGGCCATCCAGGTTGGTAATCGCGCTGCCGACGTTGTTCACTACCTTGCCGCCCACGCTATACGAAGGCGCCGTTACCGAACCGTCCGCGTTGACCGACGCTCCACCGCCCAGCGCCACTGCCGTGCTCGCCGCCTGCGCATACAGTTGCGCGCCATTCACCGCGTCGCTGCTCGTCGAACTGACCGATCCTCGCGCCACGCCTGTGACGACCCGATTACCCGCCGTGCCGGCCATGTTGATCAGATTGCCGTTCGTCGTCGCGCCCACTTTGATATCGCGCGACACCGGATCCTGCGTGACCATGCCGATGCCGCCGTTTTCCATGTTCTGCTGCAACGTGCTGAGACCATTGTCGAGCGAGCCGAGCGCGTCGCCGACCGTGGTTTGCGTGCCGCCTTGCATGTGATAGCTGGGGCCGGTCAGCGAACCGTCGGCGTTGATCTGCGCGCCGCCGCCCAATGCGGCCACCATCGGCTTGAACTGGCCGAGATTGACCGCGGATGCGTCCGTGGTGCCCGCCGCGATCCCGGTCAGCTCGCGCGCGCCGCCGGTGCCGGTGAAATCGACGCGCGCGCCGTCCGTACCTTTTGCCACGGTGAGATTGCGCGACGCCTGATCCTGCTGAACGAGCCCGATCTCGCCGTTCGTGATCTGGTTCGTGATGTTGGTCACGTCGCCTTCGATCGTGGTGGTGCGCTGGTCGAGATGGCTGATGTTCGTCGTGTTCGCGGTGACGCGCTGGTCGAGGCTGCTGATGTTCGTCGTGTTATCCGTCACGCGCTGGTCGAGGTTCGTGATGCTGACGCTGTTCTGCGCGACGGCCTGATTGGTGGCGAACAGTTGCGCGCCGTTGACGGCGTCCGAACTGCCGGCATCGAGATTAGCGGCGCGCACGTTGGTGAGCCGAACCGGCGCGACGCCCTTGCCCAACGTGATGATGTCGTGTGCCGCCGAATCGTACTGAACGGAATCGGCGCCTGCCTGAACACTGGTCGTGACGGCGGCCGCGAGCGCGGCCCCCACGTCGCTGTAGGTGCTTCCGCCGATGCTGTAAGCCGGCCTCTTGAGCGAGCCGTCCGGATTGACGGTCGACCCGCCGCCCAGCGCGGCCGCCGTATTAGCGGTGTTCGCATAAAGTTGCGCGCCATTGACCGTGTCGCTGCTGGCCGCGCCAACCGCACCAGCCGCCACGCCGGTGATCACGCGATTTCCCGCCGAACCCGCCACGCTGACCCGCGTGCCGGTCGTGGACGCGCCGATCAGAATGTCGTGGGATGCGGCATTCTGCGTGACGAGGCCGACCGTGCCGCCGCTGATCTGCGACTGCAGCGACGACAGCCCCGTGTCGAGCGAACTCAGCGCGCTGCCGACCGTGGTCTGCGTGCCCGCTTGCACGTGATACGTGGGACCGGCCACCGAACCGTTCGCGTTCACCGTTGCGCCGCCGCCAAGCGACGCCACGACCGGACTGAGCTGCGCCAGATTCACCGCTGAGCCCGCGGTCGTACCCGCCGCCACGCCAACCATCTCGCGCGCCCCCGTCAATCCGGTGAAGTCGACGTGCTTGCCGTCCGTGCTCTTCGCCACGGACAGGTCGCGCGAGACAGCGTCTTGCTGAAGCAGCCCCGCCTTGCCGTTACTAATGTTCGTGATGTTGCTGGAGATGTTGGTGATGTCAGTCGTGTTTTGCGCGACCGCCTGATTGGTGCCATAGAGTTGCGCGCCGGTCACGGCGTCCGAACTGGCGGCGCTCAAGGTGCCGGCCGCGACGTTGGTGAGCTTGACCGGCGTGACTTTGTTGCCGAGCGTCGCAACGTCATGCGCCGGGGTGTCGTAGCGCAGCGCGTCGGCACCGCCGGCGGCGCTATTTGTCACCACCGCCGCGAGGGCCGCGCCCACGTCGTGGTAGGTCGTCCCGCCGACGGTGTACGCGGGCGCGACCACCGCGCCGTTCGGATCGACTTGCGCGCCGCCGCCGAGCGCTTCGGCTACGCCTGAGAGCTGACCGACGTTGGCCGCGTCGGTGGGCCGCGTACCGGCCGCGACATAGGTGATCTGACGGCCTTGCGTAATGCTGCCCACCGAGACGACATTGGCGCGGTCGGCAATCGAATCGGCGCCGAGCGCGACCGAGCCCTTGGCGCTCGCCGACGCGTTTGAGCCAATCACGATCGAACTCGTCGAGGACGGGTTGATGAAGGCGTTGTAGCCAATGGCCACGGACCCGCTCGACACGGCGCTCGCGAAGGAGCCGAGCGCTATCGTATTCATGGCGCCTGCGCGGGAGTTGTAACCCACCGCTACCGAGTTATTGGAAAGAGCGCCCACGATGGCCGACGCACCGACAGCGGTCGAATTCACCGAAGCGACGCCCGCCGCCGAGCCGACCGCGGTCGAAGCGTCGGAACCGGCAATCGAGGCCGAACCGACGGCCAATGCGTTGAAGCCGGTTGCAGCGGCCGTTGGGCCGATCGCCATGGCGTTCAGGTCGGTCGACGCACTGGTGCGCGCGCCCAGAACGACGTTCGGACTCACGGCGATATAGTCGGTCACCGGTGTAGGCACGCTCGCCCCGAGCAAGCCGGTCCGGTTCGAACTGGCAAGGGATGCCGCCGACGATGGCGCCGACGATGGCGCCGACGCCGCGTCGAGTGCCGGATTGCCGGTGAACACGCTCGCATTCGTGATTGCGGCCACCATGTCCGCAGGCTTCGCCGCGTCGTCTTTGTCCGGCACGGCGACGCCGGCCGCCAGCGCCTGCGCGACGCTCAGACAGTTCTGTTCCGATGACTCGCACTCGCCGGCCGCTGCGGGTTGCGAAAACGCCAACGCACTCAGCAGCCCCGCACTCGCGGCCACCAGCGACCCGCATACCGACACCCCTCTTGCACCACGGCTTTTCGTCACCTCCGACGCGGCTGCGTATGTGCGGGTCGTTGCATTCCAGACGGTCTTATAAGATTTGTTCAACATACCTCCCACTCTTCTTATAGAAGAATCAAACAATAGTTTTTTCTTATGTGATCCTAACTATTTAGCCAGAACCAATAGAAACTTAAGATGGCATCGCGCTTCGCCTCGCCGCAAAGCCACGGGACACAAATATACCTTGCAAAGCTATTTTTTAGCTTATATTAGAAAAACGACCTAGCCGATTTAAGACGCAAAATGCCAAAAGTCTTAAATAGTGCAGACTATTTTTAGTCTTTTCTAAGACGCAATTTCAGATTGTCTGAAAACAGCGCTGTGGATAAATGCGAATCGCGGCTAGCCGGCTTTCACGCGGGCGAATATCGACGAAAATCAGTCTACGCTCGGCGACTGAACGAAAGTCATACAAGAGAACCACATTGGAAGAAGCAAGAACTGATACAGCGAAGCACGCCGTATCCCGATTGGCCTGTCAGCCACCCGTCGCCTGCAAGCGCATCGGAAAGGTGATCTCGAAAATGGTCCCCTTGCCTTCATGAGAGTCGAAACGAATCTCGCCCTCCAGCACCCGGCACAATTCCTTGACGATCGCGAGACCCAGACCGGCGCCGGGAATGTCGTCGGCGGCGGCGCGCTCGAATTCCTTGAACACGCGCTCCCGGTCCGATGCCTCGATGCCCACGCCCGTGTCCGACACGCGCAGGCGCCAGCGGTCGTCCTGCGCGGCCGTCATGCTGAATTCGATCAGGCCCGCCTTGGTATATTTGGTCGCGTTGGTTAGCAGGTTCAGCGCAACCTGCTTGAGTTTGAGGCGGTTGGACACGACCACCTGCAAGGCGCCGTCGAAGGCCGTCTGAAGCCGCAGCCCTTTCGCTTCGATCGCGGGTTCGCACGAGATCACCAGTTCGTCGAACAACTCGCGCAGCGCAAAGCTCTCCACCACGAGCGGACTGTTATCGCCGAGCACGACTGAATATTCGACCAGTTCGTCTACCAGCGTTTTCATGTCGGCGGCCTGACGGTTCGCGAGCGCGAGCGCGGTGTCGACGCGGGACGGCGCGCGGCTGATCAGTTGAAGCGCCATCGAAAACACGTTGAGAAAGTTGCGCAGATCGTGCACGACGCTGCGCGTGATCTGCATGCGTGACTCGTACAGATCGCCGACCAGCCGCTGCTTGAGCGTCAACTCGTGATTGGCGCGCTCGAGGCGCCCGGTGTAGTCGTCGATTTTCCGGTCGCGCTCGCTGACGACCTCGCGAATCGAGGTCAGCGTGACGAAGCTGACGGCTTCATCGACGAAATACCGCGCCCGCTCCTCGTGACGCCGCGTGAAATACGGCCGGGACTCGCTGAATTCGACGATCGCACCGGTCAGCATCTGCCGGAACAGATCGAGTTCGCGCACCAGTTCGTCGATCCGGTAGCCCTGCTTCCAGCGCAATTTGCCGTGCAGGCGCGCGTCGCGCTCGATCGCGCCTTCAGCGTGGTCGAGATCCTGGCGCTCCAGCACGCTGCAGATTTCCTCGAGGATGTTCGGGATGTGATCGGCCAGTTGCTCGTAGGTCAGCCGGTCGGATTCGGTCAATTCGGCGTCGTGAAAGACGGCCTTCATCCAACGTTCGGTCAGATCGACCTGTTGCAGACGCAACTGTGCGGCAAGAGCGGTCAGCGGCAGTACGTGCGAGTCCGTCATGTGGGAGACCTGGCGCCGCGTGGCGGCGAAAATAGGTGTTCCGCGCCACCGCCAGGAGGACTTCCTCGGCATATCCAACGCGACCGCAGGGACTGCGCAACCGCGCTCAGGAGGCACAGGGGGAGCGCTTCGCAAGCCGCCCGGACGCCTCCAGTATGCGCGATTTACGGAACAAAAATTAACCAGGGTTAGGACGCGTCTGCACTAGTGCCCCAACGCAAGTCGCCTTGCGGGACACCGCACCGCCGCGTCAGATCTTTTCGAACAGTACGTCCTGCGCGCCTTCCCACAACACCTTGGTGCCGAGCTCGCGCAGTTTTTCCTTGCCTTCGACAATGGTCAGGAAGTGATTGCCCGCGAGCTGGCCCATCTTGCTCGCGAAGCAGCACGACCCGTACGCGAGAATGATCTCGGTCTCGCTGTAGCCGCCGGGGTAGAACAGAATGTCGCCGACCGACGGATGGCTCGTGTGATTCTCGAAGCCGACCGCCACGCCGTCGTTCTCGAGCTTGAAGTCGCCGAGCGGCACCCAGCAGCCTTCGCCGCTCCAGCGCACGTGGATGATCTTCTGGCGGTACGGCAGAAGCTTCAGGAAGGCGGCCACGGTATGCGGCGCGTCCGGATGGGTTTCAGCGGTAAAGACATGGCCGCAGGAGGTGATTCGGAGTCGGGTCATCGCCAGTTGTCCAGTGTGACGGGTTGAATGGAATGGTCGGTCAGACGCGAGGCACAGGCCAGGCCGCAGGCGCACCATTCTGTCGTCCGGTGCAAGGCTTCGACAGATACAGTTGACATTTTGCCGGTCAGGCCAGTTGGACCAGTGCGACGAGCTTGTTCAATTCGTGGCCGCCGCGCCTTGACGGCATAGCCGTGCCAGGTCGAACCGCAAGTCCGCCACGAAAGTTCGTAGTTTGCAAGCCGCGCAATGCGCAGCACACTGCGCAAGGTGCGTGATTCCCCCAAGGCGGCCCGTCGCATTGTCCCTCGCAGCGATCCAAGTCGGTTCGACTTCGGTGACAGTACGACAGACAGTACGGCAGCGCGTCTGGCGGCGAAAGCGGCGACGCTTAGCGAACCCTCGTCCGGCTAGCTTGAACCCTCTGCCGCCGTCTCGCCACTGCCTGCTGACCAGCCGGCCACTTCCGGTCGCGCAATCCGTACTTCAGTCACGCAGCCGGTAAGCGAGCGGCGTCACGCCGTAGTCACGCTTGAACTGCACGGAGAAATGACTGGCATTCTCGAAACCAACCGCAATCGCAATCTGCAGCACGGTGTGATCGGTCGCACGCAACAGCCGCGCCGCCTCTTCGAGCCGCAGTCGCGATACGAACTGATGCGGCGCCTCGCCGGTCTCGCGGCGAAACACGCGCGCAAAATGAAAGCTGCTTAATCCCGCCTGGGCAGCCAGTTCGCTGATCGACAGATCCCCGGCCAGATTGGCGCGGATGTAGTCGGTCACACGGCGAATCCGGCGCGGCACGAGGCGTTCCGGGTGCGCCGGCAATCCGGTCTGCGATCCAGACAACGTTGAGCGGCCGCGTGAATAATGCTGCAACAGGTGCGCGGCAAGCGCGTGGACCAGCGCATCGACATACAGACGCGAGTCGGCCGGATCCGCCGCGGCGCGATGCAATGCGGCAAGCATCGCGGCAACCAGCGGATCACGAAACTGCATCGCGTCGCCGAGCGACAGCTCGCGGGAGCCGCCAAGCTCCATCTGATCGGCGACGCTGTCGATCAGGCTGCGCTCGATGTGCAAATGGACGGTCGACAGCGGCTCATCGCTGATCGAGCGCCAGCGCCACGAGATCGGCGCGGGCGGCACGAACCAGACGTCGCCCACCCGCAGATCGGCGCTCTCCCAGCGCCCGTTCAGGTTGCGCTCGAGGTGCTCGGCGCCGCTCGCGAGTGTCATCAGCGTGAGGTCTTGCAAGCCGGGCGCTTCCAGCAGTTCCTGCTCGGCCGGTTCGAGATACGAGCGCAGCACGAGGTGGCGCCACGGGCGATCCACGCTCGAGACCAGTTTCTCGCCCGCCATGTAGCGATCGTAGGCAAGCGTCGTAGTCAGCTTTGGAATTCGTGCCATCACGTCCATTCCCAGGGAGGTGCATATGAAGAGTGAACCCTGCCATACCCGTGTTGCCAGTCCGCTATCAGAGCAAGAACTCAAAAATGATAGCAAGGAACCGGCTACCGTAATTTTTGGAAATAGCTAATCATTCAGGTTGTCGTCTTTCACGCGTTTCGAACGCCGGAGCTACCGTTTAATGGAACACGAATGCGATACGCTGCCGCACTGGCTGACCGGCTCGCCGCAAGGTGAAGCCGGGCACGCGCCGGCAGCTTACAACTCGGCGGTTGCCGCACAACCGGCCTACCCGGCCGGCACGCGGCAATCCGAGAAATCAGCCCACGCGGCTGAAGCATCCAGGGCACCTAACCGCACCGCAACAGGCATCGCGCCCACAGGCTTTCTCACGCTCTTCACCGAGGAGGAAATCGGCACGCCCTCACCCGCCGCCCGCCGCGCCGCGCCGGTCATCAGTCCGCTGGTGCGCTTTGGCAGCGCGCAGGACCGCATCGAGTTCGTGCGGCAGCGCATCAGGCAACTCGGCTTCGACTCGTTCAGCTATTCGGCCACGCGCACGTCGGCGCATCACAAGACGATGTTCGTGCTGACCAGCTACGAGTCGCAGAGTTGGCTCACGCGCTACTTCCGCGAGCGTTATTTCGAACTCGACCCGCGCGTCGCACTCGCCTCGCCGACCGGCCTGCCGTTTCTCTGGAATACGGCGGACATGCGCGCCGATCTGCCGCGTGCGCAAATGCGCAGCGAACGGCTCGGCGGGCTGATCGACCTGCTGGAGGCGAGCGGGCGCAAAAGCGGGATTCTCACGCAGATGCCGCTGCCCGAGCCGGAGCTGAGCGCGAGCTTGTGCTTCAACTCGGAGATCGGCAATCCGCGCTGGATGACCGAATCGATCGTGGCCGAAACGTTGATGTTCGCGCACACGATCCACGAATTCATCTGGACGCACGCGAAAAGTGTGATCGGCATCGCGCCCGCGCAGCAGCAGCGCGTCACGCTGAGCGAATTGCAGCATGCGGTGCTGCGGGCGGTCGTGCAGGGTCAGCGGGACAAGGAGATCGCCTATTTCCTCGGGCTGTCGCCGCATAACGTCGATTACCACCTGCGCCGTCTGCGGCAGTTGTTCAACGTGCGCAACCGCGTGCAGTTGATCAATGTCGCGCAGGGTTATGTGACGTAGAAGGCAGGCAGGAAAAGCGCGCCGTGGCCGGCATGCCCGCAGGGGTGCCGGCTCGCGTGCGCCCTGCTAGCTCTTGAGCCGATATCCCGTCTTGAAGATCCACGCAACGATCAGCAGAAACACCGCCAGAAACAACGCGGTCATGGCGAGACTCACTTCGACATTCACGTCGGCGAGACCATAGAAGCTCCAGCGGAATCCGCTCACCAGATAGACGATCGGATTGAACAGCGTCACGACCTTCCAGAACGGCGGCAGCATATTGACCGCGTAGAAGCTCCCGCCGAGAAAAGTGAGCGGCGTGATGATCAGGAGCGGCACGAGTTGCAGCTTCTCGAAGCTATCCGCCCAGATGCCGATGATAAAACCGAGCAGACTGAACGTAACCGCCGTAAGCACGAGAAACAGGATCATCCAGAACGGATGCTGCACCTGTAGCGGCACGAACAGCCCGGCTGTAGCGAGAATGATCAGCCCGAGCAGAATCGATTTGGTGGCCGCCGCACCCACGTAGCTCACCACGATTTCCAGATACGACACCGGCGCCGACAACAATTCGTAGATCGTGCCGGTAAAGCGCGGAAAGTAAATTCCGAACGAAGCATTCGAAATGCTTTGCGACAGCAGCGACAGCATGATCAAACCCGGCACGATGAACGCGCCGTAACTGATCCCGTCCACTTCCTTGATGCGCGAGCCGATCGCCGCGCCGAACACGACAAAATAAAGCGAAGTCGAAATCACCGGCGCGATGATGCTCTGCATCAGCGTGCGCCAGGTGCGCGCCATCTCGAACTTGTAGATCGCGCGAATGGCGTAGAGATTCATTGGTCACCTCGGAGCAGACTGACGAAAATGTCTTCGAGCGAACTTTGCGTGGTGTGCAGGTCCTTGAAGCGAATGCCGGCGTCGTCCAGCGCCTTGAGCAGCGCGATGATGTCGGTGCGCCCGCCCTCGCCCTCATATGTGTAGATCAGCTCGTTGCCGCCCTTCGCGACGTCGAGCCCATAGCCGGCGAGCGAGTCCGGCACTTGCGCGAGCGGGCTCTCCAGTTGCAGCGTCAACTGCTTTTTGCCGAGTTTGCGCATCAACTCCGTTTTCTCTTCGACCAGCATGATTTCGCCGCCGCTGATCACGCCAATGCGGTCGGCCATTTCCTCGGCCTCGTCGATATAGTGGGTGGTCAGAATGATCGTCACGCCGCTCGCCGCGAGCGAGCGCACCAGCTTCCACATGTCGCGGCGCAACTCCACGTCCACGCCGGCAGTCGGTTCGTCGAGGAACAGCACGCGCGGCTCGTGCGAAAGCGCCTTGGCGATCAGCACCCGGCGTTTCATGCCGCCCGAGAGCGTGATGATCTTGCTATCGCGCTTTTCCCACAACGACAGGTCGCGCAACACCTTTTCGATGTACGCCGGGTTTTTCGGCTTGCCGAACAGTCCACGGCTGAACGAGACGGTCGCCCAGACGGTTTCGAAGGAGTCGGTGGTCAGCTCCTGCGGCACGAGGCCGATCAGCGAGCGCGCGCCCCGATAGTCGGTCGCGATATCGCGGCCGTCCACCGTCACGCTGCCAACGCTCGCGTTGACGATCCCGCAGATGATGCTGATCAGGGTTGTTTTGCCGGCACCGTTCGGGCCGAGCAAAGCGAAGATTTCCCCGCGGTTGATCGCGAGATTGATGTTTTTAAGCGCATGAAAACCGGTCGCATAGGTTTTCGACAGGTTCGTGACCGAGACGATTGGCTGCATGGAATCGACGATGGCAGACACCGTTGTTTAATTAGAGGGAGCGGTGTTAAAGCGCCACCGCACCCGCAATGTAATGGAAAGTGCGAAAGCGTGCAGCGCAGTGCAGCGCCGCACCGGAAATACGTAGGGTCGAGACGGGGAAGGATGTGCGCCTAGCGCTGTCCGCCGGGGAAGCGGCTGGTAATCACACGCTGAATTTCTTCGCACGACACCGGCTTGACCAGATGGTGGTCGAAGCCCGCCTCACGCGAACGCTGGCGGTCGGCCGCCTGCCCATAGCCCGTCACGGCGATCAGCAGCGCATTGGCGGTGGACGCGCGCTTGCGCATCTCCTCGGCGAGCTGAAGCCCGTCCATGCCGGGCAGGCCGAGATCGAGCAGCACGATCTCGGGTTCGAACTGCGCCGCAAGCTCGAGCGCATGATTGGCCTCGTGCGCGACCCGCACGTCGTAGCCGTCCACCTCGAACAGCATCGACATCGCCGTGGCGGCGTCCACGCTGTCGTCCACCAGCAGCAGACGCAGCGCCGGCCGCTCGCTGGAGACAGGCGAGACGGTAGCCGCGACGATGCCGGCACCGTTGTCGCGCAGCGTGTTCTGCTCGTCGTCCTGACCTGGCGGGACGAGAGGCGTTGCACCTGGCGTTTCCATGCGGCGTCCTTAATCGTTTTTGCGCGGACAGCGTGATTTGCCGGCCCGCGTTTTTACTGGTGGTTGTGGTGCTGCCGATCAGGCGCCTCGGACTCTAACACGCGTCATCTGCCTTCACAATCCTGCGATTGCCGTTCGCCGTCAACCTCCGCCGAAGGCGCAAGCATCGGCCGCTTTTACTGGACACAGCGCCCTCGCCGCGCGATTCAAGGTAACTATTCCCATTGCTTTGGATACCTACCTTTTCATCATTCGGGGCATCGATCCGGGAACGGCCCATGCTCGAATTTCTGCATGCTGCCGTGCCGTTCGCGCTAAAGCGAGCTCCCTCGAGCGAGGCACACCGCTTGCGGCAGTCCATGCATGTGAGCGACAAGCGCTTGCGTGACATCAAACTGACTTTATGGAGGTCAACATGAAACACGTTACCAAGATGGTTTTTGCTTCGGCGCTCGTAATGGCATTGTCTGGCGGAGCTTACGCACAGGCGGGCGGAGCCGGCGGTACGGGCGGTGGAGGCACCGGCGTAGGTGCCGGCGGCGGCACTGCGGGTGGCGCGGGCGGGACCGCAACGCCCGGTGTCGGCAATGGATCGATGAAGAGCCCGAGCGATTCGGGCTACGGCACGCCTGGCGTGACGGGCACCGGCGGCGGGATGGGCACGGGTACTGGCGCGTCACCGAATAGCCCGTCGATGAACCGTTCCAATAGCGGCATGAACAAAGGCATGAACAACGGTATGAGCAACGGCACCCGGAGCGGTACCGGCAATGGCATGAACAATGGGGCGGGCGGCACGATGCAAAACGGCCAGTAATACGTTACGGCCCGTGTATGCATTGAGTTGCTGAGTTCGATGTGGGGCGGCGGCGCCGATGCGAGGCGCCGCCGCCCTTCTCTTTGCGAAAGCGGAATCACCCGCTCATGCAGCGGGCTCGCTGCGCACGCTCCCCGGCCTTTCAATTTCCGCGGCGTTTTTTGCAAGACATCCGCTCACGGCTCGACACATACGAAACTGCTGGCCAGATTCACATTGCCCTTGCCGACATAACGCGGAAACAGCGGATAGCGGCACAGCGGACGCGAGCGTCCATTGGTCGCCGCCGCGATATCGGTTGCCGTCAGCGTTTCAGGTGATGCCCCGCGCGTCACCCAGTTATCGAGCGCGCCCAGCAGATCGACGGAAGGAATGAATACGCCGCTGCCGTGCTGGAATCCTGGCACCATGTACAAGCGCATAAAATTGTTGACCTGGTCGATGCCGAAACGATCGACCAGGGTGTCATAGTAGCGAATGGTCTGATTCGGGCTGATGACTTCGTCGGCGAGGCCTTGCAGCGTAATGAGCTTGCCGCCGCGAGCAATATAGCGCGAGAGGTCGGGATTCATCGCGCCGATCGTCTGCGACAACGCGACCAGTTGCGCGCGGTATTTGCCAGGATGTTGCGGGTCGAACCTGAGCGAGTCGAAGCCGGCATCGCGCGCGACGAAATAGCGGATATAGCCGTCGCCCTGCGCGAACAGGTAGCCGTTGGCAAAGAATGTCGGCACCGGCAAGCGCTCCGGCTGATGCGCAAGGCCGAGCAGTCCGCTCAGATGCGTGCCCTGAAAAATGTTGTAGCCGCTATAGCCGTTCACGTCCCAAGCCAGACGGTAGGGCAACGACAGCCCGTCGCGCATGACGAGCAAGGTGGAAAGTTGCGTGTCGGTGAGGCAGTCATCGTGCGACGGCGCACGCCCGGCGCAGCGCAGCGAGTCGATGATTTGCGCTTCGCGCTCCCGGCATGCGGCAACGTCGCTGACAATCCCGTCCGCCGCGCCGTCGAGTGCGTCACACGCGGCGAGCGAGCGTTGATAGACGTGTTCGAGCAGCAACGGTGGAATGAAGCCGCCCGGCGTGCTGTATTCCGCCTGGCCGAGTTTCACGCCGAGCAGACGCACGCCGGAAAAATTGAGCGCGGGCGAATTGGCGATCACGCCGTCGTAATCGTCGGGAAAGCGCTGCATCACGGTGTAGCCTTCGCGGCCGCCGGTCGAGCCGCCGGCGAAATACATCCGTTGCGGCGGCCGGCCATAAGCGCGTGCAATCAGCGCAAGCGCGGCATCGTGCGTCTTCTTCAGATGCGCAAAGCCGAAGTTCGTAACGGCCTCATCGACGAGGCCAAACACCGCAACCGACGAATCGCCCACATGTCCGGAGTCGTCGCCGAAGGTTGCGTAGCCTTGCGCGAGCGGCGCGCGGTTCGGCGAAAACGGCATCACGCCGGTGCCGCTCACCACGACGCCGTTATAACCGCCGCCTCCGATCTGCAGCGCGCGGCCATTCCAGCGGCGCGGAAGATTCAGATCGAAACGGATGTCGGGGGTGGTGGCTTTGACACCCTTGATACGGCCGGTGATACGGCAATACTCGCCGCCCTGCTGATTGCCCGGCGCGGTGGCGCTGACCATCGCCGCGCTTTCGATCTGCACACCCGCGCTCGGCATCGCAATGAGTTCGGGTGGCAGAACCGCGCCCGCGAATTCCGCGCAGCGCATGGCGAGCGGCGCTTCCTTCGGCGCGGCACACGCCTCGTGAGCGGCGAGCCCCAGCAGCGCGCCGACAATCTGAATCGCCGCGCGCCAATCGCGCGTGACACGCACAGAGGCCCAGCGCGACCTCATCCGCAACCCGCGCCGTTGGCGGCCGCGCGAGCCTGCTGCCCTTTCCAGCCGCTCCAGCCGCGCGCGATCATCAGCACGGCGCCGATGGCGACGAGATCGCCGCCCAATCCGATCAGCACGCCGCGAAAGCCATGGAATGTATGCGGCGTGGCCGTATCGACGATCAGGGACACCAGTGTGCCCGCAACGAAACACACCAGCCCCGTGCGGCCGACCGTGACCACGGCGGGCAGCCGCCGGGCGAGCCACGCGATGCTGCCCATGCGCACGAACTGCGCGGCGAGCCAGGCAATGACGATAAAGTTGATCACGCGATCAGGAGAAAGATTCTGTTTAAACGTGCCGGGCAAAGGTTGCGTCAGCACGAAGAGTTTGACGATAGCGAATGTCAGCGCCGCCACCACCGCGCCCCGCGTGCACCAACGGGCGGTGCGGGTCGCATGAAAGCGCTCGCTGACGGGCTGCACCCGGCAAAGAATCCCGAGCACGAACATCAGTTGCCACGCAAACGGATTAAAAGCCCAGTCGGCCACGTCGTCAATGCTGAATAACGCGGCCAGCGGCCGCGCGAGCGCCCAGATCGCCACGCTCAAGCCCAGCGCCATGAGCGACGAACGGCGGGCCAGCGGCACCGCGAACGGCACACATATCG
Organism: Paraburkholderia sp. BGA-UO-ETr-F21; assembly: GCF_059567925.1. NCBI lineage: Bacteria > Pseudomonadati > Pseudomonadota > Betaproteobacteria > Burkholderiales > Burkholderiaceae > Paraburkholderia > Paraburkholderia sp. BGA-UO-ETr-F21. The sequence goes on along the minus strand of NZ_JCAQOY010000037.1, from coordinate 500,027 downwards.
CAAAGATCACATACATGGGCAGCACGCTCGACAGATAAGGCTGGCGCCGCAGCAGCATGATATCGAGCGCCTCGCGCAGCGGCTGGAGCGCGAAAGGCGCCCAGCCGGTGAGGTCGACCATGGGACGGTTCAGGTTCAGCGTCGCGAGCACGGCACCGGACAGCAGCGTCAGCACAGCCGTCAACAGATAGGCGCGGTAGATTTCCCAGCAGCGCCGCACAAAGCGCATCTTCGCCGCGCTCTCGCCGCGGCCCGCGAGCACGGCCGTATAAGCTGCCGCCGACGCATAGCCGCCGAGAAACACGAACACTTCCGCCGAATCGCACAGCGCATAAGCGTGCAGCATCAGATGAGAGAGTGTGCTGCCAGGAATGTGGTCCAACACGATGACGATCAGCACGACGCCGCGGAAGAAATCCACTTCGATCGAACGTCCCCCGGGAGGGCTTCCTCCGGAGTGGCCGCGACGGGTTTCCATTCAGGTTCTCGCAAGATGGGCGCACGCAGGCGGTACGCCGTTTTTCGTAGGAACACCATGACAATAAAACGTTCCTGCCGGCGCCGCAGAGTAGATCGGCGCGCGCTGACAAGACGCCTTTAATTTCGAATCGCATAGCGGCAATCTGAAATTCGGCTGTCGGCATGCGGTAATACTGAGTCGTCAAGTATTCGGTTTGCGGCAAGATTTGCGGTTTTAAATCGCTGGGCGCGAATGCGATCGGTAATGGAAGCAGAAAATAAATCGCTGAATGCGATGCGCGATTTTTTTCGCTTTTTTTCATCGTAGGATGGTTTCATGCACGCCCGTCGGACATCGCGCGCTTTGAGCGATGCCACCATTCGACGGCGGCCACTCATGTGGACCGGACACGCGCTCAGCCGATCCGCGATCGGCAGGCGCGTTGCGCGTCATTGCGACGCCTTCTCTTCGCCGCGGCCGACCTTAGCGTCGGTGGAGCGCTCCGGTCCTTCCATTACCGCCCAGAACGGCCGCGCCACGCGCGCCACCTTCGCACTGGAAGACGACCACATGAACACTAGAATTGCCGGCTTCGACGGACTGCGTGCGATCGCGGTCCTGATGGTCTTTTTTCAACACCGACTGTTCGGCGATATCGGCGAAATCGGCCATCTCGGCGTATGGATCTTTTTCGCGCTGAGCGGATTTCTGATCATCGGCATTCTGTCCGCGCAACGCACGCGCATTGAAACCGGCGTTAGTCGATTCGGCGCTGAATTGAAGCGCTTTCTATTTCGCCGGACCCTGCGCATTTTTCCGATTTATTACCTGATGCTGCTGGTGATGTGCGCCCTGATGGCGTTCGGCATGGCGAGTCCCGAACTCGCGAGCGGCATGCCGTTTCATTTCGCTTATCTGTCGAACATCTGGATCGGCTCCGTGCTGCACTATTGGCCGGGACGCTACTCGCATTTGTGGAGCCTCGCGATCGAGGAGCAGTTTTACCTCGTATTCGCACCGCTATTGCTGCTGCTTGCCGTTAGACGGCATCTCGCGGCGTGCCTCGTGATCGTCGCGGCCGGGCTCGTTTCGCTCGTGGCGATGCGCGCGGCACATTGGCAGGACATTACCATCTATACGCACCCACTGACGAACTTCTGGCTTCTGGCCCTGGGTGGGATCGGCGGCCTGATGATCGCGCGAAAAGAAAGCCGGCTGCGGGCATGGCTCGGGCACGGCGCGACGCTCTTCGCATTGAGCTTGGGGCTAGTGGCTTTCTGCGCGAGCGAGCCGAGCTGGAACCAGGTGGGCAACCCCGTGCTGTTCACCCTGATCAGCGCCGCGTACGGCCTGTGCATCGCGGCGCTGGTGTGTTCGATTGCGTGCTGCCGCAATGCGGTCGTTATCGGCCTGCTCGAAGCGAACTGGCTGGTGAGCTTCGGGAGAATCAGCTACGGCTTCTACCTCTATCACAACCTGATCCCCGACCTGACTCGCAACCATCACGCCGAGGCGCTCTTCGGCGGCACGGTGCCCTTGTGGGCGCATGTTGCAGGCATCGCTGGATCGTTTGCAATCTCGCTCGCCTTGGCCGTTCTGTCCTGGCGGCTGATCGAAGAGCCGATCCTGCGTTTGAAGACATCGCGCGCACCGGCATCGGCGCACACGCCGCCTGCCTCGCCGTCCCGTCATGAGCGAGTCGAGCGTTCCTTGACGGATGACCGCGCCGCGTCGGATGCGGCCTGAGGCCGCCGTGCCTTGCGTTTCGCCTGCCTGCCAAGGCCGTGAGGGCGCCGACAGCAAGCGGCTCGCTCACCTCAAACTGGCTGTGGTACGCGTATTGCTGCACATGGTGGAGTACTCACCAACCGGAGAGCCCTTGTGGCAAACATGGCTAATTCCCCGAACGAGCACGAGCCCGAGCGCCACGCCGAAGAAGACCCAGGCGGCCCGCCCACCGAGGTGTCCAAACCGATCGGCGACGCAATTCCCACGCCGGTCGAACCGGGTCTCGATCAACCGCTGCCGAAAAAAGGCGAGGTACTTCCGCCTGCCGAGGAAGCCGAGGACACAGCGTTGGGTGACACTGATACGCCTCCAGGCGTGCCGCCGCCGGGTCCGTCGGATTTTGCGTAGCGCAGGCCGGTCAACGACAACGGGCGGAGCCAATTGATGGCGCCGCCCGTATGAGTCACGCGCTGCTCAGCGAGTCAACCGTTCACGCAGCCTCCGGTTCGTGAACGATCTTCAGCGTGTTTTTGTGTTCCCTGATCAACCGGTACACGGTTTCTCCGGGAACGGTCTCCTGCTCGAGCAGTTCGTCCGCAATGGCGCGCAGCACTGGCTCGTAGGCATGCAACAGCCCGAAGCACAGTTCATTCAACTCCCTGAGCAGCACGTTCGCGTGTTCGATCGCACTCTTCATCTGCAAGCCTGCATATTGTGACGGCAGTGCCGCCAGACTGAACAGATCGCCGTCGCTGTTGAAGCCAAATTTCGACACCATATCCAGGCTGATGCGCGACGCTTCCTGCAGATCCGAGGCGGCGCCGCTCGATGCTTCGGAGAACGTGAGAATTTCAGCATTGCGGCCACCCAGCAAAACCTGGATTTCATTGCGGATCTCGGTCTCGCGATACAGGTGCTTGTCCTGTGCCTTGGTAATGAGCGCGACGCCCAACGCGCCGCCGCGCGGCAGAATCGTGACTTCCTCGAGCATGCCCGTACCCAGCAGCGCGGCGACGAGACCGTGCCCCGCTTCGTGCACGGCTATACGCGTGCGCTCGTCTTCGCTCAGCGCGCGCTCGGCGCCGCTCACGTCGCCGATGCGCGCAATCTTGATCGCTTCCATGAAATGCTTCGAGGCAATTTCGGTGTCGCCGCATTTGCGCGCGACGAGCCCCGCCTGATTGACCACCATCGCGACCGTTGCCGGAGACAGGCCGGTAGTCAGGCGCGCCAGCTGGTCATAGTCGATGTCGGCGGATTTCGATTTCAGTTTCTGCGCGTAGAAGCGGAAAATCTTCGCGCGATCTTCGCGATCGGGTAAACGGACCTGCACGGTGCGATCGAAGCGGCCCGGCCGGCGCAACGCCTCGTCCAGATTGTCGGGGTGATTGGTCGCCGCGACGATGATCACCCCTTCGTTCGAAGCGAAACCATCCATCTCCGCGAGCAACTGATTGATGATGCGGTTGCTCTCGGCTTCGACAGGACCGCTGCCCGTATCCGTGCGTTTGGCGAGGCCGTCCGCTTCGTCGATGAAGATCACCGTGGGCGCATTCTTGCGCGCCAGTTCGAACAGATGCTTGACCTTCTGGATGCCGACGCCGTAGTACTTCGCACTGAAATAGCTGCCGGTGATCGAGATGAAGTTCGCGCCGCACTCGCCCGCCAGCGCCTGAGCAAGCCGCGTCTTGCCGACGCCCGGTCCGCCCACCATCAGAATGCCGCACGGCGCGCGCACGCCCATCGACGTGAACTGCTTCGGATCGGACAGATAGCTGCGAATGTCCGCGAGTGCCGTCTTCGCTTCGGCCGCGCCGATCACGTCGTCGAAACGCAGCGCCGGCGCCGTGTCGAGCAGCCTCGCGCCACCGCGCATTTCGCGCCGCATGAACCACGCCATACCGCCGATCAACAACAGCGGAAGCAGCAAGCTGATGACGTCGCGAGTCTGATCGAAAAGTTGCGCCCAGCGTGAACCGCCGGTGCGAATATCCGCGTCGGGAAGCCAGACGAGTTGATAAGTGGCGGCCTCGTCGGACTTGGGTTCGCCGAGTAGAAGCGCGTGTGAGAAGGTCGCGTTGTGGTCGGTGACGAAGTATTTCGTGCCGTCGCGCTTCGAGATCAGAATCGCGTTCGGACTCACGCCGACCGCGGCGACATTGGCGTCGCGAATGTCGCGCAGCATTTGCGAGGCGTCTTTCTCTTCGCGCGTCCATGCCGAAGCATCATGGCGCATCTGGTTTGCGACACCGGTCAGCGCCGGCGCGACTTGCGCCGCGCGCTGCTGGTAATGCCACACGCCGAATGCGAGCAACCCCGCAATGAGTGCAGCGGACACCGAAATGGCGATCGTGCGTGTACGTCTTTTACCAAGCGAGTTCTTTCCCGGCTTCATGAGTCACTTCCAAAAACGGGCCCAAAACGAGCCCCGATACTTGTCAAAGTCAGATGGGCAGAGGTTGGCGGAGGGGAATCGACTAAGGACGATACCGTGCGTGATCAGAGGAAAGGACACCCAACCATACGTCCCTTTTAACAGCGTGCATACGCTCAAGTATGCGGTGCCGCCGTTTCTTCCAAATCGCGGAAAAAGCCTAGTTCTACCGTCTATCCGGCGATTCGAGCCGCCGGATTGTGGGGAACGGTCAATGCGCGCGATGCTGGCGCATGCTGCTCCGGCGCACAGTTTATCAGCGCTAAATTCGTTGCGTATTCTGCATACCTACAATTAACCGCTCCCTAATTAAAAGCGGTCAGAATTACAGTAGCGCCCTTTTTTCAGGGGTATCCGGAGTGAGCGACGATGACTCGCGTTGTCTGACCGCATCGTCGCGCTTCGATTCGCGATTAAGCGCGGGTGTGCAGAATGGACCGCTCTCCGCTGCAACCGAATAGGTTGGGCGAGCAAGTGAGACCAGCGGGGGTGCTGGAAAAGGGTGTTGTTCGCGAGGGATTGGTTCAGAACACGTGGAACGCTTAGCACGCATGGCGAAACGCGTTCACCGGCTCACGAGCGAGACGGTCGACCTGCCCGCACGGAGCCGCGCCGCAGATGGTCAATCCAGGTAAGGCTGGGCGGATGTGCGAACGGGCCTTTGCAGGCCCGTTCGCATCCTCGCCGCTTTCTCTCAGGTTCTTCGATTTTTAATGCCGACGCTCAAATGCATCGATCTGGTCCTCCTCTGCGCAACCCCGGTCTGCGTGCTTTTTGTTCTTGGCCAGGGCTCAGGCGGCGGTGCGCGGCTTTATCGCAATCCGGGCATCACGCGAGAGTCTTTCCAGCAGTTTCGCCACGCGTTGCCGCTGGGCGGCGATCAGCTCGTAAGTATCTTCCAGCGCGCGAATGCGATTTTCCCAATACTCATGGTCGAGCGAATGCAGCCCGCTGGACGCGTCCCCACGCGTCACATACTGCATCACGTTCTCGAGATGTTGCAGTTGGCTGTCCACCAGACTGGCCGGACGCCGCGCGGTCGGTTGCCTGTTCGTGCCGCTCATCGTCGATATCCCGTGAATTGCCTGCTGGCAAAGCGTGACCTTCGCGCCGCGCTTCGCGGATAGCGGATCGGCGCTCTCTCTTCGTGCGGATGCGATTCCAGCAACGGAGGCGGTGAATTACTGCGTGCCGCGCGCCGTCTGCGAAAACGTTCCGCATCTAATCACGTAACATTAATGCAGCTTTTTTGTTAGGCTTGACCATCCGTCTCAATTTCGGGCGGCGGCGAACCGTGTCTCCATGCATTGCGCCTGCTCGCCGAAACCGCACGCCTCGTCCCAGCAACCGATTCATGAATCAGCGCTCACTGCCGCAACATCTGGCCGCGGCCGCCGCCGCCCACTCGCGCTCCGTCATTTCGACGAGCCGTTTCAGCACGCGCGGATTGGCGCCCGACGAACAGTTTCTGGCGTGGCGCCAGCGTGTGGGTCATGTGGTCGACGCGCCGCCCTCGAAGGCCCAGGTTGCCGGGGGATTTCGCGGTGAAATCGATTTATACGCAACCGGCGGCATGGTGTTCACGGACTGCAGCACCGATTCGATGCTGCTGGAGCGCTCGGTGGCCCGCGTGTCCACCGACTCGCGGCGCGATTACGTGTTTCACCTCTTTCTGGAAGGGGAAGTCGGCCATGTGACCGGCATGCACAAAAAGCGCAGCGCGCCGGGTTCGGTGCGGGGCATCGTCGCGTTCGACCTGAACCAGCCGTTTCGCGTGGAACGCCCGGAATGCCGGGTGCTGAGCCTGTTCGTACCGGCCGCGCTCGTGGATGAGCAATTGCGCGACGGCGCGGCTATCCATGGCCGCATCGTTCAGCAAGGCTCGCCGCTCACCGGTGTCGTGTTCGATCACATGGCGGCGCTCGCTCGCGGCATTCCAAGGCTCGATGCGGCCGGCGCCATCGGCGCGCTGCACGCAGGCGCGCAGTTACTGGTGGCCGCGTTTCGCAAGGACGCGCACTTGAGCGGCACGGGCCGCGCCGCGCTGCAAGCTGCGGTAATGGGCCGGATACGCCGCTATGTCGAGGCCAATCTGCATCAGGGCGACCTCACACCGACCAGTGTGGTCCAGGCACTGCAATTGAAACGGGCGACGATCTATCGCTGGTTCGAGCACGAGGGTGGTCTTGGCGCGTATATCCGCCATCGCCGTCTGCGGGAGGCGGCAGACGAACTCGTCCGTTATCCGCACCTTCAGGTGGCGGAGATCGCTTTTGGACTCGGTTTTCAGAGCGCCTCCGACTTCACCCGCGCGTTTCGACGCGCCTTCGACATGAGCCCGCAGGACCTGCGCGCCCGCGCGTTCGAGCTGCAGCAATTGCGCAACCCGGCCTAGCGCTCAGGCAGCCGGCGGCGAGGCGCTGGCATCCGTCACCGCCTTTTCCGGGAAGGCCTTCAACGCGATGAGCGTGAGCACGGTCGCGCCCATCAGATACCACGCCGGCACCATTGGATCACCGGTCCGGTTGATGAGCCACGTCACCAGGAACGGCGAAAATCCCCCGGACAGGACCACCCCGAAGCTGTAAATCACCGACAGTCCGGCCGCGCGCCGGTGGGCGGGAAACGCCTCCATCATCAGCACCGAGGCGGCGCCGGCGTTGTTCACCGCGAGCGTCACGTAAGCCGTGATGATCACGAGCGACGCGAGGTTGCCCGCGCCGTGGGTCAGCGCCCAGAACGCGGGCCAGGCCACTGCCAGCGACGCCGCGAGCGATACGTATTGCAGCGTCTTGCGGCTCGCAAACCGGTCGGCCGCGAGTGCGATCAGCGGCGTCACCACGAGAATCACGACACCGGACAGACAGGCCGTGAGAAGGCTGACAGTCGGCGGCCTGTGCAATGTGCGGACCAGATAGGCCGGCATGTAGAACACGGTGACGTAAATGCTCACCGAAGGCGCCGCCATCATCAGCAGGCCGCAGACGAGCGGGCGCGAGTGCTTCGCGAACAGACGCCGCGGGCTGAGCCGCGTGCGCTCCTGCGGCGCGGCCGCCGGCATGCGGCGCCGCAGGTACCAACCAACCGGGCCGATCAACCCGCCCAGCACGAACGGAATGCGCCAGCCCCATGCCTGCATGGCGGCGGGCGACAGCAGCGCCGTGGTGCTCGCCCCCACCAGCGCGGCGGCGAAAGCGGCCGCGCCCTGGCTCGCGCCGCGCCAGCTCACCATGAAGCAGCGGTGCCGGTAGCCCGCCGACTCCATTAGCGACGCTGACGCCGGGCCGATCTCGCCACCTGCCGCAAGCCCTTGCATCAGGCGCGCGAGCACCATCAGCACGGTCGCTGCCGGCCCGATCGACGCGTAACCCGGCAGGCATGCAATCAGCCATGTGCCGAGCGTCATCAAGGTGAGTGATGCCGTGAGGCCGGCTTTGCGGCCCCGGCTGTCGGCGATATGGCCGATCATGATCGCGCCGAGCGGGCGCATGACGAAGCCAGCGCCGAAGGTGGCGAGCGAGAGCAACAGCGACGACGCGGGATCGTGCGACGGGAAGAACAGATTGCCGATCGCAACGGCCGAAAAGCTATAGACGGTGAAGTCGTAAGCAACGAAGCCATTGCCGATCACGATGGCGGTGACGATACGTCCGAGTTCGGCGCGCGACAGTGGGGCCGCATTGCTGGCAGCAGTGTGCATGAGTTGCAGTTGATAATTTCGTCGAGTTATTCGGGAAGCTGGCGAAGAAAATGAAGCGCTTGTTTTATCGGCCCGACAGGACGCAACTTTACGGCATGACGCCAGTTCTTCCAGATCTCCGGTCCTCCACGCACTGACGCGCGGCCTCGCGGCGTGGCTCACGACGCGGCAGCGGCCAGGTCTCACGCTGCTACACTTGCGCAACGCCAAGCTGCAAAAGACACCCTATTACACGCTCCAACCCATGCTTCGATTCGAAAACCTCAGCAAGCGCTACAGCGAGCGCCTCATCTTTCAGGGGCTGCATGACGACATTGCGTCCGGATGCGTAGCGTTAAACGATGAATCCGGCAGCGGCAAGTCGACACTCATAGGCATCCTCGCAGGTATGATCGAGCCCGACGCCGGCGAGGTGTGGCTCGGCGGTCATTCGCTGCGCACCGCACCGCTTGCAGCGAAATCCGTGCTCACCTACGTGCCCGAAGACTGCATGACCTATCCGGATCAAACCGGCCGCGAGTACTTGCGCAACGTGGCAGCGGCGAGAAACACGGCGGTGAGCAACACTACTCTGGAGCTTGCGGACCGCTTCGGTCTAACGCCGCATCTCGACAAACGCTTCGAACAGATGTCGTTCGGCACGCGCAAGAAGATTTTCCTGACCGCAGCCGTGCTCGGCGAGACCCGGGTCCTGCTTGCGGACGAACCCGTCGGCGGACTCGACGCCGCCGCACGCGCCGTACTGGTCGACCTGTTCAAGACTCTCGCGCAAACGCGCACGGTGTTTTTCTCGAGCTACGACACAGTCTTTACCGACGCGTGCGAAGCGCGCAGCGTGAGTTTCGCCGACCTCGGCGGGCGCGGCTAAGACGCGCTTGCGTGCGACTACGCCACCGTGTCGCGCCGCGATCAACGCGAGCGAAGCCGGCAAGCAGGTCTGCATGCGGGGCTGCATGCGCGCTCACGGATTTCGCTAACGCACGCACAACGCCGCACGCGCAACACTCAAACCGCCACGCAAATCTTCCCGAAGTGCGCCCCGGATGCCTCGTGCGCGAACGCCTCGCCGAGCTTCTCCAGAGCGAACGTGCTATCGATCACCGGCTTGATACCGGTCGCTTCGAGCGCCCGGATCATATCGCGCTGATCCTGGCGGCTGCCGACGATCAAGCCTTGCAGGCGCTGCTGCCTCGCCATCAACGCCGCGGTGGGCACCGGCCCCGCCCGTCCGGTCAGTACACCGATCAACGCAATATGACCGCCGATCCGGCAAGCGGTGATCGACTGCGGCAAAGTCCCCGGGCCGCCGACTTCGATCACGTGATCGACACCTCGACCGCCGGTCAGCGAGCGGACCTGCTTGCCCCATTCCGGATTGTCGCGATAGTTGATCGTATGGTCGGCACCCAGTGCGCGCAGGCGGGCGAGCTTCTCATCCGATGAAGACGTGGCAATCACCGAAGCCCCCATCGCTTTGGCAATCTGCAAGGCGAAAATCGACACGCCGCCAGTGCCGAGCACGAGCACCGTGTCGCCGGCCCTCAACTGACCGTCCACGACGAGCGCGCGCCATGCGGTCAGCCCGGCGGTAGTCAACGTGGCGGACTCCGCATGGCTATAACCGCGTGGCGCATGCGTGAAGTAGTGGCCCGGCAGCACAACGGCTTCGCGCGCATAGCCGTCCACGCCGTCGCCCGGCGTGGTCGTGAAATCAGCAGTGGCGGGCGGCCCGTTTTCCCAGAACGGGAAGAAGCACGACACCACATGATCGCCCGCCTTGAATTCCGAAACGCCCGCGCCGACTGCTTCGACCACACCCGCGCCGTCCGCCATCGGAATCCGCCCTGCTTCAGCCGGCAAATTGCCGCTCACCACGCCGTAATCGTGAAAGTTCAGGGAGTTCGCGTGAATGCGCACGCGAATCTGGCCCGCGCCGGGTTGACCGGGGTCCGCAATATCGACAACCTGAAGATTGGCTACAGTGGCGGGCGACCCGATTTTGACGGCTTTCATGCGTTCGTTCCTCTGTGCGTTGCCCGGCGCGTGACGCGCCGGCGCGAGTGACTCGCAAAAGAATACCGTAAGCACGCTGCGCACGTGCTCGCGTGCGCAGGCGCCAGCGCGATAGCCGCGCTCATGCGTTCATTTGACGGTCTGAATGACCTCGAAGCCTTCGAACTCCGGATGCCCGAGATAGAGCACACGATTGTCGCCACCGGCATTGCGATGCGCGGCGCGAAACGCCTCTGATTTCGTCCACGCCTCGAAAGACGCGTAGTCCTTCCAGATGGTATGGCTGGAATACAGAACGTGATCTTCCTTCTGCGGTCCCTTCAGCAGATGAAATTCCACGAAACCCGGCACCTCTTTCAGGTGTGTATCGCGCGTGGTCCAGAGATGCTCGAAAGCGGTTTCGGATCCGGGCGTCACTTTGAAACGGTTCATGGCAATGTACATGCTGAAGCCTCTTTGCAGTCACGATAGGTCTCGCGGGCTTTTGATTATATGCCCGTCATTCTTCCTACTCATGTGACGACTTCGAGACAGCAGAATGCGCCCGCGTTCAGGCCGCTTTGTCCTGCGCGACCTGTTCGAGCCAGAGTCGGCTGTCGGGAAACCAGAATGCATCCGGCCGCGGCGGCGACACGAGTTTCACCGGCAGCGACGGGTTGAATATTCTGGACCACGCCGACAGATACGAAGGCGTCTTCACGAGATACCCGCAACGCGATAGCAGAAGACTGGAGACCAGCGCTTCGCGGCCGATGTCGAGCCCAGGATAGCCGCTGAAATGCACCGGCGTATTTCCGCTCGCGAGCAATTTCGCGGGAGCGACCTTGACCGGCTTGCGAAACGGCCAGGCAACGAAGAAGTCGAGAAACGCCTGCTCGTCGCTCGAAACGAAAACGTTGCTCAGGTGCGGGTTTTCCGCGAGCGTCGTTTCTATGTGGCGGCAGAAATCGCTCCATGAAACCGGGATTGCTTCCAGCGTTTTGTCCGTGCCTCTGAAATGCGCACCGAGAGTCGACGTGCCAATTTCGAGTTGCTGGCAGATCGCGTCGACTTCGTCCTGAATGTGGCCGGCGGGCCGGTAATGCGCGAAAAATAGCTCGCTGGCGCTCATGAGTTGAAGCCGCGCCTCATAGCGCTGACGAAATCCTAGCTGGACCAGGTCGCGAACCGTCGATTTTCTCACCCTGTGCGTCAGCAACGCCGTAGCCTCGCCATGCATGGAATCGAAGAAGGCCGAGAACCAGTCGATCTTTCCTTCAGGGTCGCCGTAGAGCCCACCGCGAGCACTGATGGACGGCGTCAGACATTTTTCGTCGCAGTACATCAGGATAAACAGGACCATCTGCATCACGGAGAAGAAACCGGAGTTCTCCTGAATTTCGATGGCAAAAATGCCCCTGTTCAAACGCTGTGTAGCATGAAGTGAAATGCGACGCGGTGTGGCCACGGAATGCTTGAACCCCTCGCTGCGCCGGATCTTTTTCGCCCGATCGACCACTTTTCTCAGCATGCCCGGCTCCTAATGGAATCTAGGTATTCTTTGAAATCGTCCGCGTCTGTGCACGATGAAAGTCACGACGCCCGAGCATAACATTTCAAAACTTCGGGTCGAGTAAGTTCGGCTCGACTTGGTGAGCTACCGCACAAACGCCCGGTAAGACTTCCCGCGAGATGAGGCGCTCGCCTGACGCAACGCTTCGGCAACGCGCTCCAGCACGCCGTTCCAGTCACCTCGTCGCGACTGAGTGAAAAGCCGCACGCTCGGATACCAGGGGCTGTCGTCCCGATCGCGCGACCAGCGCCAGCAGCCGGCAAAGCGGTTGAGCAGCCACACCGGCTTGCCCATTGCCGCCGCCAGATGCGCGAGCCGCAATGAGGGCGGGCAAATGTAGCCGACACGCGCGAACCGTTCGAGCGCCAACGGCAGGTAGCGCACGAACTGCAGGACCGTTCCGAAACGGCCGATCACGCCTCGCGTTTTATCGCTTCTCCAGTTTCACCACCGTCAGCGCCCCGTCCACCTCTTCAGCGACGAAGTCGATTCTGTCACCAGGCTTGACCTGCGAGAGCATTGCCGAATCCTTCACTTTGAACACCATGGTCATTGCATCCATGCCGAGGTTTTCCAAAGGACCATGTTTGATGGTCAGCTTACCGGCAGCCGCATCCACTTTCCTGATCTCGCCATGCGACATGCCGGCCTTCGCCTGGCCTCCCGCTTGAGCGCCATCCGTGGCCACTGCCGCGTGGCTCGCCTCATCCGCCGCATACGCCGAAACGGGAACCGTCACCATGCAAATCATCGCCATCGAAACCAATACGTTCTTCATCTCACACTCTCCTAAGGTCATCACAATCTGCACGACATCAACCATCCGGCAATTCGCCGGTGTATTCGTACGCCACGGTTCCTTTGGGATGCCTGAACCAGCCCGGATCGCGGTAGTCGTCGCGCCCTAGCCCCTCGCGCACCTTCACGACCGTGAACATGCCGCCCATTTCGAGCGCACCGAATGGCCCTGTGCCAGTCATCATCGGCAGCGTGTTGTCGGGCAGCGGCATCTCCATCGCGCCCATCGAGCCGCCTGTGCTGCCCATGGCCATATAGTCGGGCACCAGCCGGTTGATGCGTTTGGCCAGGTCTTTCTGCGGCACGCCGATCATGTTCGGAACCTGGTGCCCCATCGCGTTCATCGTGTGATGCGACTTGTGGCAATGGAACGCCCAGTCGCCCGGACGATTCGCCGTGAACTCGATGGCGCGCATCTGCCCGACCGCGACATCGGCCGTCACCTCGGGCCAGCGCGCGGAAGGCGGAATCCAGCCGCCGTCCGTGCCCACCACTTCGAAGTGATAGCCGTGCAGATGAACCGGATGATTGGTCATCGTCAGATTGCCGACGCGAATCCGCACGCGATCGCCCGCGCGCACCGGCAACGAATCGATACCCGGAAACACGCGCGCGTTCCATGTCCACATATTGAAGTCGGTCATCTCGTTCACGCGCGGCGTGAAGCTGCCCGGATCGATATCGTAGGCCGACATGATGAACGCGAAGTCGCGGTCTACCCGCATCGCGCCGGAATCTTTCGGATGAACGATGAACAGGCCCATCATGCCCATCGCCATCTGCACCATCTCGTCGGCGTGCGGGTGATACATGAAGGTGCCGTGCCTCTCCAGACCGAATTCATAGACGAAGGTCTTGCCTGGCGGAATGTGCGGCTGCGTGAGCCCGCCCACGCCATCCATACCGCACGGCAGCAGCATGCCGTGCCAGTGGACCGTGGTGTGCTCCGGCAGCCGGTTGGTCACGAAAATGCGCACCTTGTCGCCTTCAACGGCCTCGATGGTCGGCCCCGGCGCCTGGCCGTTGTAACCCCACAGGTTCGCGTTCATGCCCGGCGCCAGTTCGCGCACCACCGGCTCGGCGATCAGATGAAACTCCTTCCAGCCGTTTCTCATGCGCCACGGCAGCGACCATCCGTTGAGTGTGGCGACCGGCGTGTACGGCCGGCCATTCGACGGCGCGCGCGGTGCCTGCATCGCGGCCGAGGCCATGCTGGGCGCTTCGGGCAGCGACGCGGCGCCGGCCTTGCTGACCAGCGCGGCGCCTAACAAAGCGGCTCCCGAGCCGCCGATAAAATGTCGACGTGACACCATGTCATTGACCTTCCAATTCAGTGGACGACGCCGGCTGCGTCGTGGAGGCGAGCGGCGTCGCGCTGGTGGCAACTGGCAGACGGCCGCCGAGCGCCTGTTGCAAATCGGTTTGCGCGAGCCAGTAGTCCTTTAGCGCATCGATCGCGCTATTCACCGCGCCGATCTGCTCGCGCGAATCGGCGAGCAGTTCGAACACGCTGACCAGCATGCCGTTGTAGCGAAGCAGCAATTCATCGGAGATGGTTTTGCGGACCGGCACGACTTCGTCGCGATAGTGCTTCGCGAGGTCGTAGCCGGACACATAGGCCGAATACGATTCGCGCACTTCGGAGCGCGCGTTGATCGCGGTCTCGGCAACACGATTCGCCGACTGCAGATAGATCGCTTCGGCTCGCGCCACTTTGGCGCTGCCCCAGTCGAACAACGGGATCTCGACGCTGATTTCATAGCCCTGCTGGCGGCCGTCGGAAGTCGTGAAATTGTTCTGATAGCCGACGTCCAGCACGTTGATGAAACGCGTCGCTTTGCTCAAGCCGAGTGCGCTGGCGACACTTTGCGTTTGCAGCTTCGCGGCTTGAATGTCGAGCCGGTTCTGCATCGCGAAGGTTTCCAGATCGTGCAACTCGGGGCGCGTGGCAGGCAGATCGGGCAGGCGCTCAGGCAGCGTGTACTGTGCCTGGGAACCCCAGAGTCCCATCGCGCGAGTGAGCTTTTCTCGCGCGGACACTGACTGCTGTCGCGCTCTTCCTACCTGCGCCATCGCTTCCGCGTAAAAGGCCTGCTCGCGCGCGTAATCGAGCTTGCTGAAATGGCCGGCCTGCTGCATGCGCGAAGCGAGTTCGGCGCCGGCCTCGGCCGCGTCCTTTACCTGCTCCGCGTACATTGCCGATTGCCCTGCGGCGACTGCGAGGATATAGGCGCGCCGGGCGTCGGCGGCGACTTTGAGCATGGCGTCCGCGGTGAGCAGGCGAGTCTGCTCGAAACGGCGGCTCTCGATGCGCGTCGCCAGCGGCATGGTCAGTACCCTCAGCATGCCGAGCGTGAAAGTGCGGCTGATACTCAGGTCATCGCCACCGTGCGTGCGGCTGAACGAAAAGCCGGGATTCGGCAGGCGTCCTGCCTGAACGAGGTCCGCTTCGGCAATGCCGAGTTCGCCGTACGACGCCTGCAGGCCACGGTTGTTCAGGAGCGCGATCTGGAGCGCGTCGTCCATGCTGAGCGGTGTGGCGAGCAACGCTTGCGTGCGGCTTGCCACGGTGTTTCGGTCTTCATCCGTCTTTATCGACACGGCGTCTTTGCCGATTCGCACGGAGGCCACCGTCGACACGGTGTCGAATCCGCCGTCCTTTGAAAACGCCGTGCAGCCGGCGAGCCATGACACGGCAATGGCGATGGAAACAGCGCCGGCGGAAGGAAGCAGGCGCGGCCTCATTTTGCTGCCTCCGCGTGGTGAGCACCGTGGTCGTCGCCTTCGGCATCTGTGACGCCCATGTGCATCGAACCGTGGCGCTTCCCAGCGCCATCGGCTGGATCGGTCACCGCGCGATTGAGCGCCTGCCAACCCGGTGACGGCTGCTCGCGGTGCGGCCGATAGCCGGCCAATGCAGATGGCACCTCGAGCGCAGGCACGGATGCCGCGGCATTCGCCGGGTCGGGAAATAGGGGCGCGGCGAACGCGAGCGCCGGCAGACATGCCGGCGCGCCGAGCAGCGCCGCAATGAACATTCGCATGGATAGTCTCGTCGTAGTCCGCCCCGACGGACGACACACGGCCGCCATCGAGACAAAATGGAACACCGCAGCACAGGGCTGCGAAAGATCTAGACGAGAGGGATTCGGGGAGGCCGTTCGACGCCGTCAGTCAGAAACGACACGACACGCACGGCGGGAGGCAAGGGAACAGCAAAATGAACCGCGTTAGCGGACAGGGACACGACCGGCGTGATGGGCAACGCGCCGCCGAAACAGCAGGACGCGCAGGCGGAGCACGCATGCGCGTGATGCTCGCTGCCCCCGCCGCCGTGATGCTGAAGATGAGTACCGGCGATATTGTCGGCCTGATCGGCCATCATCCCGGCATGATCGTGATGCCGGGCCATTGGACCCGCATGCTCGTGGCGCGCAGACATCCCTTCGCCCACGGAATGCGAGGACTCGCATTTCATGGAGACGGCCGCGAACGACTGAACCGGGAGGCACAGCACGAGCAGCAACACGATGAAGAATTTGCGCCAGCAAGACATGGAAACGGAGTCTAGCATGCGGTTCTGGAAAATCGTAAGGCAGGGACGACGTCGCGCGCGCACGTTTTTGGTGCGGTGATTTGCCTTCAGCCAGTCACAAAAAAGAGGCTTGACCTTACCGCCGTGGGAAGGTCCACGCTCTACCCATGACTTCTTATTGGAGGTAGGACATGGAATTCAACATCCCGGACATGTCGTGCGGCGGATGCGCCAACGCCATCACGCGTGCTGTCACGAGTCTCGACCCGGCTGCCAGGCTCGATGTCGATGTGCCCGTTAAAATCGTCAAGGTCACGTCGACGCTGGCGCCCCAGCAATTCATCGAGGCCATCGAGGCGGCGGGATTTCATCCGTCGCTGAAAGCCTGATAGGCTGATCGCCCAATCGCTCGATCGCCGGACCAGATCTACGCCGGATAGCTGCCGGATAGCCGCCGGGAAGGCGGTGGGAGCACACGCGCCTACTTCCGCTTTCCGGCAGCGGTGTCGATCGGGACAACTTTTCCCCAACGGAAATCTACTATGAAAAACCTTCGCGCCTTTCGTGCTCTCTGCCTGTTCGGCGGCTTTGCGTTTGCCGTTGCGGCCGCGCCCGTCCATGCCCAGCAACCGGCGTCCATGCCCGGCATGGATATGTCCGGTTCAGCCGGCGGCAAGTCGACGCAAGCTTTCAAAGCCGCCGACGACAAAATGATGCAGGACATGAGCGCCGACTACACCGGCGACGCCGATAAGGACTTTGTCGCTCACATGATTCCGCATCATCAGGGCGCGATTGAAATGGCGCAGGTCGAATTGAAATACGGCAAGGATCCGGAGTTGAAGCGGCTGGCCAGCAACATCATCAAGGCACAGCACGATGAGATCGCGTTCATGAAAAAATGGCAGGCGAAGCATGGCGTGAAGTGAGCGCACGGAGTATTGGCGCCTTCACATCGGGTGGCCGCTAAAGGGTTCGCTGTAGCAATCTACAGCGCTCGCACCAGCGGCACCCGCCGAGGCACTCGCCATTCCGCCCCGGCTCTTCCTCCACCCTGCCGGCGGCATCCCGAACTCCCGCTTGAAAGCGCGATTGAAGGCCGCCTCCGACTCATACCCCACCTGATCCGCCACCTCCGCCACCGACTTCGTCCCGCCGCGCAACTCCTGCGCCGCGACCTGCAAGCGCCAGTGGGCGAGATACTGCATTGGCGGCTGACCGAGCAACTGCGTAAACCGCTGCGCCAGCGCGGAGCGCGACAGCCCCGCCATGCGGGCAAGCTCATCCACTGTCCACGCATGCGCCGGCTGCGTATGCATCATGGCCAGCACCCGGCCGACAAACCTGTCCCCCACACCCGCGAGCCAGCCCTTTCGATCGGCCGGCAGCGCGTCGATGCAGCGCCGCACCGCCTCCACGAAGAGCAACTCCGATAGCCGCGCAAGCACGAGCGCACTGCCTACGCGCCATTCCGCCGCCTCGGCCGTGGCGAACCGCAAAGAAGATTCAAGCCACGCGGACTGCGGATCATTGCGCATGTCGACCTTGAAGAGGCGAGGCAACGCGGACAGCACCGGGTTGCTCAACGTGTCGTCGCAAGCGAGAAAGCCGCACACCAGACGCGTACTGTCGCCGCCGCCGCCATAGTTGAGCGCCATCAACTGCCCCGGGGAATTGCGCAGTTGACTCTCGAGCAGTTCGGCAGTGGGTCCGGGCGTCACGTCGAGTGAACTGCCCAGCAGATGCGATTCGCCTTGCGGAACGACGAGCAGTTCGCCGGCATTGACGTAAATGGCGGACTCGGGATCGTCCGCGAGTGCCGCCCAGCAACTTCCCTCGGTGATCAGATGATAGGAGACGACACGTTCGGCTCGTGGCAGATAACTGCCGCACAGCGCTGCGTCCGCCTGGCCGAACAGACACCAGGGCGCAGTGAAGTGGCCGTTTAGATACACCGCGCCGCCCAGGCGAACGAGGCGAAGAACGTTGGAGAGAGCATCCATGGATGTGTGCCCATGAACTTCGGCGTCCCGCGCAAAAGATCTGGACGCCTGGTCATTCATCGATTCAACACGCGCAACGATACTAGCACCCATGCGAATTCCTTACAACGATGCTAAGGAATCTTGAATGTATCGAATACTTAAACGCAATTAAGGAGGCGCCCCATGAATTCATAGCGACGCTGAAAGCCTTCGCGCAACGAGATCAACTTGCATTGCACAAAAAAATTTTCAGGAGCATTTCCATGTCACAAGTCCAGTCTTCTTCGCAAACCTCCGCATTCGCCGACGTCAAAGCGCGCCAGCACGTCGCGTGGGAAACGGGCAACTATGCGGTCGTCGGCACGACGCTGCAGATCGTCGGCGAAAACCTGTGCGAGGCGCTCGATCTGCGCGCCGGCACCAGCGTGCTCGATGTCGCGGCGGGCAACGGCAACGCCACGCTTGCCGCCGCACGCCGCTGGTGCGACGTCACCTCGACCGACTATGTCTCCTCGCTGCTCGAAGCGGGGAAGGCTCGGGCGCGAGCGGAAGGTCTCACCTCGGTGCGGTTTCGCGAAGCGGACGCCGAAGCGCTGCCCTACGCCGACGCCTCGTTCGATGCCGTGATCTCGACCTTCGGCGTCATGTTCACGCCGAATCAGGAGATGGCGGCAAGCGAGTTGGCGCGGGTGTGCAAGCCGGGCGGCAAAATCGGCCTTGCGAACTGGACGCCCGAGAGCTTCATCGGGCAGGTGTTCAAAACGATCGGCAAGTATCTGCCCCCGCCGCCCGGCCTCAAGTCGCCCGCGTTGTGGGGCACGAGGGCGCGGCTCGACGAGCTCTTTCACGGGAGCGCGAAGCCCGTCGCTGCAAAGAGCCGTGAATTCACGTTCCGTTACCGCTCACCGGCGCATTGGATCGAGGTATTCCGGACATATTACGGCCCGGTCAACAAGGCATTCGCCGCGATGGATGCCGAACGGCAGGCGGCCTTCCAGCTCGACCTGATGACGCTGCTGGCAAACGGCAACCGTTCCGGCGACGAGACACTCGTGTTGCCCAGCGAGTATCTCGAGGTCGTCATGGAGCGGACGTGAACGGGATCAGCCGCGCACTGGCTGGCGCGGCGGTCTACACCCTCAATCGATGGCCAACGCTCAGCGTGGTCGGCCTGCGGTGTGTCACGGTGGCTTTCGGCCTGCCGCTTTTTTCGTCCGTGTGCTTCTTCGGCCTTCGGTTCGTTCTCGCCAGCATCGGGCTGATGTCTTAGGCTTCGCCATTTCATCCAACCCGTTTTTCCGGCTTCGTGCTTTCCAGACGAAGCCGGACTTTCGCACTCTGGACACCTGAGCGGCGAATCGGCGCGCTCGCGCCGGCCGCCTCACCTTTCCTGCGGCACCCGCACCCACCCTTCCATCAACACGCGCGCGCTGCGGCTCATGATCGCCTTCTTGACCGTCCACTCGCCGCCGCTCTCGCTCGCCTCGGCACCTACCCGCAAGGTCCCCGACGGATGCCCGAAGCGTACCGACTGCTTCGCCCCGCCGCCTGCCGCGAGATTCACCAGCGTGCCGGAAATCGCCGCCGCCGTGCCGATCGCGACCGCGGCCGTGCCCATCATCGCGTGATGCAGCTTGCCCATCGACATCGCCCGCACCAGCAGATCGACATCGCCCGCCCCAATGCGCTTGCCGCTCGACGCCACATAGTCGGCCGGCTTCGCGACGAACGCGACCTTCGGCGTATGCTGGCGCGTCGCGATCTCGTCGAGATGCTTGATCAGCCCCATGCGCAGCGCGCCGTGCGCGCGAATGGTCTCGAACATCGCCAGCGCTTTTGCGTCGCTGTTGATGGCGTCCTGCAACTCCGTACCCTTGTAGCCGATCGATTCCGCATCCACGAAGATGGTCGGAATGCCCGCGTTGATCATGGTCGCCTTCAACGTGCCGACACCCGGCACTTCGAGGTCGTCGACCAGATTGCCGGTCGGGAACATCGAGCCGCCCGCGCCTTCTTCTTCCGCAGCCGGATCCATGAATTCGAGTTGCACTTCGGCAGCCGGAAACGTGACGCCGTCGAGTTCGAAATCGCCGGTTTCCTGCACGGCGCCATTGGTCATCGGCACGTGGCCGATGATCGTCTTGCCGATATTCGCCTGCCAGATGCGCACGGTCGCCGCGCCGTCGCGCGGAATCCGGCTCGGGTCGACGAGACCCGCGCTGATTGCGAACGGTCCCACGGCGGCCGACAGGTTGCCGCAATTGCCGCTCCAGTCCACGAATGCCTTGTCGATCGACACCTGCCCGAACAGGTAATCCACGTCGTGATCCGGCCGGCTGCTTTTGGCGATGATCACCGTCTTGCTGGTGCTCGAGGTCGCGCCGCCCATGCCGTCGATCTGCTTGCCGTACGGGTCGGGGCTGCCGATCACGCGCATCAGCAGCGCATCACGCGCGGCGCCCGGCACCTGAGCGGCCTCGGGCAGGTCCTGCAAGCGGAAGAACACACCTTTGCTGGTGCCGCCGCGCATGTAGGTGGCGGCAATCTTGATCTGGGGTTGGTGGGCCATGAAAGTCGTGTCCTGATGTAGGCGGACGGTCCCTGGAGGGACTTCGTGCAGGGCGTACGGCATGCCGCACCGTAGCGCCCTGTCCCGCGTTAAAACGTTCGCTGCTTCAAACGATCTGAAAACCGGGCAGCCTCAGGCCGCCGCTTTCGTCGATTCGAGAAAGTCCTGCGCAAAGCGTTGCAGCACGCCGCCGGCCTCGTAAATGGAAACCTCTTCGGCCGTGTCGAGCCGGCACGTCACCGGCACGTCCACACGCTCACCGTTCTTGCGATGAATCACCAGCGTGAGGTCCGCGCGCGGCTTGCGCTCGCCGATCACGTCGAAGGTTTCCGTGCCGTCGATACCGAGCGTAAGCCGGTTCACTCCCGGCTTGAATTCCAGCGGCAACACGCCCATGCCCACCAGATTCGTGCGGTGAATGCGTTCGAACCCTTCGGCGACGATCGCTTCCGTGCCGGCAAGACGCACGCCCTTCGCGGCCCAGTCACGCGACGACCCCTGGCCATAGTCGGCCCCGGCGATCACGATCAGCGGCTGCTTGCGCTCCATGTAGGTTTCGATCGCTTCCCACATGCGCGTGATCTTGCCCTCCGGCTCGATGCGCGCCAGCGAACCCGCCTTCACCTTGCCGTCTTCGACCACCATCTCGTTCTTCAACGTGGGGTTCGCGAAGGTAGCGCGCTGCGCCGTCAGATGGTCGCCGCGGTGAGTCGCGTAGGAATTGAAGTCTTCTTCCGGCAGGCCCATCTTCGCCAGATACTCGCCCGAGGCGCTGTTCGGCAGAATCGCGTTGGAAGGCGACAGGTGGTCGGTCGTGATGTTGTCGCCCAGCACGGCGAGCGCGCGCATGCCCTTGAGCGTTCGCTCACCCGCAAGTGCGCCTTCCCAATACGGCGGACGGCGAATGTACGTGCTCATGGGACGCCAGTCGTACAGCGGATTGGCTTGCTCGCCCTTGTCGACGGAGACCGCGAACATCGGCTCGTACACCTTGCGGAATTGTTCCGGCTTCACGCTCGACGCCACGATCGCGTCGATCTCCGCGTCCAACGGCCAGATGTCCTTCAGCGTGACGGCATGACCGTCGGCATCGATACCGAGCACGTCTTTCTCGATGTCGAAGCGGATCGTGCCCGCAATCGCATACGCCACCACCAGCGGCGGCGATGCCAGGAAAGCCTGCTTCGCGTACGGATGAATGCGGCCGTCGAAGTTGCGGTTGCCCGACAGCACGGCAGTCGCATACAGATCGCGCTCGACGATTTCCTTCTGGATCGCCGGATCCAGCGCACCGGACATGCCGTTGCACGACGTGCACGCATACGCGACCACGCCGAAGCCGAGCTTCTCCAGATCGTGCAGCAGACCGGCTTCTTCCAGATACAGCGTGACCGCCTTCGAGCCAGGCGCGAGCGAGGTCTTCGCCCACGGCTTGCGCGTCAGTCCGCGCCGGTTCGCGTTCCGCGCCAGCAGGCCGGCGGCGATCATGTTGCGCGGATTGTTGGTGTTCGTGCAGCTCGTGATCGCGGCGATGATCACCGCGCCGTCGGGCATCAGGCCCGGTTCATTCTCCACCTTGCCGCTGATGCCGCGCGCCGCCAGTTCCGACACCGGCAGACGGCGGTGCGGGTTGGACGGACCGGCCAGCGTGCGCACCACGGTGGACAGATCGAACTTGAGCACGCGTTCGTATTCGGCATGCTTGAGGCTGTCCGCCCACAGGCCGGTTTCCTTCGCATACGTTTCCACCAGTTTGACGAGCGCGTCGTCGCGGCCGGTGAGCTTGAGATACTTGATGGTCTGTTCGTCGATATAGAACATCGCGGCCGTGGCGCCGAATTCCGGCGCCATGTTGGCGATGGTCGCGCGATCGCCGAGCGTCAGGTTGGCCGTGCCTGCACCGTAGAATTCGAGGTACGCGCCGACCACTTTTTCCTTGCGCAGGAATTCGGTCAACGAGAGCACGATGTCGGTCGCGGTAATGCCTTCAGCCGGTTTGCCGGTCAGTTCCACGCCGACGATATCCGGCAGGCGCATATACGACGCGCGGCCGAGCATCACGCTTTCCGCTTCGAGTCCGCCCACGCCGACGGCGATCACGCCGAGCGCGTCCACCATCGGCGTATGGGAGTCGGTGCCGACCAGCGTATCGGGGAATGCCACGCCGTCTTTCACCTGCACCACCGGGCTCATGCGCTCGAGGTTGATCTGATGCAGGATGCCGTTGCCCGGCGGAATCACGTCGACGTTCTTGAACGCGCGCTTGGTCCAGTTGATGAAGTCGAAGCGGTCTTCATTGCGGCGGTCCTCGATCGCGCGATTCTTCGCGAACGCGTCCGGATCGAACCCGCCGCACTCGACGGCGAGCGAATGGTCGACCACGAGTTGGGTCGGCACCACCGGATTCACCATGGCAGGGTCGCCGCCTTGCGCGGCGATCGCATCGCGCAGACCGGCGAGGTCGACCAGCGCAGTCTGGCCAAGAATGTCATGACAGACCACGCGTGCCGGGAACCATGGGAAATCCAGATCGCGCTTGCGTTCGATGATCTGCTTGAGCGACGCGACGAGCGTGACGGGATCGCAGCGGCGCACGAGGTTCTCCGCCAGCACGCGCGACGTGTACGGCAGCTTGTCGTACGCGCCGGGCGCAATGGCGTCGATGGCGGCACGCGTGTCGAAGAAATCGAGCTGGGTGCCGGGAAGGCGTTTGCGGTTTGCGGTATTCATGGCGTAGGGGACAAAACAGTAATGATCCGGGAACGATGGCGGCGGCCGATCACAGTCAGCTGCCCCTCTTTTAGCGCTTCCCTGGCGGGCCAGTCAGGTACGTGTAGTTTAGCTCGCGGCAGCGTACGGGCCGGGTTTGCCGGCACTCACGCGAATACGCCGCAAAAAACAGCCTTGGCTCGGGGTTCCAGCGAGCCAAGGCCCAATTTCATTGCGCCGCGCTCTCGAGACGCAATGAAGGTCGAACACTTGCCTCGGCGTGTCGACGCTCTCTCGCGATCGACAACGCTCGCAAGGTCTTCAGCCGCGCTCAAACACGTTTCGCGAGCGGCACGAACGGCAGGTCATCGGGTCCGGTGTAATTCGCGCTCGGACGAATGATCTTGTTGTCGATGCGCTGCTCGATGATGTGCGCGCTCCAGCCGGCCGTTCGCGCGATCACGAAGAGCGGCGTGAACATCGCCGTCGGCACGCCCATCATGTGATACGAGACCGCGCTGAACCAGTCCAGATTCGGGAACATCTTCTTCGCTTCCCACATCACCGACTCCAGCCGCTCGGCGATGCTGAACAGCTTGGTGTTGCCGGCTTCCTTCGAGAGCTTCTTCGCGACTTCCTTGATGACCTTGTTGCGCGGGTCCGAAATCGTGTACACCGGGTGGCCGAAACCGATCACCACTTCCTTGTTCTCGACGCGGCGGCGGATGTCCGCTTCGGCTTCGTCCGGCGTCTGGTAGCGCGACTGGATCTCGAACGCGACTTCATTGGCGCCGCCGTGCTTCGGCCCGCGCAGCGCGCCGATCGCGCCGGTGATCGCCGAATAGATGTCCGATCCCGTGCCCGCGATCACGCGGCCCGTGAAGGTCGATGCGTTGAATTCATGCTCGGCGTACAGGTTCAGCGACACGTGCATTGCGTCGACCCACGCCTTCGACGGCTCCACGCCGTGCAGCAGGTGGAGGAAGTGGCCGCCGATCGAGTCGTCGTCGGTTTCCACTTCGATGCGCTTGCCGTTGTGCGAATAGTGATACCAGTAGAGCAGCATCGAACCGAGCGAGGCCATCAGCTTGTCGGCAATGTCGCGCGCGCCCGGCAGGTTGTGGTCGTCTTTCTCCGGCAACACGGTGCCCAGCACCGACACGCCGGTGCGCATCACGTCCATCGGGTGTGCTGCGGCCGGGATCCATTCGAGCGCGGCCTTGACGTTCGCGGGCAGGCCGCGCAGCGCCTTCAGCCTGGTCTTGTACGCGGTGAGTTCGGCCTGGGTCGGCAGCTTTTCGTGGACCAGCAGGTACGCGATCTCTTCGAACTCGCAGGCGCCCGCGATATCGAGAATGTCGTAGCCGCGGTAGTGCAGGTCGTTGCCGGTCTTGCCGACCGTGCAGAGGGCGGTATTGCCTGCCGTCACGCCGGACAGGGCGACGGATTTCTTCGGTTTGAACGCGCCTGTGTTCGGCGTACTGTTATCTGCTTCGCTCATGACTTCGTCTCCTGATGCATGGGGAATATGTTGGACCGCATCCCAAAACGCAAAGAACGGGCCAGCCACGCGCACGCGCGCTAAGTACCTGATTTAAAAAAGGACTGCCGTCCGCGCCCGCCTCGATCCGATTTCAGAAATGAAACGTGGATTTCAGATTGGAAATGGATGCGCGCATAATGAGTGGACTTTCCTAGCACCGCCGTGAGCCGCCCCGCCTTGAGCACACCTCTTTTCGAACCCGCCCAGCGCCCCCGCATCTGGGCGCTCAGCATTAGCCGCTTGCGCGATCTGTTTTTCGATATCGCCGGCGAATACGTGGAGCGCGCGGACCTGCGCATCGTCTCGCACGGCTTCGAAGACGCCGTGCGCGAAGTCGAGGCCGCGGGCGCGGGTCGTCCGGATGTCGTGATTGCCGGCGGCTCGAACGGCGCGTATCTGAAGACGCGCGTGTCGGTGCCGGTCGTGCTGATCGGTCCGACCGGTTTCGACGTGATGCACGCGCTCGCGCGCGCACGCCGCGACGGCGCGAAGGTCGCGCTCGTCACGCACGGCGACACACCCGACGAAGTGCGGCGTTTCACGGCCGCTTTCGCACTCGACATCACGTTCGCTTCCTATCAATCGGCGCAGGACGCGGAAAGCCTCGTGCTCGATCTGCGCGATCGCGGCATCGAGGTGGTGGTCGGCCCCGGACTCGTCACGGACCTCGCCGCGAATGCCGGCATGGGCGCGGTGTTTCTCTACTCGCGCGCTTCCGTGCGCGCGGCCTTCGACACCGCGCTCGAAGTCGCGCAGGCCACGCGCCGCGAAACGGTTCGACGTCAACGGCTCGACAATCTGTTGCAGCATCTGCGCGACGGCGTCGTCGCGCTCGACGCGCAAGGGCGGGTCGAAGCAATGAACCAGCGCCTCGCGAGCGTGCTCGGCCTCGACGCGGCACACGCCGTGGGCCGCGTGCTGCTCGAACTCGCGCCCGATCTCGCAGGCAGTCTGCCGGACGCGGACGGCGACGGGTTCTGCACGGTGCGCGGCGTGAGCTATGTCGTGCATCGCGGGCCGCTGGCGAGCAGCGGCTCGGCGGCGGGCACCGTGCTGACGTTTCAGGAATCGCGCGCGGTCGAACGGCTCGACCGGACGCTGCGCTCGCGCCAGCGCGTGCAGCAGTTCAGCGCGCGTTACCGGCTCGACGATATCGTCGGCGCGTCCGAATCGATGGAACGGGTACGTACGCTCGTCAAGCGCTATGCGCGCTCGGACGCCACCGTATTGATTCTCGGCGAAAGCGGCACGGGTAAGGAGATGGTCGCGCAGAGCATGCATCAGTTGAGCGCGCGGCGCGACTTCGCGTTCGTCGCGATCAATTGCGGCGCGTTTCCCGAGGCGCTGCTGGAAAGCGAGTTGTTCGGCTACGAAGAAGGCGCATTTACCGGCGCGCGCAAGGGCGGCAAGGCCGGGCTGATCGAAGTGGCGCACCGCGGCACGCTGTTTCTGGATGAAATCGGCGAGATGCCGCTGTCGCTGCAAAGCCGGCTGTTGCGCGTGCTACAAGAACGCGAGGTCGTGCGGCTCGGCTCGACGGAGCCGACGCGGGTCGATATTCGCGTGGTCGCGGCGACGCATCGCGGCTTGACCGAGGGCATCGAAGCGGGCAGCTTTCGGGCCGACCTGTACTACCGCCTCAACATTCTCAGCATCGCATTGCCGCCGCTGCGCGAGCGGCCGACCGACCTGCTGCCGCTCGCCGCCCAACTGCTGCTGCAAGCCGTGGCGCGTGAACCGAGGCTCGCGGCGCGTGTGCCGGACGCAGCTGCCGCCGAACGCGTGCTCGCCCCACTCGACGAGCCGCTCAAGCGTTACGCGTGGCCCGGCAACGTGCGCGAACTGCAGAACGTGATTGAACGGATCGCCGTGGAACTCGCCGACGCGGCCCCTGAAGACACCAACGCAGACGCCACCGAATCCGCTTTCACCCGCGACATGTTGCGCACGCTCGCGCCGGAAATCGTCGAGCCCCACGCGCGCGCGAGGAAAGCCGCGCTATCGCTACGCGAACGCAGCCGTCACGTGGAAGCCGACGAAATCCGCGCCGCGCTCGCCGCGCACGAAGGCGATCGCGACGCCGTCTGCGAGGCGCTCGGCATCAGCAAGACGACGTTATGGCGGAAGCTGAACGCGGCGCAGTAGGCGTGGTGCCGGCGTTGCCCACGCCGCCATGCCGCGCCGGCCGCACGGCGCTGATCGCCGCAGTGCCGGCGCTCGTGATCGCGTTGCTGCCCGCAGCGGCGCGCGCGATGAACATGCTGGGCGTCATGCCGCAGCATCGCTTGAAATGGCGGCCGAAATGGCTTTGGTCGAAGAAGCCGACTTCCGTCGCGACGACCGATCCCGGCACGCCTTCGAGCAACAGCGTCTGCGCGCGTTGAATCCGCAGGCCGCACAGATAGCGGTATGGCGACGATCCATATTGCTGCCGGAACACCGTGGCGAAGCGCGACACGCTGAGCGCGGAGAGCGCGGCGAGTTGGGCGAGCGTCACCGGTTCGTCGAAATGGGCTTCGATGAACGCGCGGGCCGCGTTGAGGCTGATGGACTGTTTCATGACGTCACGATAGTCGAGCGGGCCGCCGGTTGTTTCGCGAAACGCCGAATGGAAAACGGGTCGAGAGGAATCGCCGTGCTGCCCGTATCGACCAGTTCCGCGAGCGTCTCGCCGACGCCCGGACCGATCTGAAAGCCCGAGCCGCTGAAGCCGAACGCATAGTAAAGGCCGTCGACCTGGCCGCTCGGACCGATCACTGGCTCGCTGTCGGGCAGATAGCTTTCCACGCCGCTCCAGACACGAATCACATGCAGCGGCGCCAACGCGGGCACGAGCCGGCGCATCTGCGCCAGTTGCCGCACGGTGTTGATGGGCAACACGGAGGCGCGGCGCGTCACGGCGTCGGCCGGACCAGCAGGACCGCCGCCAACGATGATGTTGCCGCGCGGAATCTGGCGGAAGTAGATGCTCTCTTCCTTGATCGACGTGAACACGCCCATCGACGATTTGAATACGTACGGCACCGGCTCGGTCACGCACATTTGCGGCCCCCGCGCGGTCAGCGGCACGGATTCGCCGAACTGTTCGGTCAGGCGGCTCGCCCACGCGCCGGCGCAGATCACGAGCTGCGCTGCCCAGTAGACGTCGCCACGCGCGCTTTCCACGCGAAACCGGCCACCATCCTTTTCCACGCGAACGATCTCCGTGTCCTCGATCACCTGTGCGCCGAGCCGCGCAGCCGCGCGACCGAACGCGGGCGCGGCGAGGCGCGGATTGGCATGGCCGTCGAGCGGCGAGATCGAGGCCGCCAGCACTTCGCGGCCGAGAAACGGAAAGCGCCTGAACATGGCGTCGCCATGCAGCACTTCGAGTTCGAGTCCGTAGGCGCGCGCGTCGATCGCATACTGATCGAAATTCTCGACATCCTTCTGGTGGTAGCACACGCGCGTGTGGCCCGAAGGCAGAAACTCGATGTCCTCGCCGAGCAGTTCCGCCGAGCGTTGCCACGTGCGCAGCGCGCGGTTGGCCATGGCCAGTTGCGGCAGCGCGCGGCCCTGCCGGCGAATGCCGCCGAAGTTCACGCCGCTTGCCTGCTGGCCGGTGAGTCCGCGTTCGAGCAGAATCACCGAGCGATTGCGCTGACGCAGGAAGAACGCCGTCGTCGTCCCCATGATGCCGCCGCCGATCACGATCACATCGGCTTCGTTGCGAGTCGTCGCGCTCATTGGCCCACCTCGCTGCTCGTTTCGTCGATCGCCTCTTCGGTCAGCGCCACGGGCAGCGGTTTGACCGGCGCCTGGCCGCGCAGCCGTCCCACTGTCGACAGCGGCACGCACGCCGCCGCCGCAATAATCTCCGCGCCGGCGTGGCCGCAATAACGCCCCTGGCAACGGCCCATGCCGACGCGCGAAAACGCCTTCGCGCGATTGGCTTCCTTCGCGCCGCTCGCGCGGACCACGCGGCGCAATTCGCCCGCGGTAATCGCTTCGCATCGGCAGACGATCGTCTCGTCCGGCAGCGACGCGGCGAACTTCGCCGGCCACGGGAAAGCTTCGCGCAAGCCCGCGGCAAACCGCGTGAAGCGCGCGAGTTCGGCGCGCAAGCGCTCCACGCCGTTGACCGGCATGCCGTGATCCTGCATCGCCGCGAGCGCCGCGAGACGGCCCGAGCGTTCCGCCGCGTCGGCGCCGCGCACCCTCGCGCCGTCGCCCGCCAGGTAGACGCCCTTGATGCTGCTGCGGCCGTCGGCATCGATTTGCGGCAGCCACTGCTGGGCGTTGTCGTCGAACACGAAGCGGCAACCCGCGAGGTCCGCGAGTTGCGTCTCGGGGCGCAGGTGGTAGCCGAGCGCAACCGCATCGCATGCCAGTTCGAGGCGCTTGCCATTGGGTAGCGCGACCTCGACCGCGCTCACGCCGTCGCGCGGCGTGCCTTTGATTTCGAGCGGTTGCACGCCGCGATGAACCGGCACGCGCGCGTCGGCGAGCGCGCGCGTCAACGCAATACCTTTTCTGAGCGCGGCGGGAATCGCCAGCAGACGCGGCAACGCGGCCACGCGCTGCATGAACGTCGAAGTGTCGAGCACCGCCGCCACCTGCGCGCCCGCCTTCACGTACTGCGCGGCCACGAGGTACAGCAGCGGCCCGCTGCCCATCATCACGATGCGCGAGCCGATCGCGCAGCCCTGCGACTTCAGCGCGACCTGCGCGCCGCCGAGACTGTAGGTGCCGGCGTGATGCCAGCCCTTGACGGGCATCAGCCGGTCCGTCGCGCCGCTGCAGACGATCAGCGCATCGAATACGAGCGTGCGGTAACGCGTGCCGCTCACCAGATGCACGGTGTTCGGCGAGATATTCCAGACCAGCGTTTCCGGCAGATAGTCGATCCTGCTTTTCAGCGCGTCGAAGCTCTGATGCAGCGACGCGGCACGCGCGGCCTCCGTGCCATAGAGCGTGTCATAGCTGCGCGAAAAGCCTTCCGGCTGACGCCGATAAATCTGTCCGCCGTCGCGCCGCGATTCGTCGATAACGGCAGGCCGCAGCCCCGCTTCGACCAGCGCCTGCGCCGCGCGCACACCCGCCGGCCCGGCCCCGATGATCACTACACGCGGGGCCATACACCCTCCCCGGCATCCGCCAGTTTCGTGACGATCGACATGCCGGGTGTTGCCGGCGTGCTGCAAGCCCGCACGCGCTCGCCTTGCGCGGTCCACACCCAGCAGTCCTGGCATGCGCCCATCAGGCAGAAGCCCGCGCGCCGGCCGTCGCCGAATTCGGAATCGCGCAACGTGCGCGTGCCGGTGAGCAATGCGACCATCAGCGTGTCGCCTTCGGCGGCTTCGCGCACCACGCCGTCCACGGTAATCGGAAACGTCTTGCGGCCGGCTTCCGCGACGCGCACAAATCGTCCGCTCATGCCGGGGTCGCCTCCACGGACTGCAAACGGTTCAGTTCGGCGGCCGGATGGTGGCACAGAATCTCCGCGCCCGAGGGCAGCCGCTTGACCGAGGGCGGCGTCACGTTGCACTTGCCGTCGATACGCACCGGACAGCGCGCGCGAAACGAACACAGCTCGGCAATATCGGCGCTTTCGCCCATCGCCGGCAAAGCGGTGGCGACGATCTCGCGGCGCGCGTCGAGCCAGCCGGGTTTGAGCGCCGGCACCGAATCCACCAGCAAGCCCGTGTACGGGTGATACGGCGGCGCGGCGAGCACATCTCGCTGCCCCGCTTCCACGCGATGCCCGGCATACAGCACGATCACTTCGTCGCAGATGGCGCGGACCGTTGAAATATCGTGGCTGATGAACATGTACGACACGCCCAGTTCGCGCCGCAATTCGGCGAGCAGATCGAGGATCGCCGCGCCGACCACCGTGTCGAGCGCGGAAGTCACTTCGTCGCACAGAATCAACGCGGGATTGGCGGCGAGCGCGCGCGCCAGATTCACACGCTGCTTCTGGCCGCCCGAGAGCCCCGCCGGCGTGCGCGTGGCGATGGAGGCCGGCAGTTTCACCAGATCGAGCAGTTCCAGCATGCGCTTCTTCGCCGCCGAGCCACGCAGATGGTGATAGAACGCGAGCGGCCTGGCGAGGATGTCGGCGATCGAGTGGCTCGGGTTCAACGCCGTGTCGGCGTTCTGAAACACGATCTGGATCTGCCGGTATTGCTCCGGCGTGCGGCGCGAGAGCTGCGCCGGCAGCGACTCGCCATTGAACAGCACCTCGCCGCGCGCCCGGTCGACCAGACCCGCCACCACGCGCGCGAGCGTCGTCTTGCCGGAGCCGGATTCGCCGATCACGCCGAGCGTACTGCCGCGCGGAATCGACAGACTGACGTCGTCGAGCACGCGCACGGCGGGCGCGCCATACCGGTCGATGCGGCCATAACCCGCGGACAGTCCGCGAATCTCCAGCAGCGGCGGCACGTGCTTGCCCAGGGTCGGCGGCAATTCCAGTACCGCTTCCGGACGGCGCGTGGCGGCCAGCAACTGGCGCGTGTAAGCATCCACAGGAGCGTCGAGCACTTGCGCGACCGCGCCGTTTTCCTTCACCGCGCCGCCGTTCAGGACGACGATGCGGTCCGCCATTTGCGCGACCACCGCCAGATCGTGCGATACGTAGACCGCCGTGGTGCCGAGTTCGCGAACCACTTTCTTGAAGGCCACGAGCACTTCGATCTGCGTGGTGACGTCGAGCGCCGTGGTCGGCTCGTCGAACACGACGACGGCCGGATCGGTGATCAACGCCATCGCCGCCATCAAGCGTTGCAACTGCCCGCCGGACACCTGGTGCGGATAGCGCTCGCCGATCGTTTCCGGCGCGGGCAAGGCTAGCGAGCGGAACAGGCCAATCGCTTTGGCGCACGCCGCCTCTTTGGTCATGAGGTGATGCAGCAGCGCCGGTTCGGTGACCTGATCCATGATCGTGCGCGCCGGATTGAAGCCGGCCGCCGCGCTTTGCGCGACATACGCGACGGTGCGCGCGCGCAACGCTCGGCGGCCTTTCGCGTCGAGCGACAACACGTCGACCTCGCCGATGCGCACCGACCCGCCGCTGATCGCACAGCCGGCTCGCGCATAGCCGAGCAGCGACAGCGCGATGGTGGTCTTGCCCGAGCCGGACTCGCCGATCAGCGCGAGCACTTCGCCCTTCTTCACCGAGAAATCGACACCCTTGACGATCTCTGTCACCGGCCCCGGCGCCGCACCCGCGACGACTCTCAGGCCCCTCACTTCGATCATGTCCCGCTCAGCCATCACGCACCTCCGTGGCTACGGCCGCGACGCCGCAGGTTGTCGATCAGCAGATTCATACCGATGGTCAGCGTCGCAATCGCGACGGCCGGCATCAGCACGGCGGGCGCACCCTCCGACAGGCCGCCGATGTTCTCGCGCACGAGCGAACCCCAATCGGCGTTCGGCGGCTGCACGCCAAGGCCGAGGAAAGAGAGCCCGCTCAGCAGCAGCACGATGAACACGAAGCGCAGGCCGAAGTCGGCCAGCATCGGGTGAATCATGTTGGGCAGCACTTCGACCCGTGCGATATAGAAGATGCCTTCGCCGCGCGCTCTCGCCACCTGCACGTATTCGAGGCCCATCAGGTTCACCGCGAGCGAGCGCGAAATCCGGAACGCGCCGGGAATGTAGGCCAGCGCGGCGACTGTGGTGAGCATCGGGATCGACGAGCCGAACGCGGCGATCACGACGAGCGCGAGCACCTTGCTCGGAATCGAAATCAGCGCGTCGAACAGACGGCTCAGGATTTCATCGACCCAGCGGCCCGACACCGCCGCGAGCAGGCCGAAGAACGTGCCGATCACGCTCGCGAGCACCGCCGCGGCGAGCGCGAGGCCGACCGTGTAGCGCGCGCCGTAGAGAATCCGGCTGAGCATGTCGCGGCCGAGATAGTCGGTGCCGAGCGGATACGCCGCGCTATAGCGGCCGAAAATTTCCGTCGAGGTCAGCGCGCCGCCTTTGTACGGTGCGACGAGTGGCCCGATGAACGCGACCAGCAGCCAGAACGCTACCATCAGCAGACCGATCAGGCCGAGTACCGAGAAGCGGTAGACGAGGCGTTTGAGCACGCCCTGTTTCAGCGCAACCGCTTCCACGGGCGTGGGCTCGACGACCAGTTCGTCGCGGCGCACGTCGTACAGTTCCGTGCCCGCGTGAGGAATGTGGTGGGGATTGGTAGGTTGGCTCATCATCGACGCAGCCTCGGGTTGGATACGATTTGACACAGGTCGGCGATCAGCACGAGCGCCAGATACGCCGCGCAGAACACCATGACGCAGCCCTGCACGAGCGGCATGTCGCGGTTGGTCACGGCGTCCACCATCAGGCTCGCGAGGCCCGGATAGTTGAAGATCGATTCGACGATCACCACGCCGCCGAACAGATACGACAGGCTCAGCGCCACGGCGTTGGCGATCGGGCCGATGGTGTTCGGCAGCACGTGCCGCCACACCACGCGCACCGGCGAGGCGCCCTTGAGCAAGGCCATTTCCACGTACGACGAATTGAGCTGATCGAGCACCGCGGCGCGCGTCATGCGCGCCATCTGCGCGACCAGCACGCAGCACAGCGTCATCACCGGCATTGCGTAGATGCGCAGCAGCGCGCCGAACGAATGCACTTCCGACAGATACGACAGCGCCGGCAGCCAGCGCAGTTTGACGGCGAAGATCAGTACGGCGATCGTCGCGATCAGGAATTCCGGCACCGCGACGGTCGACAGTGTGAGCACGTTGAGCGTGCGGTCGAGCAGCGAGCCGCGGAACATCGCCGACGCAATGCCGATCAGGAGCGCCACGGGCACCGCGACCACGGCCGTCAGGCCGGCCAGCGCGAGCGAGTTGGGCAGGCGCGTCGCGATCAGCTGGCTGACCGGCAGATTGTTCGACAGCGAGGTGCCGAAGTTGCCGCTGACCACATGCAGAAGCCACACGCAATAGCGTTGCAGCGCGGGCTGGTCGAGGCCGAATTGATGCCGCAAGGCGGCAACGGCTTCGGGGGTGGCCGCCTGGCCGAGCGCCTGTTGGGCCGCGTCGCCGGGAAGCAGCCCGGTGACGGCGAACACGACTGCCGACACCAGCAGCAGCGTGAGTAGCGCGAGGCCGAGGCGCGCGGCGATGAGACGTTGCGCATGTGCTTTCATCGAGAGTCGCCTCTTCAGTTGAAGCCGCGCGCCGCTCGAAACGCGGCGCGCGTGTTGCAGGGTGTGACTTTCCAGTTCGTCAGACCGGAAACCCTTCGTAACCGCCCTTCAGATCCGGCTCAGGCCTCGAGCCAGACATTTTCCGCGAACATGAAACCCATCAGGCCGGCGAGCGGAATCGAGCCGAGACCCTTGAGCTTGTCCGTGTAGGCGTCGAGCGAACTCTGGAACAGCGGAATGCCGACACCGCCCGTTTCATGCACCAGCACCTGCATGTCGCCGTAGATTTTCTTGCGCTTGGCGTCGTCCGGTTCGCCGCGTGCCTGAATCAGCAGTTGGTCGAACTTCGGGCTTTTCCAGTTCGCTTCGTTCCACGGCGCGTCCGACTTGAAGAACTGCGTGAAGATCACGTCGGCGCTCGGGCGCGCATTCACATTGCCGAAACCCAGCGGGTGCTTCATCCAGTGGTTCGACCAGTAGCCGTCGGCCGGCACGCGCGAGACTTGCAGATTCAGACCGGCTTGCGGCGCGACCTGCTGCAGGAACATCGCCATTTCAACCGAGCCTTCGGCCGCCGGCGAAGCAAAAATCTGGATCGGCGCGCTGCCGACCTTCGCCTTCTGGAAATGGAACTTCGCCTTGTCCGGATCGAAGGTGCGCTGCGGCAAGCCGGCCAGGTAGTACTTGTTGGTCGGATCGATCGGCTGGTCGTTGCCGATCGTGCCGTAACCCTGGAAGATCGCGCGGCGCATCTGCTCGCGGTCTTGCAAATACATCATGCCACGCCGGAAATCGTCGTTGCCGGTAATGCCGCCTTCGTCGCGCACAACCAGGTCGGTGTACAGGCCGGTTTTCGTCTCCAGCACGGAGAAACCACCCGCGCCCTTGATCTGGGTGGTCGAACGCGGGCTCACCGCGTTGATCAGTTGCACGTCGCCCGAGAGCAGCGCGTTCACGCGCGCCGATTCGTCGCCAATGCCGATCAGTTCGATCTCGTCCAGGTGCGGCATGCCCGGCTTCCAGTACTTCTCGTTTCTCACGCCGACCGTGCGCACGCCCGGCGAAAATTCCTTGACCTTGAACGGACCGGTGCCGATCGCCGTTTTGAAGTCCTTGGTGCCGTCCTTGATGATCTGGAAATGCGAGGTGGCGAGGATCACCGGAAGATCGGCGTTCGGGCCTTCCAGCGTGATCGTCACTTCGTTCGGGCCGGTGGCCTTCACTTCCTTGATCTGATCGGCCAGCGTCTTCGCTTTCGAGGCGGTGGCCGGATCCTTGTGGCGCATGATCGAATACACCACGTCGGCCGGCGCGAGCGCTTTGCCGTCGTGGAACTGCACACCATTGCGCAGCTTGACGACCCACACGGTGGCGTCTTTCGTATCGAGCGAGGTCGCCAGCGACATCTTCGCGCCGAGATGCGAATCGAGTTCGGTGAGACAGTTGTAGAACATGAAGCCGCGGACGTAGTCGGTGCCGAGCGCACCCTTCGCGGGGTCGAGCGTGTCGGCCGCGGAAGCGGATTGCGTCGCCACACGGATCTTGCCGCCCTGCTTCGGCTTGGCCTGCGCGAGCGCCGCGCCGCTGGCGGTCAACAAGCCGGCGCCGGTGACCGACATCATGCCGGCGGCGGCCATTGCGCGCAGCACGCCGCGCCGCGACGCGCCTTTGGCAGTCAATCGCTCCAACTCGCTTCCGAGTCCAAGAGCGCCATGTTGCGAGTTTTCCTTATTCATCGAACTTCTCCGCGAGGTGAGCAACGAGGTTAAGCAGGCGTGGCTGCGTGGTTTTGACTGCCAATCGAACAACGAACGATCAATAAAAAATGTCTTTGATGCGGTAGTACGTCCCCACGAGCGGCAGGAACCAGGGCTTGCCGGTGTGGCCGGGAATCGCGGGCCATTCGGACTCGCGCCACGGATTCTGGTCTTCGTGGCCGTCCATCACATCGGCCATGACCTGGCCCATGTGCGTGGACATCTGCGTGCCGTGGCCGCTGTAGCCCATCGAAAAATAGATACCGTCGTGCTGGCCGGCATGCGGCAAACGGTCGGCGCTCATGTCCACCAGACCGCCCCAGCAATAGTCGATGCGCGCATGCGCGAGCATTGGGAACATCGCGGCGAGGCCTTCTTGCAGGATGCGACCGCTCTTCGCATCGGACGGCCTCTCGGACGCCGTGAAACGCGCGCGGCCGCCGAACAGAAGTCGCGAATCCGGCGT
The DNA here is from genome assembly GCF_059567925.1 of Paraburkholderia sp. BGA-UO-ETr-F21. Lineage (NCBI taxonomy): Bacteria > Pseudomonadati > Pseudomonadota > Betaproteobacteria > Burkholderiales > Burkholderiaceae > Paraburkholderia > Paraburkholderia sp. BGA-UO-ETr-F21. The sequence continues at coordinate 463,621 of NZ_JCAQOY010000037.1, read as the reverse complement.
CACGCGAAAGTAGTTGTGCATCAAACGCGTGGTGGTGTACGCACGCCGGTTCGGAAACACTTGCGCCAGCAACGCCGGCGCCACAGGCTCCGTCACCACGATGAACGAACCGACCGGCGCGAGACGCCTGCGGTACCAGCCGAACGGACCATGCCGCGACGGGCCGGTGGCGATCAGCACCTGCTTCGCGCGCACTTCGCCGCGCGCCGAGCTGATACGAAAGCCGCCGCCGTCTTTCGCGATGGCAGTAACCGCCGCGTTCTCGTACAGCTTCGCGCCGCGGCGCACCGCCGCCTCGGCGAGACCCACCGTGAACTTGCCCATGTGCATCTGGCCGCCGTGCCGTTGCAGCAATCCGCCGTAAAAGCTGTCGGATTGAATTTCGCTGCAGATACGGCTACGGTCGATCAGTTCAATATCCGTATCCACTTCGCGGCGAATCGCTTCGGCCGTCTTTTCCAGATGCGCAAGATGATGCGGCTTGGACGCCAGCTTCAGCTTGCCGGTCGCGATGTAATTGCAGTCGATGTTTTCCTCGCGGATCAGACGCTCGACCGTGTCGACCGCATCCGAAAACGCGCGGTAGCAGGCGCTCGCGCGCTCCACACCGAGTTGCGCGACCAGCGCAACGAAGTCCTGCGCGACCCCGGTATTAACCTGACCGCCGTTGCGCCCGGACGCGCCGCCGCCAATGCGACCCGCGTCGAGCACGGTCACCGTGGCGCCGCGCTTGCCCAACGCCTGCGCCGCCGACAGTCCGGTGAAGCCGCCGCCGATCACGACCACATCGGTCTGGCCGTCGACCGGACCCTCGCACGCCGACAGCAGTGGCGGCGCGGTGTCGAGCCAATAGGAATCGAGCTTCATCCGTGAGGTCCTTGAGATGGGCAATGAGCGAGGCGGCGGGCAGTGTCTGGCACGTGCAAAGGCAAGGGCAACCGGCGCTTACAGGCCGAGTTCCGAAGCCAGATGCGGAATGTCGTTGACCTCGTAGTACTGGTAGTACGGCGTCGACGGTTCGTGGCCGCGCTTGACGAACGCTTTGTGCTTGATGCCCATGTCATGCGCGGTCATCAGGTCGTAGCGCAGGCTCGACGACACGTGCAGCACGTCTTCCGGATTGCAGTTGAGCTGGTCGAACATGTATTCGAAACCCTGCATGCGCGGCTTGTACGACTGCGCCTGCTCCGCCGTGAAGACCTTGTAGAACGGCGCGCCGAGCTTGTCGACGTTGCTCTGGATCTGGTTGTTCGAAGCGTTCGAGAGAATCACCAGCTTGTACTTCTTCGCGAGACGAGCAACGCCTTCCGGCACGTCCGGATGCGGACCCCAGGTCGGCACGGCGTCATAGATGCTTTGCGCGCCCGCTTCGTTGAATTCGACGTTCATGCGCTTGCACGCGCGGCGCAGCGCGTTGACCACCACGTCGCGATACGGCTTCCATGCGCCGAGCACTTCGTCGCGACGATAGCCCGAGTAAAACGCGACAAGCTTTTCCAGGTCTTCGCCGTTCAGCAAATGACCGTACTGCTCGCGCGTCATGTCGGCCATGTGGAATTTGGTCAGCGTGCCGTAGCAGTCGAAGGTGATGTATTTCGGTTCGAATTCGATCATGGTGCAGTCCTATCGTGATGGTGAACTCGTGGTCGGAGTTCATTGGCGAAAACAGCAACTATCTTGCAAGGGATCTGAGCAAGTGCTTCGCACCCGCTCAGATCGACAAAAGCTAATTCCTGTAAAAGATTTAATCAGCGCAAAAACATAGATGTTCCTGATTAGGGCGCTGCCGGTGACACAAACCATGCGTTTTTCGGGCCGCTGACAGCACAGAATGCGGCGATCAGGCTAAACCCTTGCCCCTACTGGGTTTGCGACCGGCACGCGAAGCGGCCGGCGGGTGCTCAGAGGCGTCTTCAGGCCCGCAGGTCGATCAGTACGCTTTTGAAACGCAGGTTCGCCTCGTAGGCCTGGCGGCCCAGGTCCTTGCCGATGCCGGAGCGCTTGTAGCCACCCGTGGGAATCATGAAGTCCGAGGTGCGGCCATAGCGGTTCACCCACACCGTGCCTGCTTCGAGCCCGCGCACGAAACGCAGCGCCCGGCCGAGGTCGGCGGTATGCACGCCGGCCGCGAGGCCGTACTCGGGATGCTGCGCGAGCGCGAGCGCTTCTTCTTCGGTATCGAAGGTTTGCAGCGTCAGCACCGGCCCGAAGACTTCTTCGCGCACCGCTTCGGAGTGCGCCGTGACGTCCGTGAGCAAGGTCGGGGCGTAGAACGCGCCATCAGCGCCGCCGTCGGCTCTCACGCCGCCGTAGCGCAGCGTCGCACCAGCTTCCAGCGTGCGTCCCACAATGCCTTCTATGCGCGCCGCCTGCGGCGCCGAAATGATCGGCGAGAGCGTCGTGCCCGCGGCCCATGTCGCGCCGGGCTTCAACTCGGCGAAGATCTTGCCGATGCGTTCGGCAAGCGGCTCAGCAAGGCTGCGCTCGACTAGCAGGCGCGAGCCCGCCACGCACACTTGCCCCGCGTTGCCCGTGATCGCGCCGGCAATGCGGCGCGCCACATCGTCCAGACGCGGCGCGTCGGCGAATACGATTTGCGGGCTTTTGCCGCCCAGTTCGAGCGTGACCGGCTTGGTGCCGCTGGTGGCGCACGCGGCCATGATCGACGCGCCGGTTCGCGTAGAACCCGTGAAGGTGACCTTGCTGATCTTTGGATGGCGCACGAGTTCGTCGCCGGTCACCCGGCCATCGCCCTGGATCACGTTGAAAATGCCGGCCGGCACGCCCGCCTGCACCGCCAGTTCGGCGAGCCGCAAGACCGAGAACGGCGTCATCTCCGAGGGCTTGAGCACCACCGCATTGCCGGCCGCCAGCGCCGGGGCGATCTTCCACGACGCCATGACCAGCGGGAAATTCCATGGCGCGATCGCGCCGATCACGCCGTAGGGTTCGGCGATCGTCATGCCGAGATGATCGTGATCGGTGGCCGCCACGTCGCCACCCAGCTTGTCGGCGAACTCGGCGTAAAAGCGGATGCCCTCCGCGGTGAACGGCACGTCCCAGCCGATCGCCTGCGCAATCGGGCGCGTCGAGCCGAGCGCTTCCAGCCGGCCGAGCGTCGGCGCGTCGGCTTCCACCAGCTCGGCGAAACGGCGCAGGATCTTCGCGCGTTCGCGCGGCGCCATGCGCGCCCAGCCACTCGCCCTGAATGCCTGCCATGCGTTCTCGACGGCGCGGTCCACCATCGCGGCGTCGGCAAGCGGCACCGACGCATACACCACGCCGTCCGATGGACGCGCCACCTCGATGCGTTGCTCGCCCGCCTCGACATATACACCGCCGATGTAGTGTCCGCTGCGAATCGCGACGTCGTCTGGATTGAAGCTGTCCATGAGAGAGGTGTCCTGTGTGACTGGCTAGTGGTCTCGCGCGGCGCGGTCCCGAGACCGCCGCCGCCATGACAAAATCGTAGAGCCGCGGGCGTGGCATATGTCGCCGACAAAAATCGCCCCGCAGCAGAACTCACCTGTAATGCGTGCCCGGACCTGGCGTTTTGCATCGAATTGCGCTGCGGTGCTTTCCGGGGGCCGCGATAAAAAGATCGTCCTAGTCACACCGCGCAGCGGATGACACAGTGACGGCGTAAGCCTTCAGTCAATCAGGGAGCTCGGCGTGTCCGATTCGATTACCTATAGACGCTTCACCCTCGAGGACATCGCCGCTGCGCATGCGTTGACCGTCGAACTCAAATGGCCGCATCGCGCGGACGACTGGAGATTCGTGGCGCAACTGGGCGTGGGCTTCGTCGCGGAAGACGCGAGCGGCGTGATCGGCACCGCCCTGTGCTGGAAATACGGCGCCGAGCACGCTTCGCTCGGCATGGTGATCGTGTCGCCGGCGCACCAGGGGCGCGGCATCGGCAGAAAGCTGATGGATCTGGTGCTGGAAGAACTGGGCGGGCGCGTCACCTTCCTGCACGCCACTCCCGCGGGCCAGCCGCTGTATGAAAAGCTCGGCTTTCGCGCGATCGGCACGCTCGACCAGCATCAGGGCGCGGCGTTTCAGCCGCCGCTCGTGTCCTTGCCGCCCGGCGAACGGTTGCGTCCGCTCGGTTCGAGCGATACCGCGCGGCTGGTCGAACTGGCGTCGCGGGCCAGCGGTCTGGACCGCGGCGAAGTGTTGCCCGCACTGCTGGGCGCCGCCGACGGCATCGCGCTCGACCGCGACGGCGAACTGATCGGCTTCGCACTGTTTCGCCGCTTCGGGCGCGGCTTTGCGATCGGTCCGGTGGTCGCACCCGCCTCGGAAGATTCGAGCCGCGCGAAGGCGCTCATCAGCCACTGGCTGGCGCTGAACGAAGGCGTGTTCGTGCGTATCGACACCCCGGGCGAAAGCGGTCTGACCGAATGGCTGGAACAGCTCGGGCTGCCGCGCGTGGACACGGTCGTCAAAATGATCCGCCCCGCCACGCCGGGCCAGCCCGCGAGCGGCGGACAGGATGCGCATTACCTGCAATACGGCATCATCAACCAGGCAATCTGCTGACCATCATGGCCTTCCTCTATAAAGCCGACCCGGCGCGCGGCGCCCAGTGGGCGAAACTCTTCGCGCAGAAGGCGCCGGACTTGCCGTTTCATATCTGGCCCGATCTCGGCGATCCGGCCGCGATCCGCTATCTCGCTGCCTGGCAGCCGCCTGAAGACCCGACGCGCACCTTCCCTAACCTGGAAGTCGTGTTCTCGGTCGGCGCGGGCATCGATCAGTTCGATCTGTCCGGCGTGCCGGAGCATGTGCCCGTGGTGCGCATGATTGAGCCGGGCATCGTGGAAGGCATGGTCGAATATGTCACGCAGGCTGTGCTGACCATTCATCGCGATCTGTTCGATTACGGCCTTCAGCAACAGCAGCAGGTCTGGCGCGAGCTGCCGCTCAAGCCCGCCAGTCAGCGCCGTGTCGGTGTGCTCGGGCTCGGCGTGCTCGGCACGGCCGTGCTGGAACGGCTGCGTCTGTTCGGTTTCGACTGTGCGGGATGGAGCCGTTCGGCTCGCGAGATCGAGGGCGTCGACTGTTATGCCGGTGAAGGCGCACTGGATGCGTTTCTCGCTCGCACCGACATCCTCATCTGCCTGCTGCCGCTCACGCCCGCCACGCGCGGGCTGCTCAATGCGCAGTTGTTCGCGAAGCTGCCGCGCGGAGCCTCGCTGATTCAAACAGGGCGTGGTCCGCATCTGAATCAGCAGGATTTGCTCGCGGCGCTCGAGAGCGGTCAGTTGCACAACGCCATTCTCGACGTCACCGATCCCGAGCCGCTGCCCGCCGGTCATGTGTTGTGGACGCATCCACGCGTGCGTATCACGCCGCATATCGCGAGTGCGACGCGGCCCGACACCGCCGTCGACGTAGTGCTGGAGAACCTGCGCCGCCATCGCGCGGGCTTGCCTATGGTTGGCCAGATCGACCGCGCGCAAGGCTATTGAGGGCAGAACCGGACGAAATGCCCGTGCGACACGGCTTTTCAGCGTTCGCAGCATAAAATGCTGAGGTCACGCATCAAAACGCGTCGTGCGCGCTTTTCAGGCAATTGTTTAGGTGAGCAGGCGATCGCCGCTGATCAGTAGTATGGGACGGTCAACAGCCCCTTCCCGCGACGAGAAACCATCATGCCGATTCAATCGCTTATCGAAGCCGACCGCAAGCATCTGATTCACCCGGTCATCAACTACCGCGCCCATGAAGCACGCGGCGTCACCGTCCTCGAGTCCGCCAGCGGCGCGTTTCTGCGCGACGCGGCCGGCAACGAACTGCTCGACGCGTTTTCCGGACTCTGGTGCGTGAACGTCGGCTACGGCCAGCAAAGCATTGTCGACGCCGCTACCGCGCAGATGCAAAAACTGCCCTACGCAACCGGCTATTTCCATTTCGGCTCGGAGCCGGCCATCGAACTCGCTCAAAAGCTGGTCGAGGTGTCGCCTGCTTCGCTGCAGCACGTCTACTTCACGCTCGGCGGTTCGGACGCGGTGGATTCGGCACTGCGCTTCATCACGCATTACTTCAACGCCACGGGGCGCGCGTCGAAGAAACACATCATCGCGCTGCAACGCGGCTACCACGGCTCGTCGACGACCGGCGCCGGCCTCACCGCCCTGCCCGCGTTCCACCGCAACTTCGATCTGCCGCTGCCGAACCAGCATCATCTGCCGTCGCCGTATGCGTACCGCAGCAACTTCGCCGACGACGCTGCGCTGATCGCCGCCTCGGTGGCCGCGCTCGAAGCGAAGGTGGCTGAACTCGGCGCCGACAACGTCGCCGCGTTCTTCTGCGAGCCGATTCAGGGCTCGGGCGGCGTGATCGTGCCGCCGGTCGGCTGGCTCACGGCAATGCGTGAAAGCTGCCGTAAGCTGGGCATCCTGTTCGTCGCCGATGAAGTCATCACCGGCTTCGGCCGCACCGGTCCGCTGTTCGCCTGCCAGGGAGAAAACGTCGAGCCGGATCTGATGACGGTGGCCAAAGGCCTGACCGCGGGCTATGCGCCGATGGGCGCCGTGCTGATGTCGGACGAAATCTATCAGGGCATCGCCAACGGCGACGCCGAGGCGGTGGTCGGCCATGGCCATACGTATTCGGCGCATCCGGTGAGCGCGGCGATCGGCCTGGAAGTGCTGCGCCTCTATCACGAAGGCGGGCTGCTGGCGAACGGCGTGGCGCGCGCACCGCGCTTCGCGCGCGGCCTCGACGCGCTGCTCGCGCATCCGCTGGTGGGCGACTCGCGCCACCGTGGCCTGCTCGGCGCGCTCGAACTCGTCGCCGACAAGGACAGCAAGGCGGGCTTCGACCCGGCGCTCAAACTGTCTGAACGGATCGCCGCCGCCGCGTATGAAAACCGCCTGATTTTCCGGGCCTTCGGCGACAACATTCTCGGCTTCGCACCGGCGCTCTCGTACACCGAGGCCGAGTTCGATCTGATGTTCGAGCGGCTTGAAAAGACCCTCGACGACGTGCTCGCACAAGCCGATGTGCGCGCCGCATTGAAGGTCAAAACTCATGCCACCGCATGCTAGAGTAGAGGGCCATCCCAGCCCCACACCGATCGCCGGAGCGATAACGTTACGATGAGCAGCGACTGCAAGCTAGACCGGATTGACCTGCGCATACTTTCCCAGTTGCAGAAGAAAGGCCGCATAACCAACGTCGAGCTTGCCGACGCGGTCGGCCTTTCGCCCAGTCCTTGCCTGATCCGGGTCAAGCGTCTGGAGAAAGCCGGCTACATCATCGGCTACGGTGCGCAGATCCAGCTCGAAAAGCTCGGCGATGTGCAGATCGTGTTTACCGAAGTCACGCTCGCCGATCACCGGCGGGAAGACTTCATCAAGTTCGTGAATGCGATCCGCGACGTCGACGAGATCGTCGAGTGCCATCTGGCGAGCGGCGGCTACGACTACCTGCTGAAGTTCGTCACGCGCAGCGTGAGCCATTACCAGAGCATCGTGGAAGGACTGCTGGAACGCGACATCGGGATCGAGAAGTACTTCAGCTACGTGATCATCAAGTCGCCGTTCGTGAAGAGCCACTACCCGCTCGAAACGCTGTTCTCGCAGAATCATCACTAGGCCGTCTCTGGAACCTTGCATGATTGGGATATGCGGCCCTGCGAAGCTGAGTCGAGGACTGCTGAACCGACGTCAGCGCGAATCCGCGCCATTCAGACAGGGGGCGCGATGATTCGACGCCTACTATTCGCAGCTTTCGCCATGACGTTTGGTGCAGGCACCTCCGCCGCACAGACGAAGTCCCCTTCGGTCGGCGATTTCGTGGGCAAGTGGGTCGTCACCGACGTGGTGGACTATTCGGATATATCTGGCGGTATCCCCGAGGCAAAGCGGATTCTCGGCAAGACCATGACGATTACGCCGAAGTCGATTGCGTTCGACAAGGAAAGCTGCGTACCGCGTCCAGGCTTTACAGTTATCGACGTGGATACAGAGACAGAGTTGAACAGGCAATTCGGACTCACCGTCAACGAAACCGGCTTACCCGCGCGAACGACGTTGCTCCATAGCGAAAACTGCTTCGCAGTCTTCGGAATGAGCGACTACAAAATCGTGTTCGGATGGGACGGGATCATCGTGCGCGCAATACGCGAAAAGTAAGCGTAATGATCCGATCGATCAGCAACGCGCGTCAGGTCACCCCATCTCCCCCCCGGCCGCACCCTCGGCCGGCGGACTCCACTGTGCGAATTCCTCACTCAGAAAGTCGACGCAGACCCGCACCTTCGCCGACTGCGCGAGCCGTGCCGGATACACCGCCCACAGATTCGCCGGTTGCGTGACCTCGGGCAGCACCTGCTGCAACTGACCGCTTTCGAGCAGCGGCCGCACGTCCCACATGGAACGCAGCACGATGCCGCGCCCGGCCAGTGCCCACTCCACCGCCACTTCGCCGTGATTGGTCGACAATGGTCCCGTGACCTTGATCGAGACCGTCTCGCCGCGCAACGTCAAACGCCAGAGCCCGAACGGATGGTCGCGCTCCTTGATCGCGAGACACGCATGCGAGGACAACTCGGCAAGCTGGCGCGGCGCGCCATGCCGCGCAAGGTAGCCGGGCGACGCACATAGCACGCGATGATTCGACGCGAGCCGCCGCGCGATCAGATGCGGCGCGATCTCGTCGCCAATGCGCACATCCAGATCGAAGCCTTCGCCGCCCACATCGACGAGACGGTCGAACAGATCGAGCCGCACGCTCAACTGCGGATAGCGCTCGGAAAAGCGCGCGAGCGCGGGCGCGACGAAACGGCGGCCAAAGCCGAAGCTGCTGGAAATGCGCAGCTTGCCGCCGGGTATGCGGCGGGTGGTGGAGACGTCTTCCACCAATTGATCGACGTCGTCGAGAATCTTTTCGGCCCACGTGTAGACGCGCTCGCCCGCTTCCGTGATCGCCACCCGGCGCGTGGAACGGTGCAATAAACGCGTACCGAGCGTAGTCTCGAGCACGTTGATGCGTTTGCTGACGTACGCCGCGGACACTGACAGGGCCTCCGCCGCCGCGCTGAAACTGGACTTGCGCGCCACTTCGCAAAACACGCGCAAGTCGCCGAGATCGGGTGATGGGACGGCGCTCATAGGTCGATGGATGGCAACGGAGTTTGTACACGAATCGTGCACAGTGGCTTAACTAAAGCGATCATTTTAGTCTCAAACAGCAGGAATAAAATAGCCGTTATCGAATCGTCCAGCTACCCCAAACAGTCCCAAGCAGCCCCAAACAATCCCAAGCGGAGGAGCACAACATGTCGAAGAAATATCGGATCGCAGTCATTCCCGGCGACGGCATCGGCGTCGAAGTCATGCCGGAAGCCATTCGCGTGCTGGAGGCGGTGAAAACGCGCTTCGGCATCGAGCTGGAGTATCAGCACATTGAATGGGCGAGCTGCGAGTACTACGCGACGCACGGCAAGATGATGCCGGACGACTGGAAAGCGCAACTGCAATCGGCGGACGCGATTCTGTTCGGCGCGGTCGGCTGGCCCGACACGGTGCCCGACCATATTTCCCTGTGGGGCTCGCTCTTGAAGTTCCGCCGCGAATTCGACCAGTACATCAATCTGCGCCCCGCGCGCCTCTTTGCCGGCGTGCCTTCGCCGCTCGCGGGCCGCAAGGCGGGCGACATCGATTTCTGGATCGTGCGCGAGAACACCGAGGGCGAATATTCGTCGGTGGGTGGCGTGATGTTCGAAGGCACGGAGCGCGAATTCGTGCTGCAGGAATCCGTTTTCACGCGGCACGGCAGCGAACGCGTACTGAAGTTCGCGTTCGATCTCGCGCAACGGCGCGAACGCAAGAAGATCACGGTGGCCACCAAAAGCAACGGCATCGCGATCAGCATGCCGTGGTGGGACAAAGTCGCAGCCGGCATTGCCGCGCAGTATCCGGACGTGACGTGGGACAAACAGCACATCGACATTCTCTGCGCGCGCTTCGTGCTGAACCCGGATCGCTTCGACGTGGTGGTCGCCACCAATCTGTTCGGCGACATTCTGTCCGATCTCGGCCCCGCCTGCACCGGCACGATCGGTCTCGCGCCGTCGGGCAATCTGAATCCGGACCGCAAGTTTCCGTCGCTGTTCGAACCGGTGCACGGCTCGGCACCGGACATCGCTGGCAAAAACATCGCCAATCCGATCGCGATGATCTGGTCGGCCGCGATGATGCTCGACTTCCTCGGCAACCACGCCGGCAAGGAGCGCGAGGCGCACGACGCGATTCTCGCCGCAATCGAGGCGACGCTGGTTGAAGGTCCGCATACCGGCGACCTCGGCGGCAAGGCGAACACCACCGAGGTTGGCCGGGCGATCGCGGCAAAGCTCGCCTGAGCTCGCCGGTCAACCCGCACACTCTCTGCAAGGACACACTCGCATGAGCACGGAAGCCTACCCTATCGAAGTCGAATTCCCCGATATTTCGGGCCACGAACAATCGGCATCCGGTATCGCCTATGTCCACGCGTTCGACTCGGGTGCGCCGGGTCCGCACGTGATGATCAACGCGCTCACACACGGCAACGAAGTGTGCGGCGCGATCGTCGTGGACGAGTTGCTGCGGCGCGCGCTGCGGCCACGCCGTGGACGCCTCACACTGGCGTTCGCGAACGTCGACGCATATCGGAGTTTCGATTCGGCGCAGCCGGACGCGGCCCGCTTCGTCGATCAGGATTTCAACCGCGTATGGACTGCCGCGGTGCTCGACGATACTTCGCGCACGTCCAGCGAACTGGAGCGTGCGCGCGCGATGCGGCCCGTGATCGACAGCGTCGATCTTCTACTCGATCTGCACTCCATGCACGAGAAGAGTAAGCCTTTGATCGTGGCGGGACCGCTGCAAAAAGGCATCGACCTCGCCGTGCGACTCGGCACGCCCGCCACCGTGATCTGCGACGAAGGCCATCCGGAAGGCCGCCGCATGCGCGATTACGAAGGCTTCGGCGACCCCGCCAGCGCAAAGAACGCGCTGCTGATCGAATGCGGACAGCATTGGGAACGCAATGCGGTTGCGGTCGCGCGCGATACCACCGCGCGCTTTCTGCTGCTGGCCGGCGTGGTCGATGAAGCGGATCTGCCGGCCGGCTGGCTTGCGCCATTGCCGGGCGTGCAGCATATCGTCCGCGTAACGCAGCCGGTGGTGGCCACCAGCATGGATTTCCGTTTCGCGGCGGCGTATACCGGTCTCGAAATCTTTCCCGAGGCCGGTGCCGTAATCGGCTGGTCGAACGGCGAGGCCATCACCACGCCCTACGACGACTGCATGCTCGTCATGCCATCGCTGCGGCAACTGCGGCCGGGCGTGACCGTGGTGCGGCTGGGCAAGATCGAGCAGACCGTGACGAACACCCCAACCCATGGCCAATGAAACGGCCCATCCACACTCAAAGGTAACGTAGCGATGAAGGTACAGCAGCTCAAGCAAAGCGTGAATCTGCAGAATCTGGAGGACTGGGGCACGGCCGGGCTGCCCGGCACGACGCCGATCCAGGTGTCGGGCGTGCAACGCGTCATCAAGGGCAGCGAGGCCATCGACACCGGCATTTTCGAATGCACCGCGGGCACTTATCGCCGCTCGGTCAAGCAGGCCGAAGTGATGCACTTCATTGCCGGACGCGGACGCTTCACGCCCGATAACGAGGAGACCATCCACTTCGAGAGTGGCGACACGCTCTTCTTCGAAGCCAACACCGAAGGGCTGTGGGAAGTCGAGGAAACCATGCGCAAGGTGTACGTCATCTTCTGACCACCGTTTCACGCTGTTCACCGAGCGCCGCGCTGCACCATGCCGGCCCTGCGAGGGCCGCGCTCGCCCTTCTGCCAACACCCTGTCTCACCCCGGCGCGCCAAAGCGCGCCGCGGCCTCCGTCGTTCTTCGCGCTGTCCAGCGCCTTCTCCCGGTCGATGTGCATCCGCAACAGAGTGGGGTAATCCCGCGTTGACCCCTCGTCGCCATCTTACTTACAGTTCAGTCTTGTTCGCACAAAGAATCGCTGTTCTACATACGAACAGAACGGCGGAGAAAAATCAAACGACGACCGGGTCGCCAACCACGCTCAAGTCAGTCGAAGCAGGTCGAATTGGAGAATACCTTTATGAATCGCAATATCACTATGACCCGGATCGCATGCGCGATCGCCGCTCTCGCCAGCGCACCGGTTTTCGCGCAAAGCAGCGTCACGCTGTACGGTATCGTCGATGCCGGTATCGGCTATCAAAGCAGCGCAAGCTCGCTTGGCTCGAACGCCGGCGGCAAGTCCAAAGTGAACATGATCAACGGCGTATGGGCCGGCAGCCGCTTCGGTTTGAAGGGCGGCGAAGATCTCGGCGGCGGCACCAAGGCCATCTTCCAGTTGGAATCCGGCTTCAACTCGAGCACCGGCGCCCAGCAATACACGAATGCGATGTTCGGCCGCCAGGCATGGGTCGGCGTGACGAACCCGACCTACGGTACGCTGCAGGCCGGCCGCCAGTACACGGCTTACTACTCGCTGCTGTCGCCGTATAGCCCGACCACGTGGCTCACCGGCTACTACGGCGCGCACCCGGGCGACGTCGACGCGCTCGACACGATTTACCGCGCGAACAACTCGCTCGTCTATACGTCGCCGAAACTGTACGGCTTCACGTTCAGCGGTTCGTACGCCCTCGGCGGCGTGCCGGGCAGCCTGAACCGCGGCTCGACCTGGAGCGGCGCGGTGCAGTACATCAACGGCCCGGTTGGCGTCGCGGTGGGCTTCATGCGCATCAACAACTCGACGCTGGGCGGCGGTGCCTACGGCGCGGATTCCACCGTGTCGAACAACGGCGCGCAGCCGGGCGTGTCGGCCGTGACCAACGGCTATCAAACGGCACAGGCGCAGCAGCGTTTTGCCGTGACCGGCGGCTATAACTTCGGCAATGGCTGGGACGTGTCCGCGGCGTACTCGAATGTGCAGTACATTCCGGGTATCAACTCGAGCTTCCGCGACACGGCGATCTTCAATACGGGCGGTGTCGTGCTGCACTGGAAGCCAACTGTTTCGTGGGACTTCGCGACCGGCTACAGCTACACTCGCGCTACCAAGGCGAACGGCATCACGAGTTCGGCGCAGTACCAGCAGGTCAACCTGTCCGAGTACTATTCGTTGTCGAAGCGCACCGGCCTTTATGCATTGCAGGCGTTCCAGCGCACCAATGGCAATACGCTGGGCACGGCCGGCTCGGGTCACATCATCAGCGCGACGGCAACCATCGGCGACGGCTTCCAGAGCGCGCCGTCGTCCTCGCGTAGCCAGTTCGCCGCAGGCGTGGGCATCGTGCACCGCTTCTAAAACCGGCGCACGATCGTAAAAAAGAGGAAGGCTCGTTACGGCGGGCCTTTCCGTATTCCGCAGTCAGGAGACACATCATGAGCCGCAGCAACGCTGTGAACGTTCAGACCTTCCTCAACGAACATCCCTTTTCGCCGTTCCAGTGGCTCGTCTTCTTCATGTGCTTCATCATCGTCCTGCTGGACGGTTTTGACACGGCCGCGATCGGCTTCATTGCGCCTTCCCTGATCGCCGAATGGGGCATCACCAAGCCGGCGCTTGCGCCGGTGCTGAGTGCCGCGCTATTCGGCCTCGCCTGCGGCGCACTCGGCTCGGGACCGCTGTCCGACCGGCTCGGGCGACGTTCGCTGCTGCTCGGCTCGGTGCTGCTGTTCGGCGTGGCATGCCTCGCCTCGGCCTTCTCGAACAGCATCGGACAATTGACGACGCTGCGCTTCATCACCGGCGTGGGTCTGGGCGCGGCCATGCCGAACGCCGTCACGATGATGGGCGAATACTGCCCGGATCGCCGCCGCGCGACCGTGATCAATCTGATGTTCTGCGGCTTTCCGCTCGGCGCCGCGTTCGGCGGATTTCTCGCGGCGTGGATGATTCCGCATTTCGGCTGGCGCAGCGTGTTGCTGCTCGGCGGCATCACCCCGCTCCTGCTGCTGATCCTGCTGGCGATCAAGATGCCGGAGTCGGTGCGCTACATGGTGGCCAATAGCCAGCCGGTCGAACGGATTCGCGCGGCGCTCTCGCGCATTTCGAGCGAAGCGGCGCAAGCGGGCACCTTCATCATGACCGAAACCGCGCCGCAAACCGGCGGCAAGGGCGTGGCGGTGGTGCTGTCGCGCTCGTACATCATCGGCTCGGTGATGCTGTGGATCACCTATTTCATGGGCCTCGTCATCTTCTACGCGTCGATCAACTGGATGCCGATTCTGCTGAAGGACGCCGGCCTCACGCCGCAACGCGCGACGCTGATTTCCGCGCTGTTCCCGCTCGGCGGCGTGGGCGCCGTGCTGTGCGGCGTGCTGATGGACCGCTTCAACGCGAACCGGATCATCGCGGCCTGCTATGCATTGACGGCCGTGAGCGTGTATTTCATCGGCCAGGCGGTGGGCAACGTGGGCGCGCTGGTGTTCGTCGTGTTCGTGGCCGGCGTGTTGATGAATACCGCGCAGTCGTCGATGCCGGCGCTCGCCGCCGCGTTCTACCCGACCGAAGGCCGTGGCACGGGCGTGGCGTGGATGCTCGGCATCGGGCGCTTCGGCGGCATTGCGGGCTCGTTCCTCGTGGCCGAACTGACGCGCCGCCACTTCACGTTCGCGGGCATCTTCGCCATGGTCGCGGTGGCGGGTCTGATTTCGTGCGTGGCGTTGCTGATCAAACAGGCGGCACGGCCGCATGTGTCGAACGTGAGCGCCTCGAAGACGGAGTCGTTCGGGCATTGAGCGTATGAGGCGTGCGCATGCTGCGGATGCCATCCGGCAAGGGATGCGCCGCATGACCCGATGGCTGTTTGAAGCCGCCCTGCGAGGCGGCTTTTTCTATCGCGGCGTCGCGTGAAAAAACGCGGCGCGCCACTTCCCGATAAACTACGTGCCTGTTGGCAAGTTCGGTTGCCGCGTTGGCGCATGCCATCGCGCTGGCAACATTGCTCATCTCACCACAGGGTTCAAGGAATGAAACGCGTAGTCGTTGCCGCGCTGCTCGCGGCGTGCCTCGCGCAACCGGCCGCTCAGGCCGTCGCGCAAACCGTCAGCGATCAGTGCTTTGCGATCGGCGATATCGCCGGCCAGGTCGCGTCGTGGCGCGCGCATAAAAAGACCAAGGCGCAAGCGCTCGACCAGGCGGCCAAATACTACAAGGACGCGGCTGACCGGCAAGCGGTCAGCACCATCATCGAGAAGATCTACAGCCCGGACGCGCCGCGCATGACGCCGGACCAGGCCAGCATGGCGTTTACGTCGGACTGCGCGAACCGTCAGGCGCAGGCGCCCGCGAAGTAGCGCCCGCGCGCTCAACTAGCCACTAACGTTTGCGAAAGGCATCGAGCGACGTCAGCGCGTTGCCGTGGAAATCGAACAGCGTGTTGTTGTCCCACTGATCGCCGGCGCCGAGCTTCCATCCGACATTCGGCGTCGGAATCCATTCCGGCTCCCACCAGAACACGCCTTTGCCGTGGCCATCCGGTATCGCCTCGACAATGTCCGTCAACGCGCCGAGAAACTGCGCCTGGCCCGCCGGCGTCTGCGGATAGCTCGCCGTCCCGACGTTGGTCATCGCGTTCGGTTCGGAATCGCCGTCGCTGGTGGTCCATGGATAGGCCGTCTCGACCACCATCACGTCCTTGTCGTAGCGCGTTGCGAGATCGTTCGCGTTGTTCTGCAGATCGCTCAGCGAGCCTTGCCACTGCGGGTAGTAGGACAGGCCGATCACATCGAACGTAACGCCGCGCTGGGTCGCGCTGTCGAACCACCAGCGGCTCGTCGCGTTGTTACCGCCGCTGTCGATATGCAACATGACCTTGATGCGATCGTCGACGGATTTGACCGCGTCGTGCCCCGCTTTGAGCAATTGGGCGAGGTTGTCCCACTGATCGTACTTGCCGAGCGGCCACAGCATGCCGCCGGTGATCTCGTTGCCCACTTGCACCCACTCCGGGTGCACGCCGTCGCGCTTGAGCATCTTCAGCACATTCGTCGTGTACTCCGACAGCAACGCGCAGGTCTGCGCGATATCCTTGCCGGCCCACGCGTGCGGCGGATACTGCTTGCCCGGATCGGCCCACCAGTCGCTGTAGTGGAAATCGATCAGCACTCGCATGCCGAGCGCGGCCGCGCGGCGCGCAAGCAGGCGCACATGGTCCGCATTGTTGTACCCGGCGGCGGGACTCTGATCGGCCGGATAGAAGTTCGGGTTGCCCGGATCGTTCCAGACCTTGATACGAATCGAATCGACGCCATGCCTTCTCAGCAGCAACAGACAGTCGTGCGGCACGCCGTGCTCATAGAACTTCGCGCCGTTCGCCTCCAGTTCGAGCAGCGTCGATACGTCGGCGCCTTTCGCAAAGCGACTGCCACGCCCCGAAGCCTGCAACTCCGCCGCGAGCGCCGGCGCGCCGAGCGTTGCGCCGACACCGGCTGCGGCCGCCGTCGACGCGAGCCAGCCGAGCATTTCTCTTCTGTTCATCTGTCATCCTCCATCTATTGATGGGCGGCTCTTCCGAAGGCCGCCTGGTCCCAGGTTGAAGCGCTTGAGTGTCACCCTCCGACTACACACACTGTTGGATCCGATTCCGTCGAACAGCCAATCAGATCATTCGCTCTTCCATGCGCACACGTCACCTGTTTTCAGCAGCGCACCGCCGAGCACGAACGTCGCAGCAACCGGCGCCGGCGCATGCACGGGCTGCGCACCGAAGTTGAACGCGAAGGTCAGAGCGCCGCGCCGCCGGATGCGCAAGCCTTCCGCCAGCCGTTGCGTTTCGATGCCGGCATCGCGCGCGGCCTGCTCCAATACCGTGCGATGCAACGCATGCGACAACCAGCCGGCCACGTAGCGAACCTTGCCGTGCGAGAGCACTGCGGGCCACGTGTCGTCGAATTGCGCCTCGACCTGCGTATCGAGGTTGGCCCGCACGTGCTCGCGCCAGTGCATCGCCACACCGTGCGTGCCACCAATCGACACCGCGGGTGCCAGCGTGGGCCGCAGCGTCTCGACTTCGAGCACCTGCATCGGCAGAACGCGTTGCAACGCGCCGGGCGGCAGCGTGGAGGGGATCGCGAAGCTGTCGGTTTTCGAGCCGCTGCGCGGGCCGAACACCCATTGCGCCTCGCTTCGCTCGATCTGATGCACGAGCGCCTCGTCGACCACGGCGATGCTCGGCACGACCACCATCGCATAAGCCGACAGATCCGCGCGGCTCGACACGATATCCACGTCGAGCCCGAGTTCGCGCAACGACTCGTAGTAGTCGAACGCCAGCGTCTGATAGTCGAAGGTCTTGCCATGACGCTGAATCTCGAACATCCATTGCGTCTCGTAGTCGAATACGACTGCAACAGCCGCACGCGCCGGTGCGTCGAGTTCGGCCAGTGCGGCGCTCGCGGCGATTTCCCGCGCCGCCTGCTGCACCTCGAGGCCACCCGGCGACAGTTCGTTGTTCGACAGATTGAGCCCGGAATGCATCTGCTCCTGCGCATACGGACACTGACGCCAGCGGAAATACGACACCAGTTCCGCGCCGTGCGCGAATGCCTCGTAAGCCCACAGCCTGACCATGCCTTTCGCCGGCACCGGATTCCACGGCGCCCAGTTGACCGGACCGGCCTGCTGCTCCATCACCCAGAAACGCCCGCTGCCGATTGCCCGATAGCGATCGTGGTCGAACGCGGAAACGTCGGGGTGCGCGGTGCGTGCATAGAGCGCTTTCTGTTCGTCGGGCAGCGAGATCGATTCAGTGCGCGCGATCGGGTAGCTGTCCCATGCGGCGACATCGATCGCATTGTCTTTGGCGAAACGGTAGTGATCGAAGGTCGTGAAAAATCCCATGAAGTTGTGCAGTAGATCCGCAGCCGGCGCATGCTCGCGCAACACGTCGATCTGCTCGCGATGAAAACCCGCCACCTCGTCCGACATGAAGCGGCGGAAGTCGAGCAGATGAATCGGATTGGCGTCGGTGGGCGTAAGGTTCGGCAAGCCGATCGCCTCGAACGACGGATACTCCATGCTCCAGAATACGTTGCCCCATGCGTCGTTGAGCGCTTCGACGGTTTCGTAGCGCCGCCGCAGCCACGTCTGAAAGCGCGCGAGCGCGGCCGGCGAATAGCTGGGCACGGTTTCGTGACAGCCGAGTTCGTTATCGGTCTGCCACGCGACGATCGAGGCATGCCGCCCGTAGCGCTGAGCCATCGCCGTGACGATCCGCAAGCACTCGCGCCGATAGGTTTCGCTGGATATATCGTAGTGCCGGCGTGAACCGAAATTCCAGCGCGTGCCATCGGCGCGCACCGGCAGCACGTCGGGATACGCGTCGATCAGCCACTTCGGCGGCGAAGCGGTCGGCGTGCCGAGCACCAGTTTCAATCCCGCGGCCGCCAGTGTGTCGACCGCTTCGTCGAGCCATTCCCACACGAATTCGCCGGCGCGCGGCTCCATCCGGCTCCACGCGAATTCAGCGATCCGCACATGGGTGATGCCGAGCTCGGCCATACGTTTCGCGTCGTCGGCCCACATCGTGCGCGGCCATTGTTCCGGGTAATAACAGACACCAAGTTGCATGAGAGATTCTCGTTGTTAGATAACGTCGGACCGGCGCTCAGCCCTTGCTTGCACCGAAGGTCAAACCGGCTACGAAGTGCTTCTGCATCAGGAAGAACATCAGCACGGAAGGCAACGCGGCCAGCACCGAGCCCGCGGCGACCAGGTTCCACGCGGTCGTCCATTGGCCCTTGAGCGCCGCGACGCCCACCGTGATCGGCGCGGCGTCGTCGCCTTGCGTGAGACATAGCGCCCAGAAATAGTCGTTCCACACGAACGTGAACACCAGAATGCCGAGTGCGGCGAGCGCGGGCCGGATCAGCGGCAACACGATGCGCAGATAGATGGTCCATTCGCTCGCGCCTTCCACGCGCGCGGCCTCGATCATTTCGAATGGCAACTGTTTGATGAAATTGCGCAGAAACAGCGTGCAGAAGCCGGTCTGAAACGACACGTGGAAAATCACGAGCGCCCACACGCTATTGAACAGTCCGACCTTCAGCGCCATGTCGCGCACCGGGATCATCAGGATCTGGATCGGCACGAAATTGCCGGCGACGAACGCGAATAGCACGGCCGTATTGCCCGGGAACCGGTAGGTCGCCAACGCAAAGCCCGCCATCGACGCCAGCACGATCGCGCCGAGCACCGAAGGCACCGTGATCAGCACGCTGTTGGCAAAGTAATGCAGCATCGGCGTTTGCGTGAGCGCCGTGCCGTAGTTTTCTAGCAGCGCAAAGTGCTTCGGCCAGCCCCAGTAGTCGCCTTGCGACAGCTCGTCGGATGAACGGATCGACGTGACGAGCACGGCCAGCATCGGCAGAAGCCATATCAACAGCGCAATGGGCAACGACACTTTGTAGAGCGTGCGATTGAGCGGTTTCCAGCGTTCGACGGGAAGCGGATACATGACGCGCAACTCCTTGGAGATCAGCGTTCTTCGCGCAGCATGCGGCGCAAATGGAACACGATGTAGACGAGCATGATGGCGAACAGCACGACGGCAATCGCCGCGGAATAGCCTTCGCGGTAGTACTTGATGGCCTGGTCGTACATGTAATAGGCGAGCACGGTGGAACTGTCGAACGGACCGCCGCCGCTCATCACCGCGATCAGGTCGAAGCTGCGCAATGCGCCGATCACCGTCAGCACCACGGCCATGAACGTGGCGGGCCGCAGTTGCGGCAGGATCACGTGCCATAGCAGCTTCACGCCTTTGGCGCCTTCCATGCGCGCCGCCTCGACCACTTCCGGATTGATACCCGTCAGGCCCGTCAGGTAGAGGACCATGCAGAACGGTGTTTGCGGCCATAACGCGGCGAACACGATGCCGAACGTCACCGTATGCGGATCGCCGAGCACGGGAATGCCATGACCGACGATCAGGCGCAGCAAACCGAAGCCCGGATCGTAGAACCAGCTGAACACGAGACCGACCACGACGCCCGAGAGCACGAACGGCGCGAAGAACAGCGACTTCACGACGCGCATGCCGCGGATATGCTGGTTCAGATACAACGCGAACAGCAGCCCGAGCGGCGGCGCCAGCAGAAACAGCGCGAGCCAGATGAGGTTGTTCTTGAGCGCCGTATAAAACGTGTCGGCATGAAACAGCTCGATATAGTTGTCGAAGCCGGCGAAGGTCTTCGGCGTCATGCCGTCCCAGTGATAAAAACTGAGCGAAATGCTGCTGATGATCGGATACACCACGCACAGGCAAAACAACGCACAACCCGGCAACAGGAAGAAGAACGCGGCGCGATGCTGATGACGGCGCGTGGTCGAGACGTGACGGTGCGAAGCCGCGGGTAAGCGGCGCGCTGCGGAATGAGACATGGATCGGGCCTCGTCGGAAAGCGAAGGCGATTCGAAGACGAGCGCCGGCCGTTGCTACGCCGCCGGCGCTCCGTGACTGACTTCTTTACTTCTGGTAGATGCGCTTACGGGTCGCTTCGAGGCGCACGAGCACGGCGTCGAGTTGCGACGGATCGCTGTAGAACTGCTGCATCGCTTTCATACCTTCGTCGGCCATTTCCTTCTGCATGTCGCGATCGTAGAACTGCGCGATACCGCCCTTGGTGTTGGCGAGCGTCTGGAAGCCAACCTTCGAAATCGGATCGTCAGGCTCGGTCGCCAGACTGTTCGACGGCAGCGTTCCCCAGCCCTTCGCGAGATCGGCGTTGATCTGCGGCTGTTCCATGAAGGCGAGCAGCCTGCGCGCGTCGGCCTTGTTTTTCGCCTTTGCGGGAATCAGCAGCACGTTGACCGGACCGTCCTCGGCCATCGGCACGTTCGCGTCGATCACGGGGAAGCGGAAGAAGCCGGTTTGCGGCTTGAGGTTCGCCGGAATGCTCGCGGAGAAGAACGTGCCCATCAGCATCATCGACGCCTTGCCGTTCACGAGAAACGGTGCGATCGAATCGAGGTCGTAAGAGAGCGCATTGTCGATGAAGTAGTGGTCATCGATCAGCGTTTTCCACGCGGCATAGACCTTTTTCACGCGTGCGTCGGTGTACGGAATTTCGCCCGCCATCAATTGCTGATGGAATGCGTTGCCGTTGATGCGCAGATCCAGATAGTCGAACCAGGCGGCAAGCGTCCAGCTGTCGCGCGCAGCCACGGCGATCGGCGCGACGCCGCTGGCCTTCAGCTTCTTGCAGGCATCGAGAAATTCATCCCACGTTTTCGGCTCGCTCTTGATGCCGGCCTTCTCGAACAGATCCTTGCGATAGAAGAAACCGTACGCGTCGTAGCCGAGCGGCGCCGCGTACTGCTTGCCCTTATACGTCGACGCATCCTTCACCGACGCGTACTGCTGCGACCAGCCATTTTTGCTCCAGTCCGCCGACAGGTCTTCGAGCAGGCCGCGTTGCGCGTAATACGCCATGCGCTCGCCGTCGTGCCACGAGACGACGTCGGGCGGATCGGTGGCAAGCCAGCCGCTCATCTGCACCTTGTACGCTTCTTCGGTGATGTAGGTCACTTTCAGATCGACATCGGGATTGGCCTTCTTGAACTTGTCGAACGCGTCCTGCCATGTCGAGCGCTGATTCCCGCGCGCCGATACGTTGACGTTGAGCGTGGCGGCGTCGACTGCGGCACAGCAGAGCGAACCGGCGACCAGTGCGGCTGCGATCGACACGTGTGCAAGACGGCGAAGGCGAAAAGCAATCATCTTGTGTCTCCTTGATACCTTGTTGGCCGGCAGCGCGGCTGCCGGCAATGTAACCCGCTCTGTGGCGGAATTCGGCTTTGATGAATCAGTTGTTGCTTCAAACGCTCACGAACCAAAACTCAAGCGGCGGCGCGTTCGGGCTCGAACGCGCTGCGCCGCAGTGCAATCCCATCCGCGTCGAACAGATGACAGGCAGAAGGCGGAACGTGAATGGCAATACGCTCGCCCGAACGGATCGGCGTATCGCCCGCGGCCTTGGCGATGAGCGTGCCCGCCGCATGATCCGCATGGATATAGCTGTGCTCACCGAGCCGTTCCGACAGCACCGTCGTGCACTGCACGGACTGCCCGGCGCCGTCGAGGCGCAGATGTTCCGGCCGCACGCCGAGCGTGACCGGCTGGCCGCGCTGCAAACGTTGACCGTCGACCTGTGCGGTCAAGCGCTCGCCGCTTTGCGTCAGCGTGACCGTGACGCTCCCCGGCTCGATCGAATCGACCACGGCGTCGATAAAATTCATGCGCGGCGAACCGATGAAACCCGCCACGAAGCGCGACTTTGGATGGTGATACAACTCGAGCGGCGCGCCGCTTTGCGCAATGCTGCCGAAGCGCTCGGCGTCAGCACCCGCATGCAGCAGCACGATCCGGTCGGCGAGCGTCATCGCTTCGACCTGGTCGTGGGTCACATACACCACGCTCGCGTTGGCAAAGCGCTGATGCAAACGCGCGATTTCGACGCGCGTCTGGCCACGCAGCGCGGCGTCGAGATTCGACAGCGGCTCGTCGAACAGGAACACGCCGGGCTCCCGCACGATCGCGCGGCCGATCGCGACGCGCTGTCGCTGCCCGCCCGAAAGCGCTTTCGGATAGCGCTCCAGAAAGCTGTCCAGTTGCAGAATGCGCGCGGCTTCGCGCACCTTGCTGTCGATCACGTTCTTGGGTTGTTTCGCGAGCTTCAGACCGAATGCCATGTTGTCGAACACGGTCATGTGCGGAAACAGCGCGTAGCTCTGGAACACCATGGCGACGCCGCGCGCCGCGGCAGGCACGTCGTTCACCAGACGCCCGCCGATATGCAGTTCGCCTTCGCTCAGGTCCTCGAGCCCCGCGATCATTCTCAGCAGAGTCGACTTGCCGCAACCCGAAGGTCCGAGAAACACACAGAATTCGTGCTGCGCTATCTCCAGATTCACGCGCCGGATCACCGGCGGATGGTCACCGTACGACTTCTGCACGTTCGTCAAACGAATTGCCGCCATGCTGCCTCCGTGGATTTAACCGCTTAAATTTCTAGGAAAAATAAGTGACCAACCCTTGCACGGCAGGCATTTAATCGCTTAAATTCGAGTTCGAGGGAAAAAGTCATGGCGGGTGTCTCCTGGATGTTTTCCAGCAAGTTATCAACGTCGCCCGCAGCTTGCAACATTTGAATCGCATTCCCTGAATATGGGATAAAGAAGTTATGGTCACTCTGTCCGAAGTTGCGAAGCGCGCTCACGTCACCGCCGCGACTGTCTCCAACGTGCTGCGCAACCGCGAGAAGGTGCGCCCCGAAACGGCTGAACGCGTGCTCAAGGCGATCGCCGATCTCGGCTACCGGCCCAACCTGAATGCACGCGCACTGGCCGAGGGCCGCTCGTCGACGCTCGCGTTGATGCTATCGAATATCTCGAACCCGTTCTACCCTGAGTTCGTGCTGGCCGCCGAGCGTGCCGCGCGCAAAGCCGGCCACTTCCTGATGGTTTGCAATACTGACGATGACGCCGAGATCGGCCGCGCGTATCTGAACCAGATCGCGGGCACGCTGGCCGACGGCGTGCTAGTCATGAACACGGACATCACGATTAACGATCTGTGTGCGTCGGCTACGCACAGCGCGCCGATTTTGCTGGCCATGTGGGAACACCCGGAATCGCCTCCCGCGCTGCCTTGCATCGCCGTGGATTTTCATCTCGCGGGCGAGCTGGCCGCGCGGCATCTGCTCGAGCTCGGCCACCGCGAAATCGGCCTTCTGATCGGCGACGGTTGCGGCGGCTTGCAGGATGCGCGCTCCAACGGGTTTCGCGCCGCGATGCGCGCCGCCGGTATCGAGACCGACGCGGCGGCGGTGCTGCAAATCCGCGACTCGATCGACGCGGGCTACGCCGCCTGCATGCAACTGATGGCGAACCGGCCGCATCTCACCGCGATCTTCGCGACCAACGACCTGCTCGCGATCGGTGCGGCACAGGCGCTGCTGACGCTGGGCCGAGCGGTGCCGAACGACGTTTCGGTGATCGGCATTACGGACATTCAACTGGCGCACCAGGTGCATCCCGCTTTGACGACGGTCGCGATTCAGACCGCGGCGATCGCTGAGTTGTCGGTCGAGAGTTTGATCCGGCTGATCCAGACGCCGGACCAGCAGCCGTCGATGCTGCTCGCCCCGCCGCCCACGCTCATCGTGCGCGCGTCGACCGGGCCACGACGGCCGAAATGAATTTGCAAGCCATTCAGCAGAAAATGCTGTCACAGCACGAAAAAAAAGGCGTGCAAACCGCCGACGCCCCGATTGTCAATTTGATCGATTGCGGCACAGGCGTAGCATCGATCCATCAATCGGCCCACGGTACGCGGCCGCGCCGCCGCGAGCCTCGCCGAATCAAGGGCAACCTGAAGGAGCAACCCGATGTCTCTCGCATTGACGCGCAGTGAACTGATTCGCCCGCAGAACCTGATCGACGGAAAATGGGCCGGTGCCGCCGACGGCGCCCGCTTTGCCGTCACCAACCCGGCCACCGGCGAAACGATCGTCGAAGTGGCGAACAGCGGCGCCGCGGACGCGCGCGCCGCCACCGACGCCGCAGCCCGCGCGTTCCCCGCCTGGCGCGATAAGCTGCCGCGCGAGCGCGCCGAGATCCTGCGCCGCTGGCACGCGCTGATCGTCGCCAATACCGACGATCTCGCGAAGCTGATGTCGATGGAACAGGGCAAGCCGCTCGCGGAAAGCCGCGGCGAAGTGGCTTACGGTGCGTCGTACGTGGCGTGGTTCGCCGACGAAGCGACCCGCATCTACGGCGATCTGATTCCGCAGCAGCAGCGCGGCAAGCGCATGAGCGCGGTGAAGGAACCGGTCGGCGTGGTCGCGGCCATCACCCCGTGGAATTTCCCGCTGGCCATGATCGCCCGCAAGATCGCGCCCGCGCTCGCGGCCGGTTGCACCGTGGTCGCCAAACCCGCCGAAGACACGCCGCTCACCGCGCTCGCTCTCGCCGCGCTCGCGCAGGAAGCCGGTCTGCCGGACGGTGTGTTGAACATGCTGTCGGCCTCGCGTGAACAGGGCATTGCCGCGGTTGCCGATTGGCTCGCCGACGCGCGCGTGCGCAAGATCACGTTCACCGGCTCCACGCCGGTCGGCAAGCATCTCGCGCGTGAATCGGCGGGCACGCTCAAGAAGCTCTCGCTGGAATTGGGCGGCAACGCGCCCTTTATCGTATTCGACGACGCCGATCTCGACGCCGCCGTCACCGGTCTGATGGCGGCGAAATTCCGCAATGGCGGCCAGACCTGCGTGTGTCCGAACCGCGTGTATGTGCAAGCCGGCGTCTATGCGCGCTTTGCCGAGCTGCTCGCGCGACGCGTCGCCGCCTTGAAGGTTGCGCCCGCAACGGACCCGGACGCGCAGATCGGCCCGATGATCAACGAGCGCGCAATCGAGAAGATCGCCCGTCACGTGGAAGACGCCGTCAAACACGGCGCGAAAGTGCTGACGGGCGGCAAGCGCCTGACGGAACTCGGTCCGAACTACTACGCGCCGACCGTGCTGACGGACGCGCGCGACGACATGCTGGTCTGCTGCGAAGAAACCTTCGGCCCGGTTGCCCCGCTCTTCAGTTTCGACGACGAAGCCGAAGCGATCCGCCTCGCCAACGACACGCCGTTCGGCCTCGCCGCCTACTTCTACACGCAGGACGTGCGGCGTATCAACCGCGTGGCCGCACAGCTCGAAGCGGGGGTGATCGGCATCAATGAAGGCGCGGTGTCGAGCGAAGCGGCGCCGTTTGGTGGTGTGAAGGAATCGGGCTATGGCCGCGAAGGCTCGAAGTACGGGCTCGACGATTACATGTCGATCAAGTACTTGTGCCAAGGCGGGCTTGATTGACGAGCCGCTATCCCGCTGGCAACTGAACGCCTGACCTGCACACTCTGCCGCCTCGGCGCAGCGCCTTACATTCCAAAGAGGCGCTGTACCGAGGCGGCAGTTTTCATTCAATCGCTATTTGGCCTGCAAAGCCCGCTGATGCGCTTTCACCAGATCACCCATGCTGTTGAAGCGGAAGTCGATCTTCGGCTGTGAGCCCGGATCCATCGTCGCACCGAAGCCCTGCTTTGCGTGCCGGCGATAAATCCAGCACGACGAGAGGCCGAATTCGTTCGCCGGTTTGTGGTCGTGGAACAGGCTTTCGGCCGTGTGCAAAATCTTTTCCTTCCTGATGCCTCGCTCGCCGAGCTTTTCCAGCATGTACTCGAAATTGCGCGGCGACGGCTTGTATGAGCCAATATCCTCGGCCGTGAAAATCGCGTCGAATTCGACCTGTAATTTCGCGTTGCTATAAGCAAAGCTTTCGTTATCGACGTTCGACAGAATCACCAGCTTGTAATGCTGCTTCAGGTATTGCAACGACGCAGCGGAATCGTCGAATGCCGGCCAGTTCTGGATGGACTTGCCGTACGCCACGCAGTCGGCGAGCGTGTACGGCACATTCCACTCTTCCGCGAGACGCTTGTAGACGATCGGCAGTAGCTCCTGATAACGCCGCCCCGGCGTGTATCTCTGCTGCGACGATTCGTGCCGCGCGTGTGCTTCGAGCACCTGGTCGCGCGTGAGTGGCGGTTCCACACGCGCGAGAAGCGTCCGCAAGCCTTCGAAAATGCCGGTTTCCCAGTCGATCAACGTTCCATAGCAGTCGAACGTCAGCGTATCGAAATCGGTCAATTGCATGCCAGTTCTCTCCTTGTTTCGCCGAATGTGAACACAGTGTAGAGCGATGGCCGCGCTTCGCCAAATCTCAGTTCCCCGAACAAACCGCCAGTCCGGTCTCGTTGGAACCCACACGCGCAAGTGCCTGCAACGGCCGCGCGTGCAATAGCGTAACCGTCATGCACACGATTCATGACGGCCATTTTTGGCCCGAATTTGACCGCGCTTTTTCACGGTCCTATCGTTCGACATGCCTGCCGGATTCGTCTCGCCGCTCCTGCCGATCAAAAAGGCGGGAGCGCGCGACCCTTCACCTCGTGACCCTCCCACTGCCATGAATTCTGACGCGACAGCTGTTCTGACACCCCTGCCCGCCATCCGGCCCACCAGCAAGGTTCGTCGCGCGGTGACGACCGCCGTGCTCGGTCAGGTTCTCGAATGGTACGACTTCTTCCTCTATGGCACCGCCGCCGCGCTCGTGTTCGGCAAGCTGTTCTTTCCGGTTGGCAGCGATCCGCTGACCGGCACGATCGCGGCATTCGGCGGCTTTACGGTGGGCTTTATCGCGCGGCCCATCGGAGGCGTGCTGTGCGGCCATATCGGCGACCGCTACGGCCGCAAGACGGTCATGATGCTGACGCTGCTCGTCATGGGCACGGCCACCGTCGGCATGGGGCTTCTGCCGACCTATCAGCAGATCGGCCTCGCGGCGCCCGTCATGCTGGTGCTGTTGCGCATTTTGCAAGGCCTCGCCGCAGGCGGCGAATGGAGCGGCAGCATTCTGCTGATTCACGAAAGCGCGCCCGCCTCCCGGCGCGGCGCGCTCGCGGCCTGGAGCCCGTGCGGCGCAGCGTTCGGCTTCGTGCTGTCCACCGCCGCGTTTCTGCTCGTGCAAACGCTCACGCCCGCCGACTTTCACAGTTGGGGCTGGCGCGTGCCGTTCCTCTGCAGCGCCGTGCTGGTCGCGCTCGGCCTGTGGATGCGCCGCTCCGTCGACGAAAGCGCGGAGTTCGCCGAAGTCAAGGCTACGCGCCGCGATGCCCGCATGCCGGTCGTCGAAGTGCTGCGCCAATGCCCGCGCCAGGTGTTGACCGTGTTCGGCCTGCGCTTCGGCGAAGGCGCGGCGTCGTACATCTTCTTCGCGTTCTCGATTGCGTATGGCCAGTTCATCGGCCTGAAATCGAGCTGGGTGTTAGGCGGCTTGACCGTGTCGATGTTGCTGATGATCCCCGTGTCGCTGTTGATGGGGCGTCTCACGGACCGGATCGGCCGCAAGCCGGTCTATCTCGCCGGCGCCGTGGCGATGGTGCTGGTCGCCTACCCGTATTTCACGCTGCTCGGCTCGGGCGTGCTGTGGAAAGTCATCACAGCGCTCGTACTCGCCAACAGCATCACGCTCGGCATTCTGGAAGGCGCACAGCCCGCGTTCATCAGCGAGTTGTTGCCGGTTCATCTGCGGTTTTCGGGGCTCGGTATCGGCCGCGAGATTTCGTCGGTACTCGGCGGCGGACTCTCGCCGATGGTCGCGACCGCGCTGCTCGCGCATTACCGCAGCGCCGCACCGGTGGCGATTTATCTGGTCGTGCTCGGATTGATCACGGTAGCCGCCACCTGCTTCGCACCGGAGACCTTTCCCAAAGCGCTGCGGCTCGAGGCGAAGGCCAAAGAGCATGCAGAGCGCGAAAGCGCTTGACGTCCCCGCCGACGCCAATTCGTCCGAACTCATTTACTCCATTTTCAAGCCGTCATCATGCAAAGCCTTCCGATGAGCAATGTTTCGACCTACGCTTACGAACCCAGGGCGCTCGATCATGCCGATCCGTATCCTGAGTACGCCGGCCCGATCACACTCGACGCGCTGATCAGCGAAATCGAGCGCCGCCGCGACGAGTTCGATCGACTCTCCCATGTCCCGCGCGACATGATCTCGAAGATGAAGCGCGCGGGCATCTTCCGCGCCAGCACGCCGCAACGCTTCGGCGGCGACGCGCTGCCGCCGGCGCAATTCCTGCGGATGCTCGAACGTATCGCGATCGCCGACGGCTCCGCTGCCTGGGTGGCCGCGTTCGGCTCGGCGAATACGTATCTCGCCGCGTTACCGATCGAAACACAGGAGCAGATTTACGTCACCGGCCCCGACCAGGTTTTCTCGGGCGGCCTCTATCCGCTGCAACCCGCTGCCCAGGCGCCGGGTGGCTTCGTGGTCAGCGGGCAGTGGCGCTTCGCGAGCGGCTGCAAGGGCGCCGACTGGATCGGCGTCGGCATCGGCGGCACGCCCGCCAACTCCGGCGCGGCGGCCGCAGGCAAGCCGTTCACCGCGGTGTTTCCCGCGCATGAGGTCGAGATCGTCGAGAACTGGAACGTGGTCGGCATGCAGGGAACCGGCAGCCACGATTTGCGGCTCCAGGATAAATTCGTTGAGACGCCATGGACCTTCGTGCGCGGCGGCGCGGCGCTGATCGACGAACCGCTGTACCGCTACCCCGCCGTCGCCTATCAGGCCCAGGTGCACGCTGCCGTCAACATCGGTCTCGCGCGGGCGGCGCTCGATCTGTTGACAGGCATGTCCGGCTCGACCAAAACCACCACCGGCGCGCCGCGCCTCGCCGACCGCGGCTATTACCGCTCCGGCCTCGCGAAAGCGGAGGCCAACTGGCGCAGCGCCCGCGCGTTCTTCTACGAATCCGCCGAGGCCGCATGGCGGACGATCATCAACGGCGATGCCGTCTCGCAGGAGCAGGCGAATCTGTTGCGCCTGAGCGCGACGCACGCCGCGCAGATCGGCGCCGAAGTGGTGATGCAGGCGTATCAGATGGCGGGCGTCGCCGCGATCTATCGCGAGAACCGCTTGCAGCGTCTCGTGCGGGATTCGATCGTGGTGACACAACATGCGTTTCTGGGCGAAGGCACGTATGACGCGTCTGGCGCGCTGTTCGCGGGCGTGCCGCCAGTCACGCCTTTTCCGTAACACGGCGCGCCCGGCCTCCTGCCATGCAAAAGGAAATGAACGTGACGATCGAAGACACCAGAAAGCGTTTCCGCGACGCGATGGCGTGCCTGCCGGCCGCCGTCAACATCATCACCACGGATGGACCCGGCGGCCGCTGTGGCATCACCGCAAGCGCGGTGTGCTCCGTGACGGACGCGCCGCCGACCATGCTCGTCTGTATCAATCAGGCCAGCTACGTGCATGACGTACTGCATCGCAACCGCAGCGTGTGCATCAATGTGCTTGCCGCGGAGTGCCAGGAACTCGCGCGTGATTTTGCCGGCATGACAGCATGCTCGATGGACGAGCGCTTCGGGCGTCACGCTTGGACCGTGGGCGAGTCGCCGGCACCGGTGCTGCAGGATGCGATTGCCAGTCTCGAAGGTGAGATCGTGGACATCAAGACGGTCGGCTCGCACTCGGTCATGTTCGCGCAGATCCGCCACATTGCGCTGCGCTCGGACGGCGACGGGCTGATTTATTTCGGCCGGCAGTTTCATCGCTTGAGCAGGCCGTCAGCAACCGCGCCGCATACCGCGCAAGCAACGAGGTGAACGTGGAAGTCTGCTTCTTTCTGATTGGCCACGGTGCGCCTGAGCGAGAAGCGCGCCCCCCCGAGCTGTCACGGCTCGAAGCGGCCTCGCGCGACACGGAGGGATTGCGCCGTTTCGCGATTCACGTGCCCGAGGAATCGGACGACTGCGATCCTTTGTCGACGACCGACACTTCCGCCCGCCCCCGCTGCGTGCTGCAATGGTATTTCGACGATCTCGAACCGCTTGAACACGCGCTACAAGCGGGGAGTGCGTTGCACGACGTGGTCGAAGGCGCTTCGACCACGGGTCTCACTTTTACGCAGCAGGCCATGGCGGTCAGGCAGTTCGCCACGCCGAATCCGGGTGACCCCAGCGCTCGCGCCGAGCGCTGCACATACCTCGTCAGCTATGAAGGCGAAGCGCAGGACTTCAACGCGTGGCTCTCGCATTACCTCGCGCATCATCCGCCACTCATGGCGCAATTGCCCGGCATTCGCGAACTCGAAATCTACACGCGTCTGGATTACGGTTCGGGCCTCGACGTGGCGCGCGCCACGTCCATGCAACGCAACAAGGTGGTTTTCGACGATGCCGCGTCGCTGGCCGCGGCCCTCGCGTCGCCGGTTCGGGCCAGCATGAAGCAGGACTTCAACGCTTTCCCGCCGTACAGCGGAGCGACGCTACATTTCCCTATGCGCAGCATTTACGGTAATCTGAAACCCAAATAAATACCCTCCCTCGCCGCGATCCGAACGTCATGAGCAAGTCGCAACCCGGCATTACGGACTTGAACCTGCTGCGCGTGTTTCTCGCCATCTCCGATCTGCGCAGCCTGACCGCCGCCGGGGAACGTCTCGGACTCACGCAGCCTGCCGTCAGCCACGCGTTGCGCCGGCTGCGCGTGCTGTTCGACGACCGGCTCTTCGTTCGCACGCCCACCGGCATGATTCCAACCGACGCCGCCTTGCGCCTGCACGCGCCGCTCACGCAGGCGTTCGGGATCATCAACGACGCGGTCCAGCAAATCGCCAAGTTCGATCCGGCCACGGCGCAGCGCGTCTTTCGCGTGTCGATGTCGGATATGTCGGAGTTCTATTTCCTGCCGCCGCTTCTGTCGATGCTCGATCGCAACGCGCGCGGCATTCGCCTGGAAATTGCGAACGTCTCCGTCGACTCGGTGAGCTCGGCCATGCGCAGCGGCAAGATCGATCTCGCGCTCGGTTACGTGCCCGGCCTCGACCCCGGTTGCATAAGCAGAACGCTCTTCGTCGACGAACATGTGTGCGTGGTGCGCGCCGGTCACCCGCTGCGCAAACAGAAGCCGACCAAGGAAGATCTCGCGAGCCTGCGCTATGTGTATGCCAGCACCAATGCGACCGGCCACCGGATGGTCGAACAATGGCTGGAAGAATTGAATTTGCGCCGCGATATCGTGCTGCGCCTGCCGCATTTCGTGGTGGCGCCGGAGATCGTCCAGCATACCGACCTCGCCGTGATTTTCCCGCGGAGTATCGCGCAGCGTTTCAACCGCAATAAAGGCTTTCGTATTCTGCCGTTGCCGTTCGCGCTGCCGCCCATTGAAATTCAGGTTCACTCGCACTTGCAATTTGCCGCGGACCCGGGCATTGCGTGGCTGCTCGATGAGATCTACGGCATGTTCCATCGCCCGGCGCTCAGCGCGCAAACGCCAGCCCTCGCACCGCGACAGGCGCGGAGAAAAGAACCGATATGAACGTCAGAGCCCTGCAGTGCTTCGTGATTCTCGCGGAGGAGCTCAACTTCAGCCGCGCCGCCGAACGTCTGCATATCGCGCAGCCCGCACTGAGCCAGCAGATCCGTTCGCTCGAAGAACGACTCGGCACGCAACTGGTAGATCGCGCGAGGCGTCCGCTGAGCTTGACCGAGGCGGGCCAGTATCTATGCAGCGAGGCGCGGCAAATACTCGGCACGCTGGAACAGATGACCCTTGTCGCGCAGGAAATAGGCGTAGGCCGGCGTGGCTGGCTGAGCATCGGCTTCACCCGCTCGTCGATGTACAGCGTTCTGCCGCCCGCGCTGAAAGCGTTTCACGAGGCGTTTCCGCAGGTCGAACTCAAACTCTTCGAGATGCTCACCGAAGAACAGGCCGATGCGCTGCGCGACATGCGTATTCACATCGGCATTGGTCGGCAGCCGCTCACGATTGAAGGTTGCACGTCGTATCCGCTGCTGCGCGAGCGCGTCATGGCCGCGCTCGAACCGGGGCATCCGCTTGCCGCGCACAAGAAAGTGCGCATTGCCGAACTCGCCGATACTCCGTTGATTCTGTACCCGAAGCATCAGAACGCTCAATTCAAACGCTCCGTGCAATCGCTCTACCGCGATGCGGGCATCACCCCGATCGTCGCGCACGAGGCTTATGAAATCCAGACTGCAATTGCACTGGTGGCCGCGGGTCTGGGCGTGACCTTTATCGGCGAATCGGTGGCGCGGCACGGGCGCACTGATGTGGTTTTCCGCCACCTCACCGGACCCGGCTCGTCGTATCGCTCCACACTCGCAGCCACTTTCCGCACCGACGACCCTTCGCCTCATCTGCGAGCGTTTCTGGGCTGCCTTCCCGCGCCGCTGCCGGGCCCAGCACTATAAGCAATCAGTTATAGAAGCATAAGCAAGCGGTCTTGGACTCCCTCCGCGCGGGTTCTTATCATTGGCTCACATATGATTAGAACGCAGCCACGGCTACGGCCGTCGCCGCAAGGTAGGAGACAGGATGGACGCGATCAACGAAGCCGTAACCATGCGAAAAGTCTACGGGCGCCTGATGCCCCTGCTCTTCGCGATGATGTTCTTCAACTATCTCGACCGGATCAATATCGGTTTCGCCGCGCTGGACATGAACAGGCAGCTCGGGTTCAGTCCGGCCGTGTTCGGGTTCGCGGGCAGCATCTTCTTCGTCGGCTACATGTTGCTGGAAGTGCCGAGCAACCTGTTGCTGCATCGCGTGGGCGCACGCCGCTGGATCGCGCGCATTCTCCTGACCTGGGGCGCGGTCGCCGCCGCCACGGCGTTCGTGTTCAACGATTCGAGCTTCTACGTGCTGCGCTTTCTGCTCGGCGTCATGGAAGCGGGTTTTCTGCCGGGCGTCGCCGTCTACCTGACGAAATGGTTTCCCGTGCGCTACCGCGCGCGTGCGGTGGGCGGCTATATCATCGCCGGTTCGTTTTCCGCGGTGCTGGGCGGTCCCATTTCCACCGCGTTGATGACCTACGCGAACGGCATTCTCGGTTTGCAGGGCTGGCAATGGATGTTCATCCTCGAAGGCGTGCCGGCCATGCTGCTCGGCCTGCTGACGCTGCGCGTCATGACCGAACGCCCCGCCGATGCCGACTGGCTGTCCGTCGACGAAAAGCGCTGGCTCGAATCGACGCTCGCCGCCGAGCGCGAAGCCGTGGGCGGTAACGCGCATTTCCCGCTGCTGCGCGTGGCGGGCGACATCCGCGTATGGAGTCTTGCTTGCCTGTTCGGTTGCGCGCTGGTTGGCATTTACGGCCTGTTTCTGTGGTTGCCGCAAATCGTGAAGAGCCTCGGCCACCTGACCAATCTCGAAGTCGGCTTTTTATCGGCCGCGCCGCCTTTGCTCGGTGTGCTGGGCACGTTCCTCATCAGCCGCAGTTCCGATCGCACCGGCGACCGCAAGAAGCACCTCGCATTCGTGTACGGCATGAGCGCGCTGGCCATTGCCGGCAGCGCCTATGCACCGAACCCCGTGATCGCCTATGGGCTGCTGTGCGTGACCGGTTTGTTCATCTATGCGGGCAACCCACTGTTCTGGAGCCTCGCATCGTCATTCAGGACCGGCGCCGCGGGCGCCGCGACGATCGCGCTGATCAACACGATTGCGCAATTCGGCGGCCTGGTCGGGCCGTGGAGCATCGGCCTCGTGCGCAGCGCAACCGGCAATTTCAAGCTGGCCTTGCTGACGATCGCGGCCTTTCTGGTTGTTGCGACGATCATCGCGCTGGTCATGCGGGTCTCACCGGCGGAAGACGAAGCAACTTCCCTCGCCGCCGGCGACCCCGCCCCGCGCGCCTGAGAAGCGGCACGGCCGGGCGGACCGGTTGAACAGACGGCGGATCGAATCTGCGCTCTGCGCATGCACGCGCAGCGACATCTCACAGGATTGGCACACCATGATCATCGATTGTCACGGTCATTACACGACCGCACCGAACCAGCACGAAGCCTGGCGCGCGCAGCAGATCGCCGCGCTCAAGGACGGCGGCACGCCGCCGCCACGGCCATCGATCACCGATGACGAGATTCGCGCGAGCATCGAAACCGGCCAGCTGCGGATCCAGCGCGAGCGCGGAACGGACCTCACGATCTTCTCGCCCCGCGCCGCCGGCATGGGCCATCACCTCGCCACCGCCGAAGCCAACGCGCTCTGGTCAAGCGAATGCAACGACCTTGTGCATCGCGTGTGCGAACTGTTTCCGCGCAACTTCGTCGGCGTGTGCCAATTGCCGCAGGCGCCGGGCGTGCCGCCCGCCAACTGCATCGCCGAATTGCG
Organism: Paraburkholderia sp. BGA-UO-ETr-F21; assembly: GCF_059567925.1. Classification (NCBI taxonomy): domain Bacteria; kingdom Pseudomonadati; phylum Pseudomonadota; class Betaproteobacteria; order Burkholderiales; family Burkholderiaceae; genus Paraburkholderia; species Paraburkholderia sp. BGA-UO-ETr-F21. Next base: position 428,809 of record NZ_JCAQOY010000037.1, on the reverse strand, counting down.
GCGCTCTGTCGAAGAGCTCGGCTTTATCGGCTGCAATCTGAATCCGGATCCGTCCGGCGGCCACTGGTCCGGTCTACCGCTCACGGACCGCTCCTGGTATCCGCTCTACGAGGCGATGGTGGAACTCGACGTGCCGGCGATGATCCACGTCTCGTCGTCGTGCAATCCGAACTTCCATGCAACGGGCGCGCATTACATCAACGGCGACACATCGGCGTTCATGCAATTGCTGCAGGGCGATCTGTTCGCCGACTTTCCCTCGCTGCGCTTCATCATCCCGCACGGCGGCGGCGCCGTGCCGTATCACTGGGGACGCTATCGCGGACTCGCGCAGGACATGAAGCGTCCGCTGCTAAGCGAATACCTGCTGAACAACGTGTTCTTCGACACCTGCGTCTATCACCAGCCCGGCACCGAACTGCTCGCCAAGGTCATTCCGGTCGGCAACATCCTGTTCGCGTCGGAAACCATCGGCGCGGTACAGGGTATCGATCCGGAAACCGGCCACTATTACGACGACACCCGCCGCTATATCGACGCCATCGACTGGCTCAGCGACGCCGACCGCCAGCGTATCTACGAAGACAACGCGCGCGCCGTGTATGCGCGGCTCTCGCGTCAATTCGATCGACAACTCGCTACACCAGCAACTCAAGGGGCAACGGTATGAATCCAATCGGATGGCGCGAATACGAGTCCGCGCTGCAGGCGAGGCCGGCCACGCTAGACGCATTGCGTGAACTGGCCGTGTCGCTGCTGAGCGACAACATGGCGCGCGCGAGCGGCATGGTGGGCTTGCGGCCCTATCACCAACCGAGACCCATGGCAGGCACCGCCGTCACGGTCCACACCCGGCCAGGGGACAATCTCGCGATTCATCGCGCGTTCGACTTTTGCCGCCCCGGCGACGTGCTCGTGATCGACGGCGCGGGCGATCTCACGCAGGCGCTGATGGGCGAGATCATGGCCAGCTTCGCGGAAAGTCTCGGCGTTCAGGGTCTCGTGATCGACGGCGCGATCCGTGACGTCGGCGCGCTGCGCCAGCGCGATTTTCCGGTGTACGCGCGCGGCGTCACGCATCGTGGGCCGTACAAGAACGGACCGGGCGAAATCAACGTGCCTGTCACGGTCGGTGGCATGGTCGTGCATCCCGGGGATATCATTGTCGGCGACGAAGATGGCTTGCTCGCCATCGCGCCCGCCGACGTGGAAGCGGTGATCGAAGGCGCGCGTGGCCAGCATGCGAAAGAAACAGCGGCGCTGAAGTCGATTGCCGACGGCAGATTCGACCGCTCGTGGGTCGTTCCGCACCGGGAACGAATGATGAACAACTGATTGTGGGCCACATGGCGCAATATCTGAACACGGCAACACTCCTCGACCTCGCGCGCAATGCGCAAACGCGCGCTACCGCGCCCTGCTCGTGCACGAAAACCCCGCTCGACGGCTGGCAATCTCAACCTTTGTCGCTCGATGAAACGCAGTTCGAGGAAATCGGCACGCTGTTGCCGGAGGACGATCCGGAGCCGACGTTCAGTGAGTATCTGCCGGGCAAAACCAGTTACTGGGCGGCGGACGCGCCTATCGCGCCGAAATACTTTCCGTATAACCGGTGCGCCGTGTGGCAATGCTCGTTGTGCGGGAGGCTTTATCTGCGTTACGTGGAAGGCGGAGGGTACTTCGTCGACCGCAGGATTCGTGCGGTGCGGGCGGCGCTGATCGAGGATGTGCCTCTGCCCGCATGATGGTGGCGGCGAAACGCGAGCCGCGGCTCAATGCCCCGGCTTCAACGCCGCATACGCGCCAGGCGTGATGCCATACGCGCGCTTGAACAACCGGTTCAGATGGCTCTGATCGTAAAAGCCCACCGCTACCGCGGCCGTCGCCGCATTGTGGCCGGCAGCGAGCATCCGCTTCGCAGCCAGCAACCTCACCTGGGTCGCGTAGGCGTGCGGCGGCAAGCCAAATTCCTTGCAGAAAGCGCGTGTGAGGTAAAAACGGCTCAGCCCGACCAGTTCCGCCAGTTCGTCGACTGAGATATCACGCTCGTAATTGGCCGCGACGTACTCGCGCACCTGCTCCATCTTGCGCGCTTCGCGCCGGGGCTCGACCGGCTCCTCACCGGAGCGCCCATAGCGTCCGACCAGCATGCCCATCGCGGCCCACCAGTTCGCCTGACGCTCCATCAGCGAGACAGCGCCCTGTTCATCCATGCTCGCGTGCGCCTTGACCAGCAAACCCGCGAGGTGCGGATCCTGATAGAGTCCCGGCGGAATCAGCAGCGGCTTGTCGGCGCGCGCATCGGGTGAGAACACCGCGCTCAGCGCGCCAAGCCCTTCCATGTCGAGATAGATCGCGCGATAAATCCATTCGCGGCCCTCCCATACCTCACCGCTATGATATTCGCCCGGCCCGAACACCAGCACGCTGCCGGGTCCGGCAATCTCGCTGCCCGCGCGCGTATGGCATTGGCCCGCGCCGGCTTCCGTCATAACGATGACGAGTTCGTCGTGCAGATGGCGGTCGAACTTGTGGTTGCCATAACGTGCGCTCGCGAGACACGCGCCGTCGAGCGCGCCGTCTCGCCAGCAGACCACTTCCGGCTCGCTCTTATCCGATGTCTCCATAGCACACGCTCCCTTCTGAACACCCATCAAACCAGCTCGATTCTGACACGGCGATTGCGACGGCCTTTGTTTTCGATCTTCGCGATGCGAATGGGCCGCGACTGCGCGGTGTTGGTCAGATGCGTGCCGCCGCACGCCTGCCGGTCCAGATCGCCGATCTCGACGATACGCACGTTACCGTCCGGCGTCGGCGGCGGCGCCACCGAGAGGCTGCGGATCAGGCCTTGCGTTGCCTTCGCTTCGTCGGCGCTGACATAGTAGACGCGCACGTCCATCGCATTGCGGATCACTTCGTTGGCGGGCTCTTCCAGCAGACGCAGGGCGTCGTTATCCGCGTCGGGCAGATCGAAGTCCATGCGCGCGGTGCCGTCCGCGTTGATCTGCGCACCGGTCACGAGCGCGCCGGCAAAACGTTGATACACCAGCGCATTGAGAATATGCGTAGCGGTATGGAGTTGCGCGACCGTGGCGCGGCGCGCCGCGTCGATGGCCACGTGCACGTTGCCGGCCAGTTCCAGCGGTTCGTCGAGCAGATGCCACAGCATATCGCCTTCCGCCGCGACGCCTGTGATGCGCACGGCGCCGTGCGCATGCGTGAGCATGGCCGCGTCTGAGACCTGCCCGCCGCCGCCCGGATGCAGAGCGGATCGGCCCAGCACGACAGCGCCGGGCCGCGCCGCGATCACGGTCGTTTCGAAGTCCAGCAGGTCCGGCTGCTCATGGCAAAGATAGTGCGCCACCTTGTTGTCCTCGCATGCATTGACTGAATATGGCAAGCATACCCAGTCCCGTGCGAGGCCGTCTTGGTTAAAAATGCCCTGGAAGGCGGCCATGCAAGGAGCGCCTTACCTCTCCAATTCGGCAAACAGCCAATCCTGAAAGCTGCGTAGCTTCGGCAAATCCGCACGCGACTTCAGCAGATTCAGCGTATAGCCGCTTACGCTGAGGCCGTCCGCGCCGAATGGCGCGACGAGGCGCCCGGTCTCCAGTTCGCGCTGCGCGAGCAGCAGGCTCTCCAGACACACGCCCAAGCCATCCACCGCGGCGCTCAACGCCATGAACGAGCGGTCGAAGCGCGGCCCGCGTCCAATATCGATCCGTGTCTTTCGATGCAAACGCATCCAGTCCCGCCAGCCGACCAGACAGCCTTCGCTATGGATCAGCGAGTGGTGCTGAAAGTCCTCGATGCTGCGCAGCGGATGGTCGCCGCTCATGAGCGCCGGCGCGCATAGCGGCACGATCGTCTCCGGCGGCAATTCCAGTACCAACGTGCCGGCCGGTTGCAGCTTGCGCGGACCATAGCGGATGTCGATATCGACCGCTTCCGAAATCAGATCCGCCGCTTCGGACGACGCGTTCAAACGCACGTCGATATCCGGATGCGCCGCGCTGAAACGCGCGATTCGCGGCATCAGCCACTGGGTCGCAAAACTCGGCGTGCAATGAATCGTGAGGATGTCGCTCTTGGCCACGCGGCCGATCTCGCGCGTCGCCGCGTCGATACGCGCGAACGCCGAGGTGATTTCCTCTGCGTATTGCCGCCCCGAGTCCGTCAACAGCACCGTGCGATGCAGCCGATGAAACAGACGAATGCTCAATTGCTCTTCGAGCAGCTTGATTTGATGGCTGATCGCCGAAGGCGTCACGAACAGTTCTTCTGCTGCGAGCGCGAACGACGAAAGCCGCGCGGCCGCTTCGAACGCTTGTATCGACTTGAGTGTGACGCGATTGTGCATGGCAGCATCCACGTGAATTCAATTCATCCATCGGCCATCTTAATTCGTTTGAGCGCTGGTGGGCGGACGGTTACGCTTGTCATCACTGGCTGCGGCATCGATGCAGCCCACGCAAACAAGGAGACGAGACAATGAACCTGAGAGAAGCCGCGCCCTTTCCCGAGCTCGCGGAGCACGCCTACCAGATCCGCCGCAACGCGCTGCGCATGGGCGAAGTGCAAGGGCAAGGCTATATCGGCCAGGCGCTCGACATCGCCGACGTGCTGGCCGTCGCCTACTTCCGCGCCATGCGATATCGCGCCGACGATCCCGACTGGGAAGGCCGCGACCGCTTCCTGCTCTCCAACGGCCATTACGCGATTGCCCTGTACGCGGCGCTGATCGAAGCCGGCATCATCGCCGACGAAGAACTGGAGACCTACGGCAGCGACGACAGCCGCCTGCCCATGTCCGGCATGGCGAGTTACACACCCGGCATGGAGATGTCCGGCGGCTCGCTCGGCCAGGGCTTGACGATTGCGGTCGGCCGCTGCCTGGGTCTGAAGCGCAAGGGTTCGGACGCCACCGTCTACACGCTGTTCTCGGACGGCGAACTCGACGAAGGCGCGGTATGGGAAGGGCTGATGTCCGCTGCGCACTGGAAGCTCGACAACCTGATCGCGATGGTCGATGTCAACAACCAGCAGGCCGACGGACCGTCTTCAGCGGTCATGGCGTTCGAACCGTTGGTCGAGAAACTGCAGGCGTTCGGCTGGTTCGTGCAGCGCGTGGACGGCAACGATCTCGCGGCGGTGGTCGCCGCGTTCGATGCGGCTCGCGCGCATTCTGAAGCGCAACCGCGCATCATCGTCTGCGATACGCGTATGGGGTACGGCGTGCCGTTTCTCGAAGCACGCGAGAAAAACCACTTTATCCGCGTCGACGCGCACGAGTGGCAACTCGCGCTGCAGGCGCTCGAAGCCGGGAGAACCGTATGAGCGCCGCCGCACCGAAACCACGCCTGAAAACCTCGGCGATGATCGCCTCGATCGCCGGTGAAGGCCAGATCACCCGCTCCGCACCATTCGGCCACGCGCTGGTGGAACTCGCGCGCAACCGCCCCGAAGTGGTCGGCATGACCGCCGACCTCGGCAAATACACCGACCTCCATCTGTTCGCGAAGGAATACCCCGAGCGTTTCTATCAGATGGGCATGGCCGAGCAACTGCTGATGGGCGCAGCCGCCGGCATGGCGCACGAAGGCGCGCAGCCATTTGTCACCACGTATGCGGTGTTCGCCGCGCGCCGCGCTTACGACTTCATCCACCAGGCGATCGCCGAGGACAACCTCGACGTCAAGATGGTGTGCGCGCTGCCCGGCCTCACGACCGGCTACGGTCCGAGCCACCAGGCGGCCGAAGACCTCGCTCTCTTTCGCGCGATGCCGAACCTCACGGTGATCGACCCGTGCGACGCGCTCGAAATCGAACAGATGGTGCCGGCGATCGCCGACCATCGCGGCCCGGTGTACGCACGGCTGTTGCGCGGCAACGTGCCGGTCGTGCTCGACGAATACGATTACCAGTTCCAACTCGGCAAAGCGAAGCTGCTGCGCGACGGCGCCGAAGTGCTGATCATCTCGTCCGGGATCATGACGATGCGCGCACTCGAAACGGCCAAGGCGCTCGCCGCCGATCGCATCGACGTGGGCGTGCTGCACGTGCCGACCATCAAGCCGCTCGACACGGTCACGCTGCTGCGCGAAGCGCGCCGGCCGGGGCGCCTCGTGATCGTGGCGGAGAACCATACGGTGATCGGCGGACTCGGCGAGGCGGTGGCCACCGTGCTGCTGACCAACGGTGTCACGCCGGCCTTCCGCCAGATCGGCCTGCCCGACGCCTTTCTCGATGCCGGCGCGCTGCCGACGCTACACGATCGCTACGGTATTTCGACCGAGGCGATGTGCGACACGATCAAGGGCTGGCTGCGCTAGGCGTCCGTCGATTTGATCGGCACAAGCAAGCGTATTAACCGATAGCAAAGAAAGCAGCAAACCATAAGCATCACATTCAGGAGATCCGCATCATGTCAGAGTCACGTCTTCTCGACGGCAAGGTCGCCGTCATTTCGGGCGGCGCGTCGCCGCGCGGCATCGGCATGGCGACCGCCCGCAAATTCGCCGCTCACGGCGCGCGCATCGCCATTTTCGATCTGGACGAAAAGGCCGCAATCGAAGCCGCCGCTTCGATCGGGCCGGAGCATCGCGGCTATGCGTGCAACGTCACCGATCGCGGCGCGTGCCAGGCCGCCGTCGAGCGCACCGTCGCCGATTTCGGTTCGATCGATATCCTGATCAATAACGCCGGTATCACCCAGGCGGCCAAGCTGCTCGACATCGACCCGGAGAGCTGGGATCGCATTCTCGACGTCAATCTGCGCGGCGTGCTGTATCTGTCGCAAGCGGTCGTGCCGCAAATGAAGAAACAGAAGAGCGGCTCGATCGGCTGCATGTCGTCGGTGTCGGCGCAGCGCGGCGGCGGCATTCTCGGCGGCCCGCATTACTCGGCGGCCAAAGCCGGAGTGCTCGGTCTCGCGAAAGCGATGGCGCGCGAACTCGGCAACGACGGCATCCGCGTGAACTGCGTGACTCCGGGCCTGATCCAGACCGACATCAACGCCGGCAAGATCAGCGACGACAAGCGCGTCGAGATTCTCGCGGGCATTCCGTTGAATCGCCTCGGCGTACCCGACGACGTGGCCGGCGCATTCCTGTTCCTCGCGTCGGACCTGTCGTCGTATATCACCGGCGCGGTGATCGATGTGAACGGCGGGATGCTCATTCACGGCTGATCCGTCCCGGCAGGACGGGCCGTCTGGCGGGAGGCCGGCGGCGGCGATGGAAACCTGGCAGTAGACAGCAAACGGGCGCGGCGCGCGACACGTGCAGCCGCCGCGCTCGAGATTCCAGCATAACCATAACGACACGCCATATTGGAGGAAGACACCATGACTACCCGTTCGAACGCCCCGCAGGGCATCAGCCGCCGCACCTTTCTGAAAGCCGGCGCCACCTTGTCCGCAGCCGTGCCTTTGTGGAGCGTCTCGCGGCGCGCCATGGCCGCGCCCGAGTTTTCGTACAAGCTCGCCACCGGCCAGGATCCGACTCATCCGGTGAATATCCGCGCCCAGGAGGCGATCAATCACATTCGCGAAGCGACCAACGGCCGCCTCGATATCAAGCTGTTTCCGCAGAACCAGCTCGGCTCCGACACCGACCTGCTTTCTCAAGTGCGCAATGGCGGCGTGGAGTTCTTCAACCAGGCGTCGTCGATTCTCGCGACCCTCACGCCGGCTGCGGGCATCGTCAACACCGGTTTCGCGTTCAAGGACTATGACGCGGTGTGGAAAGCGATGGACGGCGATCTCGGCAATTACATTCGCGCGCAGATCGCCAAGTCCGGCATCGTGTCGGTCAGCAAGGTGTGGGACAACGGCTTCCGGCAGATCAGTTCGTCCACGCGTGCGCTGCGTGCGCCCGCCGATCTGAAGGGCTTCAAGATCCGCGTGCCGCAGGCGCCGATGCTGACGTCGCTCTTCAAGGCACTCGATGCGGGCCCGGCGCCGATCAACTTCAACGAACTGTATTCGGCCCTGCAAACCGGCGTGGTGGAAGGCCAGGAGAATCCACTGCCGATCATCGCCACGGCCAAGCTCTATGAGGTGCAGAAGTACATCAGCCTCACGTCGCATGTGTGGGACGGTTACTGGATTCTCGGCAACCGCGCCGCGTGGGAACGGCTGCCGGCGGATATCCGCACCATCGTCACGCGCGAATTCGAAAAAGCCGCGATGCTGCAACGCGCGGACATCGCGAAGCTGAGCAGTTCGCTGCGCGACGATCTGAAAACCAAGGGCATTACTTTCATCGACGTGGATCGCGAGTCATTCCGCGGCGCGCTGGCCAAGACGAGCTTCTACCACGACTGGAAGAGCAAATACGGCGACGAAGCCTGGAGCCTGCTGGAGAAGTCGGTCGGAAAACTGGGGTGATGCGATGATCTCGATCTCTTATTCGCACGAGCGGCAGCACCGCTTCGCCTGTGCGCTCGATTCCGCGCTCGGGCACCTGGTGGAGATACCCGCTGCCCTGCTGGTGCTCGCGGAAATCGCCGTGCTGCTCGCCGGGGTGACGAGCCGCTATCTGCTGCACTCGCCGCTCGTGTGGTCCGACGAACTCGCCTCGATGCTGTTCCTCTGGCTCGCCATGCTCGGCGCCGTGATCGCCTTGCGGCGCGGCGAGCATATGCGGATGACGGCGCTGGTCGGCATGGCGCCGCCGGGCGTGCGCGCATTTCTCGACGTGGTGGCGATCGCCGCGCCGATCGCGTTTCTCGCGATGGTGATCGGCCCGGCGATCAGCTTCGCGCAGGACGAGTCGTTCATCACCACACCCGCGCTCGAACTGTCGAACTCGTGGCGCGCCGCCGCGTTGCCGGTCGGCTCGGCGCTGATGCTGCTGGTCGCGGTGGTGCGGCTCGCGCGGCTCGGCAACTGGCGTCTCGTGCTGGGCGCGCTCGCGACGGTCGGCGCGCTGGTCGGCGTCTTCATCGCGCTCGGGCCAGTGTTGCGCGACCTCGGCAATGTGAACCTGCTGATCTTCTTCGTCGGCCTCGTGGCGCTCGGCGTGCTGAGCGGCGTGCCGATCGCGTTCTCGTTCGGGCTCGCCACCTTCGGCTATCTCGCGCTGACCACGAACACGCCGATGCCGGTCGTCGTGGGCCGGATGGACGAAGGCATGTCGCATCTGATCCTGCTCTCCGTGCCGCTCTTCGTGTTCCTCGGCCAGTTGATCGAAATGACCGGCATGGCCGCGGCGATGATCGCGTTTCTCGCCAGCCTGTTGGGTCACGTGCGCGGCGGTCTCTCTTACGTGCTGGTCGGCGCCATGTATCTGGTGTCCGGCATCTCGGGATCGAAAGCCGCCGATATGGCGGCTGTCGCGCCGGTGCTGTTTCCGGAGATGAAAGCGCGCGGCGCGAAACCGGGCGATCTGGTCGCTCTGCTCGCCGCGACCGGTGCGCAGACCGAAACGATTCCGCCGAGCCTCGTGTTGATCACGCTCGGCTCGGTGACCGGCGTGTCGATCTCGGCGCTCTTCACGGGCGGCATGCTGCCGGGCATCGTGCTGGCGATTACGCTGTGCATCGTCGTGCAGTGGCGTTATCGGCGCGAGGATATGTCGAACGTCAAACGTGCAACGCGCGGCGAGATTCTGCGCAAACTGGTGATCGCGTTTCCGGCGCTCGCGCTGCCGTTCGTGATTCGCGCGGCGGTGGTCGAAGGCATCGCGACGGCGACCGAAGTTTCCACCATCGGCATTGCTTATGCGGTGTTGGCCGGCTTGCTGATCTATCGCCGTTTCGAGTGGCAGCGGCTCAAGCCCATGCTAATCGATACCGCCACGCTGTCCGGCGCGATCCTGCTGATCATCGGCTCGGCCACCGCCATGGCGTGGGCGTTGACGCAATCCGGCTTCTCGGGCCAACTCGCGCAGACCCTCGGCGCATTGCCGGGCGGCGCGGCGATGTTCATGGCGGCCTCGATCTGCGTGTTCGTGATTCTCGGCAGCGTGCTCGAAGGCATTCCGGCCATCGTGCTGTTCGGCCCGCTGATGTTCCCGATCGCGCGCGCCATGCATATCCACGACGTGCATTACGCGATGGTCGTGATTCTCTCGATGGGCGTGGGCCTGTTCGCGCCGCCGTTCGGCGTCGGCTACTACTCAGCTTGCGCGGTGAGCCGCATCCATCCCGACGAAGGTATGAAACCGATTCTCGGTTACATCGCCGCGTTGATGGTCGGCCTGATCATTGTGGCCGCCGTGCCGTGGATTTCGACGGGGTTCCTGCATTGAGCCGTTGATCCCCTGAAGCGCGAGGCATGCGCCGCGCTGCCTCGCGCGATGTTCTTCAGCACGCTTTTTTCGCCTGCTTCTTCGGGCCGCTTATTTGGGCCGCTTATTTGGGCTGCCTGATCAGCCCGCTCATTTGGGTCGCTTCGTCCAAGTTATCTATTGCCGCCCGCTGCACGTAACGCAGCGGCGTAGAGGAGACTTTTGCCATGTCCACCACCGAAGCCACGTCTGCCGCACCGAACACTGCGCTTCCATCACTCACGCAGCTGTCGCGCGCCGCTCCTGCTGCCGCTCAGCCCGCGCCCTTGCCGTTGGCCGACGCGATCCGCTTCCTTTCCATCGACGCGATTCTGCGCGCCAGCGAAGGCCATCAGGGCGTGCCGCTCGGCATGGCCGAAATCGCGACCGCGCTCTTCACCCGCCACCTGAAATTCAATCCCGCCGATCCGACCTGGCCCGATCGCGACCGCTTCGTGCTGTCCAACGGCCACGGCTCGCTGCTGCTCTACGCGCTGCTGTATCTCACCGGCTATGACGCCATCGGACTCGAGCAGATCAAGACCTTCCGCGAACTCGGCTCGCATTGCGCGGGCCACCCCGAGTACGAACCGGCCCACGGTATCGAGGCCACCACCGGCCCGCTCGGCCAGGGCATTGCCAACGCGTTCGGCATGGCCATCGCCGAAGCGTATCTCGCGGCGAAATTCGGCAGCGAGCTCGTCGACCATTACACGTATGCATTCGTCGGCGACGGCTGTCTGCAGGAGGGCATCGGCCAGGAAATGATTTCGCTCGCCGGGCATCTGCAACTGGGCAAGCTGATTCTCTGCTGGGACGACAACCAGATCACCGACGACGGCAGCACTTCCCTCTCCATCAGCGAGGACGTCTGCGCGCGCTTTCGCGTGGGCGGCTGGCAGGTCATCGAAGTCGACGGGCACGATCTCGAAGCCGTGTCGGCAGCGCTGACGATCGCCCGCTCGGACCCGCGACCTTCCATGATCGCGTGCAAAACCGTGATCGGCCGCGGCATTGCGCGTTTGCAAGGACAGCGTGGCGGCCACAGCGGCAAGCTGTTCCAGACAGACGCGGACGCGGCGCGCGACACCCTTGGCTGGCCGCACGCGCCGTTCGAGATACCCGCGGAGATCCTCGCAGCATGGCGAGCGGCAGGACGGCGTAGCGACCCGCAGTATTACGCATGGCACGATCGTCTCGCCGCGCTGCCCGCCGCAGAGCAGGACGAGTTCGAACGGGTCCTGTCGGGCCACCTGCCGCAAGGCTGGCGCGACGTGCTCGACGACTACCGCAAACGCGCCGTGGAGCGCGGAGAACCGCAACCCGGCATCACCGTCTCGGGCGAAATCAGCGATCTGCTCGCGCCGCTGTTGCCGGAACGCATGGTCGGCTGTGCCGATCTCGAAGCGCCCACGGGCCACAAGCGTCAGTTGCATGCGTTTACCGCCGAGGACCATAGCGGCGCCTACGTTCACTGCGGCGTGCGCGAACACGTGATGGGCGCGATGGCCAACGGCATGGCGGCGCACGGCGGCGTGATCGCGACGAGCGTCACCTATCTCGCGTTCTCGGACTATCAGCGGCCGGCCATGCGCATGGCGGCGCTGATGGGCCTGCCGGTGCACTTCGTGTTCAGCCATGATTCGATTGGCGTCGGCAAAAATGGGCCGACGCATCAGCCCGTCGAAATTCTCGCCTCGCTGCGCGCAATGCCGAACATGCGCGTGTTGCGTCCCGCCGATGCCGTCGAGGCCGCCGAGTGCTGGGCGCTCGCACTCGAACATCGGCGCGGGCCGAGCACACTGGTGTTCGCGCGCCAGGCGCTGCCGCTGGTGCGCACGGCACATAGCGCCGCGCCGTTGTCGCAACGCGGCGCTTACGTGCTGGCCGAGGCCGAAGGCGGAGCGCGCGCCGTGACGCTGCTCGCAACCGGCTCCGAAGTCGCGTTGGCCTTGCAGGCGCGCGGCCAATTGCAGGACGAAGGCATCGCGACGGCCGTGGTGTCCATGCCGTGCTGGGAGATTTTCGACGAGCAGGACGACGCCTATCGTGCCGCCGTGCTCGGTCCGGGCACCGTGCGGATCGGCGTGGAAGCGGCATTGCGTTTCGGCTGGGACCGTTATCTCGGCGAACGTGGCGGCTTTGTCGGCATGACGGGCTTCGGCGCGTCCGCCTCGGCCGAGACGCTGTACGAGCATTTCGGCATCACCGCGCAGCACATTGTCGCTGAAGCGAAGCGACATCTGTAAATCATCGGATACCTAATCATGCATAAGATCGTTTTTCTGGACCGCACGACTCTCGCGCCGCAGATCGTGCTACGCGAGCCGCGCTTCGAGCATCAGTTGATCGAGCACGACCGCACTGCGCCGGATCAATTGCTCAAGCGGCTCGCTGGCGCGTCGATTGTGATCACCAACAAGGTCGCGCTGACGAGTGAAGTGCTGGAGCAATTGCCGGATCTGAAACTCGTCGCAGTGGCGGCGACCGGCACGGACTGCGTCGACAAGGCCGCCGCTCAGCGGCTCGGCATTGCAGTGAGCAATATTCGCGGGTATGCGATCAACACTGTGCCAGAGCACACGTTCGCGCTGATCCTAGCGCTGCGGCGCAATCTGGTCGCTTATCGCGACGACGTGCTCGCCGGCGAGTGGCAAAAATCCGGGCAGTTCTGTTTCTTCACGCACGCGATTCACGATCTGGCCGGCGCGCGGCTAGGCATCATCGGCGAAGGGGTGCTGGGGCAGCGCGTGGCGGAACTGGGCAAGGCCTTCGGCATGCAGCCGATGTTCGCCGCGCACAAGGGACGCGAAGGGCTCGGCCCGCTTTACACGCCATGGGACGAAGTGCTCGCGACCAGCGACATCATCACCGTGCACAGCCCGCTCACGCCGCACACGCGCAACATGCTCACCATGCCCGAGTTTCGCGCGATGAAATGCCGGCCGTTGATCATCAACACGGCGCGCGGCGGCCTCGTGGATGAAGCCGCGCTCGTGCAGGCGCTCGACGAAGGTCTGATCAGCGGCGCGGGCTTCGACGTGACCGCGGGCGAGCCGCCCGCCGACGATAATCCGTTGTTGCGCGCGGCCAACCGGCCGAACGTGATTCTCACGCCGCACGTGGCATGGGCGTCGGACGAGGCGCAGCAGAGCCTCGCCAATCAGTTGATGGACAACATCGAGAACTTTGTCAGCGGGGCGCCGACGAATCTGGTGAGCGGCGCTTATTGAACCACGGCCCAGCCATTGCCGAGTCGCTGCCGCGCCACAGCCGCGCCGCCGACTCATCGCGCGGCGCGGCCAATGACATCAGACGCCGCCTCAACCCTGGCGGAAAATCGGCGCGCCCCACGGTGCACCGGTCGTGCCGCCATCCACGACGATCTCCGCACCCGTCATTCCCGACGCATCGTCGGAAGCGAGGAACAGCACCGCCGCCGCGACTTCTTCCGGCGCGGCGAGACGCGCCATCGGCACGCGCGGCGCAAGGGCCTGTTCGGTTCCGTCGAGCGTCGCGCCCGCGCGCGCACCACGCGTCCAGATCGGCGTGCGCGTGCCGCCCGGGATCACGGTATTCACGCGAATACCGCGCTGCACCAACTCCGACGCGAACACCTTCGCCATGCCCGTGATGCCGGCCTTGGTGGCCGAATACGCCGCCGAGCCCGGCGAGCCGAGCTCGCGCATTACCGAGCCGTTCAACACGACCGCGCCACCCTCGCTCATCAACGGCAGTGAGGCTTGTACCGTCAGGAAGACCGCCGTCAGATTGGTGCGAAGAATGGCCTCGAACGCCGCGGCCGTGGTGCCGCCGAGCGGCGTGGGACCGGAGATGCCGGCATTGGCGAACACGATATCCAGCGACCCGAATGTGCTCTTGATCTGTTCGAACAACGCGCCGATTTCCGCTTCGTCGTCCAGGTTGGCCTTTACGCCCAGCGCGTTTTCGCCGAGTTCGGACACGGCCTGATCCAGCTTCGCGCTATCGCGGCCGGTGATCACCACGCGGGCGCCTTCGGCAATCAGCCGCTTCGCCGTAACGAAACCAATGCCGCTATTGCCACCGGTCACCAACGCTGTTTTTCCGTTGAATCGCATCATCTCTCTCCTTGATTGCGCCGCCGAAGCGCCGGAGAGCCCGGTCGCGCGACGCCTGTACCAGTCAAGCGGCCAAAAAGCCGCCGCATACGGACATCCGCGGAAGATGCCCTCGCCCAACAATCTGCATGTTGATCATCATGCACATTTTCAGTATTATGCTCGTCATGCAGATTGTCAAGAGGGGACGGAGATGGGCTACTCGCAGGCGCAAAAAGCAGAAAGCCGGCAACGTGTGCTGGAAACAGCCGCACGGCAGATCCGGGAAGACGGGATCGAGGCGCTCGGGGTGGCAGACTGCATGCGGCGCGCGGGGCTCACCCATGGCGCGTTCTACGGCCACTTCGAGTCGCGTGACGCGCTGATCGTCGAGGCGCTGGAATATGCGGTCGCACAGAGCGAGAAGCGGATCGCCGCGACACTCGCGGCGGCGAACGGCAACGGGTCCGCAAAGAAAGAACCACTGCAGACGATCGCCGAGATGTTCCTCAGTGAGAAGCACATCAGGAATCCGGGTAACGGCTGCGCGCTGTGCGCGCTTGCCGGCGAGGCGCGGCACGCGGCACCGGAAGTTCGCGAGAGTCTCACGCAATACGTGCACAAGCTGGCAGCACGCATCGCGCAGACCTTGGCAGGCCATAGCGAGAGCATTGCACTCGGCATCGTTGCGACCATCGTCGGCGCGGTGACGCTCGCGCGTGCCGTTGACGACCCCGAACTCGCGAGATCGATTCTCGCCGGCTCGCTCGATCTGATCCTCGCGCAAGGCGGAGACGCCTAGTCGAGCACCTTGGCGGCTCCGGCTAGAAAGCGCCACGCCGAAGCCGCTTTCTCAACGCATGGGCGTGCTTATGCGCGAGCGTTCGATGCCTTGGGACTACGGCGCGAAATGCGGAGAGCCGGCGGGCGGTTCCTGAACCCAGCTGATGGCCCAACTGACGGGGGTGTCAAAACGGTGTCAATACGTGTGGAGAAAACCGAATAAATCGCATTGCAAAACGCCCGCGCAGAATGTTTTTTGGCGGTCGATTATCATGGTTCGATCATCTCACTCGAACGACTCGGTGTTGGATATGACGAATACAGGCAAGGCGTTGATAATCGCGCTGGTTCTGGTGGACGTGGGATTCATCTCTTACCAGCTTCTCCCTAAAGGCAATCACTCCGAAGCCGCGCCAGACACGGTGACGGCCAATTCGGTCACGGCGTCGGCAGCCGGTTCGCGAGTGGACGGCACGCACGTGAGCGCGGGCAATGTGGTGTCCACTTCGCCATCTGCGAATAGCACGGGCGAGATCACGGCCGCGCCGCAGCCAGTCAAACCGGCTCCCATCGCCAATGACGCGCAAGCGCTGCCGCAAACATCGCGTCATAAACAGCCGGGCCGCGCGTTAGCGTCGGCGGATACGCGCGAGTCCGTCGCCGCGAAAGCAGATACCGCGCAGCCGGTTGCCCATGCGCGCGCCGATCTGACCCGGCACGGCTCGAATGCCGTCGCGGCGGCCATGACGGAGCAGCTTGTCAAGGAATCGTCCAAACCCGACCCGTCGTTGCCGATGCCGCCGCAGACGCAGACTCAAACGCAAACGCAGACTCAGTCCGCGCCTGTCAGCCAGGACCACCACGGCTCGAACCCCGTTGGCGCCGCGATGACGCAGGCGCTGGTTCGGGAATCCGCCCGGGTCAATTCGGCTTCGTCGCAAACGCCGTCGACAACACCGACTGGTACGCAGTAAGACTGCAGTCCGAAACACTTTTGACGCTCGCGTGCCTCCACGCGGCGTCCCCGGCTGCCACGGCTCAATGCGCGAGAAAGTCCACCACCATGCGGTTGAATTTTTCCGCATGCTCCCACTGCGCCCAGTGGCCGCAGCGGCTGAAAATATGCATCTCGGCGTTCTGCATGCCGGCAACCAGACGCAAACCCACATCCATCGGCACGAAACGATCGTCGCGCCCCCAGATCACGAGCGTCGGCGCCGCAATCTCGCCAAGACGCGGACCGAAGTCGTTGAACTGCTTCGGATTGGCCGCGAGACTCTTCACGAAGTTTTCCAGATGATCGCGGCGTCCCAGCATATTGTCGAGACGCGCCTGCATCAGATCGTCGGTCAACGCGTTGGTGTCGAACACGAAGACGTTCATCATCCGTTTCAGGTTTTCGATCGTCGGTTCGCGATAGAGGCCTTGCAGCAGCTTGATGCCTTCCGTCGGCATCGGCACGAACTGACTGGGGCCACCGGTTCCGCCACCCATCAACACCAGTTTGCCGACACGCTGTGGATTGGCGAGCGCGAACGCGACGGCGCTATGGCCGCCCATCGAATTACCGATGATGTGCGCGCGTTCGATGTCGAGAGAATCGAGCAAACTCTTCAGCGAGCGCGCGTTGAGTTCGGAGCGCGAGCCGTCGCACACAACCGGGTCGCTTTTGCTCCAGCCCAGGCAGTCCATCAGGATGACCCGATAACCCGCGGCGACGAGCGGTTCGACATTCCGGTTGAAGTTCGCCCAGCCGCTCGCACCCGGGCCCGAGCCATGCAGCATCACCACCGTTTCGGCGCCCTGCCCGGCGTCGTTGTAGTGCAACTGCACTTCCCGCTCGCCTTCCTTGATACGCACGAATTGGCTGGTCGATGCTTCGGTGATTGCCGATACATTCGAGGTCATGTTGCTTTCCTTGATCTGAAGAGAGTTGATTGACCGCGCACGTCGCACAGTCGTGCGCGGATAGCATTGGCGGCGCTATTGAAGCGATGAACGTTATTGCGCGGTAGCCGGCGCATAAACCGGCGCGGACTTGCCGACGACGAGCCAAGCCGCGACCGCCGCAACGGCGATCAGCGGAATGCTCGCGCTCAGCAACACGGAGGCGCTCTGGCCGATCGCGAGCAGTTGCCCGGCGATCAAAGGCCCGAGAATCGAGCCCATGCGCCCCACCGCGACCGCGGCGCCCACGCCGGTGCCGCGCACCTGTGTCGGATAGATGCTGCTTGCGAGCGCATACAACACCGACTGTCCGCCGACCAGAAACAGGCCCGCGAGCAGGCCGCCGCACGCCATCGATACGCTGCCGCTTGCCGCCACGAGCGCGGCCAGCGCCGCGGCGATGCCGAGATACATGCCGGTCACGGTGCGGCGCTTGCCGATGCGATCCATCAGGCTTGCGATCACGATGGCCCCGATGCCGCCGCCGATGTTGAACATCATCTGCACGACGCTCGATTGCACGCGCGAGAGTCCGCGGCTCAGCACGAGCGACGGCAGCCAGTTGATCAGGAAGTACAGCACGATCAACGTGCCCAGGTAGCTGATCCACAATGCGACGGTCGTGCCGGCCCGCCCTTCCTTCCACAATGCCTGCGCGATGCCGGACGGTGTCTCGCCCACTCCACGCGCGCCGGCCACTCCCGAGCGCGCGGCGACGAAATGCGCCGACTCGCGCATGAAGATCGCCAGCAACGGCAACACGAGCAGCGGCCCAACTCCGCCGACATAGAAGATATGCCGCCAGCTCGCATCGCCCGGACTCACGATGCCGATCACCGCCGCGAGCGCGGCACCGAATGGCATGCCGCAATACATCGCGCCGACTGCGGTGTTGCGTTGATCCGGCGACGCCGCTTCGGCGCACAACGCGATCAGGTTGGGCATCGCGGCGCCAAGCCCGAGCCCGGTGAGAAAGCGCGCGGCCAACAGGCTGTTCAAGTCCCACACTTGCGTAGTGGCAATCGAAAACAGGCCGAACAGCGCGACCGACAGCATCAGCACGCGCTTGCGGCCGAGCTTGTCGGCGAGCCTTCCGCCGATCGCCGCGCCGGGCAGCAGGCCGAGCGCGCCGATGCTGAATGCCCAGCCCATCTGCGCGACCGCGAGATGAAACTCGCGAGCCATGCGTGGCGCCGCGACGCCGGTCGATTGCAGATCCAGCCCTTCCAGTAATGCGACGATCAGGCATAAGCCGATCGTGACGGCGCCGGTGGCGCGAGTGTTGTTTGATCGCTGCATGAAAAGTCTCCAATGTGTTTTCAGCATCGCTCTTGGCGGCGATAACGCTGGGTTGAGGTCGGCGGCGCAGACGGCCGCCAGCAGGACAAATGCGCTAGACGCCGGCCGCGCGCTTCAGGTCCAACGCCACGTCGACGATCATGTCTTCCTGGCCGCCGACCATGCGCCGCTTGCCCAGTTCGACCAGAATGTCGACGGCTTTCAGGCCGTACTTCTTCGCGGCCACTTCGGAGTGCCGCAGAAAGCTCGAATACACGCCCGCGTAACCGAGCGCCAGGGTTTCCCGGTCCACGCGCACCGGACGGTCCTGCAACGGCCGCACGATATCGTCGGCGGCGTCCATCAACGTGTAAAGATCGGTGCCGTGGTGCCAGCCGGCGCGTTCGGCGGCGGCAATGAACACCTCCAGCGGCGCATTGCCCGCTCCCGCCCCCATGCCCGCCAGACTCGCATCGATGCGGTCGCAACCTTCTTCCACTGCGACCAGCGAGTTCGCGACGCCGAGGCTCAGGTTGTGGTGCGCGTGCATGCCGGTCTTCGTCTCCGGCTTGAGCACGGCCTTCAATGCGCGAAAGCGCGCGCGCACGTCGTTCATGTTCATCGCGCCGCCGGAGTCGACCACGTAGATGCATGTCGCACCGTACTGCTCCATCTTCTTCGCTTCGACCGCGAGGTTTTCCGGCGTGGTCATGTGGCTCATCATCAGGAAGCCAACCGTGTCCATGCCGAGTTCGCGCGCGTATTCGATGTGCTGCTTCGAGATGTCCGCCTCGGTGCAGTGCGTGGCGACCCGCACGATGCGCGCGCCGGCCTGGTACGCCGCCTTCAGATCGTGAATCGTGCCGATGCCGGGCAACAGCAGCGTCGCGATCTGCGCGTGCCCGACCACGTCCGCCACCGCTTCGATCCATTCGAGGTCGCTATGCGCGCCGAAGCCGTAATTGAAACTCGATCCTTGCAGGCCGTCGCCATGCGCGACCTCGATGCTGTCCACTTTCGCCTTGTCGAGCGCGCGGGCAATCTGCTGCACGTTGTCGATCGAATACTGATGACGGATCGCGTGGCTGCCGTCGCGCAGCGTCACGTCGGAGATATAGAGTTTTCTGTCCATGAGATGCGTCTCCTTAAGCCTGAACCAGGGATTGCGCCATGCGCTCAGCGGTCGCGAGCGCAGCCGAGGTCATGATGTCGAGATTGCCCGCATACGCCGGCAGATAATGTGCGGCGCCTTCCACCTCGATGAACACCGAAGTCTTCAAACCGCTGAAACGGCCCAGGCCCGGAATGTTCAACGGCGCGTCCACGGCGATCTCGTCGAACTGCACTTTCTGCTTCAGGCGGTAGCCCGGTACATAGGCATTCACGGCAGCGGCCATGGCTTCGATCGAGGCTTCCACTTGTGCGCGGTCGGCGAGATCCGACAGCACATAGACCGTATCGCGCATCATCACAGGCGGCTCAGCCGGATTGAGCACGATGATCGCTTTGCCTCTGGCGGCGCCGCCCACCGCTTCGATCGCCTTCGAGGTGGTTTCGGTGAACTCGTCGATATTCGCGCGCGTGCCTGGACCGGCCGACTTGCTGCTGATCGACGCGACGATTTCCGCGTAGTGCACCTTCGCCACGCGCGAAACCGCGGCCACCATCGGAATCGTGGCCTGACCGCCGCACGTCACCATGTTGACGTTGCGGCTGTCGAGATGCGCGTCGAGATTCACGACCGGCACGCAGTACGGACCGATCGCGGCAGGCGTGAGGTCGATCAGGCGGATGCCCGGTTTCAGCG
Source organism: Paraburkholderia sp. BGA-UO-ETr-F21 (assembly GCF_059567925.1). Lineage (NCBI taxonomy): Bacteria > Pseudomonadati > Pseudomonadota > Betaproteobacteria > Burkholderiales > Burkholderiaceae > Paraburkholderia > Paraburkholderia sp. BGA-UO-ETr-F21. The sequence continues at coordinate 408,641 of NZ_JCAQOY010000037.1, read as the reverse complement.
CGCGCAGGTAAGCGTCGTTCTTCACATGCGCGCCAGCCGAGGTGGCGTCGAACACGAAGTCGATGTCGTTGAACACAGGAAGACGGGTCAGTCCTTCCACGCCTTCATGCGTGGTCGCGACGCCCAGCCGCGCTGCGCGCGCGAGACCGTCGGATGCCGCGTCGATGCCGACCATCGCCGCCATTTCCAGATGCTCGCTGTGCCGCATGATCTTGATCATCAGATCGGTGCCGATGTTGCCGGAGCCGATGATCGCGGCCTTGAGTTTTTCGCTTGCCATGTCAGTCCTCAATCGGGTGATTGCTTATGCGGAAAAAATCGCGCGAACGCTGCCGAGGCCTTCGATCTGCGCGTTGAAAGTGCCGGGCCGCGTCACCGCGACCATCGGACCGAGCGCGCCGGTCATCAGAACGTCGCCGGCTCGCAGTGGCGTGCCGAGCTGTTGCATGCGGTCCGCGAGCCACACGGCGGCGTTCAGCGGATTGCCCAGACACGCCGCGCCGTTGCCGCGCGAGAGCGTTTCGGCGTCGTTCGAGAGGGTCATCGCGCAGGCCGCCAGATCGACGTCGCGCAGCAATACCGGCCGGCTGCCGAGCACGAAACGCGCGCTCGATGCGTTGTCTGCGACGGTATCGACGAAGCGGATATTCCATCCTTCGATGCGGCTGTCCACGACTTCAATGGCGGCGACCGCGTAGGCCGTCGCGCGAATCAGGTCGGCGTAGGTGTGTTTTTCATGCGTGAGGTCGTGTTCGAGTACGAGTGCGATTTCCGCTTCGACCTTCGGCTGGATCAGTTCGCCGAGCGCGATCGGCTGGTTGTCGCCGTAGGCCATCGACGCAAACAGCGCGCCGAAGTCCGGTTGATCGACGCCGAGTTGGCGCTGCACCGCGGGCGAGGTCAGGCCGATCTTGCGGCCAACGATGCGCTCGCCCGCCGCCACTCGCGCCTCGACGTTGATCTGTTGCACCATGTAGGCGAATCCGGCGGCGGTGGCTGGATTCAAATGGGTGAAGCGCTCGTCGTCGCGCAACGGCGCGATGGTCTGACGCGTGCGTTCGGATTCGCGCAGCCGCAGGGCCAGCGCTTCAGCATTGCTTCGTTGGGTCAGGGTCATGGCGGGTTCCGTGATTTGTCATGCGGTTTCGGCAATGGGCCGCGCGTGCATCGCGCCAAAGCCCGCGATCCATTCGGGGATCGGCCGGTAGTAATCGAGCGTCGCGCGATAAGGTCCGTACGCCTGCAGCGCGCCGAATGCGGCGATCCACGTGCGAACCTCATGCGCGGATTTGCCCGCGTCGCGCGTGATCGCGGTGTCGGTCAAGCCGTCGAGCGCGCACAGTTCCCCTTCTTCGAGCGTTTTCAGAAACGCGCGGTCCCATTCGGGATTGAGCGGATGCAGCCGGCTATCTCCCGAGGCGAATGCACGGGCCGCCGCGACGGTGCGAGCCTGGCGCGCCGCGCGCGCTTCGGGCGACGGATTGCGGCCGGCGATCAGCCGCTCGGCGACTTCATCCGTTGCGCCCGCGAGTTCCGGCACCGGCGGCTCGTGCGAAATGCCGCCGGAGCCGATCACCAGCACACGTTGGTCCGAACGCGCGAGGCGGCGGCCCAGTGCGTCGCCGAGCAGTCGCGCCCGGCGGCACGACGCCATGGGCGGCGCGACCGAATTGATGAACACCGGCACAACCGGATAACGGTCCAGTGCGCCCGTGAGAATCTCCAGAGCCTGCGCACACCCGTGATCGACCTGCATCCGGTACGACACGGCGACGTCGACATCCGCGGCGAGCGTGGCTTCCGCGAGATCGAGCGCCGTGGCGGCGGGTACGGCAAGCTGCCCCGCCAGACTGCCGAAGTCACCAATCGCGCTCGCCGACGCGCCGATGCAGAACGGCGGCATCACGTCGTAGAAGAAGCCGTTGTAGTGGTCCGGTGCGAACACGACGACCAGTTGCGGATCGAAAGCGGCCACACGTGCGCGCGCCGCCGCGTGAATCCGCGCGACTTCCGCGACAATGTCCGGCGCCGGGTCGCAATAGCCGCGGAGCGGCGTGTGCGAAAGACATTCGAGCAACATCGGCATATCAGGCTCCCGCCGCGATGGCGACATCGCTTTCGGACGCCTTCGCCGGCGTGCTCACCGCCGCCGTGGCGACGGCCCGCTCGTCGGTCTTCAATGTCAGCTTGACGGCAAGCTCGCCGATGCACGCCGACACCTGTTGCGGCGTGCACATGCCCGCAACAAAACGATCGGGCCGCAGCAGCACCACGGATTCCGGCACGCGCGAGAACCACTCTTTCAGACGGCCTTGCACATCGCCGACGGCGATCACGCCGTCGGACACGTCGTCATGAAAAGCGAGCTGGGTGTCGGGTTTCGCGAGCACGAAGCAGCCGCCGAGGCGCTGCCAGGTTTCACGCGCAAGCGGCGACAAGCCGAACGTGGGATCCGAACCCCAGCCGATAATCGCGAAGCGATTGCCGAGCACGTCGTCGAGACGCGCAACGCTGCCGTCCAGCGTGCGCACGCGCGGCTGAATGAACATACGCCCAACCGGCGAATGACACGACGGATCACGGCCATACACGAGGCGGCCGAGCAGCGACTCGCGCTTCTCGCTCATCAGCCCGAGCAGCCGGCCGGGCGCGGAATGACCGGAACGCTCCAGCATGCGAGCCAGCACGCCATGCTTGCGTTTGTGCTCCGCCAGCAGAACGACGCCCGTTTCATAGCGCGGCATCGGCTTGAAACGCATCTCCACGAAATAGCGCTTCATGGCGGGGACCACGTTGAAGGTCCGCACGAAGGTGTCGCGAAACTTGATGCCGAAGCGGCTCGTCGGCGCGAAAATGTCGCCGGCCACTTCGGACAGATGGATCATGGAGCGGGCGTGCGCGCGCCGCTCCGCCGTATAGGTGTCCAGCAACGCGTCGCTGGCGATCTGTCTGACCACCATCGCCAGCTTCCAGCCGAGATTGCTCGCGTCGCGGATCCCACTGTTGTAACCCTGCCCCTGCCAGACCGGCATGATGTGCGCGGCGTCGCCGGCCAGCAGCACGCGATCCACACGAAAGCGGCTCGCGAGGCGCGCATTATGCGTATAGACGCGCTTGCGGATGTAGTCCACCTTTTGCGGATCGGCGACCACCTTGCGGATCAGCTCGGCCATGTTCTCCGGCTTCGACAATTCCTCTTCGGTTTCGCCGGGCATGACCATGAATTCGAAGCGGCGAATGCCATGCGGCAGTGCGGCCGACACGTACGGCCGTTTCGGATCGCAGTGCATGTAGACATGCGGCGAGCCGATCGGATCGTTGCGCACATCCACCACGATCCATTGATTCGGCTTGGTGCGTCCTTCGAACGGCACGTCGAGCATGCGGCGCACGAAGCTGTTGCCGCCGTCCGCGCCGACCATGTACGACGCGCGTACTGTGCGGCGGCCGCCTTTCTCGTCCTCCGCTTCGATCGTCACGCCGGTCTGATCCTGCGTGAAACCGCTCACGCTAGTGCCGAATAGCACCTGAACGTGTGGGAAGCGGCGCAGTCCTTCGTACAACACACGATCCGCGAGCGGCTGAATGAATGCATTGCGGCGTGACCAGCCGAACTCGTCGGTGCGCGGTTCGATCGACGCAAAGCAGTGACCGGTGTGCGTGACAAAACGCATCCAGTGATCAGGCGTGGTGTGCGGCAACAGCACATCGGCGAGGCCGACTGACTGGAACACCCGCAGCGCTTCATCGTCGAGGCCGATGGCCCGCGGGTAGTCGATGATCTGCTCGAGTTTTTCCAGCAGCACCACGCGCACGCCCTGCAAGCCCAGATAATTGGCAATCATCAAGCCGACAGGGCCGGCGCCGATAATCGCCACATCGGCGGACACGGTTTCGCTGCGGCCGCTCGCGGCCGCCAGATCGGTGGATGGGAACATTCTGTCTCCTTTCTCGCGAACGGCACACGGCGCCGTCGCTTCAGATAGCGGACTCGTTTGGAATATTCAGGGAGGGCACGGCGTGACGATCGCGTATCGCCATGGCGAAAAGTCGCGCATGGGACGCGGCATCTCGCGTCTCCTTGAATCGTAGATTTGATCGCAGTCTAGGACTCGCACCGGATCACCTCAACAATTTGTGAAAAATGTGCATACAATGCACACAGTTGATTTATTGAGGTTTTTCGGTGACGAAATATACGAGTGTGCGAGGTCTCGCGCGCGGCCTGCAAGTGTTGCAGGCGCTCAACTCCATGGACAGCGGCCGCGCCACCAGCCAGCAGATCAGCGACCTGACCGGCCTGCATCGCACCACGGCGCGGCGGCTGCTGGAGACGTTGATGGAGGAAGGATTCGTGCGTCGTAGCGCGTCGGACGACAGTTTTCGCTTGACGCTCCAGGTGCGTTCGTTAAGCGAAGGTTTTACGGACAACGAACGGATTGCGACGATTGCGCCGCCGATCATGGGGCAGCTATTGCAGCGCGTTGCGTGGCCTTCGGATCTGACCACGCCGGACGGCGACGCGATGATCATCCGCGAGACGACGCATCGCTTCAGTCCGCTCTCGTTTCACCGTTCTATGGTCGGGCGCCGTTTACCAATTCTGCTGACCGCCGCTGGGCGCGCCTACTTCGCGATGTGTCCCAACGGCGAGCGCGAGGACATTCTCGACTTGCTGCGCTCAGGCGCGGGCGGTGAAGAACAGAAAGCCCTCGCCTCGAACGACAAATTGATAAAAAGCCTGGTCAAGCGGGTGCGCGCGGACGGCTTCGGCTCCAATCACGGCGACTGGTCCGCGCAAAGCAAGATCGGGGCGGTCGCGGTTGCGATCGTCTCGCGCGAACGTGTGCTGGGGAGTCTGAATGTGGTGTTTCTCTCGCGAGCAGTGACGCTCGCGGAGGCAAAACGGCGCTACGTGCCGGAACTCCAGATCGCGGTGCGCGAAATGGTGGCGGAACTGGAGTCGCAGGACGAGCCAGAGGGAAAGAAGCCTGAGTGAGAAGATGCCGCGCCGCCGGGGGTTTCTTAGGGTTTACTACAGCCCGCAGAGCGTCTATTCTTCAGCGGAATACTTCGCCCACCCAACTACCGCAGATTGACCAAAAAACAGGCTTCTGTTCGACGGATTGAAACCCGCCCTGCCGGAGCACACTGTCATCATGCCAATCCCGCCAGGAGCCTGCGATGTCTTCCCGCCACGACAAAGATAACGAATTCGAAATCGGCTTGCCGGCTGTTTCGAGCACTGAATGGACCAGCCCGGTGCCGGGCGCCGACGCCGGAACGATGCGCGGATTGCACCTCGCGTCGGAAAGCGTGTTGTGCCTTGCGACGCAGACCTACGAAGCGGTGGCACGCGGCGACGCGGCAGGCGCGGAATCAGCGCGCGCATCGCTCGAACAGCAACTGGCGGTCGCCACGCGTCTGATCGACGAACTCCTGTTCGACGGCGCCGGTCCGCATACGACACATTGACCGGCCGGCAGGCCGGGCAGCACCAATCGCAGTCTCAACTTCTGATAACTGAAATGAGCGCTCTAACGGTAATTCTCTGCATCTGGTCCATGGTGGCCATTTGCGCCATTCTCTTCATTCGCGGCGCCAACCGGCGCATTGAGCGGCCCCGCAAAGCACCGCAAAAGCGGCCGGCGCGTTTTTCAATCGCGGAGTAACAGCCGGCCGGCGGCGTGGATCCGTTCTCGACGCCGGCTCATTTGAGTCCAAGCCGTTTGGCTAAGCGGTTCAGATTCGCCCGATCAAGGCCGAGTTCACGCGCGACGGCCGCCCAATTCTGATTGTGACGCGCCAGCGCGTCGAGCACAGTGGCCCGCTCGAACTCGGTCACCGCGCTGCGGAAGTCCCTGGTTTCGCTGCCTGCTGTATCGGCGGGCGTCTCACTTCTGGTTTCGTCTGGCGTGGACGACAGCGCCAGGTCGGCGGCGGTCAACGTCAGGATCCGACGGCGCTCCCGGTTTGCGGCGAGTGCCTTGAGCGCGCTTCGCCCGATCAGATGCTCGAGTTCACGCACGTTGCCCGGCCACGGATAGCGCAACAGCATGGCTTGCGCATCCGCCGCGAGACGCAGGCTCAGCAGGCCGAGCCGCGAGCGATTCTCCTCAAGAAAAAAACCGGCAAGGAGCAGCACATCGCGGCCGCGCTCGCGCAACGGCGGCACGCGTAACGGATAGACGCTCAAACGATGGTAGAGATCGGCGCGGAACCGCCCCGTGCGCACCTCTTCGGCGAGATCGCGATTGGTGGCCGCGATGAGCCGCACGTCGACCTTGTGTTCGTGGTCCGAGCCGATTCGTTGCAGCTGGCCGTTTTGCAGCACCCGCAAAAGCTTGGCCTGCACCATAAGCGGCAACTCTCCCACCTCGTCGAGAAAAATCGTTCCGCCGTCCGCCAGCTCGAACTTGCCACGCCGGTCCGACGACGCGCCGGAGAACGCTCCGCGCACATGCCCGAACAATTCACTCTCGACCAGCGTATCGGGTAGCGCAGCACAGTTCAGACTGATGAGCGGCTTGTTCGCCCGCGACGAAAGCGCATGGATCGCGTTGGCCACGAGTTCCTTGCCAACTCCGGTCTCACCGGTGATCAGCACGGTCAGATCACTGCCCGCTACGACTTCGATTTCCCGCACCAGTTGCGTGTGGGCTTCACTGCTGCCGATCATCTCGCGCCGGCTCTGGCTGCTCGCCTGCCGGTAGGCTTCGGCGCGGCGCCGCTCTTCCTCGCTGCTGCGCGCCAGCGTATCGATTCGCTCGACGACACTCACCGTGGCGGCAGCGAGGCCCAGAAACGCCTGCAACGACGCCATGTCGATGCTGTCGAAGCGCGCCGGATCCAGCGCATCGAGCGTGAGCAGACCCCATGGCCGGCCACGAACGAACAGCGGACATCCGAGGCAATCGTGAACTTCGAGATGCCCGGACGTGCCTTGCACGAGGCCGTCATAAGGATCCGGCAAATCGGAATCGGCGGCGAAACGGGTCGGCTCGGGCCGCGATAGAAGTTGCTCGAAGCGCGGGTGGTCACTGACACGAAAACGCCGCCCAAGCGTATCGCTGCTCAATCCGTCGATCGCGAGCGGCACGAGCGTGTCGCCCTCCAGACGCAACAAAGCGGCAGCATCGCCGGGAAACAGCGCCCGCAAGCTGCTGAGCAGGCGCCGGTAGCGCTCGCGGTCGGTCAAGTCGCGCGAAAGATCGAGGATCAGGGGCGTCAGGACATCGAGTAAGTCTTGTGCAGTCAGATTGACTCCTGCAGGAGTCTTTCCGACCAAGGTCGAATTGACCATCATGAAATTCACATCATTGATTTAATTGCATTTTATACCTGGCACGAAACATGGATAGAAAAGCACGACAGTCGAAGCTGACTGACTATCCACCACCAACCAGGACTTCCTATGCTTTCCGCCGAACACCGCGCCATCGTCAAAGCCACCGTTCCTCTTCTCGAAAGCGGCGGCGAAGCGTTGACCACGCACTTCTACAAGATGCTCATCAGCGAGCATCCGGAAGTGCGTCCCATGTTCAACCTCGCGAACCAGGCAAGCGGCGCGCAGCAACGCGCGCTGGCCAACGGCGTGCTGATGTACGCGCGCCACATCGATCAACTCGAACAACTCGGCGGACTGGTCTCGCAGATCATCAACAAGCACGTCGCGTTGAATATCCTGCCGGAGCACTATCCGATTGTCGGACAGTGCCTGCTCAGATCCATCCGCGAAGTGCTCGGCGCCGAAATCGCAACGGATGCGGTCATCGAAGCGTGGGCCGCCGCCTATCAGCAACTCGCCGATCTGCTGATCGGGCTCGAAGAAAAAATCTACGCCGAGCGGGAAGCGGCGCCGGGCGGTTGGCGCGGCACGCGGCTCTTTCGCGTCGCCCGTAAAGTGCGGGAGAGCGACGAGATCACGTCGTTCTATCTGCGTCCCGACGATAACGGCGAGTTACTCGCGTTTCATCCGGGACAATATATCGGTGTGCGGCTTACGGTCGACGGCGAAGAAGTGCGCCGCAATTACTCGCTCTCGGCCATGTCGAATGGCCGCGAATACCGTATCAGCGTGAAGCGCGAACCGAGCGGAAAGGTATCGAACCATCTGCACACGCGCGTCAACGAGAACGACACAGTGGAACTGTTTGCGCCGGCCGGCGACTTCAAGCTCGAACACAGCGACAAGCCGCTGGTCCTGATCAGCGGCGGCGTGGGCATTACACCGACGCTGGCCATGCTGCAAGCCGCGCTGAATACCGATCGTACCGTCCACTTCATTCACTCTGCGCGCCATGGCGGCGTGCATGCGTTCCGCGACGCGATCGAGCAACTGGCCGCGCGTCATCCGAAATTGAAGCGTTTCTATTGCTACGAACAACGCCGCGCGAACGATGCCGACGCGCACGGCATCGGCTATCTCGACGAAACGCGTCTCGATGCGTGGCTGCCGGAAACGCGCGACGTCGACGTCTATTTTCTCGGACCGATCGCGTTCATGAAGGCCGTCAAGAAGCACCTGAAAGCGATCGGCGTGCCGGAGTCGCAAAGCCGATATGAATTCTTCGGCCCGGCCGCGGCGCTGGAATAACAGGTAGTGAATGGGTCACGGTTGTCCCGGACATGCCGCTCAGCAAAGCGTCGCGCTTGTCACCCACGGCATGCTCCTGAAGCGCGCGATCATGGCGTCCACCCATTCGCATTGCGCTTGCGCGAGGGCAATCGTGACCTCCTCGAAACCGCTGCCGGGCAGCGTCGTCACGTCGACCTTTTCGACGTTGCGGGAAAATGGCAATAGCACCTGCCAGATGGCGGCAATGCGCGTACCGTGAAGCGCCGCGCGCACCACGAGTCGATAGCGGCCTGAAGCGTGGGCCGACAGCACTTTCAAACCGCTCTCAGAACCTTCATGGGTCATGTCTTTCCCCTGAGGACTTGGCTATTTCCGCGTTTGCCGCGGTATTCGGATGTCCGCTCGATTCTTACGCTTTACGATGACGTTTTGACGATGCCGCGCAGCCGCCTGAGCAACGCGTCCGCATGTTCGCGATCGACTTTGGATATTTCGCGCTGATTCAGTATCGCCTCGATGCGCCGACGCCAATAACCCGGCTCGTTCACTAACGACGTGCAAGCCACCGAATCACCTTTTGAAGTCAATCTCTCAAGCGTTGTGACTATCGTTTCGATATGCAAAAGATCGTTCTTAAAAGACGCGTGACTTCCCATTACATTCCCGGCTAACTTAAAAGCGCCTTCGGATCGCCCTTCGAACGAGTTGGCAAGCAATGCGATACCCATTTCGTCTCCGAATCGGCTGATCCGTCCTGCTTGCAGGAAAGCGAAACAACAGGCCTGACATGTTTCCGCCAGGCTGCATGAGCATTGCTGTTGGCTGATTGTCTTTATTTGGCGCGCGTCGGCACAGGGCTTGTCGGCTGACCTGCCTGCGCCATGGCAATGGCTTGCGCGGTGGCTTTGCGCATTGCGTCGTAGGCGGCGCCCGCGCTGGAAACCGCCGACTTGAAGACCGTGACCGCGACCTCGGAACCGGCCGGGGCATTGCGCGCAAAGTCGTCTACGACCGTCTGCATTCTTGCGTTGGACTGGGCGCAGCGATCTTCGAATACCTTCAGAAACTCGGCCTGCGCGTGATTCGCAATGCCAAGTACGTGACTGTTATAAGACAGCACTTTCTCCGCCGCCGGTCTAGCGTTACCGGCTTGCTGAACGAATAATTCGACGGGTGTCTTACCGGAGAATGCCAGTTGCCAGGCCTGTTCGCTCTCGGCGAGCGTGGCCTTGGCGGCCTGCAGGTTCAATCTGGTCAGGTCTTCAACATACTGGAATGTTTGCTGTACCAACGAAAACGCGACAGCAACATTGGCACTTTGCATCGAGATAAATTGATCTGGCGTCGAAAAAACCACTCTGCACTCCTTCGTTAAGCCCACAAATCGCTCGATACGAGGTAGGCGAAAACAGCTCGCAAGCATGCAGATGCTGACCCAACAGCCCCCGGCCCCCTCGAATCGCTTCTGCCGTGCAGAATTAGATGAAACATTCTAACTTTGTTAAACCGGCGTCTGGCGTACTGTTTTGTAGGTAAATACCCCTGGTCGATCAGGGTGATTTGACTGAAGAATCGAGCGATTTGGGACGGTGGTGAGTGCGGCTTTTTGGCAGCGGCGGCAGGTCGGTCAATGGGTGATTCAAACGGGTGGGCGTGATGCGCACGAGCGCGCCATGCAGCGCGGCCGCGTCGAATAGATCGACGCGGCCGGCGTGGGACGGTCAATCGCCCTCAGAACCGGGCGACGTCGATGATCGCATCGGCGAATGCTTTGGGCGCCTCTTGCGGCAGGTTGTGCCCGATACCGCCGCCGATGTTCCGGTGCGCATACTTGCCGGTGAACTTCTTCGCGTACGCGGCCGGTTCGGGATGCGGCGCGCCGTTCGCGTCGCCCTCCATCGTGATGGTCGGCACCGTAATGACCGGTGCCTGGGCGAGGCGCTTCTCCAGCGCGTCGTATTGCGCTTCGCCCTTGACCAGCCCCAGACGCCAGCGATAGTTGTGGATCACCACCGCGACGTGGTCCGGATTATTGAACGATTCCGCCGAACGCTCGAAGGTCGCATCGTCGAAATCCCATTTGGGCGATGCCGTATGCCAGATCAGCTTGTTGAAGTCGTGGCGGTTCGCTTCGTAGCCCGCATAGCCGCGCTCCGTGGCGAAGTAGAACTGATACCACCATGCCAGTTCCGCCTTCGGCGGCAACGGCGTCCGGTTGGCTTCCTGACTGCCGATCAGATAGCCGCTCACCGACACCATCGCCTTGCATCGCTCCGGCCACAGCGCCGCGATAATGTTCACCGTGCGCGCGCCCCAGTCGAAGCCGCCGAGAATCGCCTTGTCGATCTTCAGCGCATCCATCAACGCGATGATGTCCACGGCGACGACCGCCTGCTGGCCATTGCGGGGCGTGTCAGCCGACAGGAACCGCGTCGAGCCGTAGCCGCGCAGATACGGCACGATGACCCGGTAGCCGGCGGCGGCGAGCAACGGTGTGACTTCGACGAAGCTGTAGATGTCGTAGGGCCAGCCGTGCAGCAGGATCACCACGGGTCCATTCTGCGGGCCCGCTTCCGCATATCCCATGCTGAGCGTCCCGGCGTTGATCTGCTTCAGGTTATCGAAGGACGTGACGCGCGATCCCGCCTTCGTGCCGCTGGACTGCGCGTGGGCGAGTCCGCTCAGCCCGAGTTCCATCAGGCTGAGGCCCGCAACGGCCGTCCCCAGCAAACGACGACGCCGATCATTGATCTGTTCAGACATGGCTATTCCCCTTATGTGCGAGTGCGTTGAGCCAGATGAACCGGCCTGGGAGCATTAAACCTTCCGCACGTATCTGGCTTGTGTCGCCAATGTCCGCGAATGAAACGTCATGTATCGGGCCGCGGAGTGGATACATTGCGATACACAGAAAACGGGCCCGACCAGTCCGTAACGGGATGATCCAGATCAAGTTGTCCCATCAGTAGCGTCGGTTATAAGTATTTGCAGGATAAGCGCTTCAGGATCCGGTCGCGGGTCCGGTCTTGACGCATGCAACGCGTCGACTCGAACGTCATCGCTCGCCTGCCGGGCGGGCGCGATGCGCATTGCGTAGTCGACGCCGGCACAGGCCATTGCCTCGCTCGAAGCATCCCACCGAATTCACCAGACTCAGACGCTCTCATGTTCTCATCGTCGCACTCACGACCGCCGCCAGCAACACGCCGCTCGCCTCACTGCGGCACAGGGTTCGCATCGGCGCTCGTACTGGCGGCGGCGCTCAACCTGGGCGGATGCATGTCGCTCGCGCCGTCCTATGTGCGTCCCGCGCTGCCGGTTCCGGATACGTGGGCCGGCGCTCCAGCACCCGCCGACGGCACATCGCCAACGGTCCAGATCGACTGGCGCAGCTACTTTCCCGACACCCAACTGCAGGCCTTGATCGAGCAGGCGCTCAGTGGAAACCGCGATCTGCGCATTGCCGTGAGGCGCGTCGAAGAAGCGCGTGCAACCTACGGCATCCGCCGCGCCGATACTTTTCCGACAATCGCCGCCGGCGGCTCCTATGTCCGTTTCCGCGCGCCCGGCGTGCTGTTGCCGGGCGGAAGTATCGACGCCCAGGCGTATCAGGTCGGACTAACCGAAAGCAATTGGGAACTCGACTTCTGGGGCCGCGTACGCAGCCTCAAGGACGCGGCCCTCGAAGAATTTCTGGCGAGCGACGCCGCGCGCCGTGCGGCCACCCTCAGTGTGATCGCTAACGTCGCGGACAATTACCTGCTGCTGCGCGAACTCGATGAGCGCATTGCCGTGGCCCGGGAGACGATCGCGAGCCGTTCCGAATCGCTGCGCATCTTCCGCCGACGCTTCGAAGTCGGCGCGATCTCGAAGCTGGATCTCAGGCAGTCGGAAATTCTGTTGCAGCAGGCGCAGACGCTGGTTGCGCAGCTCGAACAGTCGCGCGCCACTCAGGCCCACGCGCTCGCCGTACTGGTCGGCGCACCCGCCCCGCTGCAGCCTGCCCCGCTGGACGACGCAAGCGTGTACGCGGACCTGCAGGCAGGACTGCCGTCGTCGTTGCTGGAAAGGCGTCCGGACATCGTCGCGGCGGAGCACCGGCTGCGCGCCGCCAATGCGAATATCGGCGCGGCGCGCGCGGCGTTCTTTCCACGCGTCACGCTCACTGGTGCGGTCGGCTCGACGAGCACCGATCTGCATAGCCTGTTCGCCTCGGGTAGCGGCGCGTGGATCTTCATGCCCAACATCTCGCTACCCATCTTCGACGCCGGGCGCAATCGCAACAACCTGGAACTTGCCAACGCCCGCGAAGGCGAAGCGGTGGCGCAATACGAAAAGACCATTCAGCAAGCGTTTCGCGATGTAGCCGACGCACTCTCGGCGCGAGAGTGGCTTGCCGCGCAGGTTCAGGCGGAAACCGACACGCTCGTCGCGCAGTCCGAGCGGGCGCGCCTTGCCAGGCTCCGGTACGACAACGGCGCGACGCCCTTTCTTGAAGTGCTCGACGCACAGCGAGACCTGCTCAACGCACGACAGGAACTGATCCAGACGCGGCGTGCCTTGCTCGCGAGCCGCGTCGCGCTGTATGCCGCGCTCGGTGGAGGCGTGCAGGAGGCGGAACCGACGCTGTCGCCTTCAGCCGCTGACATCACACTCAAACAAGGCCCATTGCCATGAGCCCCAGCAGAAAGAAACAGATCGCCGCCGTTGCCTTACTGGCCGTGATCGTTGCGGCCTCCTACTACGCGTGGACGATGGTGCACGACTCGGGTCCCGCGGCAGGTTTCGTGAGCGGCAATGGCCGCGTCGAGGCGACCGAAATCGACGTGGCGACCAAACTGCCTGGCCGTGTCGAAACCATTACCGTCGACGAAGGCGACTTCGTCAAGGCGGGGCAGCCGCTTGCGACGATGCAAGTGACCGTGCTCGACGCGCAACTCGCCGAAGCCCGCGCACAGCATCAGCAGGCGATCAACACCGCGCTCAGCATCGAAGCGCAGGTCGTGCAGCGGCAGAGCGACAAGGTGGCAGCCGAAGCCGTCGTCTCCCAGCGCGAAAGCGAACTCGACGCCGCGCGCCGCAAACTGGCGCGCTCGGAAACCCTGTCGCGCGACGGCGCGTCCTCCATGCAGGAACTCGACGACGATCGCGCCCGCGAGCGCGGCGCGCAAGCCACGGTGCGCGCCGCGAGCGCTCAGGTCACCGCAGCCCAGGCCGCCGTCGATGCAACGCGCGCGCAACTCGTCGCCGCGCATTCCGCGGAGCATGCCGCGCTCGCGACCGTGGCGCGCGTGGAAGCCGACATCAGCGACAGCCAGTTGACGGCGCCACGTGACGGCCGCGTGCAATATCGGATCGCCGAGGCCGGCGAAGTGCTCCCAGCAGGTGGCAAGGTCCTGAATATCGCCGACCTTTCCGATGTCTACATGACGTTCTTCCTGCCGGAGACGGTAGTCGGCAAGGTCGCACTCGGCGCCGAAGTGCGCGTGATACTCGATGCGGCGCCCAACTATGTGATTCCCGCGACCGTTTCGTTCGTGGCCAGCACCGCGCAGTTCACGCCGAAGACCGTGGAAACGACCAGTGAGCGCCAAAAACTGATGTTCCGCGTCAAGGCGAGGATCAACCGCGAACTGCTGCTCCAGCATCTGAAGCTCGTCAAGACAGGCCTGCCGGGTGTCGCGTGGATCAGGATCGATCAGCATGCCGCGTGGCCCGCTTCGCTCGCGATCAAGGTGCCGCAGTGAAAGGCGCAGTGAGCGGCGCGATGACGGCAGACGCCCCGCCGGTCGTCCAGCTGCGCGACGTCGCGCTGCGTTACGCGAAGACCGTTGCGCTCGACAACCTCACACTGGATTTTCCCGCAGGCCGCATGACCGGGCTGATCGGCCCGGACGGCGTCGGCAAGTCCAGCCTGCTGGCGCTCGCCGCGGGCGCCCGCGCCATTCAGCAAGGCGCCGTCGAAGTGCTGGGCGGCGACATGCGCTCGCGCCGGCACCGCGCGCTCGTCTGCCCTCGTATCGCCTACATGCCGCAGGGTTTGGGCAAGAATCTGTACCCGACGCTGACGGTCGAGGAGAACCTGCAATTCTTCGCGCGGCTCTTCGGCCACGATGCCGCCGAGCGCCGCCAGCGCATCGACTCGCTGACTCGGAGCACCGGCCTTCAGGCGTTTCTCGCGCGACCGGCGGGCAAACTGTCCGGCGGCATGAAACAGAAGCTGGCGCTCTGTTGCGCGCTGATCCACGACCCCGATCTGCTGATTCTCGATGAGCCGACCACCGGCGTCGATCCGCTCGCTCGCGCGCAATTCTGGAATCTGATCGCGCGTATTCGCGCGGGCCGCCCCAGTATGAGCGTGATCGTCGCGACGGCTTACATGGACGAAGCTCAACGCTTCGATTCGCTCGTCGCGATGGACGCGGGCCGGATCCTCGCGACCGGCGAGCCGCGCGCCCTGCTCGCGCGCACGAACAGCGACACGCTGGAAGCGGCGTTCATCGCGTTGCTGCCCGAGGAACGGCGCCGCGGTCACCAGCCGGTCGTCGTCGAACCACTGCCCGCCGATGCCGCGGGCGAGCTCGCCATCGAAGCCCGCGATCTGACCATGCGCTTCGGCGACTTCGTCGCGGTCGACCACGTCAGCTTCCGCATTCGCAGCGGCGAGATCTTCGGCTTTCTCGGCTCCAACGGTTGCGGCAAGTCGACCACGATGAAAATGCTCACCGGCCTGCTGCCCGCGAGCGAAGGCACGGCCAGGCTGTTCGGACGCGAAGTCGATCCCAACGACATCGACACGCGCGCCCGCGTCGGCTACATGTCGCAGGCATTCTCGCTGTATGGCGAACTGACGGTTCAGCAGAACCTGATCTTGCATGCACAGCTCTTTCATGTGCCGCCAGAGGCGATTGCCGCCAGAGTCGACGAAATGGTGAGCCGTTTCGGCCTCGACGAAGTACGCGACGCGTTGCCCGACAGCCTGCCGCTCGGCATGCGGCAACGCCTCTCGCTGGCCGTCGCCATGGTCCACAAGCCCGAGCTGCTGATACTCGACGAACCGACTTCAGGCGTCGACCCCGTCGCTCGCGACAATTTCTGGCAGCTGATGATCCAGCTCGCCCGCCGCGACAAGGTCACGATCTTCATCTCGACGCATTTCATGAACGAGGCAGAGCGCTGCGACCGCATCTCGCTGATGCATGCCGGCCGCGTGCTCGCGACCGGGTCGCCGGCCGAACTCGTACGCTTGCGCGGCGCGGCGACGCTCGAAGAGGCCTTCATCGGCTACCTGGTCGAAGCGGGTGCGGACAAGGCGGAAGAAGGCGGCAGCGCCGAAGCCACGATCGAAGCGCCCGCAAGCGCGAGCGAGTCCGGCACGGGCGCGTTGCCCGAGTCGCCGAACCGCTCACGCCCGCGCGCCTTCAGCCTCAGCCGCGCGTTCACCTATATGTGGCGAGAGGCGCTCGAACTGCGCCGCGACCCCGTGCGCGCCACGCTCGCCCTGCTCGGTTCGCTGGTGTTGATGCTCGTGATGGGCTATGGCGTGAGTCTCGATGTCGAGAGTCTCACCTATGCCGTCCTCGACCGCGACCAGACTGAACTGAGTCACGACTATGCGCTGAACATGTCGGGCTCGCGCTACTTCGTGGAACAGGCCCCGCTCAGCGACTACGACGAGTTGGACAAGCGCATGCGCGGCGGCAAGCTGTCGCTCGCGATCGAAATTCCGCCGCACTTCGCACGTGATCTGGAGCGCGGCACGCCCGTGCAACTCGGCGTGTGGATTGACGGCGCCATGCCGCAGCGCGCGGAAACCATCCGTGGCTATGTGCTCGGGCTCCATCAAGCCTGGCTGATGGAGCAGAGCATTCACCGGCTCGGCATGACGCCGGCCCCGCAGGTCAACATCGAAACGCGCTTTCGCTATAACCCCGACGTGAGGAGCGCGCCCGCGATGGTGCCCGCGATCATTCCGCTGCTGCTCCTCATGCTGCCGGCCATGCTGACCGCGCTGGCGGTCGTGCGGGAGCGTGAGCTCGGCTCGATCATCAATCTGTATGTCACACCGGTTACGCGCAGCGAGTTCCTGATGGGCAAGCAGGTGCCCTATGTGTTACTGGCCGTGCTCAATTTCCTGCTGATGACGCTGCTGGCGCGGATCGCTTTCGGCGTGCCGGTCAAAGGCAACTTCCTGACGCTGCTCGCCGCCGTGCTGGTGTACAGCATCGTCGCGACCGGCATCGGCATGCTGGCATCCACGTTCACCCGCAGCCAGATCGCCGCCATTTTCCTGACGATGATCGGCACGCTCATTCCCGCGATCCAGTTCTCCGGCCTGATCAATCCGCTGTCGTCAATGGAAGGCAGCGGGCGGATTATCGGCTCCATCTATCCGGCGACCTACATGTTCACGATCAGCCGCGGTGTCATCAACAAGGCGCTGGGCTTCGCCGATCTTCAGGCGCAATTCTGGCCGCTCGTGGCCGCCATACCGGTGGTTCTCGGCTTGACCACGGCGTTGCTCAAGAAGCAGGAGACCTGACTGTGCGCCGCCTCTCGAACATCTACCGCCTCGGCGTCAAGGAACTGTGGAGCCTGTGGCGCGACCCGACCATGCTGGTGCTGATCGTCTACACCTTCACGGTGGCGATCTATTCCGCCGCTACCGCACAACCCGACACGCTGCATATGGCGCCGATCGCGATCGTCGACGAAGACGCCTCGCCGTTGTCCGCCCGTATCGCCTCGGCGTTTTTCCCGCCGCAGTTCGGCGTTGCGCGCCTGATCACCCCCGCTCAGGTCGACCGCGGGCTCGATACGGGCAAATACACGTTCGCGCTCGACATTCCGCCGAACTTCCAGCGCGATGTGCTGGCCGGAAGACCCGCATCGATCCAGTTGAATGTCGACGCGACCCGCATGAGTCAGGCGTTCACGGGCAGCAGCTACGTGCAGCAGATCGTGACCGACGAGATTGCCGCATTTGCGGCGCGCTACCGCGACACCGCCGCGCCGCCCGTCGATCTCGCCGTGCATATGCGCTTCAATCCGAACCTCGATCAGACCTGGTTCGGCGCGCTGATGGAAATCATCAACAATGTCACGATGCTGTCGATCATCCTCACCGGCGCCGCGCTGATCCGCGAGCGCGAACACGGCACGATCGAACATCTGCTCGTCATGCCGGTCACGCCGGCAGAGATCATGCTGGCGAAAATCTGGTCGATGGGGCTCGTGGTCATGGTGGTGGCCACGGCTTCGTTGACGTTCGTGGTGCGCGGCGCGCTGCATGTGCCGATTGAAGGCTCGGTGGCCCTGTTCATGGTCGGCACCGCGCTGCATCTGTTCGCCACCACCTCGATGGGCATTTACATGGCGACGCTCGCGCGCAGCATGCCGCAGTTCGGCATGCTGGTAGTCCTCGTGCTGCTGCCTTTGCAGATGCTGTCCGGAAGCATCACCCCGCGGGAAAGCATGCCGAAGATCGTGCAGGACGTCATGCTTTTCGCACCCACGACTCACTTCGTCGAGCTTGGGCAGGCCATCCTGTATCGCGGCGCCGGCCTCGATGTCGCGTGGCGGCCGTTCCTGATTCTGATCGCGATCGGCTCGGTCCTGTTTGCAATGGCATTGCAGCGTTTTCGCAGAACCATCGGTCAGATGGCCTGACTTGCATGCCTGGGCCGACGCACGCCAGACGACCCTCGTGCCCCGCACACATGCCTGATGCGGCAGAAAAGCTCAGGCGCGATTTTTCTCCTCGAAATGCGGCTGCCGCGCTGTCACAAGGGATAGTTCGGCGAGGAATGCGCATGCCGCGTCGAGGAGATCGTCGAACGAAAGCAGCCCGACCAGTTCACCCGACTCGCTGACCACCGGCATGCGCCGTATGGCGTGCAATCGCATCCGCTTGACGAGTTGCCACACGTCTTCCCCCTCGTACGCGACGATGAGCGGCGAGGACATGACATCGCCGACGAAAAGCCCGAACGCATCGACTTCACGTGCTACGACCGCCAGCACGATATCGCGGTCGGTCAGCACGCCACGGGCATGAAGCTTTCCATCCGCGCTCGTCTCCACGGCCACGACATCGCCCACGTGACGATCGCGCATGATCCGGCATGCTTCCAGCACGGTCGTGTTCAGTCCGCACGTCACAACGTTTCTTGTACAGATATCGCCCGCATTCATTTTCCGTATCCTCCCGAGAAGAGAGTCCATGACTCGCCGGGACTCAATCCAATTCAGATTAGCCGGATGAACGAACCAACCATTGACTACAGTCAACTGAGAGAGTGTCCGAATGGCCGATACGCGAACGCACGCGCGATACCGCGTTGCACCACGCGGCACGCCGCTCGACAACTGCAACTACGAATGGGTTGATTTGCATCAATCGCCCTTCGAACATGGCGCCTGAGATGGGTTCAACCGACGCAATACTGCGTCGCCCTCGAAGCGCCGTGTCGCGGCGATATCAGACAGGGGCTTGCGTGTCTAACGCTGAATGACGCGCAGACTCGCCTAAGTCCCTCGAACGCGTTTTACATGCGAGCGCAACAAGTCGATCTCGTCGAGCAGATCGAGCGCCAGCGCGACGCCCGGAGCATTGATCTGGAAGTCGTGCGCCAGCCGCTGCGCAGTCTGCACGCGCCGCAGCGCGGCGCCGCTGAAGCGCCATTCCTGCGGCCGCTCGCCCTTGGGCTCGAACACGCCTTCAGCCACCCAGAGCGTCAACTCCTCCTCCGATGCCCCGCTCACCCGGCTCAACTCAACCAGCGTGAACTCCACGTTCTCATCGACAATCTGGCCTTGCAAATAGGTCGTCGTAGTCGTCTCTTTCACGATGATCACCGATAGAAGTGTGCGCGCGGATCGAAATTGAACGCCTGCCGCATCGCATCGTAAGCGGCCTTCGCTGCGTCGCTATCCGCTGGTGGCAGGACGATGTTCAGAATCACATACAGATCGCCAGGCGGGTTGGCCGGAATGCCCTTGCCTTTGAGCCGCAAGCGCCTGCCGCCGGCAGAACCCGCCGGCACCGTCATCTCGACGGAACCATCGGGTGTGGGCACGGTAACCTGCGCGCCGAGCGCGGCCTCCCACGGAGCCACCGGCAAGTCGAGCGAGACGTCGCGGCCGTCCACGTGAAAGCGCGGGTGTTCCCGAAAGGCGATTTCGAGGTAGAGGTCGCCGGCCGTTTCGGGCGTGGCGCCCGCGGCGCCCTGGCCGCTCAGCCGCAGATGCTGGCCCGCGCGAATCCCCTTTGGAATGGTGACATTGAGCGTTCGCGTTTCCAGCGAAACATGCCCTTGCGGATCGACTACGGGCATTTGCAAAGAAATCGCGCGCTGCGCGCCGCGATACGCGTCTTCGAGATCGATCAACACCTTGGCGTGATGGTCCTCGCCGCGCGCATCGAAAGGCCGCTGCCGAGGATGCGCGCCACGAGCACCGCGCGCGCCGCCAAACATCTTCTCGAAGATATCGTGGAAATCGGCGTGCTCGCCGGCCTCGTTGCCCGCGCCGCTGAATTCGAAACCCTCGTCCCAGTTCGGCGGCGGCTGGAATTCCTGGCCGTTGCGCCAATCGCTGCCCATGCGATCGTAGGCCGCGCGCTTCTCGGGGTCCTTGAGCACCTCGTAGGCTTCGCCCAGCTCCTTGAAACGGTCTTCGGCGTCGGCATGCTTGCTGACGTCCGGGTGATACTTGCGCGCGAGCTTCCGATACGAACGTTTAACGTCATCCTGAGACGCGCTTCGCTCGAGACCCAGGACTTCGTAATAGTCTTTGTATTTCATACTGGCGGCAGACCCATGAGGGATGGGAGCGGCAATGGGTATCCATCGCGTGACGATTACGGACTGACTTTATACCAATCCGGCCGGGCCAGCAAAATTGCGCGTTCGCTACACCGCGTCGGTTCAAAGCGGGAAAGGCGGTCTGCAGGAAGTCTCGTCGATCAGGCGCGGATACGCTGCAGCTTGCTTTTATGCGGCCGGTACAACGTGCGTTTTGCGACTCACGAGCAGCGGCTCCGCGCGGCTCAACATGAACATCTCACCCCCGACTGCAAGCTTCATCGCTTCGCCCATTTCCAGCGTTACACGAATGCCGTCACTCGCCTCACCCATGCTGATCCGCAGATGACGACCCCGCCATTGCATCGCGAAGGCAACGTTCTTCCACGACGCGGGCAATGCCGGGGCCAGACCTAGATGGTCATCGGCAAGCGACACGCCCGCAAAACCCAGTATCGCCATCATCCACATGCCACCGAGGCTGGCAATGTGCACGCCACCCTCCATGGCGGCATGCGTGTCGTCGAGATCGATGGCCGAGGTTCTGCGAAAACAGTCGAGCGCCGTTTCGGACTGCCACAGTCTGGCCGCGACTACACCATGCATGGCGCGACTCAACGAACTGCCGTGACCGCAGCGCGGTGCATAGTAGTTGAAGTTCGCCGCCGCAGCGTCGCCAGGAAACTCTTCAGGCAGCAGCGCCAGCAGGGCGACGACATCGGCCTGTTTGGCAAGCTGGGATCGCTGGATGCGCTCGCGGCCCAGCACGACGTCGATCGGCACTGAACGGGCCGCATAGGCGGCGATGTCGATGTCTTCGAGCGCGAAGAATCCCGCGAACTGCTCGAACAAACCGGTGTTCGAATCAAAGCCCGTGACTATCGCCTCGGCAACCGTGCTCCAACGTTGCAGTTCGGCTTCGTCGAGATTGAGTTGCTCCGACAGACGTTGCCAACTCTCTGGCCAGCGCGCACGCAGTAATGCCGCAGTCTCGACGGCACGCCGGATATTCCAGCGCGCCATCACGTTCGTAAAGGCATTGTCGTCAATCGATTCGTGATATTCATCCGGACCGATCACGCCGCGAATATGACAATGGCCGTCCGCTTCCCTCTTCGCGCGGCTCGCCCAGAAACGTGCCGTCTCCAGAAGAATCTCGGCACCGGCCTCGCGGAGGAATGCGTCATCTCCAGTGGCCCGCCAATATTGCCAGACGGCGTAGGCAACGTCCGCGCTGATGTGCTGTTCCTGCTTACCGCATTTGACATCCACCAGCTTCCGATCAGGGCCGACAACTTGAGCGGGGCACGCCTCCGCGCCGGTATCGGCGGACTCCCACGCATACAACGCACCCTGCCAGCCCATTGCCGCGGCTTTCCCCCGCGCCCCGGCCAGTGTGTGAAAGCGATACATCAACAGCGCCCTTGCTGCCTCGGGCCACGTCAACGTGTAAAACGGCAACAGATGGATTTCCGTGTCCCAGAAGACATGTCCGTGATAGTCGTCGCCCGTTAGCGCCCGCGCGGCGATCGATACATAGTCGTCGGCTGGATTGGCCGCGCCGTTCAGATGGTAGAGCGCGAATCTGAGAGCGCGTTGTGCGCGCGGATCGCCGTCGATCTCGACGTCGCTGCATGCCCAGCGCTCTTCCCAGGCCTTCTCGTGCGCCGCAATCACGGACGGCCAGCCGAGCGTCTGCGCGGAATCCAAAGCGGCCTGCGCGCTGCGAGCGGGATCGATAGCTTCTTTGCCTGCGCGTGCCATGGCGACCGTCCGCGCGAGACAGACGACCTGCCCCGGGGTCGAGGTCCACTTCCACGACCATTGCGACGGGCCGCATACGGTAGAAGGAACCAGCTGGTGGTCGATGTGCAGCGATACCGCGGTGGCCATTGCAAGGCGTGTGCCGGAGGATGCCGCGCGCCACACGCTAAGGCCCTGCTCCGCGCGTTCGGACACGAGACCGATATCCACTGCATCGATCGACGCTTCCAGCGTCACCTCGATCCCTCCCTGCTCCATTTCCAGCAGGATGATCTGCATTCCAATCGCGCGCTGGCTGAGAGAAGCCATATGAAAACTGCGCAACTTGACGCCGAAAGCAGACGCGTTCGACAGGCGCGCCTTGCTGATCACCGCACCGCGCCGCATGTCGAGAATCCTCTCCTGCCGCGTTTCGTCGTGGTCGTGGTGAATCAGAGGTTGCCCTTGCAGCAGAAGCCGAACTTTCAGCCAATCGGGCGCGACGGCGAGCTTGGGAATGCCAGGTTCTTCACTGGCCGTATCGAAGAGTCCCGCAACGAGGGTCCGCGAGGTGGCCACCCAGCGGCCGCCACGGTGTATCGCGCGCGCGCCGCGCACACCGAAAAAACCGTTACTGATCGCGAAGCGCGCGGCGCGGCTGCGTTCAAGCAACGAGTCATAGCTACCTTCGGCCACGATCCAGCTCAAATCGGCGGTTGGGCGCATCACT
Organism: Paraburkholderia sp. BGA-UO-ETr-F21; assembly: GCF_059567925.1. Classification (NCBI taxonomy): domain Bacteria; kingdom Pseudomonadati; phylum Pseudomonadota; class Betaproteobacteria; order Burkholderiales; family Burkholderiaceae; genus Paraburkholderia; species Paraburkholderia sp. BGA-UO-ETr-F21. Next base: position 385,786 of record NZ_JCAQOY010000037.1, on the reverse strand, counting down.
TCATCGAACTGTTCAGGACTTTTCATGAATCCGCCGGCAAAGCCTTCCACGAGACAGTTGATCGAGATCAACTTCGTCCAGACTGGTCACGACGAGATCGGCGCCCGCCGCTTGCAGCGAGGTCGCGTCGTGCAGGCGCGCGACGCCAAGTGCCGCCATGCCAGCGGCGCGGGCGGCCTCGATACCAGCCGGCGCGTCTTCGACCACGAAGCAGTGCTCGGGCGCGGCGGGCAGCTCCGCGGCAGCGAGCAGGAATATCGCCGGGTCCGGCTTGCCGGCGGGCAAATCGCGGCCGCACACATTGGCGCCGAATACGTCGAACAGGCTGTGGTGATCGTCGAGCGGGATGCGCCGCATCATGTCGTTCGCGTTTTTCGAGGACGACGCAACGGCAATCGGAAAACCCAACTTCCTCATCGCATTGACGAAGCGAAGCGCGTCCGCGAAAGCGGACACGGCTCCTGCGCCTATCAGCGCCTCCAGCCGCCTCTGCTTGCTCTTTGCGTAGGCTTCGGCACGTTGTGCGGCATTCGGGACACCCAGCGCTTGCAGCGCGGCAAGCGCGCCGCTGAACCGTGGCTTGCCGGCCACCTGGGATTGATAGATCGCCGTGGTGAAGCGTGCTGGGTCGGCGAAGCCTGTGAGCGCTTCGCGCCAGGCTCGTTCATGGGGCGACGCGAGCAGCACGCCGTCGACATCGAAAATGGCGGCGGAGAGTATGCGATGGGGATCTGGCGGCGGGGCTCGGGATTGGCGGACTGTCATGCGTGGCATTTGTCCATGAGTGATGGCGGGCGGCCGCAATCTACCGCGCCTGGCTACGTTTGACGCAACGAATCGCGTCGCATCTGGATGCACAATAGCCGACAAACGCTCGATGGGTCAGGAAAACATTCAAGCCCGCAAAAACCTGCTCGATGAATCGAGGCGCTTCAAACCTCAAAGACGACAACTGACACTTAGCGTCGCAATCAGGCCAGGGTCATTGTCAGCAAACTCCAGCGATCCGCGGTGCAGCGTCGCCACCGCCTTCACAAGCGCCAGGCCAAGCCCCACGCCGGGGGTTCCGCGACTTGCGTCGCCACGATAAAAACGCTCCGTTACCTTGGGCTTTTGCGCGTCCGGAATGCCAGGACCATTGTCCGTCACCGAGATCGAGATCATGTCGCCGTGGCGAATCGCAACCACTTTGGTTTCACCACAGTCCGGCGCAAACTTCAGCGCGTTGTCAATCAGATTGCCGATCGCTTGCGCCAGCAAAAGCTGATCGGCCACGGCCGTGAGATCGTCCCCGCATTCCAGCGACAACGCGACCCCGCGCAATTCAGCCACAGGTTGATAAAATTCAACGGCATCCGAAACGATCGTCTTCAGATCGCACGGCGCAAAACCCGAGCGCCTGACACCCGCGTCGATTTCGGCAAGACGCAATAGCGCGTTGAAGATACTGATCACCCGGTCGACATCCGACAGCGCCACCTCCAACTCCGGCAGTATCTCCTCATTGCCCAGCCGTTTCGACGTGCGAGTCAGCACTTCGAGCCGCGCACGCAATTCGGTCAACGGCGTGCGCAAATCATGAGCAATGGCGTTCGACACGTTGCGCACACCATGAATCACTTCGATCAGCGCCTCTTCGGCCTGCTTGCGGGTCTTCACTTCCTGTTGCAACTGGACATTGTGCTTTTCCTGCAATTGCTGCAATGCCCGCAGTTTCAGGTGCGTATCCACTCGCGCGGCCAATTCTTCCATCTGCAACGGCTTGGTAATGTAGTCCACCGCGCCTGCACGAAAGCCCGTGATCTTATCCTCGGTACGCGTCAGGGAAGTCATGAAGATCACCGGAATGTCGCGGGTTTTCTCCATCGCCTTGAGTTGCCGGCAAGTTTCGAAACCGTCGAGTCCCGGCATCATCACGTCGAGCAGGATCAAATCGGGTTGCGCCAGTTCCGCACGCCGCAATGCCTCCATGCCATCGCGGGCGATCGCCACCCTCAGGTTATTGCTCTCCAGACATTCGACCACCAGCCCGAGATTGGCGGGCGTGTCGTCAACCACGAGCACAACGGGCGTATCGGTATCGAATGGTTCGGCTAAGCTCACGAGTTGAGATCCAGATGTTGTTCTATCAGCGATAGCAAGGCTTGCGACTCGTAGCCTGCTGCCAGACGGCGCAACTGCGCCGAAAAGGGTTCGTAACGGCTGTCGAGGCTGACGAGACGATCCGCATGACGGACGATGTCGCGCATCGACCCCAGCAACGCAAAGCGATGCAGCACGGCCAGTTCATCGCGCGGCGGAGCGATCAGCGCGGCGTCCGCTCCGACCGGCGTTGGACGAATCGAACATTTCAAGCAGAGTAGCGCGGCGATCTCCTTCAACAGCCGGTCGAGATCGAGTGGCTTCTCGAGAAAAACATCCGCCCCCGCACCGAGGTTCGCCTGCGCATTGCGTTGCGATGCGTCTGCGGACACGGCGATCACCGGCACATGACGCAACTCGTCCGAGGCGCGAATATGCCCGAGCATTTCGATGCCGCCCATCACCGGCATGATGGTGTCGAGCAGGATCAGGTCGGGCGGCGATGCCATTGCTTTGGCCAACGCATCGCGGCCATCGGCACTCTCCGAGACGCGAAAGCCGCAGCGTTGCAGCGCGTCGACGATCAGCGCGCGATTCGCGGCAACGTCGTCGATCACCAGCACATGGCGCTCATTGCCGTCACAGCCCAGGATCTCCAGCGCCGGAGCGCAATCCGAGGCCTGCGCATACGAAACCGGCGCATCGAGCTGGAACCAGAACATGCTGCCCTGACCGACGACGCTCACCACCTTGATTTCGCCGCCCATCATGCGCACCAACTGACGGCTGATCGCGAGCCCGAGACCCACGCCGCCGGTGCGCCGGGTGAAATCGCCGGCCTGCTCGAACGGCTGAAAGATCGTCTCGAGCCTGTCCGGACTCACACCGACGCCGGTATCGCGCACCTCGAATCGCAGCCGTGAGTCGCTAATCACGCGTACGGCCAGCGTCACTTCACCGTGGTCCGTGAATTTGACCGCATTGGCAAGCAGGTTCAACAACACCTGGCGAAGGCGCTTCTCGTCGGCGCGAATCACCTTCGACAGATTTGGCGGCACCTCGTAGTTGAGGATGAGTTGCTTCTGGTCGGCGCGAACGCTCACTATCTCGGCGATTACGCGCAAGAACGGCCCGAGCGGCACGTCCGTCACATTCAGTTCGAGTTTGCCCGCCTCGATACGCGCGAAGTCGAGCAGGTCGTTGATGAGCATGAGCAGATGCTCGCCGCTCTGTTCGATGACACTCAGGCTCGCCAATTGCCGCTCGGTCATTGCCGCATCGCGCCGCAAAATCTGCGCGTAACCGAGAATGCCGTTCAACGGCGTGCGCAATTCGTGGCTGATGTTGGCAAGAAACTGATCTTTCGCGCGGTTCGCCGATTCCGCCGCGTCTTTCGCAACCCGCACGGTATCTTCGAGCGCCTTTCGCGCCGAGATATCCTGGAGAATCGCAATGGTGTGGATCGCCCGTCCGCTCGAATCACGCTGAAGCGCGACTGACACGCTCACCCAAACCCGCGAGCCGTCGCGCCTGAAAAGCGGCATTTCCTCCGAATAGTGCGAGAGTCGGCCTTCGCTCAACTGCCGCAATTTCTCCGCGCTCGCGGCAAGGAATTCCGGGGCGGCGATGTCCTGGAAGCGCCTTTCCAGCAAACTCTCGCGCTCATAACCGACGATATCGCACGAGCGCTGATTCACGCGCAGGAACCGCCCGTCGAGATCGCAGTGCACGATCCCGACCGCGGCATTTTCGAAAGTGCCGCGAAAGCGCGCCTCGCTCGAACGCAGTGCCTGTTCCGTGAATTTCAGCTGGGTAATATCTACCAGACTGCCGACGAAGCGAATCGGTTTGCCGTCGGCGTCCCACGTTGCCATGCCGCGCACGAGCACCCACCGCACGGTTCCGTCGCTATGGCACAGGCGGTTCTCCACCTCGAACACATCGACCTCTTTGCCCAGGTAGCGGAGCATCGCGGCTTCGGTGCCCGCGCGGTCCTCCGGAAGCAGGATGCTCATATACGCGTCGTAGTCCAGCAAGGTCTGCGGACGCGTATAGCCCAGCCACTCCCAGATGTTCGAGAAGCGCGCGAAGCCCCGGCGATGATCGCCCTCGGGCATGTCGATTTCCCACACGCCGACGTTGGACCCGTACATCGCCGATTCGAGGCGTGCATTGGTCTCGCGGAGTATTTCGGCCTCTTCGGCGCGACGCCGCTGCGTCACGTCGCGAAACACCAGCACCACGCCGAGGATGTCGCCGCGCTCGTCGACGATCGGCGAACCACTGTCGTCGATCGCGATCTCGCGGCCGTCGCGCGCCAGCAGGACCGTGTGATTCGCGAGCCCGACGATCGTCCCGGCCGCCAGCACGGCTGCCACCGGGTCTTCGGCCGGCGCGCGGGTGGTCTCGTTGATCACGCGGAATACTTCCGCGAGCGGCCGCCCCATTGCCGCCTCGCGCGGCCAGCCGGTCAGCGCTTCGGCGACCGGGTTGATGAAGTTGATGCGCGACTCGCGATCGGTCGCGATCACCGCGTCGCCGATACTTGAGAGCGTGACGGCATAGCGTTGTTCGCTTTCGCGCAGCCGCCGTTCCGCGCCGTGCTTGTAGAGCGCCATTTCGACGACGGTCTTCAATTGCGTGTCGTCGAACGGCTTCAGAACGTAGCCGAACGGTTCCGTAACCGTGGCGCGCCGGACGGTGTCCTCGTCGGCATATGCGGTCAGGAAAACCACGGGCAGATTCATATTTTCGCGAAGCAGCCGCGCGGTGTCGATGCCGTCGAGCTTGCCTTCCAGCCGCACGTCCATCAGGATCAGATCAGGCTCGGTCTCGGCGGCAAGAGGCAAGGCGTCTTCGCCACGCGCCGTGATGCCGACCACGGTGTGGCCCGCGCGGCTCATCTGCTGCGCAATGTCTCGGGCGACAACGCGATCGTCCTCGACTATAAGAATGCGGGCGGGCGCCATAGTGTGCTTATCCACGTCCGGTTGCGTTGAAAAGAATGCTGCAGGTCGTGCCGCCGCCGCGGCTCAGCTCCACGGTGCCGTGCAACTGGTGGGTCAGGTCGTGAACCAGTTGCAGGCCCAGCGAGTCCGCCTCTTCCAGTGAGAATTCCGGCGCGATGCCGACGCCGTCGTCCGCGACAGTCAACCTGCACCGCTCGTTGTCGAGCGCGCCGAGTTCGACGCGCACGCAACCGCCGCGCCCGTGCGGAAACGCGTGCTTCAAGGCGTTGGACACCAGCTCGTTGATAATCAGCCCGCACGATACGGCGCGGTTCATATCGAGCTGCACATCGTCGACCTCGACCGACAACTCCACTTCCATCTGCCGCATGTCGTAGGCGCGCGCCAGATGGCCGCACAAATTCTTCACATGGGTCGCCATCTCGATCCGCGCAAAATTGCCGGCGCGATACAGGTTCTCGTGCACCAGCGCCATCGAACGCACCCGGTTGCGGCTGTCGGCGAAGAGTTCAGCCACAGCTCTGTCGGTCACGCGCGCCGCCTGCAAGTTGAGCAGGCTGCTGATCAGTTGCAGATTGTTTTTCACCCGGTGATGCACTTCGTGGAGCAAGGCTTCCTTCTCTTCGAGCAGCGCCTCTTTCTCTTCCAGCGACGCGTTTTCCAGCGAAATGGCCGCCTGCGACGCGAGAAGCTCCAGCACCGCGAGGCGCGCCGGCGTGAACACGCCCGGTGCGAGATCGTTTTCCAGGTACAGCACGCCGATCAGTTTCGCCTGCTTCACGAGCGGCAAACAGAGCACCGCGCGAGCACGGGTCGTACGGAAGTATTCGTCCGTCGAGAACGGATTGGGCAGTGACGCGTCGTCGAGCAGAACGCGCTCCTGCGTGCGAATGCTGGCATGCAGAATCGAGGCCGGCACATCGCGCGGGGTCACCACGGCGCTGTGAAGCCGAACCTCGATACCCTCGCGATTCGCGAGCGCCTGCGCCTCGACCCACAATTTCTCGTCACGCGGCAAAACGAGCAGCGCTCGTCCGGCGCCGGCATGTTCGAGCACGATGGTCATCAACGTGCGGATCAGTTTGTCGAAGGCAATCTCGCCCGAAATGGCTTGCGACGCCTTGACGACCGTTTCGACATCGAGTTGCTCCGCCACGATGCTGCGCGTCGGCGCAATGGCGGCCGGTTCGTGGACCAGGTTCGGATAGCGCCGGTCGAGCGCCTCGACCTTCCCTAACGCGCCCCACCGGAGGTAAGCGAGCCGCGCGTTGCCCAGATAGACGAATGCGATGGTCGTGAAGCCACGCGCCAGATAAAACGTGCCGGCCACTTCATGCGCCAGCCCTTCGATCAACGGAAACTCGTGCTCGTGGGCGAGACGGATTGCATTTTCGTATTCGCGCATCGCCTCGAATTCGTTGCCGTCGATACGCGCGATCTCACCGGCCACGAGCGCTGAACGGCAGGCGAAATTGCCCGGACAATGTTCGGCCCAGGTGACGAGTCTGGCTTGATGCTCGACCAGCGCCCGGTATTGCGCCTCATGCTGATACGGTGGCGCCTCGTCGTACCGGCGCGCGCAGGCCAAGGCAGCATAGAAATGATATTCGGCGATTTCGAAGTGACCGGACGAGGTCCACAACAGCGGCGCCGCTTTCGCGGCGGCCGCCGTCGCCGCCGTTATATCTCCCGCGAAATAGCGCCCTTGCAGCTTGCGGATCCAGTACCAGCACGTCGCGATCGAGAGACAGGGATCGGCTTCGAGATGCGCCTCGAAGGTAGTTTCGTCGAATGCCTCATCGTTGAAGGAGCCGAATGAGGGTGTCAGCCCGCGCAGGCTTCGAATCAGTTGCAACTGCGACCCGATAATGTCGACGATCAGCCCGAATTTCGCGGCCTGCACCACGCCCAAACGCTGCTGCGCCACGCGCTCGACATCGGCGAGCGGATCGCCCGCGGCCAGCAGGCTCGTGACGAGGCAGCAACTGCTGAAGCCGGTGTACGTGAGGTCGCCGCTCTCGCTGGCGACGTCGAACGCGCGCCGCAACAGCGGCAAAGCGGTGCGAATGTGTTTCGTCCACGGCATCACGTGATACGCGAAGCACATGTAGACGCGCGGCCTGAAACGTTGCAGCCCGCGTTCGTCAACGAGCGCGAGGCCGAGCCGGCCGAACTGGAACGCCGCCTCGTAATCGCCGAACACCGGGCCGGCCACCATGCCGAGGTAGGCATAACCGATCGACGACGCGTCGCTATTGCCGTGTTCGAGGCTCAGGTTCGCCATGCGGCACAGCACGAGGCAAACGAGATTCTCGTCGCTGAAAAAGGCCGGCGGCAGCACCGCGGTCAGCACATCGAGCGTGGCACGCCGGTCGCGATGAGTGAGAAGCGGCAGATCGATCAACGACTCGATCGGAGAATCGCCGATCTGCGCGAGAAGCCGGTCGTATTCGCCGCGTGCCTCCTCGCGGCTGGGATGAGGCTGCCAGTCGATGCCGACCTCGCGCAGATAATCAAGGCAGATCTGCACGGCCAGATCGCTCTGATCGAGCGCGGTGAACAGCGTGACACGCAACCACGCCACCGTTGCCCGATCCGGCAGATCGACCGCTCGCCGCGCGAGGTCCGCGAGCCGCTCCTTGGCCAAGCCGGTGTCGCCGGTGAGAAACTCGCACTCCGCGAGACCGCTCTCCAGCGCGAACTTGAGCGCGTAGCAGGTCTCCCATCCCGCGTCGCCGAGCATGGCGCTGCCGATAGACAGGTACGTCGCCGCCGACGCGTAGGCGGACGACGTCTTGGCGCGCCGCCCGGCAATCAGATTGAATTCCACCACCTGCAGGCGCTCGGCGAGGTCGTCGACGATTCCGATCGCGCGGTTGTACTGGTTGACGATCTCGAAGATGTTCTGCTCGATGTCCGCGGCGCTCGCGTTGGCCGCGAACATCCTTCCGATCCCCAGATGAGCGGCCGCGCGCTCGTTTTCGGGAATCAACGCGTAGGCCGCTTCCTGGACGCGGTCGTGCAAAAACGCATAGCCCTGCTCGCGCCGGAACACGAGGCCCGCTTCCACCGCATCGGCCAGCGCACGGTGTACGCCCGCGTCCGAATTGCCACTGACTCGCGCGAGCATCGCGGTCGCCGCGCTGTTGCCGAAGCACGCAAACTGTTTGAGCGCGGCCTGCGCGGCATCCGCCACACGTTCGATCTTGCCGACCATCAGGTCGACGACGCTGTCGGAAAAGTGCGCCTCGCGCAGCGCCGCCATGTCCCATACCCACACGCGGCTCACCGGATCGAACGCGAGGTGCCGGTGCTCGGCGAGCATCTTGAGAAATTGCACCGTGAAGAAAGGGTTGCCGCCGGTTTTCTCGACAATGAATTGCGCGAGCGGCGCGACCTCGGCCGGCGCGGCATGCAGCGCTTCGCCGATCAGACGCGCCACGTCGCCAGGCTGCAGCGGCGCGAGCACGATATCGTGGACGGGCACGCCCAACTCGCGGATCGCCACGAGCGCGCGCGCGAGCGGATGGGCCGACCCTACCTCGTTGTCGCGATAGGCGCCGATGAGCAGCAGATTACGCAGGTTCGGCGCGGCAAGCAGGCTTTCGAGCAGACTGAGCGTGCCGGCGTCGAGCCATTGCAAATCGTCGAGAAAGAGCACAAGCGGATGTTCCGGGTCCGCGAATGCGCCGATGAAGCGCCCGAACACGCCTTGGAAGCGAACCTGCGCTTCCTGCGCCGAAAGCTCGGGCACCGGCGGCTGCGGGCCGAGAATCTGTTCGACTTCCGGAATCAGGTTGACGATCAGTTGACCGTTCGCACCGACTGCCTCGGCGAGCCGCCCGCGCCAACGCGCCAGGTGCTCCGCGTCCTGGGCGAGGACATGCTGCGTCAGGCTCTGAAACGCCTGCCCGAGCGTCGCATAAGGGATATCGCGCTTGTACTGTTCGAATTTGCCCGCGGCGAAGTGCCCGCCGGACGGCCCGAGGCTGGTCCGCAGTTCATGCACGAGCGACGATTTGCCGATCCCGGAATAGCCCGACACGAGCACGAGTTCCGTCGCCCCTTGCCGCACCACGCGATCGAACGCGGCGCCCAGTGCCTGCGTTTCCGTTTCGCGGCCATACAGGCGCTCGGCAATCACAAGGCGTTCGGGCAAGTCGTGAGCGCCGAGTGCGAACGGTTCGATGCGCCCGTTTTGTTCCCAGGCATTCAGGCAGCGGCGCAGATCGTCTTCAAGACCCTGCGCGGTCTGATAGCGATCCTCGGCGGTTTTCGCAAGCAGCCGCATGACGATCGCGGCGACCTGTTGCGGCACGTTGCCGGCCAGTTCGTTCAACGGAATGGGGGTTCTGGCGATATGGCAGTGGATCCACTCGATCGGCGAGTTCGCGCGATACGGCGACTCGCCGCTCAACATCTCATACAACGTGATGCCGAGCGAATAGAGGTCGGCGCGCGAGTCGATCGCGCGATTCATGCGGCCGGTCTGTTCCGGTGCGAGATAGGCGAGCGCGCTCGCCGTGAAGTCAGGCAGCGCGCCGGCCAGCGCCTCGCCGCTCGCGTGCGAGGCAATGCCGAAACCAGTCAACGCCACGTCGCCCGTTTCCGGATTCACCAGAATATTGGCCGGCCGGATGTCCTTGTGGATCAGACCGCGCCCATGCAGCGCGCCGAGCGCCGCCGCGAGATTGGCGGCAACGAGCAGAAAGCGGCCAAGCGGCAAAGACTCTTTCGGCAGCGCGGCCAGCGACACGCCGCCCGGGTCTTCGAGCACCAGCGCCGTACTGCCGCGGTGTTCGATCAGCGCGTGCGGCCGGGTGGCGAACCGGCCGTCGAGCAGGCCACGCAACTCATACGCATGCTCGAGACGCGCCTGACTCGTGGCGCTGGGTTGCTGCGCCGGCAAGGTGACGGTGAGCCACGTTGGTGTGCCGTCGTGCCGGTCGATACGGGACAGCAGGAACTCGCCGTCATCACAGAGTGTTTCAAACCCGAAGCCTGCCAACTCGATCATGCTGCCCCCGCCTGCCCCTGTCGCGCTATTCGTTCGCCGTCAGCATGTAGCCGGCGCTGCGAACCGTCCTCAGCAAGGACCGCTCGAAGCCCGCGTCGATCTTGTGGCGTAATTTGCTTACGTGAACGTCGATGACGTTCGTTTGCGGATCGAAGTGATAATCCCAGATATTTTCGAGCAGCATGGTGCGCGTGACGACCTGGTCGGCGTGGCGCATCAGGTACTCCAGCAGCTTGAACTCGCGCGGCTTCAGCAAGATCGGCTTGCCGGCGCGCGCCACCTTGCGCGAGAGCAGATCGATCGAGAGATCGCCGACCTTCAGGGTCGTCTCGGCGTAGCTTTCATGCGCGCGACGCGTCAGCGCATCGAGCCGCGCCAGCACTTCGCCGAATGCAAACGGCTTGACCACATAGTCGTCACCGCCCGCCTTCAGGCCGCGAATCCTCTCGTCGACGTCGTCCAGCGCGCTCACGATCAGGATAGGCACCCGGTTGCCGGTCGCGCGCAAGGCCGTGATGATTCCCAGGCCGTCGATCCCGCCTGGCAACATGCGATCCATGATGATGGCGTCATAGGTTTCGCTGGCGGCGAGAAACATGCCGTCCCGGCCGTTGTCGGCCGAATCGATCACATGCCCCTCTTCGACGAGGCCTTTTTTCAGAAATCCCGCAACCTGTTCGTTGTCTTCGACGAGCAAGATTTTCATTTAACGCTCGCGCCTTCCCATCGTCATTTGATGCACCGCCGGGGGCAACAGAATGCCCTCGGGCGAATTACCCGCCAATCGGCCGATTATCCGCGAAAAGCGCGACATCCGATTTACGGATGCCATTAAATTTTTTTAATCTTTCCGCAAACTGGCGCCGGTAAAGTCACGGTTGTAAAAATCACCTGCGAATCACCTGCGAATCACCGGCGCATCACCCGCGTCTTTCGCGCCTTCAGGCTTTCCGAACTGCCGCGTTAACTATCGTTAATGATTTCCCCATCCTGAGGAGATCGCGCTGCTCATAAGATCGTCTCCATTGCCTGGATGTGCAATCACGAAACCCCAAGCGGAATGGTCATGATCAAGATCGGACGAGTCGACGTTTCGCCAGAGCTTCGGCAGCTTTATCTGGAAGGCCGGCCATTGCGCGTCGGCGCGCGCGCGTTCGATATTCTCGAAGTGCTGATCAACGCGAGCGGGCGGCTGGTCAGCAAAGAGGCGCTGTTCCAGCAGGTGTGGCCGGAAACGGTGGTGGAGGAAAGCAATCTGCAGGTGCATATTTCCGCGCTGCGGAAGTTGCTCGGCGAAGACAAGGATCTCATCAAGACCATTCCGGGTCGCGGCTATCGCCTGATCCGTACACACGACGCAAGCACCTCGGCGGACGAAGCGCCGGCCGACCCGCCACGCCTCGACGAGCGCCCCGCCGCGCACAACGTGCCGCACTGCTGCACCCCGCTGATCGGGCGCGAGCAGGCACTCGCGGACGTGATCGCCGCGCTCGATTCCGCGCCGCTCGTGACGCTGGTCGGCACCGGCGGCATCGGTAAAACACAGCTGGGTCTGGAAGTGGCGCGCTGCCAGATCGCGTCGTTCGAGGCGGTCCGCTTCGTCAATCTTTCGGTCGTCGAACACCCGGAGGCGACCTTGAGCGCAATCGCCGAAGCACTGGGATTGCATGCCACACAGGCCGAGACCACGCCTGAGCACCTGATTCAAGCCATCGGCGCACGCGAGCTGCTGCTCGTACTGGACAATTGCGAGCATGTGATTCAGGAGGCCGCGACCATCTGCGAGCAACTCATCGAGGCCAATCCCAATCTCAGGATCCTCGCAACGAGCCGCGAGCCCTTGCGAACCCGCATCGAACAGATCTACTGGGTGGCGCCGCTCGAGGTGCCCCGCGAAGACGTCGCGTCTGAAGACATTCTCAACTACAGCGCGGTCCACATGTTCATTGCGCGAACCCGCGCGCGTGATCCGCACTTTCGCCCCGACAGCGAGTGCCTCAGCCTGATCGGCACGATCTGCCGGCGGCTGGACGGCGTGCCGCTCGCGCTGGAACTGGCCGCGGCCCGAGTCACCGCGCTGGGTATCGGCGAACTGGTCGCGCAACTCGACAATCGCTTTCGCGTACTCACGGGCGGACTGCGCACCGCGCCGGCGCGCCAGCAAACCTTGAAGGCGGCGCTCGACTGGAGCAGTCAGTTTCTGTGCAAGCGCGAACGCACCGTATTGCGCCGACTCGGCGTGTTTCGCGGCCGCTTCCATCTCGGTGAGGCGTGTGCGATTGCCGCATGCGAAGACCTCTCCGTCGACGACGTGACCGAAGCGATCGCCGGTCTCGTCTCGAAGTCGCTGCTCATGTTCGGGCCGTGCGGTTCGGCCATGAGCTATTACCTGCTCGAAACCACCCGGGCTTACGCGCTGCAGATGCTGGCCGAGGCCGGCGAGAGCGAAACCGTCGAGCGCTGGCACGAACACTACGCCCGCACGCGCGGCGCCGCAGGGGACGCAATGGATGCACCCGCCGCGCGCTACGCCTGATCGCGTCTCGCGATCCCGGACCGTTGAACGGACGCGATGCGCACGCTTGCGCTCAGACCGCGCCTCTCCTGCGCCCAATGGCCAACTCGATCGAATCGAGCAGCACTTCTTCCGCGAACGGTTTGCGCAGGAAGCTGACGGCGCCGTGCCGCAGCGCGCGCGCCACCGTCACCTCGTCGCCATGCGCGGACATGAATACCACCGGGATATTTCTGCCCTCCGCGTTCAGTTGGCGTTGCACTTCGAGGCCCGGCATGCCCTGCATCCTGACATCGAGCAGGACACACAGCGCATCGTCAACCTCAGGAGAAGCAAGGAATTCCTCTCCCGACGAAAACGTCACAGCCGTATAACCCACCGCTTTCAGCAGGTTTCCGACACCACTTCGTACCGATGCGTCATCGTCGACGATGCAAACAAAGCTCATAGCTGCCAATACTCCAATTGCGCCGACGTAATCACAGAAAAAAATATCCGGCGCGATATTCACTGCTTCAGGAGGCTCAGCGCGTGCGGCGTATCACTTCCCACATTCTGGCGAGTTCGATGAGCGTCTTTGCCTGCATCTTGCTCATCACTCGCCGTTTGTGCACTTTCACCGTCACTTCCTGCGTGCCGAGTTCATGTGCCATCTGCTTGATCATCCTGCCTTCCACCGCCAGTTCGAATACGTCCATCTCGCGCGGCGTCAGCGCGGCGGCACGTTGCAGCACATCCGCATGGAACGCGCGCTCCACGAGGTTGGCCTCGTCTTCGGCCAACGCTCGCCGCACTGCTTCGAGCAGTTCTTCGTCGTCGATCGGCTTGGTGAGGAATTCATGCGCACCCGCCTTGATCGCGCGCACCGACATCGGAATCGATCCGTAACCGGTCAGGAAAATAATGGGCACCTGTACGCCCTGTTGCGCGAGTTGGCTTTGCACGTCGAAGCCATTCGTGCTTTTCAGGTTCATGTCCAGCAGAATACACATCGGCACGTGCGGAAATGCTTGCGACAACACCTCGGCGGGCGACGCAAAACCTTGCGCATTGATGCCTGCCGAACGCAACAGGCGCACTAGCGCGTCACGCACCGTTTCCTCATCGTCAATCACATACACCATCGGTTCGAGTTCCGAAGGAACAGGCATTGCAGAGTCCACAAAAAATTCGAGCGCCGTCATCGTACACGAGGCACGACGCGACAAACGGCTCTGCGAAACGCGGTCAATACCGATCTCATCGCGAGGCAACGGCTTCCATCGCCAGCTTGCCGCCGAGCGCCGCCGCACCGAACACGCGACCATATGGCTGCTCGTAAGCGGGCGCGAGGTAGGCCGCCCGTCTGCTCAATACTTCATCCGCCTCGTGCGATTCGTGCAGCTTGCGCAACGCATATTCACGGGTCGTCTCCAGCAGGAAATACTCTTTGGTCTTGCTGTCGAAAGTCGTCATGAGAAAGCACTTCGAAGCAAGGCCGACAATCGCCTCCGTCACTTCGTTGCACGACAGTCGTGCGCAGGCGGCGACGGCACACGCGGCTTCGAGCGAAAAGCGGCCCGGCAAAACGCCTAGCCGGTGCAGCACCAGGCGCTCCGTCGTGCTGAGCAGCTGATAGCTCCAGTCGAGCGCGGCCTCCAGCGTCTGCTGGCGCGGCGGCGCGGTTCGGCGGCCACCCGTGAGCGACTGGAAACGGTCGTCGAGTTCGGCAACCAGCTTGCGGATGCCGAACACCGCGGCGCGGGCCGCCGCCAGTTCGAGCGCGAGCGGCACGCCGTCGAGCCGGCGGCAGATCGTCGCGACCATCTCGAGGCTGCTGCGGTCGCTATCGACCGCCGCGTTGAGCGCGTTCATCTGCGTGAGGAACATGCGCACCGACGCGCAGCAGAGAATCGCCTGGGAACTTGCGCCCGCTTCGGGCGTGTCGAGCGGCGCGACCCAGTAGAACTTCTCGTCGCGCGTGCGCAGCGGCTCACGGCTCGTGGCCAGAATGCGCAGATCCGCGCTGGCCTGCACCAGCAGTTCGCAAATGGTGGCCGCCGACTCGATCACATGTTCGCAGTTGTCCAGCAGCACCAGCAGCTTGCGGCCGCGAATCGCGGCGACCAGCGACTGAAGCGGCAAGTCGGCGCCCGCGCGCACCACCCCGAGCGCGTCGGCGACGGTATTGATCGCAGCCTGGGCGTTCTGCACCGAGGCGAGCGTGATGAAACACACGTCCATGTCTGAGATATCCGCAATCGACTTCGCCACCGCAATGCCGAGCTGCGTTTTGCCGATGCCGCCCGAGCCGAGCAACGTGACGATCGGCGTTCCCTTCAGCGCGCGGGCGATGTCGCCAATGGCCACGTCACGGCCGATCAGGGGCGTGTGGCAGACCGGCAAGCTGCTCCGGCGAGCCGCTTCTGCGTGCCTCGCCGCAACGGCGCCGTGCAGGTCGGCCGGCCCGGACGGTTCGGCCGGAATGGTCAGTCGGTAGCCGCGTCCGGAAATCGTGCGAATCACCTGGCTATCGGCGCCGAAGATCTTCCTGAGCGACGACAACTGCACGTGGATGTTGTTTTCCTCCACCACCGAGTCCGGCCAGACATACCGAAGAATTTCGTCTTTCGTCACCGTTTTGCCCGCCGCGCGGATCAGCAATTCGAGAATATCGAATGCGCGCGAGCCGACCTGAAGCAATCGATTCTCCAGGTACACCTCACGCATTTCCAGAGACACTATGACTCGACCGATCTTGATCATGCTGCACTCACGCCTGGTTGATTAGCGGGACAGGCACGCTATGGCGATTTCGCCTGTTGCACCAACGCACTCAGTGCAAAGCTTGCGTCGTCGAACCCATACTAAATGGGAAAGTCATCTGAAACTATTATCCATAGGGATATGAGGCGGGCCGCCAGTGCCTGCCACCAGCGGACCCAGTCCCGGCTGGTGGCGGCCTGCGGCGTAATTGCCGGGTCGGCGGAGCCCGTCCCGTATCACACCAACGTATGACTGCGTCATGCGTCGGGCCGGTCCGGCCTATCCGCCCGGCTTTGCCCGCCAGGCAACGCATGACGAGCCAACGCCGCCTCTTGCGTGCGAATCGGCAAGCAACCGTGCTGCGGCGAAAGATCGAGGCCGCCCGGACCACGATACTGGGCCCCGTCAGTCATCCCTCACCCGATTCAATTGCGCAGCCCTTCGCGGCCGGCGCCCGGAGAACACGTCATGCGCATCGAGAAAGCCTTCCGGTTTCGCCCCGCTTACGGCTATGCAGCCGCCGTCGTGTGTGTTGCGCTCGCGGCCTGGGGCGCGGTGAATCCGCCGCCCACGCTCGGCATCGTACAGACGCTGGACCAGACCGACCTCGACACCCAGTTGCCGCTCGAACGGTTTGCCGTCGCGGCGGGCAACGCGGCCGCCTCGTCATCGCGAGCGCTGCGGCAGACCGAGCAGTCGTTACCGCTTCCATTGCCGCGGCATGCCGAGCGGGCCGTGCCGCAAGACCGACGCATCAATGGCGATACGCGCAATGAGAAGGCTGAGGCAGGCAACGGCTTTGCGAGGCTGAGCACGCCACGCCGGAAGAGCAACGCGCACGATGACTACCGGACGATCGAAAACTGGAAGAACTGGACGTGACCGAAACGTTCCCGCTCGTCCGACCACTCGCCAATCATCGGAGGTACTCCATGATCAACCCATCGCAGCGACCCGCCGTGCCCTCCAGTGTCAAACCGGCGGCCACCATCGCGGACCCGAAAATCTGGCGCTGGTATGCGGATCTGATGGCCGATCGGCGCCTGGTGTGCGAGCACGACGGCGCACGGTGGGTCGTCGCGGTCGACGGAAGACGCCTCGCCGACGAGCGCGCATTCGAAGCCGCGGTGCACAGCGCCTATGCGATGACGCGCGCGCTCTCGGCATTGGATAGCGCACGCGTGGCCTGAGCCGCCCGCAACAACGCCCTACGCGGGAAGCACGCAAGAAGCGGGGAAAAGCGGGGGAAAAGCGGGAAAGAAGCACGAAAGAAAGAAGCGAAGGAAACGCAAGCAAGCGCCGTAAGCGGCGCCTGCCCGATCATTCCTCGTCGGGATACACCCCGGCCGACACGATGCATACAAAGGCGGTCGCTTTCAGCAGACACTCCACCGAAGACAGCACGAATCCCAGCGGAAACACGCGATATTCGACCGGCAGCCCGAAGGCCACCGCCATCAGGCCGATCGTGCAAAGGAACGCGTAGACGATCCGCGCCATCCGGCTGCCGGACAGAACAAAGCCCACCAGCGCGACCCACAGCAATTTGGCGATGACGCACGCAGCCGCATCGCGCGTGGACTGGCTGACCCAGATCTCGAACGGCAATTCGAAAACCGACCAGACCGCGGTCGCGACAACGACCCGGCGCGTCCAGCGCCCGAGCGCGGCGGGTTCGACCGGCGCCAAAACCTGAGCGCGCCAGTCCATCGCGTCGGCGCGCTCGGCGGCCGGCACAAACATCAGATCGGTGCCGCTCGTGTCGCGGTGTGATTCGTTCAGATAGCGCATCTCGATGCTCCGGTGGTGCCCAGGTGTCGGCGAGGAATGAGTCGCAGGGAATGAGTCGCAATGAATGCGGCGCCGCTGCGCAGACTTCGCGTGGCCTCGCCGGGTGGAAACCATTATTCGCCGCCCCACTGCGCCGATCTTTTCAGAACGCCTGCGAGCTTTCGAAAATGCACGGCGCGTGCCGCCATGTTGTCCTGGCGCCGCCGGCCCACACCGTATCCGGCGTGCGAATCCGAAACAGACGGGCATTTAAACAAGATCCCAGTGCGGGCGCGGCCCATCCTTCCACTTCATGTCCCTCAACGAAACACCTGGAAACGGCCATGTCCAAACGAAAGACAATCCGCATCTACAGCGAGCCTGCGGGCGGCTGGGGTGCGCTGAAGGCAACCGGCGAAGCGCTCGCGCTGCAAGGCGTAGCGGTGTCCGGCGCGAAGACGCTGTTGCGGATGAACCAGCCGGAAGGCTTCGACTGCCCGGGCTGCGCGTGGCCGGATCCGAAGCACACGTCGTCGTTCGAATTCTGCGAAAACGGCGCCAAGGCGGTGGCGTGGGAAGCCACCGCGAATCGCTGCACACCCGGCTTTTTTGCCGCGCACAGCGTCTCGGAGCTGGCCGCGTGGGACGACTACGACCTCGAAATGGCCGGCCGCCTGACCCACCCCATGGCCTACGACGCAGCCTCCGATCGTTATCTGCCGATCGAATGGGACGATGCCTTCGCGCTGATCGCGCGGCATCTGAACGGCCTCGCTAGCCCCGATCAGGCCGACTTCTACACCTCCGGACGAGCGTCCAACGAAGCCGCGTTTCTGTACCAGATCTTCGTGCGCGAGTTCGGCACGAACAACTTCCCCGACTGCTCGAACATGTGCCACGAGGCGACCAGTGTCGGCCTTCCGGAATCGATCGGCGTCGGCAAGGGCACGGTGCTGCTCGAGGATTTCGAGGAAGCCGACGCGATTTTCATCTTCGGTCAGAATCCCGGCACCAACAGCCCGCGCATGATGAGCGATCTGCACAGCGCCTCGCGGCGCGGCGCGAAAATCGTCTCGTTCAATCCGTTTCGCGAGCGCGCGCTGGAGCGCTTCGCGTCGCCGCAGAATCCGCTGGAAATGGCCACGCTGGGCTTCACGCAGATCAGCTCGTTTCTGTATCAGGTGCGCGTGGGCGGCGACGTCGCCGTGCTCAAAGGCATGATGAAAGCCGTGATCGAGGCGGACGACGCGGCGCTCGCCGCCGATGCGCCGCGCGTGCTCGATATCGAGTTCATCGAAGGACATACGCACGGTCTGGCGGACCTGGTCGCCGATCTGCGCGCCACCCGCTGGGAGGCGATCACGCAGCAAAGCGGGTTGTCTCGCGACGACATCCAGAACGCCGCCGACATTTACATGAAGGCCAAGAACGTGATCCTCGTGTACGGCATGGGGCTCACGCAGCATCACCGCGGCACCGAAAATGTCCAGCAGATCGCCAACCTGGCGCTGCTGCGCGGCAATGTCGGCCGGCCCGGCGCGGGCGTGTGCCCGGTGCGCGGACACTCGAACGTGCAGGGCAACCGCACCGTCGGCATCACGGAGAAGCCTTCGCCGGCATTGATCGACGGGATCGAACGGGCCTTCGGCTTCCGGCCGCCCGCAGCGCACGGCCATGACGTGATCGCCGCGATCGAGTCGATGATGCGCGGCGACGCCAAAGTGTTCATGGCGCTAGGCGGCAATTTCGCCGCCGCGGTGCCCGACTGGATCCGCGTGCAGGCGGCGATGCGCAAGCTGGACCTGACGGTGCACATCGCCACCAAACTCAATCGCAGCCACCTCGTGCACGGCAAGGACGCGTTGATTCTGCCGTGCCTCGGCCGCACCGAGATCGACATCCAGGCGGACGGTCCGCAGTCGATCACCGTCGAAGATTCGATGTCGATGGTGCATGCTTCCGGCGGCCGTAACGAGCCTGCGTCCCCGCATCTGAAGAGCGAACCGGCGATCGTCGCGGGCATTGCGCGTGCAACGCTCGGCGCGCACTCCCACGTGGATTGGGAACACCTCGTGGCGAGCTACGACCGCATTCGCGACAAGATCGAGATCGTCTACCCGATCTTCCAGGCGTACAACGAACGGATTCGCGTGCCGGGTGGCTTCCATCTCGCTTCGAGCGCGCGCGAACGCGTCTGGGCCACGCCGACTGGCCGCGCGAATTTCCTCGTCTTCAAGGGACTCGACGAAAACCCGGTTCACAACGATCCCGACGCGCTGTGGCTCACCACCATGCGCAGCCACGACCAGTACAACACCACGCTCTACTCGCACTCGGACCGTTACCGCGGCGTGTTCGGCCAACGCGACGTGATTTTCATGAACACGCGTGAATTGCAGAAACGCAACCTGCATCCGGGTGACCGGGTGGATGTGTACGCGCTGTCCACCGATGGAATCGAGCGCGTGATCCGCAGCTTCAAGGTGATCGACTATTCGCTGCCCGACGGCTGCTGCGGCGCGTATTACCCGGAGGCCAATCCGCTCGTGCCGCTGTACGCGTTCGATCCGAAAAGCCGCACCCCGTCGTACAAATCCGTCCCGGTGAAGATCGCGCGCGCCGCGGCGGTCGGTCCCGACTCCACTCATCAGGCGGCGATTATCGGCGCTGCGGGAGCCCATCATGCATCTTAGTGACGTCCTCGATCTGTCTCGCGCCCAGTTCGCGATGACGGCCATTTTTCACATTCTGTGGCCGATTCTGACCATCAGTCTATCGGCCTTCCTCGTTCTGATCGAAGTGCTGTGGCTGCGTACCGGCAACGTCGGCTATTACCGGCATGCGCGGTTCTGGAGCAAGCTGCTGGTGCTGAATTTCGCGGTGGGCGTGGTCAGCGGCATTCCAATGGAGTTTCAGTTCGGCACCAACTGGGCCGGCTTTTCGCGTTATAGCGGACAGTTCTTCGGCAATATTCTCGGCTTTGAAGGCGCGATGGCCTTCATGCTCGAAGCCGGTTTCATCGGCGTGATGCTGCTCGGCTGGGGCCGCGTGCCGCGCGCGGTGCATCTGTTCGCCACCTCGATGGTCGCGCTCGGCTCCAGCATCTCGGCCTTCTGGATCATGGTCGCCAATTCGTGGATGCAGACGCCGGCGGGCGTGACGGTGGAGAACGGCAAGATCATCGTCACCGACTATGCCGCGGCGATCTTCAATCCGGATATGGTGTGGGGCGTCACGCACATGTGGGTCGCGGCGATCGAAACGGGCATGTTCGTGATCGCCGGCATTTCCGCGTGGAACCTGTTCAAGCGCCGCAATCCGGAGTTCTTCGCGCGCTCGTTCAGGATCGCTTTGCTGGTGCTCGTCGTCGCCGCGCCGCTGCAGATCTGGCTCGGCGATTCGAGCGGCGGCAGCGTGTTCGAAACGCAACCGGCCAAAGGCGCCGCAATCGAAGGACACTGGACCACCAACCAGCCCGGCACCGCCGCCTCGTGGTCGCTGCTCGCCTGGCCGGACCAGAAAGCGCAACGCAATGACTGGTCGATCGAAGTGCCCGGCATGTTGAGCATTCTCGCCACCCATACGCTGCACGGCCAGGTCAAAGGCCTCAGCGACTTCGCGCCGGCCGACCAGCCGCCGATGTTGCCGCTGCTCTATTACGCGTTCCGCGTGATGGCGGGTATCGGTTTCGCTTTCATGGTACTGGCCTTCTGGACCGCATACGTGCTGCGCAAAACTCGCGGCAATCTCGAACGGCTGCTCGAACAACGCAAGCTGCTGTTTGCCTGGGTGCTGTGCATTCCGCTGCCCTATGTCGCGGTCGAAGCCGGCTGGATCGTGCGCGAAGTGGGACGTCAGCCGTGGGTCGTGTACGGCTTGCTGCGTACGAAAGATGCCGTGTCGACCGTGGCGGCGTCGTCGGTGACGCTCAGCATGGTGATGTTCTTCTGCTTCTACGTCGTGTTGCTCGGCACCTTCTTCGTGCTCGCGCGCAACTGGCTGCGCGCCGGCCCCGACCTCACGCTGAACCCGCCCGCGGCCATCAAGGCCGAAGCGGCGGCGACCGTCACCGAGTACTAAACCATTCCCGTTGCAAGGACATCTCATGGACAGCTCCACTCACACGATGCTCGCCATCACCTGGTTCGGCCTGATCGGCCTGATGCTGGTGTTCTATGTCGTCACCGACGGCTTCGATCTCGGCGTGGGCATACTCAGCCTGCTGCGCAAGCGCCGCGAAGATCACGACGTGATGGTGCAGAGCATCGGCCACGTCTGGGACGCCAACGAAACATGGCTCGTCGTGCTTGGCGGCGCCCTGTTCGGTGCCTTCCCCGCCGCGTACGCGCTGCTTCTGCAGGACTTGTATCTACCGGTAATGCTGTTGATTGCCGGCTTGATCATGCGCGGCGCCGCGATCGAATTCCGTCACAGCGTGTCGCACGGTCCGGCCTGGGACAAGGTGTTCGGCATCGGCAGCCTGGTCGCCGCGATCGCCCAGGGCGTGATACTCGGCAAGGTGATCACCGGCCTGATTCCGGGTGACATGAGCGGCGTGTTCATCGTCGTGACCGCTATCGGCGTGGTGGCGGGTTACACGCTGCTCGGCTCCACCTATCTCGTGAAGAAGACCGTAGGCTCGATCGAGCAATGGTCGCGCCGTCTCGCCTTGCTGAGCGCATTCGTCACGGTAGCCGCAGCCGTCGTGCTCACCGCGGCGACGTGGTTCATCAGTGAGGTCGGACAGAATCGGTGGACGCAGCACGGCGTGTTTCATCTGCTGGCTGCGCTGGGGCTCGCCTCTGCGCTGGCCTTCGCCTACATCATGGGGTCGCTCTATCTCGGCAGTGCGCGTGGGCCGTTTCGCGCCTCGGTTGCGTTGTTCGTGCTGTCGTTCGTCGGGCTGGCCGTCAGCCTGTTCCCGGACTTCGTTCCAGGCAAGCTGGGGATTGTCGAGGCTGCCTCCGATACCTCCACGCTGGTATTCATGCTGATCGGCATCGGCCTGATCTTTCCGGTGATGATTGGCTACAACCTGTACCAGTACTACATCTTCCGCGGAAAGGTGATTGGCGAGGCGCATGCCGGCGAGTAATGGGCGGGCCTCCGCGAGGGCGGCGGAGGTTGTCGTAACGGGTTGTCGTATGTCAAGTCCTGGAATAGGTTGACAGTAGTCAGCCACTGAGCGCCCGATGCACCGCATCGGGCGTTTTGTATTTCAGAGCGGCATGCGGTCGCTCCTGGTTGTAGATGCGCACGGCCTGTTCGAGGTTGGCGGGACGCTGCAACAGGAATTCGCCCTTGAGGATGCCGTTGACCCGTTCGGCCAGGGCATTCTGATAGCAGTCGTAGCCGTCGGTCATCAAGCAGCGCAAGTCATAGCGCCGATGGATGTCCTGATAGTAGGTCGAGCAATACTGGATCCCGCGATCGGAGCGATGGATCAACGGTTGGCGGCTCCTGCGTGTGCGCAACGCTTTCTTCAGCGCCTGACTGACCTGTTCGGTCTGCAGGCTGTCGTGAACGTGATGGCCGACGATCTTGCGCGAGAACGAATCGGTGACCAGGCTCAGATATACAAACGGGCCCGCAGTCGGCAGGTACGTGATGTCGGCAACGCTTGTAATACGCTTGCCGGCTGATGCCCATATAACGGCAGGCCCGCTCGACGCTCAGCGTTTCGATCCGCTTTTGCCCGACGACCTGCCCGAAGGCTTTTTTACCGTGATCCCGTAATCCTCGCGCATCACGTCAAGCACAGCCTCGAACAACGCGGCCTTCTCCCGCGCTTCGCGCAATTGCGTTTCCAATTCCCTGATGCGCTGCTCTGGTGTGAGCGGCTTTGAGTCTTCCTTCGGCATGGCCCAATCCGATGAGGCACGACCGGATGGATCAGCCCAATCCTGCAAGCCGTGCTTGCGTAACCATACCAGCACTGTCGAGCGACCCTGAATGCCGTAGCGCCACTGCGCCTCCTTGTACGTCAGTTCGCCTTTTTCGACCTGCTCCACCACCGACAGCTTAAAAGCCAGACTGTAGTCCCGTTGCGTCCGCTTGATCCCTTGCTCCACTTGCCACCTCTTCAATTCGTCGAAAAAGTGTCAACCTATTTCACGACCGGTCACAGCCAACAAAAAAGGCGCGAATCCGAATTCGCGCCTTGTTCTCTTCCTGCCGCATACATTCCTCGATCAATCCAGAACCGCCTCATTGACCACTCGCTCCAGAATCATCGCCCCGACATTGAGCGGTGCCGGCCTGCAAGGCCTGGGCTTATAGATCGCATCGCCCGGACGAATCGCCCGCCCGCTCACCGCACAAATACCGGCCACTCGTGCACGGCTGGCGTGCCAGACCTGGTCGCCATACGAGCAATGCGTCGGGTCGCGCCACACCACCGTGGCGGTGGATTGCGACGGCCGGTCGATCACTTGCACCTGAACCTCGAAGCGCTCGCCCATCACCGGCAAATGCGCCTCTTTGCGCCCACCATGAGCCGCCACCGTGGCTACGTCGACGGCCGCAGCGTCCGTATTGCCGGACAGGACAGACAACAACCCAATGGTCTGCAGCCACGGATCGGTGAAACTCGCTTTCATCAGCATGATTGCACTCCTGTTTCAGATAAACCCATTGATCATCGAGACGGCCCGGCCGGAATTGCCGGCGCTGTGGGCCGAGCAACGCATCTGCATGCGCTCGGGCACCATCCGGTCGATATGCCGGCATGACGCCGCGGCCTCGACCACCATTTCCGCTATTACCCTTGTTGCCTGTTGCCCGTTTCCTGCTGAACGAGCAATGCGCCAACCCGCAATACGCTGTCGTCATGCGAGGCACGCGCGCCGCTCGGCGGCGACCCTGCGTCGCTCATCATCCCGACCGCGGGCTGCCGCAGGAATGTCTCGCTCACTTCCAGAAACGCATGAATCTGTTTACCGATCGACATTCGCTTTCATCCTCCAGCAGTAAGGCGTTTCTCCAACAATGCGTTTGAAGACCGTCGTAAAGTGAGCCTGCGAACGGAAGCCGCAACTCAATGCGACGTCGAGCACGTTGTATTTCGTCTCGCGCAAAAGCGTCTGTGCATGTTCGATCCGGCGACGCAACAGGTAGTCGTGCGGACGCATGCCGGTCGCGCGACGAAACTGCGAGGCGAAGTGCATTCGCGTGAGCCCCGTGCTGTTGGCGATATCGGCGAGACCGATCGGTTCGGCAAGATGCGCTTCGACGAATTCGATCGCGCGGCTAAGCCGCCATGCCGGCAACGCGCTTGCCTCGCGCGTCTGCCGCCCGGTCACGGTGAAGTGCCGTGCGATCACGCGCGACACGATCGCGAGGCTCACGCTGTCGGTGAAGACCTTGCCGAGCGCGGCGTCTTCGGATTGCGAAACGGCGAGCGCCTGTCCAAGACGTTCGAGCGCGGGATCGCGCACGAGCCTGGGATCGTCGATACGGATGTCGCCCGCGTGCGGCCGGCCGAACGTGTCTTCGAAACATTCACCCAGCACCTGCTGCGACACGAACAGATGCAGCACGTCGGCGGGCGACTCGAACACGGCGCGGCACGCCACCTCCGGTGCGGTGATCTGCACGGCGCCCGCGGTCACTCTGCCGCGCACGAGCGTACGGTCGGCATGGGAGAACGTCAGCGACGTGCATTTGAGATTCATCGCCACGCAATGGTGCGCGACGCTGCCAGGATTGACGACCGCGATCGGCTGCGTGTCGTGACGGGTCCAACGCGACACGAGAATGTTGCCGCGCTCATGCGCGCCGGTATCCTCGTCGGTGGGACAGCGCCATTGATGCTCCGTGCCGACCCGGCTCACCAGCGTCCTGCGCACGACATCCGTTGCGGTTTCGGGATACGACATCGACGAACTGATCATGATCGGGTCATCCGGGTAAGTGATGTGACAGTGCCCGGTGAGAGCGGCACTGCATGGACTCCAAGGTATCGCACGGCAGTGGGCCCAACCAGCCCTACATACGGTTGCCTGAAATGACCAATGGTTGGGTCGTTTCATATTCAGGTTTAGTCGCGCTGCGAACCGCGCAGGCAGCGCTACGCCGCGCCTCGCGGGCGCAAGCGCCGGGCGCGTGTGAGAATGGGTTGGAACGGCCGTGCTTCCCTGAACAGAAGCGGTGAACTACCTATACCTGCGTATGAGTCCGCTAGCCCGAGGGTCGCGGACCCTACGCACTAACTGCGCCGTCGCGCACGGCAGCGCTCAACTGCGCGAACTGCGCGCCGGCGTGGCCATGCCTTGCGGCGGCTTGATGCCGAGCGCCTCCGCCTTCAGCACGAAATCGGCGAGCGAGCGCGCGCCCATCTTGCGCATGGCCTGACCGCGATGAATCTTGACGGTGATCTCGCTCAGATTCAGCTCGCCCGCAATCTGCTTGTTCATCAGACCGGCGGCGACGAATGCCATGACTTCGCGTTCGCGCGCCGTCAACGATTCGTAGCAGCGGCGCAGGTCCGCCACGGAGCGCCTCGCCGCGCGGCGTTCCTCGTCGCTCGCCAGTGCATGTGCGACGGCGTCCAGCATGTCCTGATCGCGAAACGGTTTGGCCAGAAAATCCTTGGCACCGGCCTTCATCGCCTTGACCGTCATGGCAATGTCGCCGTGCGCGGTCATGAAGACAATCGGCAGACCCAACTCGCTCGCTGCGATCTGCTCCTGCACCGCAAGCCCGCTTTGTCCTTTCAGACGCACGTCGAGGATCAGGCAGCTCGGCACGTCAGGCATGTCGAAAGCGAGAAACTCCTGCGCGGAGCCAAAGGTTTCGACACTCAGACCGACCGAGCGCAACAGATTCCTGACGGCGTCGCGCATCGACTCGTCATCGTCGACCACGTACACCATCGAGCTGATTGCGTGAGTGCCGCTATCGGCGCTCACATCGCTGTGCGGATCACTGCTCATGACTTCTCCCTTCATCGACGGGCAGAACGAACTTCAGCACCGCGCCGCCCGCTTGCGGCGATTCGGCCCAGATGAGGCCGCCGTGCGCCTCGACGATCGAACGGCAGATCGACAGTCCCATACCCATGCCATCGTCCTTGGTCGTAAAGAACGTATTGAACAAACGCCCGGCGTTTTCTTCGCTGATGCCCGTGCCCGAGTCCTGCACCATCACCTCGGCCCGCTCGTCGTCGAAGCGGCGCGTGGAGATCAGCAGCTTGCGCGGCCCGGCCACCTCCGCCATGGCCTGTACGGCGTTCATGATGAGATTGATGAGGATCTGCTGCAGTTGCACGCGATCGCAGTAGGCGGTCAGCGGCGGCACCGCGAGGTCGACGTGCAACTCGATGCGATGACGATCGAGTTCGCGCCGCACCAGTTCGATCGACTCGCCGACGATCCCGTCCAGATCCACCGTCGCCGGCAGACGGTCGCGCTTTCTCGCCATCGCGCGGATGCGCTGGATCACCTCGTCCGCGCGTTTCGCGTCGCGGATCATCTGCGCGATGGACTGCGCCGTTTCGTTGATTTCCGGCGCCGGACGGTTCAGCCAGCGCAGCGCCGCGCCGCCGGATGTCATGATCGCCGCGATGGGCTGAGTGACCTCGTGCGCGATGGAAGCGGCCAGCTCGCCGAGCATGGTGATCCGCGTCGCGTGAGCGAGTTCGTCGTTGGAACGGGCGAGCGCTTCCTGGGCGCGCCGGGCCTCGGTGATATCCATCAGCGCGCCGACATACTCGCTGTAGCCCGGCTGCCGGGTCGCGAGACGGGCAACGTAGTGAACATACTTGACGCTGCCATCCGGCATGACCAGCCGGTGCTCGATATCGACCCGCGTTTCGCCGCCAGCGGCCTGTTCGAATCCGCCACGCACCAGCGCGAGATCATCGGGATGCGTGCGCGCGAGCATGGCGTCGATCGATGGCACGGTATCGCGCGGGTAGTCGAAGATGCGGTAGGCCTCGTCGGACCACCAGGTCTCGCCGTCCGGAAAGCGCACGGCGATGCTGCCGGTGCTGCTCAGCCGTTGCGCATCGCGCAAAAAGGCCTCGCTGCGCTCGAGCGCCTGCTCCGCCCGCTTGCGCCCGGTAATGTCGTTGTTGGTCGCCAGCACGGCGCGCGGGTTGCCCTTCTCGTCGCGCCAAAGCGCGGCGCGGCTCGAAATCACGACGACACTGCCGTCGTGCCGCACGCGCGTGAGTTCGCCCACCCAGCGGTTCGAGCGCAGCAACTCGGCGCGAATCTCATCATATGGGACGGGAAAGACCGTCTGCGTCATTTCCTGCAACGATTGCCCGATCGCCTGCTGAGCAGTCCAGCCGTACAGCGCCTGGGCGCCGTGATTCCAGAAGGTGATGCGGTCGTTCATGTCGTGCACGACGATCGCGTCGTGCGCGAGGTTGAGCAGTTCCACCTGCTCCCGCAACGTGGTGGTCGCGGCCTGGTTCCTCAACGCCAGCATCGACGTGGTGGCGATCGCCAGCAGGCTCACCGCGCAGCGGGCGACCGCGCCGCTCGAGTAGGCCTCGTCGTGCGACATCACGAAGCCCAGCAGCGTCAGCACGACGCAACCCCAGGCGGTCGTGACCGTGAACGAGCGGTTGCCGGTCGAAGCGATCAGCAGCACGACCACGACGTACAACACGGCTATTGCGATATCGAGCGGCGTCAGCGCGTCGATCACGAACACGGCGAGCGCGATGGCGGCGGCCAGCATCGTCACGACATGGGCGTCGAGCGGCACCGTGGGGAGAGCGCGGCGGCAAGCCTTCATGACGGCCGGATCAGCGGGCCGCCGCACGGCAACGGCGCGCAACAGAATAGGTAGGCGTGTACATGGTGTTCGAAACGGGCATGCGTGGACGAATACCGGCAGCCTGCCCGTCAGTTTGACAGCCAGCTGGGCTGTCAACGCACATGACTGTCAGACCTACCGGCGAGCGGTAGCTTTCTATCTGAAATAGATCATGCGCGAGCCCGCGTCAATGGGGGTACTTATTTTTCCTTAAACCTTCCAAAAACGTGGCCGTGACAGATCCGTGCGTTCGGGCTGAAAGCCCCGTCGCACGAGTGTTGAGGCGGCGCGGCGGCCGTTTCGGGCCGCCGCGCGAAGCTCGTCCATTAATGGTGGCCGTAGTCCTTGCGGGCGATAGGAACTGCGCGAACCTTCGCATAGACGAACGTCGGGAGCTCCTTGACCACCTGACGCGTGGCGCCGGCCCAGACGAGCTTGCCGTTCACATAGTCCAGTTGCGACATGGGAATCGCCACGTCGTGCTGGGACACGCCGAGGAACTGGTGAGCCGCCACGATCCCGAAGGAGACGGCGTTGTCCGGCGCGATAATGATGTCGTGAAGCACGCCGACTTTCTCTCCGCTGTCGTTGTAGATGCTCTTGCCGAGCAGGCTCTTCTTGACGCTCCAGCCTTCGACGACGAGTTCAGCCTGCTCCACGCTGATGCCGATCGGCTGCGCGCCCGCCACCTGCGCGTTTGCCTGCTGGCACACCGCGCCGAACGCCGACGCTGCCAGAAACACGAGTGTCCACTTTGCCTTCATGATGATTTTCTCCGCAAGATGCGTTTGTTGGAAAACGATGAATCGCAACCCGGCGACGGCATCTGACGTGCCGACTGCCGGGGTCGCGCTGACCGACACTGTGAACCGGTTGCAGCCGCGACTTTTTCAAATTCGCACGATGGCGTAGCTCGCTCGCCCAACCCGCGGTTTGCCAGAGCCTGCCCCACGCCGGGGCGGGCACGGCGTCGCGATCAATGGCTTTGCGGCCGCAGCGTGACCGTGCAGGTCATGCCCATCGCGAGCTTGACGCCGGCGGGAATCTGGTCGAGGTGGATCCGCACCGGCACCCGCTGGGCGAGCCGCACCCACGTGAAGATCGGATTGACGTCCGCCAGCAGATCGCCGTTGCTGGTCGGGTTGTCGCGGTCGGCAATCCCGCTCGCCAGGCTGTCGACGTGCCCCTGGATATCCTTGCCGCCCGACATCAGCCTCACCACCGCCTGATCCCCGACATGCACGCGCGGCAGTTTCGTTTCTTCGAAGTAGCCGTAGACCCAGAACGAGTGCGAGTCGATCAACGCCATGCGCGCCGTGCCGGCCGTGGCGAAATCGCCCGGATACAGGTTCAGGTTGGTGATGAAGCCGTCCGAGGGCGCGCGCACTTCGCTGCGCGTCAGATTCAGCACGGCCGTCTGCTGCGCCACCACGGCCGCCTTGACCGCGGCTTGCGCCGCGCCGTAGGCGGCGACGTCGGCGGAATAGTCGGCTTCGGACTGTTTGGCGAGCGAGGCCGAATCCAGCCGCGTTTCGTCCGAGATCACATCGCCGGTCAGGTTGGCGCGGCGCGCCGCCTGGGCGCGCTTCATCGCGAAGCCGGATTCGCTCGCGGCCATGCGCGCCTTGGCCTGCGCCAGTTGCGCCTGGGCGCGCAGAAGGTCGGCGTCGGCCTGCGCGACCGCGTAATGGAAGCGCGCCGGGTCGAGCACGAAGAGAATGTCGCCCTTGCGCACCAGCTGGTTGTCCTTCACGCGCACTTCGCTCACCAACCCCGACACATCGGTGGCGACCTGCACGACCTGCGCGCGAACCCGGCCGTCGCGCGTCCACGGCGAGAACATGTAGTCGAGCCACAGCATGCGGACCAGCGCGATCGCCACCACGAGAAGCGTAAGCGTAAAAATGGCGCGCAGGATGGATTGCGTTTTCATCTTGGTGACCTGGCGTGAGCGTGAACAGTCAGTGGGTTCATGGGGATGAGTGAAGGACGGCGCTCATTGCCACAGCAGCAGCGAAGCGCCGCTGAAGAGCGCAGCGAAGAGCGCCACCCGGAACAGGCTCGGATGCCAGGTGTAGCGATAGAAGCCAAGCCGCGCCAGCACCAGGTCGAGCACGACGAACAGCAGCACGCAACCGGCGAGAATCGGCAACAGGCCGGGCACGAGCAGTGAAAACAGGTCAATTTCGCCCGGCATCGGCCACTCCTTGCGGCGCGTGATCCGGCGGCGCGGAGGCAAAACCGCCGCCCAGCTCCTTCATCAGCAGCGCCCATGCATCGAGCCGCTTGGCCTGCACCGCCGCCAGGCTTTCCTCCTGCTGCAACTGGACGGCCTGCGCCGCCAACACATTGAGAAATTCAGTGATGCCGCTGCGATAGCCAGCGTCGGCGAGCTGAAACGATTTGCGCGCCGAACCGAGCGTGTTTTCAATCGACGCCTGCTGCTCTTCGAGCGAACGCAGCGAGACGACCTGCGCTGCGACGCCCTGCATCGCATTCACCACGCTCTGGTTGTACGCATCCACGGCGGCATCGCGCGACGCCACCGCGACACCGTAATTGCCGCGCCGCCGGCCACCGTCGAAGATCGGCAGCGAGATCGCCGCGCCCACGCCGTGGCCCAGGCCGTCGCTGTTGACGAAGTTGAAGAAACCGCCGAAGGTCGCCGCCGACCCGAGCGACGCGGTCGCGATCAGATTGATGTCCGGATAGAAGTCGGCGTGCGCCGCGTCGATACCCTTGTCCGCTTCGAGCACGCGCCAGCGCCCCGCCACCACGTCCGCGCGGTGGCCGATCAGCTCGGCCGGCAGCGAGGCCGGCAAGACCACCGGCACGCTCAGCGCGAGGCTCGGACGGCGCAGCGTATCGCCATACCCCGGCCCCTTGCCGATGAGCGCGGCGATGCCGATGCGCGCGAGCGCAAGCTGCTGCTGCGCCTCGCGCACCCGCGTCGTGCTCATCGCAAGCTGGGTCTGCGCCTGGCTGACCTCGAGCCCGCTGCCGACGCCCGCGCGCCAGCGGCGCGTCGCGATGTCGACGGTGCGTTGCTGTTCGGTTTGCACGGCGTCGTAGACGTCGAGCAACGCATACTCGAGCGCCAGTTGCACATAGCTGCGCACCACGGCGGTCTGCAGTTCGACCTCCGCGAAGCGCGCGTCCGCGGCCGCCGCATGCACATTGTCCAGCGCGCCTTCGCGAAGGGCGCGCGACTTGCCCCACAGATCGAGGTCATAGGAAAGGTCCGCCTGGATATTGTTGCTCCATACCGTCGTGCCGCCCGGCGGCGCCGGGGTCGTGTAGCGCGCGTAGCGCCTGCGCTCGAAGCTGCCGCTCGCGTCGAGTTGCGGCAGCTCGGCGGCGCCGGCGATCTGCGCCTGGAAGCGCGCCGCCTCGATCCGCTGCTCGACCGCGCGTAAGCCGGGGTTGCCCTGGGTGGCGTCCTGCACCAGCGTATCGAGTTGCGGATCGTTCCATTGACGCCACCACCCGCTCGCCGGCCACTTCGCGTCGGCTTGCGTGGCGCGCAACGCGGCGCCCGGGTCGAGTGTCGCGGGATCGAGCATCGACTCGTGCGTATGGATGCCGCCGCTGTCGATGCAGGCCGACAGCAGCACGGCACACGCGAGCGCGGCCGCCACCGGGCGGCACAGCGTGCGCAGGGACCAGCATGGGCGCGCGGGCTTCATGTCCGCACCCCGCTGGTTTGCCATAGGGCGAGGCTCTCGTCGCGCAGCGTCAGTTCGGTGAAATGCAGCAGCGCCCGCATCCGGTAGCGCGCGAGCGTCTGCGCGTCGACGGCGATATTCGGCCCGAGCGGCAGCAGGTCCAGCGCCCTGCGCGTCGCTGTCAGCGCGCGTTCGGCAGCCTGCGGCGTGGCTTCCACGAACACGTCGGCAAGCGCCCCCAGCCACGCGTCCTGCTCCGCGGGCCAGCCCGCCGGCAGGATCGCGGCGAGCCGTTCGCTATCGAGGCGCACCTGGATCATCGAGCGGCCGATCTCCAGCGCGGCGAACGCCCAGCCGATCAGATGATCGCGGTCCACGCGCGCGTCGACCGGCGCGGACGCGATCTGCAGAACGAAGTCCCGCAGGCTCAATTCGAAGCTGTACAGCAGATCGTCGAGGTCGCCGTCGCGAGCGTCATGCGAGATCAGCCCGCGAATCTGCTTCATGTATTGCGCGGAAATCCAGTCGCCCGCGCGTGGCGCGAGCACCGAAAACGCGACGGCGGCGACCGCGATGCCGCACAGCAGCGCGAAGCCTGTGTCGAGATAGGCACTCGGGTTATAAACGGTAGGATTCGTGATACCGACAATGAAACAGAAGTACAGGCTAAAGCCGAGCCCGAGGATCGCCGTCTTCGTAAAGGTATTCAGATAACTGCCCACCATCACGATGATCGCCATCGAAGCGGCAAGCAACTCGAACGTATCGATATGCGGCAGCACGAGAAAGTTGAACGCGAAGCCGGTGAGCCAGCCGCCAAGGCAGCCGGCGAAGATCTGCCAGCTTGCCACCGCCGGATTGGGCGCGAGCGTGAACAGCGCACTCGTGATCGCCACCGCGACAATCGCGGTCGCGCCGCCGACCCAGCCGGAGCCAATCCATACCGCGCCGACTATCAGCACCGCCACGGCCGAGCGCGCGCCGGCGATCGTCGCGGCTGCACGGTTGGCGGTAGCGCGGGTTCTACCGATCCGGGTAATGGCCTGCAGCACCGACTGCGACCACGGCAGGCGGCCCACCGTGCGTGCGTCGACGTAGCTTCGGCACATCAGGCGCAAATCCGCGATCGAGAAGAACAACGCCGCGCCGGTGGTCGCCACGAACTGACGTTGATGCGGCGAGAGATCGGCGAGCGAGGCGAGCAAGCGGCCCAGAAACGCCGGCAAGTCACGCTCGAAGGCGTCGAGGCGGCTCGACATGGCCTCGACCTGTTCCATCGTGACCAGCTCCGGCGGTGCGTCGTTCGGCACAATGGCGAGCAGGCCGCCGATCAGCTGCTCGACTGCCGCGAGCGCGCGCGGCTCGGCCTCGGCGGCGACCCGCGCCTTCAACTGGTGCAGTGCATGAATCCACGTGACGGTGTCGAGAAAACTCCGGTCGAGATCGAGATAGACATGGTTGCGCAGACGAATGGACGGGTCCTCGAACACCGCGCCGCTGCGCAGACTTTCCACGCCGACGCGCTCGCGGATCAGATCGAGAAAGGTGTCGAAGCCCGCGACGCTCGTCGCGCGGTCGAGCACCGTATGCATCGCGTTGAGCAGGTTCGTGAAGTTCTTGCGGCTCGCCGCGTAGAGCGCCGGCGCGACCGACTGCGGGAACACCACCGCGCTCACCACGCTCGCGCACACCACGCCGATCGCGACTTCGCTGACGGTGAACACGACGTTGTCATAGACGCCGTACGGATTCGACCAGACGGGTATCGCGGTGATGGCCGTGCCGTAGCCGGTCAGCACGAACCCATATGACTGGAAATTGCGGTAGTAGGCCGCGCCGAACACGCACACGCCGATCCACACGGCCAGCGCGGTCAGAAACAGCAGCGGCTGTTGCGGGAACAACGCGATCAGCACCAGACCCGCGAAGCTGCCGCCCACCATGCCCAACCCGCGATAGAACCCTCGCGCGATCACCATGCCGCTTTGCTGATGCATCATCACGATCACGCACGAGACCATCGCCGTGGCCGGCGTGCGCAGTTCGAGGCGCATGCACAGACCCATCGCGAGCGTCATCGCGACGGCCACCTTCGCGATATGGCGAAAGCGCGGGCCGTCGTCCTTCCAGTATGTGTTCAGCTCGTCGCGCCATCGAGGCAGGGCCGCGCTGGTGGCATCCGCTTGCTGGGTCATAGGGCTCTCGTGAATCGCTCGACTTGGGTTGTTCGCGCGCTTGTTGGGGCTTGTCGGCGCTTGTTAAAGCGCCCGTTGGTGCATTTGCCAGTGCGTTGTTTTCTCGTCCGCCGGCCGTACGCCCAAGCGAATACCGCTATCTGTCTACGCTGCGTAGTTTGCGATGCGCGGGGGCGGCGCATTTGCGGATTCGCACGTTTTTTGCACATGCGCTGTGCGGCATGCGTTTGGGTTGATGCGTTTGGGTTGATGCGTTTGGGTTGATGCGTTTGGGTTGATGCGTTTGGGTTGATGCGTTTGGGTTGATGCGTTTGGGTTGATGCGTTTGCGTTGAATGCATCGGCGGGCATGCAGTCTCGTCCCATGAGTTGCGTGAACCCGTGCGCGGCAGCCCCCCTCGGCGCATACGAACGTTGCCCCACGGGCGCCCGGAACCCCGGGCGCCTCGCTTCACCGCGACCTGCTTTGCGCGGCTAGCGCAGGTTGGTGCGCGCCAGTTCGACGATCTCGTCGCCGCGACCGTTGAGGATCGCGCGCATCATGTAGAGGCTAAAGCCCTTGGCCTGGGCGAGCTCGATCGTCGGCGGCATGGCCAGCTCGTGTTTCGACGTGACCACGTCCACCAGCGCCGGGCCGGGATGGTCGAATGCCTGCTTCAGCGCGCCCGCCACGTCTTCCGACTCTTCGACGCGAATGCTGAAAATGCCCGCCCCTTTCGCGATCGCCGCGAAATCAGTTTTGGCGAGATCGACGTTGGTGTCGAGATAGCCGCCCGCCTTCAACTCCATCGAGACGAAGCCAAGCAGGCTGTTGTTGAACACCACCACCTTGATCGGCAAGTCGAGCTGCCGCGCGGTGAGCAGATCGCCGAGCAGCATCGACAGCCCGCCGTCGCCCGACAGCGACACGACCTGGCGCCCCGGATGCGCGCCCTGTGCGCCGAGCGCCTGGGGCATCGCATTGGCCATCGAGCCGTGGTTGAACGAGCCGTGCAGCTGGCGCTTGCCGTTCATGGTCAGATAGCGCGCGGCCCAGACGGTTGGCGTGCCGACATCGGCGGTAAAGATCGCGTCGTCGCTCGCGGCCTCGTCGATCATCTTCGCCAGATACTGCGGATGGATCGGGCGGCCCGGGCCGGCTGGCGTCGCGAGATCGTCCAGCCCCTTGCGTGCGGACACGTAGTGCTTGCGGGCGTTGTCGATGAACCCGCGGTCCGTCTTGCGCTGCAGCTTCGGCAAGGTGGCGGCGACGGTTTCCTTGACCGTGCCGACGAGGCCCAGCGCGAGCGGCGCGCGATGCCCGAGCTGGGAGCCTTTCCAGTCGACCTGGATGATCTTCGCGTCGGTCGGATAAAACGGCCGATAGGGAAAATCGCAGCCTAGCAACAGCAGCGTGTCGCACGACATCATGGCGTGATAGCCCGAGCTGAAGCCGATCAGCCCGGTCATGCCGACGTCGTACGGATTGTCGTACTCGATGTACTGCTTGCCGCGCAACGCGTGCACCACCGGCGCGCCGAGCGTGTCGGCGAGCGCGACCACTTCGTCGTGCGCGCCTTGCGTGCCGCTGCCGCACATGATCGTGACCGCGTCGGACGCGTTCAGCAGCGCCGCGAGCCGATCGAGATCCGCCTCGGCGGGGATGATGCGCGGCGGTGCGCTTTCGCTCCACGACGGCGCTTCAGCCGGTCCCTCGCTCAAGGCCACGTCACCCGGCAGCACGATCACGGCGACGCCGCGCTGTTCCACCGCGGTGCGCATCGCGCGCGCCAGCACGCGCGGAAACTGCGCTGCGGAGGACACCAGCTCGACGTAGTGGCTGCACTCCTTGAAAAGCTCCTGCGGGTGCGTTTCCTGAAAGTACCCAAGGCCAATTTCCGTCGACGGGATATGCGCCGCGATCGCGAGCACCGGCTGTTGATTGCGATGGCAATCGAACAGACCGTTGATCAGATGCAGGTTGCCCGGGCCGCAACTGCCGGCGCACACCGCGAGACGCCCGCTCGAAGCCGCGTCGGCGCCGGCCGCGAAGGCGGCCGCTTCTTCGTGACGGGTATGCATCCAGCGGATCGAGCCGACCTCGTCGAGGCTGAAGGCGAGACCGTTCAGACTGTCGCCCGTCACGCCCCAGATCCGTTCGACGCCCGCTGCCGCGAGCGTGCCGGCGAGATAGGCGGCAATGGTTTTGTTGGCCATGCTTGACTCCTTTTCACGGTAATTGGAAATCGACCGGGCGCTGAAAACGTCGCGACCGCGGCCGGCAGATCAAAAGAAAGCGCCGAAAAAACGTCGCCCGAGGACGGCGCGGCTCTGCTGTGCCGATCCCCCTAAACTAGGCGAGTGTCGGCAGAATGTCCTGAAATAGCTCTGAAAACACCTGAATCACGCGGATATCAGACAGCCGGCGCACGCTCGCTGAAGCTGATTGAAAGGTGCTGGAAACCGGCGCCGCCAGCCGGCGCGCAACGGGCTCGCGAAGCCGGGATTCCAGTATGCTGACGTACCCCCCACTGCCGGCTGTACGACATGAATCTCTCGTTCGAAGTTCTGCAGGTGCTCGACGCCATCGATCGAACCGGCACCTTCGCCAGTGCGGCTGAACAGCTTCACAAGGTGCCGTCTTCGCTGTCGTACCTGGTCCAGAAGCTGGAGCTCGATCTCGGCGTCAAACTGTTCGACCGCAGCGGCCGTCGCGCGATCCTCACGCATGCGGGGCGGGTGGTCGTGGAGGAAGGGCGGCGTCTTCTGGAGGCCGCGGAAGATCTCGAATGCAAGGCAAAACGCATCCAGCACGGCTGGGAATCGGAGCTGCGCATCGCCGTCGACGAGATCATTCCGTTCGACCTGTTATGGGACCATGTGGACGCGTTCTACAAGCTGCAGATGGATACGCGGCTGAATCTGTCGAAAGAAGTGCTGGGCGGCTCGTGGGACGCGCTGTTGACGCGCCGCGCCGACCTGGTCGTCGGCGCAGCCGGCGAGCCGCCGCAAATTCCCAACCTGGTCGCCAAACCGATAGGCTCGCTGCGTCATCTGTTCGTGGTGGCGCCGCAGCATCCGCTCGCCGCGGTGCCGGGGCCGCTGACGCTGGCGACGGTCGCCCGGCATCGCGCCGTGGCGATCGGCGACACGTCACGCAAGCTCGCGCCGCGCACCATCGCGCTCGCCGCCAATCAGGAAGTCATGACAGTGCCGACGCTCGAGGCCAAACTCGCCGCGCAAATCAAAGGGCTCGCGGTCGGCACGATTCCGGAGTGCCTGGCCGCCGAGCCGTTGAGCCGGGGCGAACTGGTGCAGAAGGAAGTGCTGGGCATGCGCGATGTCACGCATTTCTTTCTCGCGTGGCGCAGCGACGAGACCGGCAAGGCGCTGCGCTGGTGGGTCGACCAGTTGGACCAGCCGGATCTGATCGACCAAGTGGCGCAACAAAGAATGTTGCACGGCTGAGCGCCGTTCAGTTGCGCGCCTTGATGCGGCGTGGCGGCGCAACGTCGAGCGCGTCCGCCGTGCTGTCCGATGCCGTGATCCGCAGCAGATGCGCGGCGGCCTGGTAATCGTCCCAGTCGAGGCCTTCGGTAACGCTCGCGCAGGCGGATTGCAACAGCTGCGCGGCGTCCGCGCTTCTGCCTTGCAGGTGCCAGAGGCCGCCGAGCGTGGTCGCGGCGCGCAACTGCAACGAGCGGCAGCCTTGCACCAGCGAGAGTTCCAGCGCCGCCAGCAGACAGGCCTCCGCATCCCGGATCGCCGACCCGGATTGCGGCAGGTCGGCCTGCCCCATGAACAGCAACTCGCCGTGGATACGCCGGAGTTCCGCGGCATACCAGTGGTCGCCGGTTTCGTCGCAGCGCGCCAGCGCGTCGACCACGGCGGCGATGCCCTCTTTGCGCCGCCCCGCGCGTCCGAGTGCGAGGCTGTATTGCCCGATCAGCATCGCGCGGGGCGCACCGAAGTCGAGCGACTCCAGATCGTCCAGCGCCGCGCGAAACGCTTGCAGGTCGTGCGCGCCATCGTCGCGCATCGACCGCAGATATTCGTCGAAGCAGCGGCAGCAGGCCTGCGCCACACTCAGGCCCGCGCGCCCGGACGCTTCCTGTAGCAAAGCGATCGCTTGCGCCGCGCGTTCCCGTTTGCCGGACAGGAGCATCAGCGGCACCATCGCCTCCACCAGCACATAGCAAGTGACAATCGCCTGTTGCTGATCACATGCAGCAATGACGCAGTCTTCCGCGAGCTTTAGCGCCTGGTCGCGCAAGCCCTGCAGCCACAAGACCCGCGCGAGGGTCGCGCGGCCGACGATGCGCTGATCCACGGACTGCCCGAGCGGCAGGCCATGTTGCAGGTTCTCGCTGTGCTCCAGCAGTTGTTCGAGCGATGCACGCGCCTGCTGTTGATCGCCGCAGTAATGGGCCGCGATTCCGAGCAACCGGTAGCCCAGAATCGTTCCGCTCGTGTCACCCACCTCGGCGGCGAGCAAGGCAAAGCGGCGTGCAAACGCCTGCGCATTGCGAGCCGCGCCGGACGACTGGTTCGCATTCCACATGCCCCACAAAGCACGCGCCTCGAACACGGGGTCGCCCAGCGCGATCGCCGACGCCAGAATCTCCGACCAGATGCCAAAGGTTTCCCGGCTCGGTCCGTTGAGGTAGACGAGCGCCGCGGCAAGCCCCGCATGAAGCTGCATGCGCACGCGCAGGTGACGCGTCGAACCCGAACCCTGATGCGCCGCGTCCACCGCGTCGAGGGCCCGTTTCGCCCACACGCGGCATTCGTCGACGAGCGACAGCTCGTAGAGCAGAAAGACGAACTTCACGGCCAGGGTCTCGCCGAGCATGTCGTCACCTTTCGGCGACAGGGCCCAGGCCAGCGCCGCGCGCAGGTCGTCGAGCAATGCGCGCATGCGCTGGTGCCAGCCCTCGCCGAGCGTGAGCGCGGGGTCGGCGCGACGCGGCGCCTCGCGCTCCAGCACGCTCAGAAAGTAGCGCGCATGCTGCAGCGTGACGAAGCGCCGTTCGCCGTTGTCGTCGAGCTTCTGCGTAGCGTAGGCGCGCGTGGTCTCCAGCAGGCGATACGTCGCTCTGTCACGCTCCATGCGCGTCACTACCAGCGATTTTTCGACCAGTCCCGACACCGCTGTGACCACGTCGATCTCATGCAACGCGCCATCGCCGGCGACGGCGATCGCCGCCTCCATCGTGAAGCCGCCCGCGAACACGCCGAGCCTGCGCAGCGTGGTGCGCTCCGCGTCCTCGAGCAGCGCATGGCTCCAGTCGAGCGTCGCCTTCAAGGTCTGATGCCGCGGCAACGCCGTGCGGTTGCCGCCCGTCAGCATGTTGAAGCGGTCGTCCAGATGGCCGGCGAGCGTTTCAATGCCGAGGATCGCCGCGCGCGCCGCCGCCAGTTCGATGGCAAGCGGTATGCCGTCGAGCCGGCGGCATACCATGCCGGTCAAGTGAATGCTTTTTTCATCGGAGGAAAAACGCGCGTCGATCGCGCGAGCGCGCGACAGGAACAACTCGACGGCGCTGCATTGCAGGACATCCTGGCTCTGATCGTCCTGAGCGGGCACCTGGAGCGAAGCGACCCAATACAGATGCTCGTTCACGATGCGCAGCGGCTCGCGGCTGGTCGCCAGCACGCAGACCGCCGGACCCACGCCGAGCAGCGTCTCGGCGAGTTCGGCGGCG
Organism: Paraburkholderia sp. BGA-UO-ETr-F21; assembly: GCF_059567925.1. Taxonomy (NCBI): domain Bacteria; kingdom Pseudomonadati; phylum Pseudomonadota; class Betaproteobacteria; order Burkholderiales; family Burkholderiaceae; genus Paraburkholderia; species Paraburkholderia sp. BGA-UO-ETr-F21. Next base: position 346,378 of record NZ_JCAQOY010000037.1, on the reverse strand, counting down.
GGGCCGAGCACGTGCTCGCAGTTGTCGAGCACGAACAGCACGCGCCGCTCGCCGAGTTCTTTGCCCACGCGCGCGAGCGTGAGCGGACCGATGGCCGGATTCACGCCGACGCTGGCCGCGAACGCCGCGAGGACACTGTTTGCGTCGGAAGTGGACGCGAGTTGCACCAGATAGACACCGTCCGGAAAACGTGGCAGCAAGCCGCGCGCGACTTCGACCGCGAGGCGCGTCTTGCCGATGCCGCCTGAACCGACGAGCGTCACTTGCCGGGCTGCGGCGAGCGTCTGCGAGATGTCGTCGAGCGCCTTGTCGCGTCCGATCAGCGCGGAAAAATGAACCGGCAGATTGTGCTGGACGTTGCGGCTTTGAGCGGGCTCCTCGGGTTGGTCGCCGGCATCGGGCGTTAAGGCCGCGCTCGCCGCCGATCCGCTGTGCACCAGCCTGTAGCCGCGCCCCGATACGGTTTGTATCAGCCCGCGGCTGTCGCCGAGCAGCTTGCGCAGCGTGGACATATGCACTTGCAGATTGTTCTCTTCGACGACCGCATTCGGCCAGACCTGCCTGAGCATCTCGCTCTTCGACACGAGGCCGCCGTTCGCGGCGATCAGCACAGCCAGCATGTCGAACGCACGGCTGCCGATCCGCACAGGTGTGCCGTGAAGAAATACTTCGCGACGGTCGATGTCCACCTGAAGCGGGCCAATGCAAATCATGCGGAGTATCCAGGACGCGACGATTAGAGAGAGAACAGAAGAAGAGAAGAAGTGCGGAATCGCTGCCGGGCGTCGCGTCCCAGAAGTCTAGAGCAACGGGACATCTGCGTGCGCGAAAAAAACTGACCCTATTGTTCGAATTTTTTGCACTAAACACTCACTGACTGAACGCCATCAAACGTTCGCCAGCGCATCGCGCCACGCCGTCCGGCGGCACACCCTCGCCTAGCCAGACCAGGCTAATGTTTGTATGATGCGTCCCAACATACTGGGTACCGAACTAGCCATGCCGAGAAAAGTACCGTCGGTCGATACAGCGTCGAAGCCCGAGATGCATGACAGTGCGAAGACCGTCACGCGCCGGCTCGCTCCTGAAGTGCGGGAGCGCCAGATCGTGCTGAAAGCGGTCGACCATTTCGCCACGCATGGCTTCTCCGGCAGCACCCGCGAACTCGCGCGTCAACTGGGCGTGACCCAGCCGCTGCTGTACCGCTACTTTCCCAGCAAGGAAGCATTGATCGACCGCGTGTACGAGGAGGTCTATCAATGGGACACGAGCTGGGAGAAGCTGATCAAGGACCGCTCCGTTCCGATCCAGGAGCGCATGGTCCGGTTCTACTCGTCGTATTCCGAGGTGATCTTGCGGCGCGAGTGGATCCGCATTTTCATCTTCGCCGGTCTGACGCGTGAAGGCATCAACTCCAAATATCTGGCGCGGCTGCGCGAACGCGTGTTTCTGCCGGTCATGGCGGAAATACGCTCGGCCTACGATCTGCCCGCGCCCACCGGCGCGAAACAACGCGAGATCGATCTCGAACTGATCTGGAGTCTGCACGCGAGCATCTTCTATCTCGGTGTGCGCAAATGGATCTACGGCCTGCCGGTCACGGACGATATCGAAGACCACATCGCCCGCCAGGTCGACGCGTTCCTCAACGGCGTACCCGCCGCCCTCGAACATGCGGCGAAAGAATCCACTCGCGCGAAAAGCGGCGCCAAGGCCTGACACCACTCCGCCGCAAGGCTTGCAATAAGCGTTGCAAGAAGGCCGGCCAGCGAGCCGGCCGCGCTTTTCATCTCCCATCGCATCACTCCCACGCCTCACATTTTCCAGGGTAAACACCGGCAATACGCCGCTTTCTCCTGCATGCGCATTCACCTACAATTTATCCATCGATCACTAATCGATCGATAAATAGCAAAGCAGGAGTCGATCATGCCCGTTTCAAAGCTTGCCCACTACTCGATTCGCACCTCGGATCTCGAACAATCCTGCCGCTTCTACGAGCGGATCCTCGGTTTCACGCAGGGCTACCGTCCGCCCTTCGACTTTCCGGGCGCGTGGCTTTACAAAGGCGGCGATGAAGCCGAGTTCGGCACCGTCCACATCATCGGTGTCGATCCAGACAACCCGGCCGGGCTCACCGCGTATCTCGGCGACAAGGCGCTGCCCGCGAGCGGAACCGGCACGGTCGACCACATCGCGTTTCTCGCCACGGGCGTCGAAGCGATGTGGCAGACACTCCAGGCCGAAGGCGTTGCGTGGCGCGATCGCACGGTGCCGAGCCTCGGCTTGCATCAGGTCTTCATAGAGGACCCGTCCGGCGTGACCATCGAGTTGAACTTTCCCGCCGAAGAGATCAGCCGCCTCAACGAAGCAAAGGCGGCCAACGCGCAATCTTCCAATACCGCAGGAGCATGACCATGACCCAAACTTCCGCACGCGCGCGGGCGATCATAGTAGGCGGCTCGCTGGGCGGCCTGTTCGCTGCCAATCTGCTGGTCCGCAACGGCTGGGTGGTGGACGTGTTCGAACGCGTCCCCGATGAACTGGCCGGACGTGGCGCCGGCATTGTCACGCACCCCGAATTGTTCGACGCACTCGCGGCGGCCGGTATCGAATACGACGATTCCATCGGCGTCAAGGTGCAATCGCGCGTCACCTTCGCGCAGGACGGCGCGGTGTTGTCGGCGCGCGAGCTGCCGCAAACGCTCACCGCGTGGGGCAAGATGTATCACGTCCTGCGCGCCGCCCTGCCCGACGTGCATTACCACGCCGGCCGCACAGTCACATCCGTGCAGGACGGCCCCGACCAGGCCGTCGTGACGCTCGGCGACGGCACCCTGCTGCACGCCGATCTCGTGATCGCGGCGGACGGTTTCAAGTCGCCGATTCGCGAGCGCTTGCTGCCTGACGTCAAGCTTCAATACGCGGGCTATGTGGCATGGCGCGGCCTCGTCGAAGAAGCCGCGTTGTCGCGCGAAACCCGCGACGCGCTGTTCGACAGGTTCGCCTTCTGCCTGCCGCCGCGCGAGCAGATTCTCGGCTACCCGGTTGCCGGCCGCGGCAACAGCACGACGCCGGGCGAACGCCGCTACAACTTCGTCTGGTATCGCGCGACGAGTGAAGACGTGCAGTTGCCTAACCTGCTCACCGATGCGGCCGGCAAGCGTTGGGAAGGCGGCATTCCGCCCACGCTGATCCGCGAGGACGTGCTCGCCGATATGGAAGACGCGGCGCTCACGCTGCTCGCCCCGCAATTCGGCGAAGTGGTGACCAAGGCGACGCAGCCTCTGTTCCAACCGATCTTCGACCTCGAAGTCCCGCAGATGGCATTTGGCCGGATCGCGCTGCTCGGCGATGCGGCGTTCGTCGCGCGTCCGCATTGCGGCATGGGCGTGACGAAGGCGGCAAGCGACGCGATGGCGCTCGTCAAAGCGTTGCACCAGCACAGCAGCGTGCAGGACGCGCTCACGGACTACAGCCTCGAACGCACCCAGGCGGGTGCGGCGATCGTGCAGCACGCGCGTCATCTCGGTGCCTACATGCAGGCGCAACTAAAGAACGACGTGGACCGTGAAATGGCCGAGCGCTATCGCACGCCTGACGCCGTGATGCGCGAGACCGCGGTGCCCGCACGCTTCTGATATCCGTGGCGGTTGCGGCGAATCCGAACCGCTGCGCAAGCACGGCAAAAAGTCGTTTCGAAAGGAGACAAAGTGGAACATAGCGCCCCAACCTATTCGCTGAGCGCGCAATACGCCGCCACCGAAGCGCCGCCCGCGGCGAATCCGCTACTCGACGATCCGCGCTTTCGCGCGCTCGTGCGCGAGCGGCGCGCTTTCTCGTGGCTGCTCACGATCCTGATGCTGGCGGTGTACTTCGCCTTCATTCTCACGCTCGCGTTTGCCCCGGCGCTGCTCGGCCGGCCGATCGTGGAAGGCTCTCCCGCAACGTGGGGAATTCCGGTCGGCTTCGGCATGTTCGTCTTTACGTTCGTGCTCGTCGCGGTCTATGTGGCGCGAGCCAATACCTTCCATGACCGCGCCGTGAACGAAATCCGGCAAGGAGCACGGCAATGAAACGCATCTTTCTCCGGCATGCTCCGCTCATCGGCGTCATGCTGACGAGCGCGCTGCCCGCCGCTGCCGCCGAAACCGCGGCGCCGACACGTTCGCACAACCCGATCGCGATCGGCATGTTCCTGCTGTTCGTCGCGTCGACCCTGCTCATCACGCGCTGGGCCGCGAGGAAGAACAACAGCGTATCCGACCACTACGCGGCGGGCGGCAAGATCACCGCCTTCCAGAACGGCTGGGCGATCGCCGGCGACTATATGTCCGCCGCTTCGTTGCTGGGCATTTCCGCGCTGGTCTTCACGAGCGGCTATGACGGCCTGATCTATTCGATCGGCTTTCTCGCCAGCTGGCCGATCATTCTCTTTCTGATCGCCGAGCCGCTGCGCAACCTCGGCCGCTATACGCTCGCCGACGTGGTGTCGTACCGGTTGAAGCAGCGGCCGATTCGCGCCTTCGCCGCGACGAGTTCGATCGTGATCGTCCTGCTCTATCTCGTCTCGCAGATGGTCGGCGCCGGCAAGCTGGTCGAACTGCTGTTCGGCTTCAACTACACGGTCGCGGTCGTGATGGTCGGCGTGCTGATGGTGGTGTACGTGTTCTTCGGCGGCATGCTCGCCACCACGTGGATTCAGATCATCAAGGCGGCGTTGCTGCTGGCGGGCGCGGCTTTCATGGCGTTCATGGTGCTCAGCCGCTTCGGCTTCAGCATGAATGCGTTGTTCGCGCAGGCGATTCTCGCGCACCCGAAACACGCCGCGATCATGAGCCCCGGCGGCCTCGTATCGGATCCGGTGTCCGCCGTTTCGCTGGGCCTCGCATTGATCTTCGGCACGGCCGGACTGCCGCACATCCTGATGCGCTTCTTCACCGTGGGCAACGCGAAAGCGGCACGCAAGAGCATTCTGTACGCGACGGGAATCGTCGGCATTGGGTACGCGCTGATCATTATCATCGGCTTCGGCACGATTGCGCTGGTGGCGACCGATCCGCAATATCACACGGCCTCGGGCGCGGTGACGGGCGGCGTGAACATGGTGGCGATCCATCTGGCGCACGCGGTAGGCGGCAACGTGTTTCTCGGCTTCATCTGCGCGGTGGCGTTCTCGACCATTCTCGCGGTGGTCGCGGGCCTGACGCTCGCCGGTTCCTCCGCGGTGTCGCACGATCTCTACGCGAACGTGATTCGCCGCGGCGCGGCCACGGACCGCGAGGAAATGCATGTGTCGCGGATCACCACGCTCGTGCTTGGCGTGCTCGCGATCCTGCTCGGCATCGCCTTCGAAAAACAGAACATCGCGTTCATTGTGAGCCTGACTTTTTCGATCGCCGCCAGCTCGAATTTCCCGGTGCTGCTGCTGTCGATCTACTGGCGCGGGCTGACCACGCGCGGCGCGGTGCTCGGCGGCTCGCTCGGCCTGGTCTCGGCAGTGACGCTGACGATTCTCAGCCCGACCGTGTGGGTTCAGGTACTCGGCCATGCGCATGCGATCTATCCGTACGAATATCCCGCGCTGTTCTCGATGATCGTCGCTTTCGCCGGCGTGGTGTTTTTCTCGATCACCGATACCTCGGCGCGCGCCGCCCGCGAACGCGCGCTGTACGGCAACCAGCTCGTCGACTGCGAACTCGGCATGGTCAAACGCGGATAAAACCCGACACTCAAATCATAAACAAGGAGACTGAAGCATGGATTGCAGTTGCTGCATTTCACCGAAGCGCCGCCGCCTGCTCGGCACGATGGCCGCACTCGCCGGCGGCCTCGCCTCGGGCGTGCCGGCCACGGCCGCCACCGCCAACCCGGCCGCGGGAACGACCAGCACGGCCGACGCTCTCCGCAAAGGCCGCTCGATCGACATTCACGCGCACTACTACCCCGAGAGCTATTGCGAACTGGTAGGCAGCGAAGGCCAGAAGTTCGGCGGGAAGTTCACCTGCGACGCCAGCAGCTTCAGCTTCCAGACGCCGGCGGGCGGCCTTGGACCGCTGCCGCTCAAGTTCATCAACATCGACGAACGGCTCGCCGACATGAACGCGTCCGGCGTGGACATGCAGGCCTTGTCGTTGAGCGTGCCGATGGCCTACTGGGCCGACCGCGACTTCAACGCGAAGCTGGCGAAAGCGTGGAACACAGCGGCCTCCGCTGTCCACGTCAAGCATCCGGACCGCTTCGTCGTGCTCGCGACACTGCCGATGCTCAATCCGCACGACGCGATCGACGAACTCGAACGCGCGTCCGAATTGCCCGGCGTGCGCGGCGTGTACATGGGGACCAACATCAACAACCGGGACCTCGACGATCCCCTGTTCGAACCGGTCTTCGCACGGATCGAACAGCTGGATCTGCCGGTGTTTCTCCATCCGCAACAGACGGTCGGCGGTGCGCGGCTGGGCGACTTCTATCTGAGCAATCTGCTCGGCAATCCCTTCGACACCGCGATTGCCGGGTCGCATCTGATCCTCGGCGGCGTGATGGACCGGCATCCGAAACTGAACATCACGCTGCCGCACGCCGGTGGCGCGTTGCCGATCCTGATGGGCCGTATCGACGCAGGCTGGACCGTGCGCCCCGAAACGCGGCGGCTGGCGCAGAAACCGAGCAGCTACCTGCGCCGTTTCAACTACGACACGGTCTCGCATTCCGGCCCGGTGCTGGACTTTCTGATCCAGAACATCGGCATTGACCGGCTGGTGCTCGGCAGCGACTACTGCTTCGACATGGGCTACGAGCAGCCGGTCACGTTCCTGGATCGCCTCACGCTGCCGCCCGAGCAAAGAAATCTGATTCTCGGCGGCAACGCGGCGAGGTTGCTGAAGATCTAAAGCAAATCGCCCGCTGTCACCATAGCGGGCATTTGCTCGACCACCGAGGCGAGGATCATCGCGGTGGCGTTGGCCGGTATGCTCGCCCGCACTCTCGGCTTATAGATCAGATCGTCACGACGGATCACGGTTCCGCTCAGCGCACAGTAACCCTTCAGACGCGCGCGGCAAACGATCCAGACCTGGTCGTCGTAGCGGCAGCGGGTTGCATCCTGCCAGAGCACCGCGACCGACGTATCGGACAGACGCTCGATGACTTCCACCTGCACGTGCGGCGACGGCACGCAAGCGGCCATGCGGGACGTCCGCCGCGCGCGGGACGCGTCGCCGCCCACGCTGCGATAGCTCGGCAACAGCCCGTGGATCACGTGGTCCCACACGGAGGCGGGCCCGTCCTGAGTCGTGCGGGTCTGCTCGGGCGGCGCGCAACATGCTTCGCGGCTCGTCTCGACGCGTCGCTTCAAGTGGGTTTCGCTATGCATCATGCTTGCTCCCATCGCTTGCTCCCATCAACTGACCGTGGGCACCGCGAGCCGGCTTCAATGCCCCGGCTCGGCTTCGTAGTTGACCGGCACCCAGTCGTACGCGTTACCGTTTTTCCTGACATGCCCCAAGCCTGGAAAAGCAATATGCGCGGCGCCCACGAGATAGCGTTTGTCCGCTGCGAGCTTGAGTGCATAGCGCCGCGAGCGTTGCGCCGCGGCGGCATCGGTGTCGTATTCGACGGATGCCGTGGGGTTTTGCAACTGGATCGCCGCGACATGGATGACGTCGCCCCACACGAGCAGATCCTTCAAATCGCTCTGCACGAGATACGCGGTGTGGCCCGGCGTATGACCGGGGAGCGTGACGGCGCGAATACCCGGATCGAGTTCGACGTCGCCGCTGAACGGCCTGAAGCGGCCGGCCGCGACATACGGCGCGACGCTAGCGCTCGCGGCGTCGAAAAATGAACTGAGGAAAGCGGGTGCCGTGGATTTGTTTGCCGGATTCAGCCAGTAATCCGCTTCGGCCTGGCTCACCCGCACGACCGCGTTGGGAAACGCCATCGCCCCGTTCACGATGACACCGCCGACATGGTCCTTATGCAAATGGGTGAGCAGAATTTCGTCGACCTGTTCGGGCTGGTAGCCCGCGGCGCGCAAGTTACCGGTCAGCCGGCCACAACAGTCGCCATAGAGCACGCCCGCGCCGGAGTCGATCAGAATCAGCTTCGAACCGGTGTTGATCAGGAACGCGTTGATCGATCCCTGCACCGGTGCTTGCAGAAAGTCGCGCGACAGGTCGTGCTCGATTTCGGACTTCGGTACGCCTTGAACGACGGTATCGATCGGAAAGGGATGCGTGCCGTCGAGCAATGCGGTCACTTCGAAGTCGCCGACCATGATCCGGTAAAAGCCCGGCCCCTGCGTCTTGACCTGCGGCGCGGCGGCCAACGCGGCGTGCGGCCCTATCGCCGCGCAAACGCTCAGGATGAGTGCGCACCACCAGCCAAAGTGCGTGAGCGATATGCGCCGAATCAGTGCCAACATTCCGTTTCCCGTGCCAGTTGCGATCATGAAAAAAGCATACGACGGCGCGTTCGAAACCGTTGCTAATTTTTATTAATTGTCCTGAGTGGACGGTGCTCAGGGCCGCGCCCTGCATGTCCACAGGCATTGCATGCGCTCATACGAGCGGATTAGAGGCGTGAATGCATGGATGAACGCGCCACCCGTATGTAGGGATGGCGCGAGCCTGCCGCGGGTCGTATTGTTTCCACATCAGGCAAACCGTGTTGCCGGATTCAACCGGATCAAGAGGTCACAGCGGCTATGGACAGAATCTTCAGCATGCGCGTGTTTTCGCGAGTGGCGGAAACCGGCAACTTCAGTGAAGTTGCCAAACATATGAAACGCAGCGCCGGCAATATCTCGCGAGCGGTGGTGTCGCTCGAAGAACATCTGCACACGCGGTTGCTCCAGCGCACCACGCGCAGCGTGTCGCTCACCGAGTGCGGCGAGCGGTACTACCGGCGCTGCAAGCAAATCCTCGCCGATATCGACGAAGCCGACGCTGAAGCCAGCGACGCGCACACGCTGCCACGCGGCAAGTTGAGGGTTCACGCCGTGCCCGACATCGGACTGAAACAGCTGACGTCCACCATTGTCGAATACCGGCATGCGTATCCCGCGGTCTCCGTCGACCTGAAGCTGCTGCCGCACATGGCGAATCTGATCGAAGACGAGTTCGACGTATCGATCGTGTCCGCCTCGTCGTTGCCGGACTCCCGCAATGTGAGCAGGCTCATCGGCCGTTGCGAGCGCATTCTGGTCGCCTCGCCGGACTATCTCTCGCGGCATCCCGTGCGCAGCGTGGAAGACCTGCCGAACCACACGCTCATGCAGACCAGTTCGTCGTTCGACCCGCCGTCCGAACTGGCGGGCCGGGCCGCGCGCAATCCGGAGCAGTCCGGCCATTTCGTCGTCAACACCATGCAGGCGCTCAGAGTCGCATTGCTGGCGGGCGCGGGCGTAGGCGCCGTGCCGACCTATTCGGTCGCGGACGAACTCCGGGAAGGCAAGCTGATTCCTCTGTTTCCGGACTACCCCCTGCAAACGACCAACGTGTTCGTGGTTTATCCCTCGCGCCGATTTGTCGATGCAAAAATAAGAACGTTCGTTGAATTCCTTATAGTGACACTGAAACAGAAACTCGATTTGCGTATTGCGAATCTGGCGTTGACCGACCGACCCGCGGTCCCGTCAGAACGGCCTCAAGCGGTGCATCGAGCTTGAGCAGCGCGACCCTTATTCAGCCATCTGGTTAATTTTTCGCTTGCAACGCTCAAACCTGAACGAAAATTAATATTCAACGAAAATAATTTCCGAGATAATCGCGCCACTCCGCCGGTTATTGACATCTCTTGATTTTGGCAACGCGAACGGGCATGCGCATGTACCGCGACGACCAGAGGTGACGGATCATGTTGAACCAGACTGAAATTGCCTCCCCTACGGCAGCTCGCAAGAAGGATTCGCTCGGCTGTCTTTCGAACCAACTGCACAAGGACCTCGAACTCGAAGCCGGCGACTTCACGTTTTATCGCAAGTGCCGTCGCCAGGAAAAGACCAGCGAAGTGGTCACGCCCGCGTCCGACCGCGGCGTCCTGATCGGCGTGTCGCTCGGCACCGGCCATCGCCGGCGCATTATCTCGGGCAGCCGCTCGGCCATGCACGAGTTCGACCGCGACTCGGTCTACATTCGCAATTTCGAAGAGGACTACCGCGCCGACCTGCACGGCGCATTCGATTTCGTGCTGGTGGAATTTTCGCGCGCGTTCATCGCGAACACCGGCTACGAACGAAGCGGCACGAACATGACCGGCTTCTCGGCACGGCCGGGCCTCAAGGACCCTATCTTCGGCCACCTCGCGCAGGTGCTCGCGCTCGCGCTGGATCGTACGAGCGAGGCAAGCCCGTTGTTCATCGAGCAACTCGGCGTCGCCATCGGAACGCATCTGGTCGATCGGTACGGCAGAGCGCCGGCGCAATCGGTCAGGTCGGGCCGGCGACTCTCGAGCCTGCAAGAGGCGCGTGCCAAAGACATGCTGCTCGCGAAGACCCAAGGCAGTGTTTCGCTCGAAGAGATCGCGAACGCCTGCAACCTGTCGCGCAGCTATTTCATCCGTGCGTTTCGCGAGACCACGCATCGCACGCCGCATCAGTGGCTGCTGGAGCAGCGTATCGAACGCGCTCGCCAGCTGCTTCGCGGTTCCGATTCGTCACTGTCGGAGATTGCCATCGCCTGCGGCTTCGCCGATCAGAGCCACTTCACGCGCACCTTCACGCAACTGGTCGGCACGCCGCCGGGAAGCTGGCGCCGACGCGCCGGCAACTGAGCGGATCGCGGGGCGCCCGACTCGCGCAAGGGGCGACTGAGCCGGGTGGTCATTGGGCGCGGGTGCAGCCGCGGCCACTGGCGCAGCCTTAGCCTCAGTCACCGCCGCAGCCGCAGCCTCAGCCGCAGCCTCAACCACATCCGCACCAATAGACTTTCCTACAAACCATCGCACTAACATGCAAGACACGCGGGCCAGGGGCGCGGTACCTTCCCTCCTACCAGCCCCGGCGCATGCAACCCCTCTCCCCTATCTCCGCCGGCCCATCGACGTCGCCTCCGTACCTCGCTCGATATCCTCAACCGGTCAACGCCATGATGGAAATAGGCAGCTTTCAGATCGATCTGGAAATGCGCACTTTGCGGCGCAACGGCGAAGTCGTGCGTCTCGGATCGCGCGCGTTCGACATTCTTGTCGTGGTCGCTTCGGCGGGCGGCCGTCTCGTTACGAAAGACGAGTTGATGAACGCTGTCTGGCCCGACACCATCGTCGAAGAGAACAACATTCAGGTCCATCTATCGGCACTGCGCAAGGTGCTCGGGACGGAGCGCGACCTGATCCTCACCGTGCCCGGGCGCGGCTATCAGTTGGTGCCGCGCAAGAAAAACGCACTGCTCGATGAAGCCCGTTCGCCGACCGCCTGTGGCCGCCGCCTTCCCCCGTCCAAGTCCGGCTTGCTGGGGCGCGACGCCGAGATCGAACTGATCCGCTCGATGCTGCGCCGGGCGCATGTATTGACGCTGGTCGGCGCGGGCGGCATCGGCAAGACCCAGCTTGCGATCGAAGCAGCTCGCCATAGCGCGGCCGAGTTTGCCGACCCGGTCTGCTTTGTCGAACTCGCTGCGTTGACCACGCCGGAAGCCGTGCTCTGCGCCGTTGCCGAAAGCTGCGGACTGGCTCTCCCCAGTGCGCAGATCGACGTGAGGCGCGTGGCCGCGGCGCTTGCCGGCAAGCCCAGGCTTCTTCTGCTCGACAACGCGGAGCATGTGGTGGGCGCCGTGGCGCAAATCGTCGACGCGCTGGTGGCCGGCAACCCGGACCTGCGTGTGCTCGTCACGAGCCGGGAGCCGCTGCGCATCATGGCCGAGACGTTATTCCGGGTCGAGCCGCTCGATGTGCCGCCGCCGGATGCCGGCGACGCGGACATCCTGCGATGCGCCGCGGTCAGCCTGTTCGTTCTGCGCGCCAATTCCCTGCAGAGGACCGTCGCCACCGATAGCGCGGAGCTACGCCTCGTCGGCGAAATCTGCCGCCGCCTGGACGGCATTCCGCTCGCGATCGAACTGGCCGCCGCACGCGTCGTCGCACTCGGTGTGGAGGGCGTGTGCCGCCGGCTCGACGACCGCATGGCGATTCTGGCGGGCGGTTATCGCACCGCGCTGCCGCGCCATCAAACCTTGCGCGCCACGTTCGACTGGAGCTTCGCGCTGCTCGACCCGGTCACGCGGGCCGTGTTCCGCCGTCTCGCGCTATTTAGCGGCACGTTTTCTTTCGAGTCGATGTGCGCAGTGGTGTGCGACGAGGAACATACAACGGCGAATGCGATCGGCGGCATCACCGAGCTGGTGGCGAAGTCGCTCGTGAGCGTCGAGTTCGCCGGGGCCACGGCGAAATACCGGCTCTCGGAATCGACCCGGGCCTACGCGCTGGAGCAGCTCAAGGCCGAGGGCGAGCTGCGGGAGATCATTGCGCGCTACGCGTACCACGTGTCGCGCCGCTGTCAGGCCAAGTTGCCCGGTGGGATGCGAAACATCAAAAACGAGCCCGCTACTTCCCCGGATCGACAGCAAATGTTCGAGGATGCGCGGATCGCTTTCGACTGGGCGTTTTCCGCCGACGGCGACCTGCGCGTCGGGATCGAGCTGGCGTCGAATCTGGTCGATGCACTGCTTGACGCCCGACTGTTCGAAGAGTGCTGCGCACGCGCCGCACAAGCCGTCGATGCATTGGCCAGGCTACCATCGGGAACAGTGAGCGCCGCCAGCGAGAAACGCTTGCGCGCCGCGCTAGCCTCGGCTTCGCGGGCTGTTCGCGAGCCGCCGCCGGCGCCCGCGAAACCGGCACGCGCAGCGCAGGCGGCGAGGAAGCCGGTGCCGCACGCGCCGACGGCCGCCGCAACAGCGTCGCCGGCCTGCTCCATTACGACTTGATGAACTCCAGCAGGTCCGCATTCACGCGGTCCGCATGCGTCGTGCACATACCGTGCGGCGCGCCTTCATACACCTTCAGCTTCGCGTTCGGCATGATCTTCGCCGACAGCTTGCCGGAATCGTCGAGCGGTACGATCTGATCGGCATCGCCTTGCAGCACGAGCGCGGGCACCGTCACCTTCTTCAGGTCTTCATTGAAGTCGGTTTCCGAGAACGCCTTCACGCAGTCGTACAGGCCTTTGATCGAACCCAGCATGCCGATCTGCCAGAACGAGTCGATCGTGCCTTGCGAGACTTTCGCGTCCGGGCGGTTGAAACCGTAGAACGGCACGGCCAGATCCTTGAAGAACTGCGAACGGTTATTCTGCACACCCTCGCGAATGCCGTCGAACACCGACATCGGCAGGCCGCCCGGATTCGCTTCCGTCTTCAGCATGATCGGCGGCACGGCTGCGATCAGCACCGCTTTGGCCACACGCTTCGTGCCATGACGGCCGATATAGCGAACCACTTCGCCACCGCCGGTCGAATGGCCGACCATCACGATATTGGTCAGATCGAGTGCTTCGATCAGTTCGGCGAGATCGTCCGCATAGGTGTCCATTTCGTTGCCGTTCCACGGCTGCGACGAACGGCCATGGCCGCGACGGTCATGCGCAATCACGCGGTAGCCCTGTTCCGCGAGGAACAGCATCTGCGCATCCCAGGCGTCCGCATCGAGCGGCCAGCCGTGGGAGAACGTGATCGGCTGGCCCGTACCCCAGTCCTTGTAATAGATCTGCGTGCCGTCTTTGGTGGTGATATAAGCCATCGCTGTTGCTCCATTCGAGGTGATTGACCGGCATGTGCCGGCTTCCGATGCGTCAACTGAGTATTGCTGTTCTTCAGTTTTCGCCTCTTTCTGATTGCCCACATTTTTCAGATTCGCACGGCCGGCTACGCGGGCTTGTCACTCATTCCTTTTCGGTGATGCAGACGATAAGCCCATGCTAGCCGGCGACCGGCAAACTGAAAACGAACACCGTCCCGCGCGGCTCACCCGGCGCGGCCGACAACGTGCCGCCGTGCGCTTCGACAATCGATCGGCAGATGGCGAGCCCCATGCCCATGCCGGTCGACTTCGTTGTGAAGAACGCATCGAAAATACGCGGTGCGATATCCTCGCTGATCCCGCTGCCGTTATCCTGCACGGACACGATCACCACGCCCCGATCGTCGACGGAAGACGTGACGGCAAGCAGGCGCTGGCGCGCGTCGAGATGGCTCATCGCATCCGCGGCGTTCATGACGAGATTGAACAGCACCTGTTGCAATTGCACCCGGTCGGCCAGCACCGAACGGTTGGCGGCCAGATCGAGCCTGACCACGAGTCTGCGCTGTTCAATTTCAGCCGCCGCCAGTTCGAATACTTCGCGCACGACGTTGTCGACATAGGTCGGCACGAAGCTCGGCTTGGCCTCCTTTGCAAGCGACTGCAACGCGCGGATGATTTCACCCGCGCGCTTGCCGTCTTTCACGATATCGCGCAAGCCGCCCAATGCTTCCGGAATGTCCGGCACCGGCCGGTTGAGCCAGCGCACGCCCGCGCTCGCGTTCGACACGATCGATGCGAGCGGCTGATTGATCTCGTGGGCGATCGAGGCGGCGAGTTCGCCCATCGTGGAGGCGCGCGAGGCTTTCGCCAACTCGAGCTTGGCATTCTGCAACGCCAGTTCGGTGGTATGCCGGTCGGTGAAATCCGTGACCACGCCGACAAAGCTGCTCACGCCCGAGGGCTCGCCGAGCACTTCGAGATATTTGACCGTACCGTCCGGCACGACGACGCGGAACTTCTGCCGGAACGGCGTGCGATCGCGCGCGGCCTGCTCGACGGTCTGCTGATAGAAGGCGACGTCTTCCGGATGAATCCGCTCGAGGATCGCCTGGGTGCCAGGCCCCACGTCTTCCTGCGGCAGGCCGAACACGTTGTAAAGCTCTTTCGACCAATACCGTTCGCCCGTCAGACTGTTCCAGATGTAGCTGCCCGAGCGGCTGATCCTTTGTCCGAGCGCGAGCGCCTCTTCGCTCATGCGCAAAGCCATTTCGGTTTCCTGGCGGCGCCTGTTTTCCTCCACCAACTCGGCATAGAGGCGCGCCGTTTCGAGCGAAATGGCCGCTTGCGACGCCAGCATTTCGAGCACCGACGTGCGGGTCTCCGTGAACACGCCCGCGCTCAGGTTGTTCTCCAGATACAGCGCACCAATGGCATTACCCTGCTTGACGAGCGGCAGACAGCATACGGAACGAACCAGCCGCTTCGAAAAGGCCACGTCGAACGAAAAGCGCGCATCGCGTTGCGCGTCTTCCACCACGACCGGCTTGCGCGTGCGCAACGCCGTGTAGTACACCGAGGCGGGCAGATCCTCGCGCGTGAGCCTGTCGCCGCCCAACGTCACCTGAACGCCGTCCGCCGTATCCCGCCCGCTCGCCTCGATGACCGGCACATTGCCCTTCGACAGGATCAGCATGCCGTTCTGCGCGCCGGCGTGAACGATGGCCAGTGTCACGAGCGTGCGGATGAGTTTCTCGAGCACGATCTCCTCGGACAACGCCTGCGACGACTTCAACACAGCCACGAGGTCGAACTGATGCTGGGCATCGGCGATTTCAATCGAGGGGCGCGACGCTACCGGCTGTTCGGCCGGGAGGCGCGCCGGACCATCGCCGCGTTCGAGTTGCTCGACCTTGGCGAGCGCGCCCCAACGCGTGTAGCTTTCGATCGCGCGCCGGCGGTGGTGACGCGCCGCGCTGACGAGGCCGTTCGCCTCGCAGCATACGGACGCCAGTTCGTGGGCGAGCGCGTTGCTGTGATTGAAGCCGCTTTCGGAGGCCGCCGCCGCGGCCTGTTCGTAGAGCGCCATCGCCGCGAGCGGCGCGCCGTTCAGACGCGCCACCTCGGCCTCGATCAGCAGCAGCTTGTCCTGGAAGGTCGCGGGATTGAGGCGCGCCCAAATTTTCAGTTTCGCGAGATGCGGTTCGATGCGTGCGACGGCGCCGGCTGCATCGGCATCGCCCGAGTAGACCTTGGCGAGATTCAGCGCCGTGTAGAAGTGATAGTCCAGCAGATGGATATGCGCGGGGGTCGACCACTTCAACTCGCCAGCTTCGGCAAGGCAATAACGCGCGTTCGGGTAGTCACCGTGGGAATAGCAGGAGATGCCCTTGAACAGCCAGATCCAGAAACGCAGCGTCGTCATCTGGGTGTCGAGCAGATCGGCGTCGAACGTCATGCGGCCGTCCACCACGACGCCGAAGTTGCCCGGCAGTCCAGGGCCGCCCGTCAAACTGTGAACGTAGCGCTTCTGCAGTTCCAGAATGTCTTCCACGTCCTTGAAACGCACGCGCCTCGCGAATGACAGGCCGAGATCGATTTCCCTGTCGACCTGTTCCAGCGGCGCGCCGATCGTCAGCAGATCCGACACGATGTGGTTGCACGAGTAGCAGCTCATGGTCAGATCGCCGCTCGGGCGCGCCGATTCGAAGGCATCGCGCGCGCAGTCCAGCACGTAGGGCAGCGGCTGCGTCCAGACGGCGACCGTGTCGAGCGCGACCAGCACGCTCGTGGCGACTGTGTTGAAGCCGCGCTCCTTCACCAGCGTGCGCGCGAGCCGCGAGAACTCGAAGCCTTCCTCGTAGCGGCCGAAAAATTCCGCCACGCACACACCGAACCACGATAGACAATGCGCCGAAGCCGCGGTGATGCCGTGATCGACGGTGAGCTGCACCATCCGGCACAGATGCAGGAAGCCCAGACGTTCGTTCACGAACGATGCAGGCGCATAGACGCTCGCCAGCAGATTCATTTCCGATTCGATTTTCTCGTCGCGCAACCTCGGTAAATCCGCGAGCGAGGCGATGCTTCGCGTCTTGAGCGATTCGTTGAGCCGGCTGTATGCGGCTTCGACATCGGCGGCTTCGGGATAGCGCGGCAGATACGTGCCGAAGAGCTTGACGCCTTCGAGCGCGGTCTCGACAGCTGCTTCATAGTCCGACAGATGCTGCTGCATGTCGACCTTCAGCTTGTAGACCGATACGCGAGCGACGACCGACAGGTCCTGGCGCAGCAGCCTCGCGATCTCCGCGCCGGCGGCATCAAAGTTCGCATTCAGGATGTGGCACTGCACCCGCAGCACCCCGATCTCGTAGCCGAACGACTGCGCGTAGTCCACCTCGCTCGCGTCGAGCAGTGTCTGCGCGACGTCGAGATAACTCAGTGCGGACTGGATGGCGATCGCTTCTTTTGCGTGGCGCGCCGCCTGCAGACAGATCTTCGCGAACCCAGCCGTTTCGTCCGGATCCAGGCCGCGCAGCGCGCCGGCCGCCTGAGCCCGTTCGATATGATGCGCGATGTCGAAGGCCGACTGGCTCATCGCCCGCGCGTCGAAATCTTCCGTCAGAATGGCGGCGATGCGGGCATGTTCGATACCGCGCCCGTCAGCGGGAGTCAGCGCGTATGCGGCTTCCTGAACCCGGTCGTGGGCGAAAGCGAAACCGGTCCGGTCGGATACCACCAGGCCGGCCTCGATGGCCGGTTGCAGCCGCCGCTCCAGTTCCGCGCCACCGTCATGATCGATCCGCGTCAGCGTCGAGCGGTCGAGCCGGCGGCCCATGAACGCCAGCAGCCTGAGCACGGCCTGGGCCTCGCGCGGCAAGCGCGACAGCCGCGCCACCATCAGATCGACCACGTTATCGGACGATTCGTACTCGCCGATCCGGTCGATATCGTAGGTCCAGCGCCCGGCCATGCCGTCATAAGCGATCAGTTGGTGATCGGCCAGCGCGAGCAGCAGTTGCTTGATGAAAAACGGATTGCCCCCGGTCTTCTCGTGGACGATCACCGCCAGCGGATAAACCTGCGCGGCGTCGCAATGCAGCGCGTCGGCGAGCAGCGCCATGACATTCGCGATATCGAGCGGGCCGACGGCGAGCGTGGCGACGTGCGCAGCGGCGCTCGGCAGCGAGTTGAGAAATGCCTTGAACTTCGGCGACCGGTCCACCTCGTTATCACGATAGGCGCAGATCAGCAGCACATGGCGGATCTCGACGGTCGCCAAGAATTGCGCAATGAACTTCAACGTGGCGTCGTCGAACCAGTGCACGTCGTCGAAGAACAGGACCAGCGGATGCGCCTGCGTCGCGAACACGGACAACAGGCGCGTGATCAGCGCCTGGAAACGCAGTTGCGCTTCGACCGGCGGCAGATCCGGCACCTCCGGCTGCTCGCCGAGCACCAGCTCCAGTTCCGGAATGAAGCTCACGATCAGTTTGCCCTGCGCGCCGACCGCCTCGCGCAGCACGTCGCGCCAGCGCGCGAGTTCGCTGTCGCTCTCACCCAGAATGCGCTGGAACAGCGAGCGTATCGCCTGCATCAAGGGCGCGTAGGGAGCGTTCTGCCCGTACTGTTCGAGCTTGCCCGAGGCGAACAGCGTAGGCGTTTGCGCGGTCGCACGGTGCACGCTTCGCACGAGTTCGGACTTGCCCGCGCCCGAGTAGCCGGACACGAAAATGAGCTGCGCCGCGCCCTGCTGCGCATTGCGCTCGAAGGCTTCGAGCAGCGCGTTATATTCGTGCGCACGGCCGAACAGGCGATGCGTGACAGCAAGGTTCCTGACGTTGTCTTCCGCGGCCGGCTCGAATGGCGCGATGTGCTGCATCTCGTTCCAGTCGGCCAGACAACGCCGCAAATCGGCTTCGAGACCCGACGCGCTTTGATAACGATCCGCCGGGCTTTTCGCCAGCAGCTTGAGGACGATCGAACTCAGCACCGTGGGCAGCGACGGACGAAACTGCCGCGGATCGGCGGGCTGACGGGCGACGTGGTTGTAGACCCATTCGAGCGCATCCGCTGCTTCGAAAGGAAGGCGGCCGGTCAAGAGTTCGTATAACGTCACGCCGAGTGAATAGAGATCGCTTCGCTCGTCGGCCTGGCCTTCGGCGCGCCTCGCCTGCTCCGGCGACATATAGGCGAGCGTGCCGTACAGGATATCCGGCGACTCGGCGCAAGGATCCGCCGCGAGATGGAAGGCGTCGCGAAATCCCAGCAAACGAACCGTACCGTCAGGGCCTTCCAGCAGATTGGACGGCTTGAGGTCGCGATGCAAAACGCCGCGCCTATGCGCGAGCCGCAGAGCACGCGCGGCACCGACCGCGATGCGCAGGAAACGGCCGAGCGCGATCGTGCCGTCGGCAGGCGGCAGAAGCAGCGCGCCGCCATTGTCTTCGTACACGAGTATCGGGCCGCGCGCGAGCTGGACGAGCGCGAGTGGTCGAACGCCCCACGCCGAGTCGAGTTTGTCGGCCGGCGCGAACTCCTGCGCGAGACGCCGGGAGACGGCCTCGGAGGGCGCATCAGCCGGCACCGCGACCAGCCACGACTGCGCGCCGTCCTGCCTGCTCGCGCGATAGCGCACGATATTGCCGTCGACCAGCAGCGCTTCGAGCATGAGCTGATCGAACCAGACCTGGTCGAAATGCGCCGTGGCGCCGGCATCAGGCGACACTGCACGCAATCCGTCGGCAAATGCCTCGGTGCTCAATTCACTTCCCCTTCCTTCTAATGGCTAGCTGGATCAGCTCTAGCAGAGTGTCATCCGCAAACGGTTTGCGCACGAACCCGACGGCGCCGCGTTGCATCGCACGCCGAACGGTTTCGTCGTCGCCATGCGCCGACATGAGCACGACGGGAATTTGCCTATGATCCTCTTGCAGTCGACGTTGCACGTCGAGACCCTGCATGCCCTGCATTCTGAGATCGAGCAACACGCACAACGCGTCGTCGACCACCGGCGAGGCGAGAAATGCCTCGCCCGACGCAAACGTCATTGTCGTGTAGCCCACCGACCTGAGAAGGTTGCCGAGAGCGCTGCGTAACGACGCGTCGTCGTCGACGATGCAAATAAAGCTCATAGCTGCGGATACCCACATTGCACCAACGTCATGCCGCCACTCGATTTCTGGCGCGAACTTCAATGTTTCAGGTGCGCCCCGCCCGGCGTCATGCTGACCTTGCGCCGCGCTTGCACGCGACGCACGAGCAGAGGCACGATCCCATTCCTTTGCATGTTAGGGGCCGGCCGGCGCTTCGCACTATCACACTTAGGTATGACGCCGTGATGCACGCCGGCGCTCCCGGCCACGTCCTGCATCGGCTGTTCCGTCATCCGCATGCTGGCTGGCATCGCGCTCGCGAACCCTTCCATCTGAACCGTTTGCCTCAAGCCGCCACCTTCGTGAGCTGGCTCAGATACGCGTGAATCTGACTCACTACGGCAGCCCCGTCGCCCACCGCCGCCGCGACCCGTTTCGCGGACTCCGATCGCACGTCACCAACCGCGAACATGCCCGGCACACTGGTTTCGAGCGGATAGCGCGCGCTCGACTCGGAGAAGCCGTGCTCGCTGCGCGCGAAGCCGGTCACGACGAAGCCCCGGTTGTCGAGTTCCACGCCGCTCGAACCGAGCCAATCCGTTTTCGGGTCCGCGCCGATGAAAAGAAACAGGTGGCGCGTGGAAATCACTTCGTCCGCGCCCTCATCCTCATGGCGGATATGCACCTCGGTCAGTCCGCTTTCGTCGCCGCCGAGTTCGCGTAGCACGCAGCGCGTGCAAAGCGTCACATTCGGCAAGGACCCGATCCGGTCGATCAGGTATCTGGACATGCTCGCGTTGAGATCCGCGCCGCGTATCAGCACGCGAATGCTGCGCGCGAAGTTAGCCAGAAACACGACCGCCTGGCCCGCGGAGTTGCCGCCGCCCATCAGCACGATGTCTTGCCCTTTCACGAGCTTGGCCTCGATTGTCGATGCCCAGTAGAACGTGCCGCGCCCTTCGAAACGGTCGAACCCGGGCACCGTCGGCTTGCGGTACGCCGCACCGCTCGCCACCACGACGGTGCGCGCGCTGATGCGCTGCTCGTCCTCCAGCGTGAGCATGAAGATGCCGTCATGGCGGCTCACGTCCATGACCTTGCCGGGAATCGCCAGATGCGCGCCGAACTTCAAGGCCTGCTGGAACGCGCGGGCCGCGAGCGCCTGGCCCGAAATGCCGGTGGGAAAGCCCAGATAGTTCTCGATACGGGAACTCGCGCCGGCCTGGCCGCCCGGCGCCCGCTGGTCGAACACGGCGACCGACAGGCCTTCGGTGGCCGCATACACGGAGGCGGCCAGTCCCGCCGGTCCGGCGCCGACGATCGCCACGTCATAAACGCGCGATTGCTCGAAGGTCGGCACAAGGCCGAGGCACGACGCGAGCTGCGCCTCGTCCGGCGCGCGCAGCACGTAGCCGTTCGGACAGAATACCAGCGGGAAATCGCCCGGACCGGTCGTCATGCCGCCCAACAGCTTCATGGCTTCGGGATCGGTGCGGGCGTCGATCACCATCGCCGGATAAGCATTGCGGCGCAGGAAACCTTGCAGCCGGATCAGCCGCGCGTCGTCGCCATTGCCGACGATCACCGGTCCGAGCCCCTGCTCGATCAACCCGAGCCGCCGCAGAATCAGCGCGCGCATGATGTGCTCGCCGAGTTGTGCATCGGCGACGATCAGCGCGCGCAAGCGCTCCGGCTCGATCACGAGCGTCTCGACGTCCGTCAGCGCGATGCCGTCGATCAACGCCGGCTTGCCGGAGAGCTGCGCCATTTCCGCCATGAAGTGGCCGTCGTCATGTTCGGTGACGACGGTCGAGCGCCCGAAGCTGTCGCGCGACTCGATCCGCACGCGGCCATGCAGCAGCACGAACAGGCCGAGCGCCACCTGCCCGGTTTCGAAGATCAGTTCGCCGGCCCTGAACGACATCGGCCGCGCGAAGCGCCGCAGGCTAGCGATCTCCGCGGCGGAAAGACGGGGGAACATCTGATGCCTGCGATATTCCAGCGAGGAATACGGAAACTCGAGTTCCGAGGGCGTGGTTGCGTCGACGGAGATGTCCGGAGTGCTCATAGCTTGACCTCATCTGGCCCGTTGCCGTAGCGACGGTTTGCCGATAGCGCGTGCGCTACCGCTTGCTGTTCAATACCCTCTTGCTGCTGCCCAATACCTCTACCAGCCGAACTTGAGTTCGGCGCCCACGTAGTCGGCGTTGCGCGCGCCCAGATCGCGCAGTGACGGACCGACCTGAAAATGCACGGCTTCCAGCGCCGCCGCAAGATTGGCGGCAACCGCATAGTCGGCGCGCAGTTGCGTATAGAAACCGGTCCACGGGGTGCCATGCCCCGCCGTCCCCGGCACGACCGACGACCCCTGGCCGTACACTGCGTCCGCGGTGGTCTGACGCCATTGCAGGCCGACGCCGGCCAGCAGCGTGAGCTTGCTGCTCGGCTTGAGGATGAGCGTCGGCTTGACGTGCACCAGATTCGTGTAGCCGGTGTAGCCGGCCAGCGCGAAGTAGTAGCCGTTCGGAAAGAGCGGATTGAAGGTGCCGATGCGCCCGTCTCCCGGATGACTATCGCCCGAAGCGGCGTCCACCTGAATGCCGAGGCGCGGCGTCCACGGCAACGAGGTCAGCGTATAGCCGGCCAGCGAGCCGACCGCCCACGCGCCGATGGTCTTGCTGCCGACATGTCCGGACTGATACATCGCCTCGACGTCCCAGTCGATCGGCGCGACATTGCCGGCGTAGCGCGCGTCGAACACGTCGCGGTGTTCGTCGCCACTCGCGTCGAGGAACTTCGCGTTATTGCGGTTGTAGCGCGAGTAATACGCGGACAGATCGCCCGGCCCGACGTTCTTGCGCTCCACGCGCACGCCGCTGAATGTCAGATCGCGATTGGAGACGTCGTCGAAATCCGAGTTGTCGCGGTATTGGACCGGCTGCGTTGCGTAGGCGATCCAGCGCCACGGGCCGGTTTCATAGTCGGCCCAGATCGCGTCGAACGCCTGACGCACGTTCGGGCCGTCACGCACGGACACGAAACGCTGCAAGTCGAACGCCATTTCCTGGCGGCCGACGCGAAACTTCACCGTACCGGGCCCGAGTGGCTCGGTAATCGCCACGAACGCCTGGCGCAGATCCAGCGGGTTCTTGTCGACCGGCGTAACGACATCCTTGCCGTAAGGCCGCGCGTCTTCGAATTGCGTGAAGATCTGCACATGAGGGCCGAGGCGCACGTCCGCGTGAACTTCGAGCCGCTGCAGCAGGTAGGTGTCGTCGTGCGCCGCGCCGAGGCCGAACAGCGGCGCGTCGTTGATTTCGAGCCGTTCGCGCAGCACCATGCCGAGCGAAATATACGCGTCCGGATTGCCGAACAGCGGAATGTACTTCAGCGAATCAAAGGGCTTTTTCGGCACGCAGGGATTGGCCAGCGCCGACCAGTTTTCCTGCCAGCGATTGAACATGATCGCGGGCCGCGTGCACGAGGTTGCGGCAGCGCCGGCTGCGGTCGTCGCGGCCGCCGTGCTGCCGGTCGTGGACGTGTCGTCCGCGCCGCCGAGCGCGGTGTCCGCAGCCACAGCCGGCAGCGCCGCCGCCAGCCCCGTGCTGATCAGCAACGCGCGGATGGCGCGGCGCATGCGCCGCACTCTGAACGGCGCCACGACGTTTGCCTCACTTGCCATCATGCACTTCGGCAATGTACCCACCCGGGAATTCGAGCATCGCGGTCTTGCCCGCTCCGCTCGCATACGCCGGGTACACCACCTTCGCGCCGGCCGTTTGCGCGCGCTCCAGCGTCTGCGCCACGTCGGCGACGCCGTAGCCGGTGGTTTCACGCCCGAACGGGAACGGCAGCTTGCCGTCCGTCACGAACACGACCATGCGGCCGAAGCCCGACGTGATACGGATCTCGCGCACCGTCTCGCCCGGGCGGCCGATCACGCCGGCATCCGCGCGCGGGTTGTCCGACACCACCTTGCCGTGCGAGAAGTGCAGCCAGCGGCGCACGAAGTTGTTCGCTTCATAACGCGACACGTACACGCGGTTGTCGGGCACGCTTTGCAACGGCGCGTAATTCGGCGCCTTGGTGTGCCAGTAGAGCTGCATCGTCAGGCCGCCCGGCCATTGAATGATCGCGTCCTTGCCGATCGGATCGTCGAACGGCTCGACCAGCACGTCGGCTCCGGCCGCGCGCGCCGCTTTCACGCCCTGGTCGATATCCGTGACGAGGTAGCCGGTGCGCTCATTGCCGAACGGATAGGGAACCGGCGTCTCGAAGCCGAACACCGACAGCATGCCGACCGGCGTCTGCACGTATTGCGAGGCCGTCTTGCTCGGCGTCGGCGTCACGGTGAAGACCGCGCGCGGCGAGGCCTTGCCGCCGAAGGTCGCGAGGAAACTGTTGACGAACGCGTCGAGGTCGGCGGAGGCGACGTACACATGCGTGGTGTCGTACTGCGAACCGACCGACACGTCCGGGTGTTTCACCAGCGCGGCCTTGCTGCCTGGCACTTCCGGCGGCCCCGCATCGGCGAGGGCTGACGAAACCGGCGTGAACCCGACCAGCAGCGCGGCGCACACGAGCGCAATGGAACGGTAACTATGAAGCGACTTGAACATTTGACTATCCGTTTGAGTGGGCAAAAATTTGAGTGACGGTCCCCGCACGGCACCCCGTCTGGCGAACTGCACGCGCCTCGCGCATCAACCGCCTTCCTTGCTCGCGTCAGGCTTTTGCACGGCGGCGCCCTTGAGCGGTTCGGCGAGCTGCGCCGTGGCCGTCTGCGTGAAGAGTTGCGCCTTGACGACCGGGATCGCGTGCTCGCCCAGCACCATGCCGAGCAGGCCCGCAAGCGCGATCAGCGGCGGCGCCGGTGACTGAACCTTGAGCAGCCAGTAGAGGAGCCCGATGCCGAAGCCGACTCCGAGTGAAATGATGTAGCCCATGCCTGTCTTCCTTTCTGTCAACCATTCATCAATTCGGCCAGTCGGATCCCAGCACCAGTCCGCAGAAATTCAGGCGGCGATAGTTCGGATCCCACCGGTCCAGTACGTCGGCATTCACGGTCCCGAAGGTCGTCTCGGGCCGATGCGCCATGCCGTGCGCGTATGCGTCGATCAGCTTCTTCTTGAAGCCGGATTCGCGCGGATACGCCTGGACGATTTCGTCGCGCTGATGCGCGGTGAATTCGTCGTATCGCGCGCCCCGCACGTCCATCTGTACGCCGGCGCTGATGAGCGCAACCAGCGCCGACAGGTGTTCCGGAATGCCCGGCGTGGTGTGCAAGGCGATCCCCACCCACACTTCTTCGATCTCGCGCTCGGCCACGCGGTGCTGGCGCAGAAAATCGCGCGCGGCATTCGCGCCGTCCACCTCGAAGCGGTATGGCGAGCGCTCATACTTCGCGTTCAGGCCCACGTTGTGAAACATCGCGCCGACATACAGCAGTTCCGCGTCGAAGGTGAGGTTCTCGCGGTGTCCAATCAGCGCGGCGAACAGGAAGGCCCGCAGCGCGTGATGAAACATCAGTTCGGACTCCGTGCCGCGGATCAGGTCAGTTGCCGCCTCGGCCATGACACCGTCTGGGATGTCAACACCGGCAATGCGCTTCTTCATGTCAACTCCTCCGTGTCAGCCCCTTTCCCGACGCGTCTTCACGCATGCCGACCGGACGTCGCGACCCGCCCGCGTGGCGAATCGATGAGAGTCCAGGGACTATCCACCGCAGCGTAGCGAAATAAATCTATAAAGACTTTGGGGGATTCTTAAAAACCCTTAATCGCTACGCTACTTATGCGAATCTGCTCACAGCGTCAGTTCGTGGAAGCGCCGCACGCCATCACGAATCCATTTCAGCAGGCCGCCGCCGCTCTCATCCAGATTCGACGGCGAGGCCAGCAGCATTTCCTCCGTCGCATGGTGTTCCGACAGCAGCCGGCACATCTCCTTGACCACTTCCGGCCGCTGTGTGAGAACGGGCGTCAACGCGCTCTTGTCGAGCCGGAAGACCGTGGCGCGCGTCAGCGCCCGCACCACCACCGCAGTCTTGACACCCGCAAGAATCCCCGACTGACCGATCGAGTCGCCCGGCGCGAGCCTGCGCAGTTCGATCTCGCCACCGTCTTTCTGCACGACCACTTTGGCCACGCCCTGCGCCAGAATGTGCAGCTCGTGGCCGCTTTCATCCGCCGCGGTGTAGATCGTGTCGCCGGCATCGAACTCGTGCTGGGTCAGCTTCGTGGCCAGTTCGGCGAGTTCGTCGCGCGCCAGCGTCTGGAAGATCAGCACGTTGCGCAAGAGCCGCAGCTTCTCGTCGGCGGTGCCGCCCGTCACGGGTTCGGGCACCGACAACGGCCGCAACACCACCCCGCGCGAAAGCAGATGGCGGTGTGCGAGATCGAACAGGTCGTTGCGCACGGTGATTTTCTTGGCCAGCTCGCTGACGAAACAGACGATCTCGTACTCGATCGCGTCGTTGGTGGCGCGCCGCACGCTCACCACCGGCTTCGGATCGTCCAGCACATCGCGCGAACTTTCGGCGGCGCTCGCGAGCGCCTCCAGCACGAGCGCCGGCCGGATCGACGGCTTGATGGGCAGCACCACGCTAATGCCGTGCGTATGCGACGGTTCGTTGGCGTTGACGATGTGCGCGCGCGCCGCCACGCTGTTCGGAATCACGACGATGTTGCCCTGCCCGTTGAGCAGGCTCGTTGCGCGCCAGTTGCTCTCTACCACCTTGCCTTCCACGTCGCCGATCGTCACCCAGTCGCCGAGGCGAAATGGCTCGGTCGCATTCAGCACGACGCCGGAGAACACGTCGTTGAGCGTGCTCTGGATCGCGAGGCCCAGCACGACCGCGAGCGCGCCCGAGGTGGCAAGCAGGCCGCGCACCGGCAACTGCAACACGAAGGCAATCGCGCCGACTGCGGCGGCGAGAAACACCAGCGCGCCGAACACGTCCTGAAACAATCGCTCCTTGTGCCATGCCTCAGGCAACACCACACGATCGAGCAGAATCGTGACAAGCCGCGCCCCTTGCAGCCACCACACGATCTCCAGCACCTGCGCGAGCAGATGACGCAGCGGCTCGTCCGGCCACGGCGCCGCGCGCAGCGGATTCATGCCATAGCTGAACAGCACGTAGCTCGACAGAGCGAACATCAGCGCGCGAAACGCGAGCCGGGTCTGGTCGCTCTTGCGGCTCATGAAACGCCACGCGAGAAAATCGAGGACCAGAATGACCAGTCCAAACAGCACGCCGTCGGTCAGGGTCGGCATAAAGGTCCTCGCTCGCGTGGTGCCACGAAACGGGCGTGATCAGAACGCGAAGCAGCTACATCCCAACGCGCCCCAGAAACCATTCGAATCGCTGACCGGCACGTTCTTGCGCCACGCCCAACCGTGCGCATGCGCATGCACGCCGCACAGATTCACGCAGCCGTCCACGCATGCCACCGCCGTCGGCTTGTAGCGGCTATAGCCGCCGAATTCCGCCACCGGTGACCATGACGGGCTGACCGGCAGATCCGGCGGCGCGAGCGGCGCGAACTCATCGTCCGCGTAGACGACCTTGCCGCCCACCACCGTCATGTTCGAGGTCAGGAACTTGATGCGGCTCTCGTCGACGGTGAAAAAGTCTTCGCTCAACACCGCGAAGTCCGCGAATTGACCCGGCACCAGCGCGCCCTTTCTGTCATCTTCGTTCGAGAACCAGGCGCTGCCCACCGTATAGCGGCGCAATGCCTCCATGCGATCGAGTTTGTTCTCGCTGCCATACATCGCGGTGCCGCCGACCGTTTTGCCCGACACCATCCAGTACAGCGACACGAACGGATTGAAACTCGCGACGCGCGTGGCGTCCGTGCCCGCGCCGACCGGCAGGCCGGCGTCGAGCATGTGGCGGATCGGCGGCGTGCGCTTCACCGCCTCTTCGCCGTATTGATGAATGAAGTACTCGCCCTGATACGCCATCCGGTGCTGGATCGCAATGCCGCCGCCGAGCGCCTTCACCCGATCGATGTTCTTCTGCGTGATGGTCTCGCAGTGATCGAAGAACCAGCGCAGGCCATTGAACGGAATATCGGCGTTCACGCGTTCGAACACGTTCAGGAAGCGCTCGATCGATTCGTTGTAAGTGGCGTGCAGACGGAATGGCCAGCGGTTCGCCACCAGCAGCCTGACGACTGCTTCCAGTTCGGTCTCAAGCGACTCGGGCAAGTCCGGGCGCGGTTCGAGAAAGTCTTCGAAGTCCGCGGCGGAGAACACCAGCATCTCACCAGCGCCGTTCACGCGCAGGAAATCGTCGCCTTCGCCGGGCTTGGTCATCTTCACCCATTTGGCGAAGTCCTCGATTTCCTTCTTCGCGTTCTGCGTGAACAGGTTGTAGGCAATGCGCACGGTCAGTTCGCTGTGCTTCGCCATTTCCATGATGACCGCGTAGTCATCCGGATAGGCCTGATAGCCGCCACCGGCGTCGATTGCGCTCGTCACGCCGAGGCGGTTCAGCTCACGCATGAAATGGCGTGTGGAGTTGCGCTGGTCTTCCAGACCGAGCTTCGGCCCCTTTGCGAGCGTGGCGTACAACAAGCCGGCGTTGGGACGGGCGATCAGCATGCCGGTCGGGTTGCCGCGCTTGTCGCGCTGGATCTCGCCGCCCGGCGGGTTCGGCGTGTCTTTGGTGTAGCCGACCGCGCGCAGCGCCGCGGCATTGAGCAGCGCGCTGTCGTACAGATGCAGGATGAACACCGGCGTGTCCGGCGCGATCGCATTGATTTCTTCGAGCGTCGGACCGCGCCGCTCGGCGAACTGGAATTCGTTCCAGCCGCCCACCACCCGCACCCATTGCGGCGCCGGCGTGCGGGCCACCTGTTTGCGCAGCATGTCGAGCGCGTCGGCAAGCGACGGTACGCCGTCCCAACGCAACTCCATATTGAAGTTCAGGCCCCCGCGGATGATGTGCAGATGCGAGTCGTTGAGTCCGGGAATGACCGTGCGCCCTTTGAGGTCGACATGGCGCGTGGCGTCGTTCGCGTGACGCATCACGGCCTCACGCGAGCCCGCAGCGAGGACGCGGCCGTTCGCGACGGCGAGCGAATCGGCGAATGAACGCTTGTCGTCCTGCGTGGCGATCTTGCCGTTGAAGAACACGACCTCGGCCGGCGTCGATTCGGAAGTACTGGAATTCATGACGATCCTCATAGGGAGCGCTCCGCTCTCAAGCGCGGAGCTATTCATGGGAAGCGGGCGCTCGTCGCTGCTTACTTCTTTGCAGGCACCGGAGCCAGAACCTCATGCGTCCCCGCCGCGCGCTGGGGAGCCTTGTGCACCATGGTGTAGGCATAGTCCACGCCCATCCCGTACGCGCCCGAATGCTCTTTGGCAATCGCCATGACTTCGTTGTAAGTCTCCTTGTGCGCCCAATCGCGTTGCCATTCGAGCAGCACCTGTTGCCAGGTCATCGGAACCACGCCGGCCTGAATCATCCGCTGCATCGCGTAGTCATGCGCGTCCTTCGAGGTGCCGCCCGACGCGTCGGCGACCATATAGATTTCGTAGTCACCTTCGGCCATCGCGCACAGCGCAAACGTGTTGTTGCAAACCTCGGTCCACAGACCTGCCACCACTACCTTTTTTCGGCCATTCGCAGCAAGCGAGTCACGAACCTTCTGGTCGTCCCACGAGTTCATGGACGAGCGTTCGAGCACCTTGTGCTCCGGAAATACGTCCAGCAACTCCGGGTACGTATAGCCGGAGAAACTTTCGGATTCCACGGTCGTGATAGTGGTAGGGATGTTAAACACCCGCGCTGCCTTCGCGAGTCCTACTACGTTGTTCTTGAGTACCTGACGGTCAATGGACTGGACGCCAAAAGCCATTTGCGGCTGTTGGTCGATAAAGATGATCTGCGAGTTTGCAGGCGTGAGGACTTCGAGTTTCGGATTTGCCATGGCGTTGTACTTCCTAAAGGTTTGGTGAACATGGGAGGACAGGCCGCACTCGCTTGAAGTGCGAGAAAAGCTGGAGCCCATTCTAGCCACGGGTTTTTGCCGAGTCCTTGGCGAACGACCTTAATAGTTCTTAAACAATATGGTCGGCCAGGCGCGTTCCGGCGCGCACGCCCGCGGCGCGTTCACACCGGCGCGGCCGAACGCCGGCACCCGCTCAGAACATTTCATGTTTTCTGCAGGACTTTATGGGCGCGGCATTCCTACACTGCAATCAGCCTTGAATCACCCTTTCGCGACTTCGATCAGTCAGACCGACGCAACGCACGGTGAACGACGCACTGAGTCAGCGCGACGCGCGCAACTGTTCAACCTTCGAGCGACACGCGAAGGCGCGTCTCGAGAAACTGAACCAGCGCGCGCACTTTGCTGGACTGGCGGCGGTTGGGTAGATACGCGGCGTAGACGACGGCGTCGCCCGCATGAGGACTCGCGTCGAAGTGTTCGAAGAGGCGCAGCAGGCGGCCCGCGCGAATTTCGGCCGCCACCTGCCATTCGGGTAGCAATGCGATGCCGCGCCCGGCCATCACCGCTTCGAGCAGGATGTCGAGATTGTTCGACAGCAGATGGCCGTGCACGTCGACGCGTTGCTCCACGCCCTCGCGCTGGAAAGTCCAGGCCTGGCGAGTGCGGTAGCCGCCGCCATAGGCGAAACGCAGGCACTCGTGGTCAGTGAGTTCCTGGGGTGTTTGCGGCGTGCCGCTGCGTTCGAGGTAGTCGTGGCTCGCCACCACGTAGCGCGGATTGTCCGCCAGTTTTTTGACGATCAGGTTGGCGTCGCGATCGGCGAGACCGATCCGGATCGCGACGTCGATCCGGTCGAGCGCGAGATCGGCGAAGTGATCGGCGACCACGACGTCGAGGAACACCCGCGGATTGTCGGAGAGAAAGGCGGCGAGATGCGGCGCGAGGCGCAGGCGGCTGTAGGTGGACGGAACCGAAATTCGCAGCGCGCCGACCGGCGACGCGCCGCTGTCGAACACGCTCTCGTCCGCCTCGGCCAGATCGTCGAGCACCTTGGCGACCTGTTCGACATAAGCGATGCCGGCGTCCGTGAGGCTGACCTTTCGCGGCGTGCGCGTCAGCAGCGCGGTGCCGAGCGAAGCCTCCAGCGAGTCCATCAGGTGACCGACGAGGTCGCCACCCCGAGACGTTGCGCGGCCTTCGAAAAGCCACCGGCGTCAGCCACTTCGAGCAAGGTTTTGACGGCGAGGAATTTGTCCATGTTCGGCCTGATTGACGGTTTGGTTGCAAAAAACGCAACGTCAGCTTGCATTTTATCCATATTCAACAACGATAACGCAACGGATAAGCTGCATGCGTTACCTAGTGAGGGAAGCGACATGCAAGCCATTCAGGTCGAAGTCAATTACGACTTCATTTGTCCGTGGTGCTGGATCGGCCAACGGAACCTCGCGTCGGCGCTGACCGAGGCCGGCGCGGACACGGTTTTTTCGATCCGCTATGTGCCGTTCGAATTGAATCCGGCCATGCCGGCCGAAGGGATGGACCGGCGCGCGTACCGCAGCGGGAAATTCGGCAGTTGGGCGCGCTCGCAGATCATGGATGCGCAGGTCACCGCCGCCGGCCTGGCGGCCGGCGCGCGCTTCCATTACGACAAGGTGCTGCGCACGCCGAATACGCGTCTTGCGCATCGTCTGATGCAGTTCGCGCAGCAGCGCAATGACCCGCGCGCGACGGCCGCGTTGTATCAGGCGATCTACGCCGCTTACTTCTCCGAAGGCCGCGACATCGGCTCGCTCGACACGCTGGTCGCGCTTGCCGCTCAGCACGGCTTCGACGCGGACGAGGCGCGCGCGTATTTGCTGAGCACCGCAGGCAATCAGGACATCGACGCGGCGCGCGCGCGGGCCGACAGTTTGGGCGTTCAGGCCGTGCCGACCATTCGCATAGACGGCGACGTGATCAGCGGCGCGCAACCGCCCGTGGTCTTCATCAACGCGCTGCGTTCGGCAGGGCAAAGGAAAGCAGCATGAGATCGCTCGAAAGACCGCGTGCCGTCGTGATTGGCGGATCGCTAGGCGGCTTGCTGACGGCCAATACGCTGCGCTCGGCCGGCTGGGACGTCGACGTGTTCGAGACCTCGCCGAACCAGCTCGAAAGCCGCGGCGGCGGCGTGGTGCTTCAGCCGGACGTGCTGGACGCGCTCGCCTTCGCCGGCGTCGAACTGCCGGACCCGCCCGGTGTGGCCTCGGGCGATCGCATCTACCTGGACCGCGAGGACCGGGTGGTCGAACAACTCCACATGCCGCAGATGCAGACCTCGTGGAGCCTGCTCTACCGCGCCATGAAGAACGCGCTGCCCGCGTCTTACCTGCATGCGGGCGAGACCTTTACCGACTTCCACATGGAAGGCGAGCGAATCGTCGCGCTGTTCGAGAGCGGTCGCAGCGAACAGGCCGATCTGTTGATCGGCGCCGACGGTATCCGCTCGACGCTCAGGCAGCGCCTGTTGCCCGAAGTCGCGCCGCAGTATGCGGGTTATGTCGCATGGCGCGGCCTCGTCGACGAAGCCGATCTGCCGTTGCATGCAGCGGACATGCTGCGCGGGCGCTTCGCGTTTCAGCAAGGCGACGGGCATTCGGGGCTCTCCTATCTGATTCCGGGCGAGAACGATTCGACCGTAGCCGGCGAGCGCCGCTTCAACTGGGTGTGGTATCGCAAGTACAGCGCGGCAAGGCTCGAAGCGTTGCTGGTCGATCGTCACGGCATACGGCGCGCGTTCTCGCTGCCGCCCGGCTCGACCAAGAGCGCCGACATCGCGCAGCTCCGCGAAGACGCGCAGGCGTCGCTTGGGCCGACGTTCCGCGCGCTGGTCGACGCCACCGACGCGCCCTTCATGCAGCCGATCGTCGATCTGCGCTCGCCGAAGATGGTGTTCGGCCGCGCGGTGCTGCTCGGCGACGCCGCTTCGGTGCCGCGCCCTCACACGGCGGGCAGCACGGCGAAAGCGGCCGCCAATGCCCATGCGCTGGCGCTCGCGTTGTCCTCGACCTGGCAAAGCGGCGCGACGATCGATTCAGCCCTGAAACGTTGGGAGAACCAACAGTTGCAACGCGGCAGGCTGATGACCGATCTGGGCATTTCACTCGGCGACCGCGTGATGAACCTCGCGCGCTGAGTCCACGTATTCCGTTTCTTTTCTTCAAGGAGTTGTCATGTCAACCCAGGCATCCACCTCGGCGGCCGCCAACAGCCCCGTCAAGCTGACACGCGGACTGATCGCGTTGTTCGCGTTCTGCTGCGGCGCCATCGTCGCGAACCTGTACTACGCGCAGCCGATCACCGAACTGATCGCACCGGCCATCCACATGTCCGGTGGCACCGCCAGCCTGATCGTCTCGCTCACGCAGATCGGCTATGCATTCGGCCTGTTCTTTCTGGTGCCGCTCGGCGACCTGCTGGAAAACCGCAAGCTGATGATCACCACCGCGCTGGTATCGATCGCCAGTCTTGCCGCCGCGGCGTTCGCGCAGCAACCGGCCGTGTTTCTCGGCATCTCGCTGCTGGTCGGCTTCAGTTCGGTTGCCGTGCAGATCCTGATTCCGCTCGCCGCGCATCTCGCGCCGGACGAATCGCGCGGCAAGGTGGTCGGCACCATCATGAGCGGCCTGCTGCTCGGCATCCTGCTGTCGCGGCCGATCTCCAGCGTGGTGGCCGGGCACTTCGGCTGGCGCGCGGTATTCGGTTCCGCCGCCGTGCTGATGGCGATCGTCACCAGCGTGCTCGCGCTGACCATTCCGCGCCGCCAGCCCGATCACCAGGCCACGTACTTCGAACTGATCGGCTCGCTCGGCCACCTGGTTCGCACGATGCCGGTGCTGCGTCACCGTTCGTTTTATCAAGCGCTGATGTTCGCTTCGTTCAGCCTGTTCTGGACCGCGATTCCCGTCGAGCTGACCCGCCAGTTCGGGCTCTCGCAAACCGAGATCGGCATCTTCGCGCTGGTCGGCGCGATCGGCGCGACCTCGGCGCCGGTGGCGGGCCGACTCGCCGATGCCGGCCATACGGTGCGCGCGACGCTGATCGCACTGGTGGTAGGCGCGTTCGCCTATGCGCCCGCACTGATCCATCCCGCGTGGGGCGTGCTCGGGCTTGTCGCGACCGGCATCGTGCTCGACTTCGCCGTGCAGATGAACATGGTGCTGGGTCAACGCGAGATCTATGCGTTGCACGCGGCGAGCCGCAACCGTCTGAACGCGCTGTATATGACGAGCATCTTCGTGGGGGGCGCGTTCGGTTCGGCGCTCGCCAGCCCGCTTTACGAACACGGCGGCTGGCCGCTCGTCGCCGCGGTCGCCACGGCCTTCCCGATCGTCGCGCTGGCGCACTACCTGGTGATCGGCCGTCCGTACGCCGCCCGCCACGCCTGATACACGCATTGCTTCGCAACCGGACGGTTCGCTGTCCGGATTAACAACATTTCAGCGTGGCTTCAGGAAATTTCGCGGGCTCGGCGATACGCTGACCAGCAGAGTCATTCACCTGAACGACGCTCGATTGCTCACAAGGAATCACCATGTCCTCCCTTTCGCCCCTGCTCGACGGCTACAACCTGTCGGGATTGAGCTTGCCGAACCGCGTCGCGATGGCGCCCATGACCCGCTCGCGCGCGCCGTTGCGCGGCCGGCCGACCGAAATGATGGCCGAGTACTATGTGCAGCGCGCGTCGGCCGGCTTGATCATCACGGAAGCCACCAATGTCAGTCCGGCCTCGGCGGCGTTCGACCTGACGCCCGGCATCATCACTGCAGAGCAGATCGACGGTTGGCGTCATATCACGAGCCAGGTGCATGCCGCGGGCGGCCGCATCTTCATGCAGTTGTGGCATGGCGGGCGCGTCAGTTCGTTCGCGCTGCTCGGCGGCGCAGCACCGCTCTCCCCTTCGGGCGTGAATGACGACCTCGAACAGCTGCAGGTGTGGGCGCAACTGCACAACGGCCAGTACACCAAGATTCACGCCACGCCGTCGCGCGCCATGTCGCTCGACGAAGTGAAGCTCGCCGTCGACGCGTTCCGCCAGGGCGCGGCCAACGCGATCGCCGCCGGTTTCGACGGCGTGGAAGTGCACGCGGCGAACGGCTATCTGCCGCATCAGTTCCTCTCGTCGACCACCAACACGCGCAATGACCGCTACGGCGGCTCGGTGGCGAACCGCGCGAATTTCCTGCGCGACATTCTCACGGAGATCGGCTCGGTGATCCCGCTCGACCAGGTCGGCGTACGTATCTCGCCGTACGCGCACTACAACAACGTGCGCGACGCGGACCCGGACACGACCTACGACTACGTCGGCAAGATGCTCGACGAGTTCGGCGTCGCCTACGTGCATGCCGCGGATACGAACGGCTGGAGCGGCCAGCCGGATTTGCCGCGCATTATCGAACGCATGCGCCGCGCGTTCTCGGGCACGTTGATGGTCAACGGCGGCATTTCCGTCGAGCATGCCGAGACCTTGATTCGCGGAGGCCAGGCCGACCTCGTGGCGTTCGCTCGCGCGTATATCGCGAATCCCGATCTGGTCGAACGGATTGCGGCCCACGCGCCGCTCGCGGCCCCGAAGCCCACTGGCTGGTATGCAGGCGACGCGGCCGGCTATATCGACTATCCGTTCCACGGCAGCGCCGGCCAGGGCGTAGAAGCAGGCGCGGCACGAGCATGACGCGATCGATGCGGCAAACGTCCGGCGCGAACCACGCGGCCGGTTCGCTCCAGGACTTTGGTGAGAGGTGCGCGAATGACTCGCAAGTCTAGACTGCTGGCGGGAGGCGGCGTGGTTGTCGTGGCCGCGCTGGCCGTCGCCTTCCTGCTGATGTGGAAGCCCGCCATCGCGCCGGTCAGCCCGCCCGGGCCGACCTCGTTCGACGCGCAGACGAGGCTCGCGGGTGCGCGTGTCGTCGCGTTGGGCGACTGCATCGTGTGCCACACCGCGAAGGGCGGCAAGCCATTCGCCGGCGGCCTGCCGCTCGCCACGCCGTTCGGCACGATCTACGCGACCAACATCACGCCGGACGCCGACACGGGCATCGGCAACTGGTCGCTCGAAGCCTTCACGCGCGCGCTTCGTCATGGCGTCGCGCGCGACGGGCATCTGCTGTATCCGGCGTTTCCGTACATTC
Source organism: Paraburkholderia sp. BGA-UO-ETr-F21 (assembly GCF_059567925.1). NCBI lineage: Bacteria > Pseudomonadati > Pseudomonadota > Betaproteobacteria > Burkholderiales > Burkholderiaceae > Paraburkholderia > Paraburkholderia sp. BGA-UO-ETr-F21. Next base: position 310,405 of record NZ_JCAQOY010000037.1, on the reverse strand, counting down.
ACTTCACGCGCATGTCCGATACCGACATCTCGGCCGCCTACGCGTATCTGATGACACGTGAACCGGTCAACGCGGTCGCGCCCGCCAACGAACTGATTTTCCCGCTGAACTTCCGGCCGCTGCTGGCCTTCTGGAACGTGCTGTTTCTGCATCCCGGCGCGCAGCAGCCGGATGCGTCGAAGGACGCCGAGTGGAACCGCGGCAAATTGCTGGTGGATGGCCTCGGCCACTGCGCGTCGTGTCATTCGCCGCTCAATCCGATCGGCGGCGAGAAGTCGGGACACGCATTCGACGGCGGCGTGGTCGACGGTTGGGAAGCGCCCGCGCTCAATGCGCTCGGCGCGGCGCCCAAGCCGTGGACCCAGGACCAGTTGGTGACGTATCTGCGCTCGGGCCGCGCCAGCGAACACGGCGCCGCGGCCGGGCCGATGCTGCCCGTCACGCGCGATCTCGCCACCGTGCCCGTACAGGACGTGCAGGCCATCGCCACCTATCTGCTGTCGATCCAGAAACCGCAGCCGGCCCCGGCGAGCGTGTCCACTGCCAACCAGGGGGTCCAGTCCGCCGAGGCGCAACGCGGCGCGACCCTGTTCGCCGCCTCCTGCGCGCAATGCCACGGACCCGCTGCGCCGATGCAGTCGATCGGCGAGCGCCCCACGCTTGCGTTCAGCACCGCCGTCAATGCCGCGACGCCGCGCAACGCGGTCCAGATGATATTGAGCGGCAACGGCTGGCATGGCGAAGACAGCGAGAACTACATGCCCGCCTTCAGCCAGATCTACGACGACCAGCAGATCGCCGATCTCGCTGCCTACGTTCGCGCGACCTATTCGCAGCGCGGCCCGTGGCAGGACGTCGAGACGATGGCGGCCAAGGTCAGAAAGGAGAACAACGCGCGATGATCAATCTAACCGTGAATGGCGTGCAGCACGCGCTCGATATCGATCCTTCCACGCCACTGCTCTACGCATTGCGCAACGACCTGCAACTGCATGGCGCGAAATTCGGCTGCGGCCTCGGACAATGCGGCGCCTGCACCGTGATCGTGGATGGCAAAGCGGTGTTCTCGTGCCTGGTTCCGGTCTCGTCGATCGGCAAGCGGCCCGTGCGCACGATCGAAAGTCTCGGCACGATCGAACACCCCGGTGCGCTGCAAAAGGCGTTCATCGATCACCAGGCGGCACAGTGCGGGTATTGCATCGCCGGCATGATCATGCGCGCGCAGGCGTTGCTCGATCGCAATCCGCGGCCTACCGAGCGCGAACTGCTCGATCATATGGAACCGAACCTGTGTCGCTGCGGCACGCACACTCGCATTCTCGCGGCGATTCGCGAAGTCGCGCACCTGCCGGCAAGTGACGCGACGGCGGCGAAACCCCAAGGCGTGGCAAGCCACGGAGGCGCGCAATGACCGTCAAGGAAGAGGAAATCAACGAAGGACGCCGACGGTTTCTGCTGTCCGGCGCGCTCGTCGTGAGCTTCAGCATGGTTCCGGGCGTGAGCGCGATGGCGCAGGAAGTGATCGCGGACGAAGGCGCCGCCGTGCATATCGGCAAGGCAACCCAGACGCTTGCCGGCAGCCTGAAGACCAACCCGTACCTCGATTCGTGGATCAAAATCGATCGGGCAGGCAACGTGACCGTCTACACCGGCAAGGTGGAACTGGGCACCGGCGTGCGCACCGCGCTGTTGCAGATCGCAGCGGAGGAGCTGGACATGGCGCCCTCGTTGATCACGTTTCTGACCGCCGACACGGGCGCGTCGCCCGATGAAGGCCTCACCGCGGGCAGCCACACGATCGCCGACAGCGGCAGTGCGCTGCTGAACGCTTCGGCTCAGGTGCGCGGGCTGCTGGTCGATGCCGCCGCCCAGCACTTCGGCGTCGCCAGCACGGTGCTGAGCGCGCGCAACGCGGTGATCAAGGCGCCGGATGGCCGCAGCATGACTTATGGAGAGGCGGTGGGCCTCGTCGACCTGCATCGCATGGCCTCGCCCGTCTCGCCGTTGAAGAACCCCGCGACGTTCGACATGATCGGCACCTCGTTGCCGCGCGTGGATATTCCCCGCAAAGTGACGGGCGGCGTGAGTTATGTGCAGGACATGATGATGCCGGGCATGGTGCACGCCCGTGTGGTGATGCCGCCCGTCTACGAGGCGCGGCTTGTGCAAACGAACACGCCCGAGATTCTGAAGATGCCGGGCGTCCTCAAGGTCATCAGAAACGGTAGCATGCTCGCCGTGGTTGCCAAAGGCGAGTGGCAAGCCGTGCAGGCGCAACGCGCGCTCGCCGCGGGAAGCCAGTGGACGGCCGGGCGCGCGCTGCCCGATCCCGCCACCGTGCATCGCGATCTGAAGACGATCTCCACCCAACACATCGAAATCGCCAACACGCATACCACCACCGGCACTGCCGTGAAAACGCTCGGCGCGAAATACACCAAGCGTTACATGATGCACGGCTCGATCGGGCCGTCCTGCTCGGTTGCGCTCTTCAAGGACGGTGCGCTGACCGTCTGGACCCATTCGCAAGGGGTCTACCCGTTGCGTGACGGGCTTGCCGAAATGCTCGCCATGCCGAAAGACAAGATCCGCTGCGTTCATGTGGAAGGATCGGGTTGCTACGGCCACAACGGCGCGGACGACGTGGCCGCGCACGCCGCGTTGATCGCGCGCGAAATGGACGGCCAGCCGGTGCGCGTGCAATGGATGCGTGAACAGGAGAACACGTGGGACCACTACACGCCCGCGATGGTGACCGAAGTCAGCGCCTCGCTCGACGCGAGCGGCAGCATCGTCGACTGGAACTACGCGCTGTGGAGCAGTTCGCACAACGAGCGCATCGTCAACGCCGGCCGGCTCATTCCGGCGCAGTTGCTGGAGCAGCCATTCGCGCCCGCGCCCTCCGTGCCGATGGTGCAGCCCGAAGGCGGCGGCGATCGTAACGCGATCCCGCTGTACGCGTTGCCGAACATGCACGTGATGAACAACTTCTCGCCGACCATGCCGCTGCATACGTCGGCCATGCGCTCGCTCGGCGCGCACATGAACATCTTTACGATCGAGACGTTCATGGACGAACTGGCCGCCGCTGCCGGCAGCGACCCCGTGGCGTTTCGGTTGAAGCACATGCAGGACCCGCGTGCCCGCGACGTGATCAAACTCGCCGCCACGAAATTCGGCTGGCCGCGTGCGCCGCGCAAGCGCAATCACGGTGTCGGCTTTGCGTTCGCGAAGTATAAGAACCTGATGGCGTATGTCGCGATTGCCGTCGAGGTATCCGTCGTGCCCGAAACCGGTCAGGTGATTCTCGAACACGCAGAAGTCGCGGTGGATTCCGGACAGATCGTCAATCCCGACGGCATCCGCAATCAGATCGAGGGCGGCGTGATTCAGTCGGCAAGCTGGACGCTGTATGAACAATTGCAGTTCGATACGAAGCGGATTCGCAGCTTCGACTGGAGCAGTTATCCGATCCTGCGCTTCTCCGCGGCGCCGCGCAGCGTCAATGTGCATTTGATCGACCGGCCGGGCGCACCGTTTCTCGGCGCGGCGGAAGCGTCGATGGGACCGACCGCGGGCGCGCTCGGCAATGCGCTATTCGATGCTACCGGCAAGCGCCTGCGCGACATGCCGCTTGCCGGCGAAAGCCTGCGCAAACTGATCGACGTTTGATCGAGGTTTGATCGACGTTTAACGGGTTGGGGAATCCGTCATCCGCATCGCGCCGAGCGTGCGGATGACTTTTGTTTCCGACGCTTTCGCTTGCTCGTGAAAAAGGGCGGCAAGGTTGACCTTGCCGCCCTTTTCTTCTATCCACACACTCACACGTGACGGGCAACGGCGCGCAGCGCTTCAAGCAGAGTTTCGGCGTCGTGCTCGCCGTCATAACGCTGGCCGTTGATGAACAGAGTGGGCGTGCCGTTCACACCGCTACGCAAGCCACTGTCGAAGTCATGCTGGATACGCTCGTCGTAAGTGCCTTCGAACGCCGCGGCCAGATCGCGCGCATGCAGGCCGAGTTGCGCCGCATACCGCGCCAAATCCGTATCGCTCAGTGCCGTCTGATTTTCATACAGGATGTCATGCGCTTCCCAGAATTTCCCTTGAGTCGCCGCAGCTTCCGAAAACTGCGCGGCGTGCAGCGCGTGGGCGTGCATATCCGTCAACGGGAAGTGCCGGAAAACGAATCGCAGTTGTGGTCCCATGGCTTGCTGCATCGCTTTGATCACACCGTACATCGCCCCGCAATAAGGGCATTCGAAATCGCCGTATTCGATCAACGTGACGGGCGCGCCGAACGCACCCTCGATATGGTCCAGAGATCCGACGGGCGCGGAGAGATGGCTCATGGTGTGTCCTGTTGCGTGGAATTGTTCATTTGTTCGAGTGCGCCGAGTATTCCGTCGACGCCCGGGTTCACGGTGATGGGAGAAACATAGGCCCACCGCACAATGCCGTTCCCATCGAGAACGAACAACGCGCGTTCGCAAACACCCTCCTTTGCGCGGTACACACCATAGCTTCGTGCGACTTCACCCTTCGGCTCGAAGTCCGAGAGCAGCGGAAAGTGAAGCTTGCGTTGTGTTGCATATGCCGTGTGCGACCACGCGCTATCCACGGAAATGGCGATCAGCTGCGCCCCCAACCGGCGGAATTCACCGAGCGCGGCGTTGAAAAGACCGAGTTCGTCGCCACACACAGGGCTCCAGTCGGCCGGGTAGAACGCGATGACCACCGGCGTGCCGCGTAACTCGGACAGGGTGATCCTCTGGTCGGGTGTGGCTTGCAACGTGAAATCCGGCGCCGGCATGCCGGCTTCGAGAACGGGAATGGCGGGGCGAGAAAGCGGTACGGTCATGTCGGATAATCTCCACTCGAAGCATTTCGGGCCACGACTTCGCTGCGGCTCGTTGTGTTCAGCAGAATAGGCCGGATGGGATCGCCGGAATAGTTATGCGTTGGGATCGGCGGATCAGAGAAAGGGAGGTGTGGGTCACACCTTTGTATGGTGGGATTTCAAGCGAGGGGAGTTTGATTCGGGCGGCCGGCGATTCGACGCCGATGGCCAGATGCCGGGACTGCTGCTGAAAGACCATTCCCGTGTTTCCAGGCAATTGATGCGGTTCTATCGAAAACGGGTGGCCGCTCGTCATACTGCCCCGAGCCACCCGGATCCGGATTGCCTCGCGCATTTAGCGCCCTACAACGGCCAATTCGCTCGCGCCCAGTCAACCAGGTTGACCAGATTGTCTCCGCCGCTGACCGAATTGTCCGCGTCGCCGTCGAAACTCACTTCGCTCGACACTACGCCGCACGCGCGAACCTGACTGCCGTTTTCGAACCATGCGAAGAACGGGCCACCGGAGTTGCCGTGGTTCAGGCTCGCCTCCGTTTCCAATGTCTGTCCGTCATCGTCTTCATAGTCGTCTTCGAAGGATTGCCAGCTTTGCACCGCGGGTCGCTCCCCACCCGCGACATCGAATGGGTAACCCACGTTCTCCCATACGTTCAGCCATCTCCAGCCGTCGTCGAAACTCGTCGTGCCGATATAGCCTAACCGGTTGCCCAAGGGCTCATATAGCCGTAATACCGCATAGTCGTGCGACAGGTTGAAGTCCGTGTCGTCGGTCCCATAGTGGCGGGCGTCGCTGACGTAAGACGACCCGAATGGCTCTGTACCGTCAAAATAGTACGGCGTGAATTTCATCCACCAGTTGCCGGTTCCGATGCTATTCCAAGGCATGACGTGGCGTGCTGTCAGAACGAGGCGATCGCCGATCAGCACGCCCGAACCGGATGTGCCGTCGCTCGTAACGATCTTTCCCGTCAGCAACCATGGCCAGCTTGTATCGAACAGAACCTGGCGTGCATCGCCGGGAAAGACCGTGAGTGGTTTGACCTTGCGCCCTTTTCCGTCTCGCATCTGCGGCTGCGGGCGGCGGATGCCGGTTTTGGGAATGAATCGAACGTCCATCCATTCTGGCCGGAACGACGGGTGGCCGGATATCTGTCCCATCGTATCGGTTTTTTCGTGCCTCTGAACCGTGCAGCCCATGGGCAGTCCGGGCGTCGAACCGGCGCTCATCTCGACGCCGATTTTCCACAGGCTCTGACCATCCGGGCGCATATCAACTCGCTCGCTTTTCACTTTTGGCGCTAGCTCCACGCCGGGGGGCACAGTCACGTAGGTAGCAGACCAGATGGATTTCGCGGTCACACGCAGGTTTTCTCTGGTTGCCTTGAGAGGACTGAGGACTTCCAGTTCCGCACGGGTCAACGGCCGCTGACGGTTCGCATGATAGGGCATCACGACTCTCCTGAAATAGTCGAGGGGGCTGGAGCAAAGAGACCATTGCGTATCGCTTCCATCACACCTCAGCAACTCGGCGTGACGGGTGCCTTCCACTCAATTGTCCCGCCGCGTCCTGTGCTTCTCAGGGCGACCGGGGAAAGTCTGCTCTGTATCTAGAACGAACCGTACGCTTGCGTTTCAAGTACGGAAGGTGAAGCCGGGAAATCCGGTCTTTTTCGGGCCCTGCTCTCTAGCCGCTCATCCATTCACGCGCCATTCGAAGGCGCGCGCGTGCATGCAACCCGTGACGAACCAAAAAGCACGACGGCAGGCCGTACGCGAACGTACGGTGCCTGCCGCCGATAATGGTAGACGCGACGCGAGCGAATCTACACTTTGTTCATCCACATCCATGTCTCTGGCGGAGCGCCAGAGACATGGATGGTTGCGCGGTTCAGCATTCGCCCTTCTTTGCGTGTCCGGGCGGGCAGTGACCGTCCTTATGTCCGTGATGATGGTGGTGTTCCTCCCATTCGTCGCGATCCCAATAGCGGTGGCCGTCCCAATAGCGGTCGCCGTGCCATCCAGGCGACACGACAACGACCGGGGCCGGCGCGACCACGACAGGTGGCGTACCGATGTTAATGCCGACGCCAATATCCGTCGCATGCGCAAATCCCGATGCGGTGATGCCCATACTCACCAGCGCTGCGCCAACGAAAAAACTTTTCATCTCACCCCCGATTCTGCGACGCTCGCGCCGCGTGTCGGCCGCGTCGTTAGCGGCCACTATTCAAGATCGCAAGCAGCGCGATTCGGTACTTTGACGCGATCAACGCCAATTCGTATCGAATCGTTTTGCAAGCCCTAACTCCATCTCCTGCACATGGATGATACTGAAGCTGCGTCAGGACTAAGCCTGAGAGTCGCAACGTGAAGTTACATGTTTCTACGCGACGGGTCCAGCCGACTCAGTGCGCTCGGCGGCGAGGAAATGCTCGCGCTCTTCCTCCAATGCCTCCATCAATGCGGTAAATGTCATTGGCCGGCCCGTGAGATAACCCTGAACGAAGTCGCACCCGCTATCGCATAGCCACGCCAGTTGCGCCGGATATTCAACCCCTTCCGCGACGACAGTGAGCCCAAAACTGTGCGCCATCGAAATGATGGCGGTAACAATTGGCTGCCCCGAATAGGGTAACGCCTTCACAAAGCTGCGATCGATTTTCAGTTGATTGAGCGGAAACGACTGCAGGTACGACAGGGACGAATAGCCCGTGCCAAAGTCGTCGATCGACAGGCGCACACCTCGTGCACGCAGCGTTCTCATGACCTCCGCCGACACCGTGACATTCTCCATCAACAGGCTCTCGGTCAGTTCAAGTTCAAGCAACTCCGGTCGCAAACCGGTCTCCTGCAGTGTTGCAAGCACGTCGGCACCGAAAGTGTGATGCCGGAGCTGTCGGGCCGATACATTCACCGAGACGCTAACAGACGTCGCCGCATCGCTATTCCAGCGCACGGCATCCTGACAGGCTCGGGTCAGAATCCATCGGCCGAGTGACAGAATCAAGTCGCTACTCTCCGCAATCTGCACGAATTCGGCGGGAGAAATAGCCCCTTGTGAAGGGTGATCCCAACGAGCAAGCGCTTCCACGCCGACTAACCGCCCGGTGCGACAATCGAATTGCGGCTGATAGGCAATGTCCAGGCCATCGCGCTCGACCGCTTCGCGCAGATCGCGCTCAAGCGACGCACGCCGCTGCGCCTCTGCCGTCATTTTCGGCCGGAACTCGACCGCAAGATTTTTACCGCCGCCTTTGGCCGCATAGAGCGCAATGTCCGCGCTACTCAAGAGGGACGCAATATCGCCGGCGTCATCCGGATACCGCGAAAAGCCCACGCTCACGGTGACGGGCACCATCGTCCCTTCGAGTTCGAACGACCGTCCAAGGCTGCGCACGATTTTCTCCGCGGTCCTTCGGCTCTGGATCCGGTCGGTATCCGAAGTTGCCAACACCGCGAATTCGTCACCGCCGATACGGCTCACGACGTCCCGTTGCTGAACAGTGCCCCGCAGGGTGTGCGCTACCGCGCGCAGTAGTTCGTCCCCGGCACCGTGTCCGAGCGTATCGTTGATCTTTTTGAAATCGTCGAGATCGATCAGGACAAGCGTCACCTGCGGGGAAACACCAGCAGCCGGACGCAGACAGCCAGCCAGTTCGTCATAGAAGGCGCGACGATTGGGCAGATCAGTCAGCGGGTCGGTCAGAGCGAAATACTCCAGTTGTCGTTCTGCCTCCACGACGCGCGCTCTGGTACGCGACATGACGAACGACGCAATCCATAAAGCACACGCGGACGCTAGAAGCAGGAAGCAGGCATAGCGCATGAATTCCGCCTTCATCCCCTCCGTCGTCGCAACGAGAACCACGCTGCCGACCCGCGCGCCACCCTGAACCACGGGTGCGGCGACGACGACGTCCTTGAAAGAAAGGCGCTCTTGTGTCCGCGCCGCGGCCTCAGTGCCTTCGTCCTGCTCAGATTCCGATAACCCTCGCTGAATGTAGCGGGCAAAGCGGCCGCCCTTCGCATCGAAGACCGCAACGCTCTCGATATAGGGGAGATTGCCCAGGTGCCCCAACACTTCGCTCGCCACCTCGCTGTCACGGAAAAGCAGTGGGGCCGACATATTTTCCGCGACCATTGCGGCCTGAAGCCGGGCGTTGTCCGCAAGCGCGCCTCGAAGCGAAACCGCCTCATAGACGAGCAGGACAACGCTCGAAATCACCAGAGCGACCGCCACTCCGATGATGTTGACCCGTCCCAATGCTCGCGTCAAACTCGGCTTGTTGCGTTCGATCTCGCTCATAGGACAGTCCTTGCCAGTTGAAGCAGCTTCGAGCTGAGCGAAAGATGTCGCCGAGCCGCCTCGCGGTTGTTGATATCGAAACGCAAATGGTTTCCGTCCGTGACCAGGCGAATCACCGTGTCTTGTGTATCCAGCGTGGAATTGGTGATGACGAGTACGGGCCTGTCGGAGTTGAGCACTTCTCTCGTTTGCTTCGACAATGGCTTACCTTCTTCGACGAGAACGACGTTGCATCCTGACGGACCATCACCGTGGCTCAGCGAGCCGAAAGTCCACGCGCGTCCGCTCACCATCTTTCCGTTGAGACTGGCGAGCGCTATTCCCAGCGCGCTCTCACCGTTCGCGCAGACGACCAGCTTCGAATCGGAGAGCCCTCCTGCCGGCCAGGTGGTGAACTGGGTAAAGTTGTAGATGTATGCTGCGCTCAGCATCGCTTCGTCAACCTGTGCGTTCGACGGCCCGGCAATTACCGCGAGGACTAACGAGCCCAACACGGTGAATGAGCGGAGTGTGCGATTGAACCGCATACTAGAATCCGTACACCATTTTGACGAGGAAGGTGCGGCTTTGCTGCGCAATGACCTCCTGCGTATAGCCGGGGCCCGCCGGATCCGCATACTGTGTGTTGGCTACGTTGTACACCGAGAACGACACGTCGGCATGCTGGATCAGGCGCGTCGAGCCGACGGACAGATTGCCCAGGCAGTACCCTGCTGCGTGGCCACTTTCGGCGAGTCGGCTTGATACACAGCGCAGTTCGGTGGCGAGCCGCGCCGCATTGCCAAAGAGCGGCAGTACCAGATTGAGTTTCGCGAGATGCCGCGGTGAATTTTGCAGAATGTCTCCGGTGGCGCCGTCTCGGGCGATCTGCCACGAATAGCTGGCCCGGACTCGGGTTTCACCGAATCGTTGCTCATAGCTTATTTCAGCGCCGTTCGCTTTCGCCCGGTCGAGGTTCTCGAAAACGTACAGCCCGGCCGGCGAAGTCGTTTCCGAGATCAGGTCGCGAATGTCGTAATGGAACAGAGAAAGTGTCGCGCGACCCGTCGCGCCAAACTGTCTCTGGTAGATCAGTTCGGTGGTCGTGATGTGCTCAGCCTTCAATGAAGGATTCGCGGACTGTCCACCCACCCCCGGTACAGCGTAATAGAGTTCATAGGCGTTCGGTGCGCGATAGGCGCGACCGTACACCAGTTTCACTGTGTCGCTGTTGGTCGGCTTGTAGGCGAGCGCCACGCGTGGACTCACGTTGCCGCCTGCCGCTGTCTCCACGTCGTAACGAAGTCCGACATTGAGCGAAAAATTCGCGGGCAATTGCAGTTCGTCTTCGCCGTAGATTCCAGTGCGGTTACCGGAGCGCCGGTCGTCGAGAAAACTCTCGTAGGGTTCGACGTTGAAGTTGTACTGATCGCGATGAGCGTCGCGCGTATAGTCGAAACCCAGCACGACTCTATTTTTCGGAAGGGACGTGAACGTGGTGTGAACGTCGACACCGTACCAGAGCGCGTGGTCGCCATCGACGTTCTCCACCGGCCCTGGCGCATAAAGACTCGGACTGCGATAGTCGTAACGTCCCCAGTACGCGCTCGACGCCAGTTGTATGCCTTCCGCGATTGTGTGCTGAAAAGTGCCGTCGATAAAACTATGCGTATCGGTCGTGCTGAACGGCGCGTTGAATATCGCGCCATACGGCGCGGTGGGGACGCCCTTCGTCCGGTTGCCATAGCCCATGCTAAGGCCGAACTCGCCGTACGTGAACTTGGCGAGCAACTTCTGACTGCGATCGTAGTCGAGTCCTTGTGCCACGCCATTGTTCTGGTCGGGCGTATCGAACTCCGGATAAAACAGGCTCTGCCCGTTGCTGACAAAAGAACTCGCCGACAGCAGTACGTCCGCGCCATTCGTGCCATGCCAGCCGTAAGTTGCGCGCGCCTGCTTCTCGCCAAAACTCCCTGCTGCGACTGCGACCTGAGCACCGCGGAGACTTTCGCCGGTCTTTGTAATCACGTTCACGACGCCAAATAGCGCGTTCGAACCGTACACAGCCGATCCTGGACCGGGCACATACTCAATACGCTCGACAAGATCCAGGTCTACCGGAAAATCGGTGCCAATGGCAGCCTGGTCGAATACCGAGTCGTTGGTTCGTACTCCGTCGATCAGCAGCAAAAACCGGCTGTTGTAGTCGCCCGGGCGCTGAAAGCCCCGTGCGCCGAGATACGAATAGGTCCGGTCGTAGGTTGTGTAGAGTCCGGGAAGCGACGCGAGCGCATCCGCGAGGGTCTTCCATCCGAAATCGCGGATATCGGCGGCCGTCAGAATGAAGACCGCGGCCGGTGCGTCGGATATCGGCTGGGCAAGCCGGCTGGCGCTACTCACCGTGACCTGCATCAACGCCTCCAGCGGTAGCGCGGTCAGATCGTCCGGCGCATGCTCGCTCGTGGATATCTCCGGCTTCGCCTGCGCGGCCGCTCGAACGTTGTGTGCTGGGATAACAGCAGACGCTGCGGCAAGTAATGTGAGGCGCAACGTGCACTTAACACCGCGCGCAAAGTTACGCAAATCGGACATGGGAGTAAAACTTACTAACGTAGCGCAGGAAATGGTGCATTCATCCAGCTTCTTATCGGCTTTTCCGGCGCAAACTTGAATCGGGCGCAAAGCGCCGCGTTCAGCCGTGGGCCCGTTATGACAAGCGCTAAGGGTTGATACTGATGCCGATATCCGATCGGTAACTTCTTCGCGCGTGAATTCGCTGACGAAGAAAAATGTGCACCCTGATTTCTGGCCTCCGGTTTTAGAGGGGGCACGTCATGTCTGCTCTATTCCGCTCCCTTAAGATTTCCTTCAGCATTTCCCCTTAAATTCGAGGTAGACCGTTTTCCCGGTTCGCATGAACGGACCTAAAAAGGCCTGCGGTCGGCCCACAAAAAAAAGAGAGATTAGATGGCAAGGGGAAAAATTAGCGCGGCCGTCGGGAATGCTCGCTCTGCGTATGCGCTCGAGCTTGCAAGAGGGCGCTCATACATTGGCAGTACGCTGACGCCGGCGACACGCAGCAATGCCATTACCGAAGTATTCGCCGAATTCGTCGAACTATATGGAGATCGAGAATTAGCCTTGTTTCAAAAGCTTCTAGCGGAGGATCTGCAACGGCAAGGTCAGCCCGACGCTTCGTTGGCCGTGCTTGAATTCAAGCTCCGTATTCGGTGAGCGAGCGCTTCGTTCGAGCGATGAGCGCCGCCTAACTTCAGCGTCAACGCGCTCACTCTTCTCAACGCATGTGCGTCCGCTCATGCCGGACTCATTCCCGCACTATCCGGCAGATAACAGACGAGCCACCTGGTCCGACTTCGTCTGCACCGCGATATCCTTCGCCGTCAATCCCCGATTATCCTTCATCGCCCGATTCGCGCCGCGTGCGATCAGCAGCCGGACAGTATCCGCGCGATCGTATCCCGCAGCCCACATCAGCGCAGTGAGGTCGTTCTTATAAGGACGATTCACGTCGACCCCGGCATCGAGCAGTTGACTCACCACTTTCGACTGTCCCTGGCCGGCCGCATACTCCATCGCAGTCTTGCCGATGCGATCCGTGGCAAGCGGATCGGCGCCGTGCGCCAGCAGCAGCGCGACGATTTCATCAAAGCCGCCGTACGCCGCGGCCATCAACGGTGTGACGCCCGGCGCGTTGGCGTGCTGGACGTTCGCGCCGTGTTCGATCAGCATGCGCGCCGTTCCCAAGTCGCCTTTTTTGCACGCGGTAATTAGCGCAGTGTCGCCGATGCGGTTCATGGCATCCACTGCGGCCCCGCGCTGAAGCGCCGCGAGAGCCGACGGCTCGTCTCCGTCTTTCGCGGCTGCAAGCAGTTGCCTGTTTGTTTCTCCGTCGCCTTGCGCATGCGCGGACATGCATGCGCCGAATGCGCCAGCAAGCAACACGACAACAGCAGTGGTACGGATGAGAGTTTGTTTCACGGCATCGCCTCCCTGCTACTGGAGATTGTTGATGTATGCGGCGAGATTGCGAATGTCGTCGTCTGTCAGATTGCGGGTCACACTGGCCATGTTGCCGGCGTCGTTGGTCCGCGTATGCGAACGGAAGTCCTGCATTTGCTTGACGATGTACGGATACAGTTGACCCGAGACGCGCGGAATCTCGTTCTGACCAGAAAAGCCGCCCAGGTGGCACATCGTGCATAACACCTCGGCAGCTTTATTCTTTCCGGCTTCGATGCTGGCGCTATCCGCCTTGAATGGAACGGACACCAGCTTTTGCGCGGCGAAGTAGTCGGCGAGATCCTGCATGTCGTCGCGCGAAAGGTTCGCCGCCATCGGCGACATGCGCGGGTCGCTGCGCCGCCCTTCCTTGAAGTCCTTGAGTTGCAGATAGAGATAGCGCGCGCTCTGACCCGCGAGAATCGGATAGTCCGGATTCGTCGAATTGCCCATCGGCCCATGACAGGCCACGCACACCTGCGCTTTCGCCTTGCCCGCCTCGGCGTCGGCGTGCGCGTTCAACGGCAGCCATGCGGCGGCGAACCAGCCGCACAGCCATGCCGTCCATGAGCGGCTCGCCGCTCCCCGGGTTCCCCGTAGCATCGGCATGCGCATCGTCATGGCAGCGCAAAAACCACCACGGTGTTGCCGCGCTTGAAGTCGAGCTGGGTATTGCCGCCCGCCGCGACCGCGACGTATTGCTTACCGTGCACCATGTACGACACCGCGGGCGCATTGACGCCGGCGCCGCACTGGAACTCCCAGAGCTTCTTGCCGGTGGCGGAATCGAATGCGCGGAACAGGCCGTTGCCTTCGCCGTTGAATACGAGACCGCCCGCCGTCGCCAGCACGCCGCCTATCAGCGGTTGTTCGGTCTTGAAGTCCCACGCCACCTTACCCGTATCGACGTTGACCGCGGAGAGCTTGCCCCATTGCTGTTCGGCCGCGATCGTCTTGAACGCGCCGCCCAGCCAAAGCTTGCTGCCACCCGGATAGGCCGCGTCCTCGACCTGATACGTCATCGGTTGATGCAGATTGGCCGCATACACGAGGCGCGTTTGCGGATCGAACGCCATTGGCGACCACTCGACTCCGCCGTTCGCGCCGGGCAGCATCCGCGCGCCCGCGGCTGTCGGCAACGTCCACATGTTCTCCTGGGGAATCATCGCCTGCGAATAGCGGATCAGCCGCCCGGTGGCCCGATCGTGAACGTACACGTGGCCGGTCTTGCCGCCGTGCACCACGCCCGGAATCATCTTGCCGTTGGTGTCGCGCACGTCGATCAGCATCGGCGGGCTCACGGCGTCGAGATCCCACACGTCATGCGGCACATACTGGTAGTGCCATTTGTACTTGCCGCTGTCCAGATCGATCGCGACGAGTGAATCCGTATAGAGGTTGTCTCCCGGGCGGATTGCGCCATACAGGTCCGGCGAGGGATTGCCCACCACGAAGAACACCGTATGCGTTTGCCGATCGACGGCGGGCGCCATCCACACACCGCCGCCGAGCGTTTTGTAGAAATCGCCCCCCTTCGCGGCGAGCTGTTTTTTCTCCGCGTCGATATCGCGTTTCTCGTCGCGGCCAGTCGCATCTTTCGTGGCCCACACGCCTTCCTGCCCGGTTTCCGGAATCGTATAGAACGTCCACAGCAATTGACCGGAGTTTGCATCGAACGCTTTGAGGAACCCGCGAATGCCATATTCGCCGCCGTTCGTGCCAATCAGCACCTTGCCGTCGACGACCGTCGGCGCCATCGTTTCCGAGTAGCCCTGATCGGGATCGGCAATTTGCGTTTGCCACAGCACGTTGCCGGTTTTCGCGTCGAGCGCGACGAGTTTCGCATCGAGCGTGCCCATGAAGAGCCGGTCGCCGGCTATGGCAACGCCGCGATTGTTGGGCCCGCAACAAAACGTCGTGACCGAGCCCATCTTGTGCTTGTAATGCCAGAACTCTTTACCCGTGACCGCGTCGACCGCATACACGTGGTTAAACGAGGTGGTAATGAACATCACACCATTCGATACGATCGGCGCCGTTTCCATCGACTCGTTGACGGCTGTCTGGAAGATGAAAGCCGGTCTGAGTTTCGCCACGTTCGTCTTGTTGATTTGTGCGCCGCGGTAGTAGCGCGTCTGCTCGTAGGAACCGTTCGAAAGCAACCAGTCGTTCGACGTGGTGGCCGCCTTGTCGAGTTGATCCTGACTCACGGGCTGCAGCGTCGACGGCACGGGTGAGCTCGTCGTAGTCGAAGTGTTCTGAACTTCGTCGGCGGCAAAAGCAGAAGGTAGGCCGAATGCAATGGCGAGCAGGGAAAGACCAATAGCATCTGGAATGCGAACGAATGGCATGAGCGTCTCCTTGGCTTTTTATTGTTCAAGAATTTCAGCGCTGGAGTGCGGCATTCATCCACGCCAGCAATGGCGTAGAAAAGCAGGATGGCACAACCCTCTCAAACAACAAAAGCGTACGATTTAGAACCGTTGATTGCTTTGTCAGAATGGGTCGGCTGCGCACAGACGGGCGAAGGTCATGCCCTCGCCCCAAAAGGCCGGCTCGCTTAAGCGTAGGCGATACGCTCCAAATTTTCCAGACCCTCGACAGGTATTGAGCAGAGCGGATTTACCCGTATGACGAGTTCGCACGTCCGGCGCTCACGCGACGCGTGGCCGAGTGAAACTCCGGTGCGAATCGCCAGGCGAGCAACAGCAGCGCAAGCAGCGCGGGACACCAGCGCAAATCCGTCGGCACCGGTTCGCGGTGAGCGAATCGCGCATCGAGCAGGGCCTCGCTCAAGGACGCGGTGCTCGACAGGCGGCGATATCCGAAGCCGATCTGTTCGGCCACGGCGGCAAGGTAATGCCCGTGCAATTCGGACAGCTCCTCGTGGCTTTCCGCCCGCGTTTCGGATCCCGGCCGCGTAGGTACCTGAATCACGTCCTCTGCCTGCCAGTAGCCGTCACGCCGGCCGTCGGAATCGGTGCGCGGAATGGGCGCGGCCTGATCGCCACCAACGCCGATCAGCCAGCCCTTGACCTGAGCGGGGTTGATGTCCCGCGCCGGCGCATCCGAAGGCAGGATTGGCGGCGCCTCCTGTCCATCGGTGACGAACACGACAGCCGCGCCATGACCGATGTCCTGCGCCACGCGAACCGCGGAATAGACGCCGCCCTCGGCAATGCGGCTCCAGTTGGTCCAGCGCATTCGCCAGTCGATCCTGTCGAGCGAGGACAGTAACGCATCGTAGTTGCTGCAGACTTCGACGGGCGGCAGCAACAGCAACGTCCGCTGACCGGTGAACACACTCCACCCAAGCTTCGACCCGCATGGCAATCGCCCCAGCGCGTCGCGCGCCGCAGCCCGCGCGAACGCCAGGCGGCTCACCGGTGCGTCATTCAGTGCGATGTCCTCGACATCCATGCTCTGCGTAATGTCGAAGGTGACGATGTAGCTGAACGTATTGCGTGGGAGTATCACGCGAGGCATGGCGACCGCTGCGATCAACAACACGAGCGCCACGGGCGTCGTCCAGTGCCGCCGTCCGGAAAGCCCACGCTTCGGCGCGCCGAATCTCATGGCAGATCCTTGCTTTGCGGATCGCTCACCTTGACGTTGTGCTGCGACTTGACCTCCGGCGATTCCGCCGCGGAGTGCGTTTCAGGCGCGAGCCACAGCGCCCGTTCGAGGTTATAGCGCGCATCCCAATCGTCCGGCGCGGCACGCAGCAAGGTCCGGTAGCGCGCCTTGGCCTCCTCGATCATGGCGGCCGACCGGACCGTGCCGGAGCGGCTGTCGCCCATGCTCTCACGCAGGTACATGTTGCCAAGATCGAACAGCGCCGCGCGCCCTACCTCGCCAGATTGCCCGTCGCGGATCAGGTCCTCGAAGAGCGGGCCTGCCCTGTCGTAGGCACCCGCGTTCGACAACGCGATGGCGCGCGCGAGTCGAACCTGGCCGTCCTCGCGTCGACCCTGTTCGTCGCGCGGAGCGCCCGTCGCGGCCGCTTTGCCTGCTGCTTTGGCTGTTTCAGCCGCGACTGCCGCGACGGCCTGATTGACGTGCTGCGCGTGCCGCAGGCGAACCCCGTCATACGCCGCGACACCGGCGCAACACAGCGCGACGGCCGCGAAGATGAGATGAATCGACGCGCGCTTCATGACCAGGCCCGCACCTGAAGCAGCCGCAAAGCCAGCAACAGCGCACAACCGGCCAGCGCGAGCGCGAAAAAATACGGGCTGAGATCCTGCCGTGGCAAATGCTCGACAAACGAAGTCCGCGCGTTTTGCTGGCGATTGATCTCGGCCATCGCGTCCTTCATCGCTCGCGCATCGCCGGCCTGAAAAAGCCGGTACGGGGTCTTCAGCGAGAGGAAGAAGCGATGCAACTCGGCTTCGGCCGAAGACTCACTCGCGGGAACCGCAGCGTTCAGATCGGGACTGTAGGTGCCGCTGCGCAAGTAGATAAAGTAAAGCGCGATCTGGTTGCGCGTCAGTCCATCCTGAATGAGACGCCGTACTTCCGCGTCGAGTCTCGCACCACCGTCCGAGACGAGCACGATCGCCCGGCGCCCCGACGATGCCCAGCCATTGAACTCGCCGATGGCCGCCAGCAACCCATGGTCAAGTTGCGTGTCCGGCATGCCGCGACCCACCGCCGTACCTGCAATCGCGGCTTCGATCGCACGGGAGTCGTAGGTAAACGGCATCGCCAGCACCGAGCTCGTGCCGAACATCATGAACGCAAGCCGCGTCGTTGGGCCGTTGAGCCACGAAGTTCGTCAACGAAGCGCGCGCCACCTTGTTCTTCGATTCACCCGCCGGCGACTCCACGCCTTTGCTATTCATCGTTTCGTCCATGCTCGCACTGCGGTCCATCAGGATCAGGATCTGGGCTCCGCTGCCGGTACGCAGCACTTGCCGTTGCGAGCGTCCCGGGCCGGCGAGGCCAACCACAATCGCCGCCATCGCCAGCACGGCACTGCCGCGCACGACGAAGCCGAGCCATTGCCCGACGCGATCCTCCGGAAGCCATGCGACCCAGGAGAAGGCCAGCGTGTCGCCGCGTCGCGGCAACAACGGCAGCGCGGCTAACGGCACGAGAACAAGCAGCCACGGATAGGCGAAGTCGAATGCCGTGTTCATCGCTGATGGCGCTGCTCTGCGCGATACAGTGCGCGGCACAGCCCTCGCAGCGGATAAGGGGCGAGCACCGGTGCAGGCGTGAAGAAGCGCTCGGTCGATTGCTGATAGAACTGTTCGAGTTGCGTGCGTAGCGGCTGCAAATACGGCGCTCGCGCGAACAGGCTGGGCAAAGAACCCGCGTGAACGACATGGCCCGCTGTTTCATTCAGTGCGCGGTGCAGGCAGAGCCATGCATCGGCGGACGTGTCCGCGTTCGGCGGGTCCAGTCGCCGCATCTGCCGCCACGCGCGCGCAAACGGCAACCGCGCCGACTCGTGCCAGTTGCGCCACCGCCACCAACCCGCCCACGACAGCAGCGTCAGCAGTAGCAGGCCAAGCGCGAAACTCGCCTGCCGCCGCAGCGGCGCGGTCGGTAGCGCAGGAGCCTGCCGGTCAGGCCGCATCAGTTGCAGGTCACCGGCATCGAAGGCATCGACCTGTGTCATCGGGCCGATGCTGAGCGGCCACTCCGCGACCTGCAGCGTCGCGCCGGACGCCGAGGTCAATGTCAACGCCGGCAGAGCAATCCTGGTGAGCGTGGGCGCGACGTTGACGATCTGGTAGTCGATTACCATCCAGCGACGACCGTCGGCATCGGTTTCGAACCGGGCGGGCCGCCGTTCCAGCCACTCGTCAGTGCGGCCGACGGAAGGCGGCGCCACCGAACCCGCATCGTGATCGCCGGCGGACAGCAGAATGCGTTGCGTGAGGATATCGCCGAGCAGGTGGCCGAATGCGCGCGGCTGTTGAACCGTTGGCTGAAACACAACGGTCGGCCCTGCGGCGACGCTCATTAACGGCATCGGTGCCAACACCACCACCAACAACCACGCTAGCGAAGAGACAAACCTCTTCGCGACAGATGTCCCGCGCAGCGAACTATATGATCTGCCAGCGCAGCGCCCATCGAGTCTCATGCGATCGTCTCCAGAAAATAGCGCGACATCGCCTCTGGATCAAAAGCACTCTCGATGTAAAACGGCTGCATGCCACGCTTGCCGAACATCGTCGCGAGTTCAGCACGCCGCCGCGCGACAGCCTCGCGCCAACGCGCGCGCACGCTGCCACGCAGCCATAGCGTGCGCTGCCGGGCGGACTCGGCGTCACGGACCGCAAGCAGCGGCGCGCCGTGCGGTGGTGCGATCTCAGCGGTATCCCAGACCACCATCGGCACCACACACGCATGAACCAGCAGGTCGAGTACGGCGGGCAATTCCGCGAGCGGCCAGTGAAAATCCGAAACAAGGAAGATCAGCGCGCGCCGCCCGGCCAGCGTCGAAGCGGCGCGCTGCAGCCCGGCAATGCCGCCGCTTCCGGCTGTGTCGCTCGTGCTGTCACGCAACATCGTCGCGAGCAGGTTGCCGACACCCCGCCCGTATCGCGCCGGCATGAATAGATCGTCACGCGCGGCGTTATCGAAGGCGAGCATGCCCAGCTGATCGCCGACGCGAAACGCGCTATATCCCAACGCCTCGACAAAGTCGGCGGCAACCTGCAATTTCGTCTGGCGCGTGCCGAAGTGCATGGAAGCGGAAACATCGACGATCACCTGCACCGGCACCGCAGCGCGCTGCAGGTGAACCCGCACCAGCCATTCGGAGCGTGCGGCGCGCACGCTGGCGCGCAAATCCAGGCGGCGCGGATCCGGGTAGTCGAAAAGGCGGCCGTGCATTGCGAATTCCTGGCCGGCGCCGAAGCTCGATCCCGGATGCGAGCCGGGACGAGAACCGCCTGCGCGCATCGGCAAACGGTAGTGAAATTCGGGGGTCGCGTTCATGGCTCAGGGTACGGCCAACCTGTTCATGATTTGCGCCGTGAGCGCTTCGGCGAGCTCCTGGCGGCGCAGTTCGTAGATCGGCGTGAAGAACACGCGATGCCCGAGCGCCGGCATCAGCACCGCATGAATATCCTCCGGCACCAGATGCGTACGGCCGGCCAGCCACGCCACCACGCGCGCGGCGCGCAGCAGCGCGCTCATGCCGCGAGGGCTCGCGCCCGCCAGAATGAGGCGATCCATATCGACGCCGTCGAGCGCAATGCCGAAACGCTGTGGCGTCTCCGTTGCCTGCCAGATATCCAGAACGTAGCGCTCGATCGTCTCGCTCGACTGCACACTCTCCTGAATGACCGCGCCGACCTGGTTCAACTGTTCCCAAGGAACGATCGCGGGTGGCAGTCGCGCAAGCAGCATGTCGACGTCATGGAACGTCGGATCGAATACCAGCGCCCGCCGCACGTCGGGCTCGGTCGGCGTGGGCATGCCCAACTCGAACAGGAAGCGATCGCGCGCGGCCGATGCAAGCTCGAAGGTCTCTTCCTTCTCGACCTTGTTGCGGTCGGCGAAGACCGTCATATGCGGAAAGCGGAATTCGCGATCGAACGCCCACACCGAACGCTCCGCCATCGCACGCAAAAGAAGCGACTGAACCTGCGGGCGCGCGCGATTGATCTCGTTGAAAAAGAACGTGGTCAGCCCCTCGCCGTGTCGAAGCAGCGGACCGGGGTCGATGCGCGGCCTGCCCTCGGCGTCGACGTACGTGTGATAGACGAGATCGCCCGGCATCAGATCGATGGTGCCTTCCACGCGCTCGAACTCCCCGCCCACCACACGCGCAAACGCGCGCAATACGGTTGTCTTGCCGACACCGACTCCGCCTTCGAGGAGCACATGACCGCGGGCAAACAGGGCGACGGTGATGAGACGAATGATCTGCGGCTGGCCGATCACGACGCGCGAGACTTCATCTTCGATCTGCAGCGCATGCACGCGCCAGTCCTGAAGCAATTCGCCAGCACCCATCGATGCAATCCCCTATAGCAGACAATTCAGGCGCGAGCTCGCCATGAACCCACGAAATGAATGTGCTTCTCATGGCTATGAGCGGACGTCGCCGCATACTCTGTGCCAGTACGCTGCCGGGCGCAGCAGGCACGCCCGCGCGCGGAACGATGTCAACGTGTCACGTATTCGAGTACACAGTGTGCCGCCGCTGACGAGTCCCGGACCCTCTCACGGTGAAATGCTGCTCGCTGCCGAACCCGCCGCCGCACTGCCGGCAAGCAGTCCGGCCAGCGCCGCGGCGCCGCGGCGCCAGGATACGTCCGTATTGCCGCGGATATCGACCGAACGCTGGAAGACGGTTGCGCCGCTCGCGACATCCTCGACATGCAGGTTGATATTCAGAATCAGGTTGCTGACTTTCTGGACCCAGCACCGGCCGACCTGTTCGACGACGAGTTTGCGTCCCACTTGCCGGGCACAGTCGGCGCACGCGTTCAGATCTTGCGACGCGCCGAGTTCGGCGATCAGACCAGTGGCGGGCGCATTGTCGGCGACACGATAGCGCTGGGTGCCGCGCAACTGTTCGCGCAGCGCCTCGCTGACCATTTGGATGCGAGTCTGCTGGATGCGGTTGGTCACGGCATCGTTGTAGGCCGCGTTATCGTCGATCAGCACGCAATTCATGACCGCGATCGAGGTCGGCGCACCGAACGCCTGCGAGCACGCGAACGCCACGCAGATCACGCCGAGGGTCCGCACGTGTCGCACGTACCGCACGTACCGCACAACCGCCCCACGTCCTGTCATGCTCATCTCACCACTCCTGATTTCGCGGGCAACGTGGTGTATGGCGCATACTCGCGCTCCAGATAGACGGCGGCCTGCTCCAGCAGGAACTGCCGGAACACCGTGCAGGTCGGCGACAGTTGTTTGGCCCGCAAATGCACGACTTGCCACGTCCGTTCGATTGGCGTGCCATTGACGTCGAGCAACGCAATTTCCTTGGTACGCAGTTCCAGCAGCAGTGTATGCAGGGAAATCAGACTCACCCCCATGCCGGCCATGACCGCCTGTTTGATCGTTTCGTTGCTGCCGAGCGTGACGACCTTCGCGGGCGTGAAGAGATGCTGCCTGAACATTTCCTCGGCTGCCATACGCGTTCCCGAACCGTGCTCGCGCAGCAGGAATGTGTCGCCGCGCAGCTCCTGCAGATCGAAGCGCCGCGCGCCGCATAGCGGATGGTCGAGCGGCGCGATCACTACTTGCGGATGCCACGCGAGCGGCTCGGTCGTGGTGTCGAGTTCCGGCGGCGGCCGACCCATGATGGCGAGGTCGATCGCATTGTCCTGCAAGAGGCGCAGCAGCGCGTCGCGATTGCCGACGGAAAAGTGCACATCGACCTTGGGATACAGGTGCGAATACATGGCGAGCAGCTTCGGCGCGAAGTATGTCGCGGAACTGACTATACCCACCGCGATCGAGCCGCTATCGGCCTGCTTCAGCGAGGTCATCGCGTCTTCGGCATCCTTGATCTCGCCTAGAATGCGGCTCGCGTGGTGGCTCAGCATTTCACCCGCTTCGGTCAACGTGAGCTTGCGCGCAATCCGCTCGAACAGCCGCAGACCGACCGCCTCTTCGAGCTGATGAATCTGCATCGACACCGCCGGCTGGGTCAGATGCAGTTCCTCCGCGGCCCGTGCGAAGCTCGTGTACCGGCTCGCCACCACAAAGATCTGCAACTGACGCAAGGTCAGCGAGCGGATGAAATTCACCTTGGCGCGGCCTCGCTAACGGCTCGCGCGAGGCGCGTCGGAAGGCTTCACCGGCGTAGTCGGCGCGTGCGGCGCGTGCGGCGGCGACGGCAGTTTTTGCAACGCCGCCTGGAAGCTGAGCGTCTCGGTCTGCACCGGATGTGCAAAATCGTTGTTCGCGCCGGGCACGTCGGTGCGGATCAGCGCGACCCGGCCGGGCAACGAATCCGCGATCAGGAACGTATAGCGCTTGCCGGTGTATTGCGCGAAGCGTTCAGCATTGGGGTCTCCCAGATACGGCTGCACGACGATCTGCCGGGCCTTGACCGTCTTACCGCCGATCTGACTGGTGACCGTCTCGATCTTCGGCCCCGCGGCGAGCGCGAGCCGCAGACGCTGCTGGAAGTAGCGCCGTTGCCCGCCGGTCAGGTTCTGCATCTCCGTGATATCGCGTTCGAGGAAATAGATGATCACCGGATTGCACTGCAACCCGGCATTCGGCAAGGGCACGGCTCCGCTGTGATCGGACACCTGGGCATCGCCTTTGGCATTGTCCGCGCTGAGCACCAGCACCTTGACGACGTCCGTGCTGTGCGCCGGTTGATTCGAGCTGAGGAACGTGTAGTCGATCTCGGTCTGCTGCTGCACGCCCTGCAAATGATCCGTCGTGAAGATGAGCCGCTCGGCGGCCGA
Organism: Paraburkholderia sp. BGA-UO-ETr-F21; assembly: GCF_059567925.1. Taxonomy (NCBI): domain Bacteria; kingdom Pseudomonadati; phylum Pseudomonadota; class Betaproteobacteria; order Burkholderiales; family Burkholderiaceae; genus Paraburkholderia; species Paraburkholderia sp. BGA-UO-ETr-F21. Next base: position 286,836 of record NZ_JCAQOY010000037.1, on the reverse strand, counting down.
GATTTCATCGGCGTTCGCGGCAAACGCCGCGGCATGCATCCCACACGCCACGCACGTGACACCGACCGCAAGCACTTGCCGCCACGCGCGGCGCAACCGCATTCGCGCACCCTTCATGGCGACCCGTCCGCGGGCTTGCCGGCCGGCGTGTCGACGGGCTTCAGAAGCGGCACTTCGTAACTCGTGAGAATGCTGTCGATCTTGTCGTGGTTCGCGCCGATCCATTGATCGACCTTGTCCTTCCACGCTTTCTCGCCGTAGCGCACGCCCATCGAGATCGTATAGTCGAAGCGGATCCCCGGCGTGGCGGGGAATGGCACGAGCTTGACCGTATCGCCGGAACGCTTGGCGAAGTAACCCGCAATCGGCCCCCACAGGAACACCACATCGACATTGCCCGCCTGCAGATCCTTTTCGATCATCTGGCCGGGATATTCTTGCGGATCGCCGCTTTGCACCTGATACGAAACCGCCTGATCGATCAGGTCATGACTGAGCAGCCAGTCGACCGCGGGCGTCTGCGAAAAAATGCCGAAGCGCAGTTTGTGCAACTGGTCCGGCGGCAGCTTGAGCAGATCGTCCGGCGTGTTGATGCCGGCGAGTTCAGGCCGCTTGGTAAACACCATCGCATACGTGGAACGCAGGTAGGGCTGCGTCGTGGAGGTCATGTCGTAGCCTTTCGGCACGCCGATGATCAGGTCGCACTTGTAGCGCTCCGTCTCGGGCACCTTCTCGCGCAACGTGTGACGCACGAAGCCCATGCGCTGCGGAAAATAGGTGTACTCGAGCTTGTAGCCGAAATCGCTCGCCATCTGGCTTGCAATCCGGTTCTCGTAACCTTCGCCTTTGTTGTTGGACAAAGGCATGTTGTTCGGGTCCGCACAGACTCGCAGCACGCCGTCGGCGCCATCGTTATTCGGCATTGCCTCGCCTTCGGCACGCACCGCGCCGCCTGCAATCACCGCGTAGCACAGCGCGGCGGCGACGAGCGCGACGTGCGTGGGCATTCGTTTGCCATGACGCATCGATAACCTCCTGAAGTAGAGACGCGGGCGCTATTTCGCGTCGATGGCCTGCAGATCGCCGGGCTTGATCTGGCCGTCGGAGCGCCCTTTCAGATAGGCGTAAAGGTTCTCCCAGTTCTTCTGCATCATCTGGCTCGAACTGAAGTCGGGCATGCCCTTGTCGACCCGGCCGCCGAATACGGTGCGGTGAAACTCCGTTTTGTCCAGCGTCTTGAACGCTTCGACCAGCGACGGTCCGACCATGCCCTGCTGCTGCGCGCCGTGACAGCGTTCGCAGGCCAGCGCGCGCCAGGTCTTCCATCCTTGCAGCGTATTGCTGTCGACCTTGCTGCCATCGACCACCTTGTACGCCACCTGGGCAATCGCGGGATTGGTCTGGGCGAACGCAGCGGGCAGTACGATGAAAAAGGCGGGCAGAGCCGCCCGCAACAAGATTGATCGGCCTTTCATATGCACATGTCTCCTTCAAAGTGGGGCCGCGCCTCGGCGCGTTTCATCGACGCGTGGACGAAATGGCGCGCCCCGGATAACTCGTAGACGACTCGTGGGATCGAAGGCGCTGCCGGCTGCCCGAACCTTCACAGGGCAAACCGGCCGCGCGTTTCAACCCGACCCGGCCGTTCAGCCGTTGCCGCCGGGAATGGCGAACACGAACAGCGTGCCGCCCAGTGCCGTGTACTTCGCAAGCTCGCGATAACCGCCCACCGCGCCGAGGCCTTCATTCGACTTCTCGAGGCCCGCCGCCATGCCGATACCGGCCCAGCCGCCAATACCCGAATAGACACCGATGAACTGCTTGCCCTGATACTCGTAGGTAAACACGTTGCCGATGATTCCCGACGGTGTCTTGAAGCGCCACAGTTCCTTGCCGTCCTTGATGCGCACGGCCTTGATGTAGCCTTCCAGCGTGCCGTAGAAGGCCACGCCGCCCGCGGTCGCGAGCACGCCCGACCATACCGAGAACCGCTCCGGCTTGGACCAGACGATCTTGCCCTTCGAAGCATCCCAGGCAATGAAGTTACCCATCGAGTTGTTGTCGTTCGGGCCCGGATACATCGACAGCGTGGCGCCCACATACGGCTGGCCCGACACGTAGTCGACATCGAACGGCTCATAGTCCATGCAGACGTGGTTGGTCGGCACGAGGAACAAGCTCGAGCCCGGGTCGAACGCTGCCGGCTGCTGGTCCTTCGAGCCGAGCGCCGCCGGACAGATGCCCTTCACGTTGTGATCCGAGCCGGCTGCCTGCGTCGAATAGGCCGCGTTGCGAATCGGCTTGCCGCTCTTCATATCGACGCGATCAGCCCAGTTCACAGCCGGATCGAACTTCTGCGCAACCAGCAGTTGTCCGGTTTCGCGATTCAACGTGTAGCCGAAACCGTTACGATCGAAGTGAACGATAGCCGGAACCTTCTTGCCGTCGATCGACAGGTCCGACAGGATCATTTCATTCACGCCGTCATAGTCCCACTCGTCGTGCGGCGTCATCTGGTAGACCCACTTGGCCTGACCGGTGTTCAGATCACGCGCGAAGATCGACATCGACCATTTGTTGTCGCCCGGACGTTGCGTCGGGTTCCATGTACCCGGATTGCCGGTGCCGTAGTAGACAAGGTTGAGTTTCGGATCCCACGCGTACCAGCCCCAGGTGGTGCCGCCGCCCAGTTTCCACTGATCCCCTTTCCACGACTTCAGCGACGAATCCGCGCCCACCGGCACCATCTTGCCGTCGGCATAGGTCGTCGTCTTGTCGGGGTCGATCAGCATGTCCTTGTCCGGACCCGTGCTGTAGGCCGTCCAGGCCGGCTTGCCGGTCTTGATGTCATACGCGATGAGACGCCCGCGCACGCCGAACTCGCCGCCGGAGATGCCGGTCAGCACCTTGTCGCCGAACACGTGCGGCGCGTTGGTGTTGGTTTCACCTGCCTTGGGATTGCCGTTTTGCGCGGTCCAGACCACATCGCCGGTTTTCGCGTTCAACGCGACGAGTTTGGTATCCGCCTGCTGCAGGAAGATCTTGCCGTCGCCATAGGCGAGCCCGCGGTTGACGGTATCGCAGCACATCACGGAGACCACCGACTCGTCCTGCTTCGGCAGGTACTGCCAGATGAACGTTTGATCCTTCAGGTTGATGGCGATGACCTTGTTAGGGAACGGCGAATGGATATACATGGTGTCGCCGATCACGAGCGGCGAGCCTTCGTGGCCGCGCAGCACGCCGGTCGACATGGTCCAGGCGACCTGTAGTTTCCCGACGTTGTTTTCGTTGATCTGCTTGAGTGGGCTATAGCGACGGTTGGCATAATCACCCGCCTGCGCCGCCCAGTTTGACGGATTCTTCATGAGCCCGTCGAGCTGCGAGTCGGCCTGTGCAACGAAAGAACTCAAGGCTGCCGACGCGAGGATCGCGAGCCCAAGAACCGTGGTGCGTAAGTTCATGTCTCCTCCAGAATGGTCTTGCTGTTCAACTCACGAATGACCCACGCTACCTCGTCGCATCGGGCGCGCCTCCTCGAATGCGGGTAACGATCAGCGCCGCTTCCCGATCGTTGCCGGGCTTTATGGCGCATGACGGCCAACGCATATTCCATGCCGGAATCGAACCACCGTGCGCATCCTTCGCCGCCACAAGCTCGTCCGGGCGCGCCGCGCGCCGAAGCGCGCCGCGCTTCGGCAGCGTGGCCGCAACGGCTGCGCCGCGGCAGGTGGGACATACTGTGTCACCCGGCGGTACGAAGCGTGTCCGTCGCGAAGCAGGCAACAACAGAACGCGCGCACCTACGGCGCGACCCGTTCACTGGCCCGTCATTTGCAGCGCATCATGTGGTTAAGGGTGGTTCCAACACGTGTGGAGCAACGGTCATGGCAAACGCAGAACAGGTCTACTCCGACGAGGAGATCCAGCAACGCCTCGTCGGCCCGCTACAGCACTGGTATCTGGAAGACGGGTGGCTGCGGCGCAAATACCGCACCGAAGGCTGGAAGGGGACGTTGATGGTCGTGAACGCGGTGGGCCATCTCGCGGAAGCAGCCTGGCATCACCCCGATCTGACGGTCTCCTACGCATTCGTCACCGTGAAGCTCAAGACGCATTCCGCAAAAGGCATCACGGACAAGGACTTCGCGCTCGCCAGCAAGATCGAGTCGTTCATTCAGTGGCAGCCGGGCACTGAAGGCGGCCCCCTCGAAGGCACACCGACGGACGATCAACGCTTCCGCTATATCAAGTACGACAAGCCGAAAACCACCCCGAGCGATTGAAGCGCGCTGCCGCGTGCTGCGGGCCTGGTACGGCTTTCGCTTGAAGTCCCCCGCCGGGCCGCCGCGCCGCGGCACGCGCGGTCGCCGCGGCGGCCTCTTCGGGTATGCCCGCTCATGCGCGGCAACTCATGCACTGCAAGTCATGCGCGGCCACTCAAGCACGAACAAGGACACTCGCAATGCAGCTTCACGTTCGCCGCCTTCCGCCTCAAGCCACCGTGTCGGTCGACTCGCCCGCGCGGCTGCATCTGGGGTTTCTCGATCCGAACGCCTCGCTCGGACGCGCGTTCGGCAGTCTCGGGCTGGTCATCGACGGCGCGGGCACCCACGTCGAAGCGCGGCTCGCCGAGCGTGACCGGATCGACGGTGTGGTGACCGATGCGGAACGCGAGCGCATTGCGATCTGTCTGGAACGGCTGCACGCGGCCTACGACCCGACGCCCGTCGCGATCGAAGCGGTCCGCACGCCGCGCGCGCACAGCGGCATGGGATCGGGCACGCAACTCTCGCTCGCCGTGGGCAGCGCCTTCGTTCGTCTGCTCGGCCACGTGGCGACCACAGCCGAGCTTGCCAGTCTGCTCGGACGCGGCGCCCGTTCGGGCATCGGCGTACTCGGTTTCGATGCGGGCGGCCTGCTGGTGGACGGCGGACCGTCCGGCGATCTGCATGCGGGCGTGCCGCCTCTGCTCGCGCGCCAGCCGTTTCCCGATAGCTGGCGTGTGCTGCTTGTCAGCGACAACGCCCGCGAGGGCCTGCATGGTGCTGAAGAGCGCCGCGGCCTCGCCGCGCTCGCGCCGTTTCCCCAACAACTCGCCGCGCATCTGTGCCACCTCGTGCTGATGAAGATTCTGCCGGGCGCCGCGGAACGCAACATCGTGCCCTTTGCGCAGGGTCTGACGCAGATGCAGCAAACCATCGGCGAATACTTCGCGCCCGTGCAAGGCGGCGTGTTCGCGAGCCCCGATGTCGAGCGCGCGCTGCGCGCCGTGGCCGCCGAGCAAACCGCGGGAATCGGCCAGACCTCGTGGGGACCGACGGGCTTTGCGATCGTCGCCAACGCGCGCGAGGCCGAAGCTGCGCTCGCCACGGCACGCGAGGCCACGCGCGGACTGCCGCACATCGAATGCACGATCGTCACCGGACGCAATCGCGGCGCGACGGTGCGCTCCGCCGAAGCACGGCAGCAGCAGCACATCGACGCCGCATGATGCGCCTCGGTCCCGAGCTCCGGCCCGCCGATCCGCCAGCCGCGGACAACCCCGCGCCGCCACGAGCCCTCCCCTGCGGCTTGCATGAGAAATGTCACTGAACGAGCCTTCCGCCATGTCCGACACCACTGAAAAGCCCGCTGAAAGACCTTATATCCTGCACATGTTCACGGCCACGCCGCAGATGAGCCCGTTCGACGTGAACATGGCCGCCGACGCCGGCTACCAGATCATCGTGCCGTACTGCGGCGTCGATGCGGGGATGGTCGCGAACCTGACCCAGGACGCGATTTTCTCGCGTGGTCCGAAGGGTGTGTCGCGCACCGGCATCTTTATCGGCGGACGCGACGTCATGCTTGCGGCCGACATGCTCGACAGCGCGCGCAAAGCCATGGTGCCGCCGTTCGAAGTCTCCGTGTTCGCCGATCCGAGCGGCTCGTACACGACCGCCGCCGCGCTCGTCGCGTTGGTGGAGCGGCATCTGGCCAAGGCCTTCGGCATGGAACTGGGCGGCAAGCGCGTGCTGATTCTCGGCGGCACCGGCGCGGTGGGACGTGTGGCCGCGGCTATGGCGGCCTCGCTCGGCGCCGACGTGTCGATTGCAAGCCACAGCGACCCGGCGCGCGCGATGCATGTCAGCGACGACATCAATCAGCGCTTTGGCATCGTCACCAAGGGCGTGGGCACGGCAACCCCGGCAGAACTGCGCGCCGCGTTGGGCGAGGCCGAAATCGTGCTCGCCACGGCCATCGCCGGCGTGCAGGTGGTCGGCACCGAGGATCTCGCGCATGCCCGGCATCTGCTGATTGCCGCGGATGTGAACGCCGTGCCGCCGGAAGGCATTGCGGGCGTCAACGTGATGAACGACGGCAAACCGATCGAAGGCGTGCCGACGGCGGGCGGCGCCATCGGCATCGGCGCGCTGGCGATCGGCAATGTCAAATACCAGGTGGAGCATCGTCTCTTCATCCGCATGCGCACCGGCGGCAAGCCGGTCTACCTGGGTTTCCCGCAAGCCTTCGACGAGGCCCGCGCCGTCGCGGCCGGCCTCGGTTGAGTGCGCTGCGTCGCACCCGCGCGTTACCACGACCCGAGTCGCCATGAAGCCGCGCCCATTGCTCCCGCACGCGCCGTTCGTCGTCGTGGCGGGACTGTCCGCCCGCATGCTCGCGCAGTCCGCCGCGCGCGCCGGCCTGCGCGTCGCCGCGCTCGATGTGTTCGGCGACCGCGATACCCGCGAGGCGTCCGAGTTGTGGTTCGACATTGGCGGCGGGCCATTGGCGATCGACGGGCAGCAACTCGCCGCGGCGCTCGAACGCACCGCGCGTTTGCCGGGCCTCATCGGCTGGATCGACGGCAGCGGGCTCGAGCCGTTCGTCGCGCGCTTGTGCGCGATGCCCGGCCTGCCCCGCTTCATTGGCAATCCTGTGGAAGCGAGCGCCGCGGTGCGCGAACCGCAGCGGTTTTTCGCGCTACTGGACGCGCTGGATATTCCGCATCCGCCGGTCGCCTTCGCGCCGCCCGCTACCACGCAAGGATGGCTGGTCAAACGCGCGGACGGTTGCGGCGGCACCCATATCGAGCCGGCCTCGGCGTTCGGCGATGCGCGCGTGCCCGCGCAAGCCTATTTCCAGCGCCGGCGTGACGGGCGCTCGCTATCGGCGCTTTTCATTGCCGCTCGCGGCAGTGCGTGCGTGCTTGGCTTCGCGGAGCAACTCACCTGCGCAATGGGGCATCTGCCCTTCGTTCATACCGGATCGATCGGTCCGATCGATCTGCCGCCGAGCGTGGTGGCACGCGTGCACGCGGCCATCGCCGCGCTTTGCGCGCAGACCGGCCTCACCGGCATCAATAGCTGCGACTTTCTGCTCGACGGCGACGCGTTCGAACTGCTCGAAATCAACACCCGCCCCTCGTCGACGATGACGCTCTACGAGACCGCGTCGCCGCACGCGTGGCCGCACGGCCTGCTCGCCTGTCATATCGAAGCCTGCCGCCACGGCCGCCTGCCGGCCGCGCCCGCTGCGTCACCGTGGCGGGCGGGTCAACAGGTGCTATTCGCGCCGCGTCCGTTCGCCGTCTCCCAGTCCTTCAGCGACGCGTGCCTGCGCGACCCGCTCTGCCGCGACGTGCCGATGCCCGGCATGCGGATCGAAGCCGGCGACCCGGTGTGCACGCTGCTCGTGCGCGCAAGTTCGGTGGACGCTGTGCGGTACGCGCTCGCCGCGCAGCATGCGCTCGTTCTGCAACGAATCGAAACCTGTCATGAGCCCGACTATGCCTTCATCCAATGCCACTCCTGACGCGCCGCAACCTCCGCAGCCGCCGCTCGCCGGTGCTGCCGCGCTAAGCGTCAACGCGCTGAGCGAGCGTCTCGTCAGCCGTCTGGTCGAGGACGCCGTGCGCTTCGGCGCGGCCATCACCCACACGGAACACGGCACCGTGCTGGTCGACGCGGGCGTCACGGCGCCCGGCAGCGTCGCGGCCGGCGTGCTGATTGCGCGCATCTGCATGGGCGGCCTCGGCCACGTCACGGTGCGCGAAAGCCAGGACGCGCAGCCGCTGTGGCCCAGCATGATCGAAGTGCGCACCTCGTGGCCGGTGCTCGCCTGCCTCGGCAGCCAGTACGCCGGCTGGAGCCTGTCGGCGACGAAGGAACAGACCGGCGGCAAGAAGTTCTTCTCGCTCGGTTCGGGTCCGGCGCGCGCGCTGGCGGTGAAGGAGCCGCTGTTCGCCGAACTCGGCTATCGCGACCGGCACGAGCGCGGCGTGCTGGTGCTCGAGGTCGATCGCCTGCCGCCGCAGGTCGTGATCGACAAGGTGGTGCACGACTGCGGCCTCGCACCTGAGCGGTTGACGCTCATTACCACGCCGACACACTCTGTCGCGGGAACGGTACAGGTGGTGGCGCGTGTCGTCGAGGTTGCGTTGCACAAAACGCATGTGCTCGGCGTCGCGCTGGACGAGGTGGTGGAAGGCGGCGGCTCGGCGCCGCTGCCGCCTCCCGCGCCGGACGGCATTCAGGCAATGGGGCGAACCAACGACGCGATCCTGTACGGCGGCCGCGTGCATCTCACCGTAAAGCACGATGCCGTGGCCAGACAGCTCGCCGAGGAATTGCCCGCTTCCACTTCACGCGATTACGGCCGCCCTTTCGCGGACATCTTCACGTCGTTCAATTACGACTTCTATCAGATCGATCCCGCGCTGTTCGCGCCCGCCGAAGTGTGGGTGAGCAGTCTCGAGAGCGGCGCGACGTATCACGGCGGGCGCGTCGACGCGGCATTGCTGCACGACCAATGGGGCGGCAAGCCATGAGCTTCCCCGAGCCTCACGCCGAATCCGTCACCCCGCGAGCGACTCTGCGCATCGCGATCATGACCGACGAAACGGGCTGGCATACCGGACGCCTGAAAAAAGCCTTCCGCGCGCGCGGCGCGGAAGCACGCTGCATCGATCTGGCGGATTGCCGGATCGACACGACGTGGGAACCGCATGGCCTGGTGCTGCCGGGCTTCGGTCACACGCTGCCGGACGCGGTTTTCGTGCGCGGCATTGCCGGCGGCACCTTCGAGCAAGTCACGTTGCGGCTGGGCATCCTGCATGCGCTGCGCGAGTCCGGCGTGCCGGTCTACAACGACGCGCGCGCGATCGAGCGCAGCGTCGATAAATCGATGACGAGTTTTCTGCTGCACCGCAACGGCGTACCGACGCCCGCGACATGGGCCGGCGAATCGGCGGCATTCGCGCAGCGTGTGCTGATGCGCGAAGCGGCGGCCGGACGCCAGGTCGTGCTCAAACCGCTGTTCGGCTCGCAAGGCCACGGACTCAAACGGCTCGGCGCGGGCGGCCCCCATTCTGGCGCGCTGGCCCCTCTGCCCTCGCTCAAACCGTATCAGCAGGTTGCGTATCTACAGCGCTATATCGATGGCGGCCGCCCGGGTTTCGACTGGCGCGTGCTGGTGATCGGCGGCCGCGCCGTGGCGGCGATGCGGCGGGTCGGCGGCAAGGGCTGGATTCATAACTTCGCGCAAGGCGCGACATGCGAGGCGGCCGAACTCGATCTGCCGCTCGCGCAAACCGCGGTGCGCGCCACCGAGGCACTCGGACTCGACTATGCGGGCGTCGACCTGATTCCCGATCCCCAAGACGCTGCCCGGCCGCTCGTGCTGGAAGTGAACGGCGTGGCGGCATGGCGCGGCCTGCAGTCCGTCACGCCGGTCGATCTCGCCGCGGCGCTCGCCGACGACCTGCTGCAGCGCAAGCTGCCCGCGCAGCGCCGCGCCGTCAGTGAGCCCGCGCAAACCGGCGAGGCCGCCGTCGTGGCGTTGCATGGACGTCATGGCTGAGCCTCCCTGTTCCGTCGCAGTCGACGACGTTCACGCCGCTTTCCTCGCGGCGTGCCGGCTCGATGTGGAAACGCCCAAGCCCGGCAACGTCAGCGTGCAAAGCGCAGGCCACGGCATGCGAGCAGCGCAGTTCATCACCAGCGCAGAGGCCGCCGCCGATGCGCTGCTCAAACGCGGCGCGCCGGTCGGCCAGCGCGTGCTCGATGCGCTGACCCGCACGCGCGACGCGGTCGGCTGCAACACGAACCTCGGCATCCTGCTGCTCGTCGCCCCGCTCGCCGCGGCGCTGGAGGACACCGTGCGCCCGCTGTCGGCCAACGCCTGGCGCACGGCGACCGCGCGCGTGCTCGCGCGGCTCGATATCGACGACGCGCGCCTCACGTACCGCGCAATTGCGCTCGCCAACCCCGGCGGTCTCGGCGAAGCCCCCGAGCAATCGGTCCACGAGCCGCCGACCGTCGACCTGCGCGAGGCGATGACGCTCGCCGCCGGACGCGACAGCATCGCCCGTCAATACGCGGAGGGCTTTCGCGACATCTTCGAAACCGGGCTCGCCGCGTATCGCGAGATGCCCGCCGATCAGCCACACGTCGCGACCCTCAATGTGTTTCTCACCTTTCTCGGCCACTGGCCCGACTCTCACATTGTGCGTAAGCAAGGTCGCGCCGTGGCGCAGAGTGTCACGCTTGCGGCACGCGAGCGGCACGCGCAATGGCGCCTCGCGCTCGCGCAAAAGCACCCTGACGCGGCGGCTCAACCGCTCGATGCATGGGATGCCGAACTGAAGGCGAGCGCGATCAACCCGGGCACCAGCGCGGACCTGACCGTGGCGACGCTGTTCGTCGCCGGCTGCCTCGCCTGCGCCTGCAACGCCGGCGCATCGCCACGCGAGCGGCGCGAACCGCGCACTGGCACGGATCCTGTTAGTTAGTGCCACCGTGCATCAACCAGCCGCCCGGCGATCGGGCAATACGATCGCCACCGGCGGCATGTCAGTCAGCAAGTCCGTATTCCACTCATCGGAGGAACAGAATGGCCAAGATCAATCGCGTGCTGATAGGAGAGTCGCTCGTCGGCGACGGCAACGAGGTCGCACACATCGACTTGCTGATCGGACCGCGGGGTTCGGCTGCGGAAACCGCATTCTGCAATGCGCTCACCAATAATAAGGATGGCTTTACATCGCTACTTGCCGTCATCGCACCAAACCTCCTCACCAAGCCGAACACGATTCTGTTCAACAAGGTGACCATCAAGGGCGCCAAACAGGCCGTGCAGATGTTCGGCCCCGCGCAGCACGCCGTTGCGCTCGCTGTCGCGGACAGTGTCGAGGACGGCACGATCCCGAAGGACGAGGCGGACGACCTGTTCCTGTGCGTCGGCGTCTTCATTCACTGGCAGGCGGAAGACGACAAGAAGATTCAGGAGTTCAACTACAAGGCAACGCGTGAGGCGATCCAGCGCGCGGTTGCCGGTGAACCGACTGCCGCGGAAGTCGTGGCGAAGAAGGGCAGCGTCGCGCATCCGTTTGCCCCGAACTGAGTGTGCGCGAGTTCGCGTGGATGCGACGGGCGCCCGCCGTTGCGCAGGACCCGGGCCGAAGCGCGAACTCTTCGATAGAGGCATGAGATGACCATACGATGTCGTGCGCTGGCGGCCTGTGCCTGCATCGCGCTCGCGGTACCGCTCGCATGGGCGGACGGCGACACGCCCACGGCGCCTGCCCCGGCGGGGGGCTACAACTACCCGACGCAGGGCCGCGTCGAATACGTGTTGAGTTGCATGGACGACAACGGGCACGATTTCGTGAACGTCTATAAATGCTCGTGCGTGATCGACAAGATGGCCGCCAAGCTGTCCTACGATGACTTCGTCGCTCAGTCGACGTTCTCGAAGTACGCAACGTTGGGCGGCGAAGGCGGCTCGGAATTTCGGGTCGACCACGCGAAGGCGCAGACGAAGAAATTCCGCACGTTGCAGACGGACGCCTATCGCCGTTGCGGAATAGGCTCCGACAAAACGGCGTCGGCGAAATAGCCGAGCGTGTGACGCATGTCAGGCGTGTGAGGGCCTTGGCGCGCGGAGCCGGCAACGGCGCCGCGCCGCCCTGTCGCGCTCAGTTCGGAATCAACCCTGCTCCAAGCGACGCATACCCCACGAGACTCGTGGCCGGTTGGGCCATATCGCTGCGCTGCCGCTCGATCTGCACGCCGACGGCCGCCACGTCATCGAACTTGGCCGGCTTGGCGAGCGCCACACGCACCCAATGAGCACCAAAGTCGTTGATCAGCAGGCGCGCCACCGCTTCAGCAAGCGCTTCGAGCAGGCGCACGCCGTGCGAGGCGAGCAACGCATGCAGCGCATTGCGCACCGCCGCATAGTTGATCGTGTCCTCGATACGATCAGTCGTGCATGCACGGATCGCGGGAACCCCGATCGCGAGGTTCATCCGCACCGGCTGCAGCACATGTTGCTCGCTGCTGTCGATACCGATAATCGTCTGACCGATGAATTCCTCGATAAAAACGATGTCCATGCGCCCGGGCCGCGTGCCGGTAGCGGGCGAATCGGACGGGACAGTGGCGCCCGGCGCGCCGGCAGCGGAGAAACTGGCAAGGCGAACGGCATCGATACGGTCCATGGTGTACTCCGCCGCAGTGCGGCAAAAAATTGAGCAAGACGAGTTAGACGACGGGATTCGGGTAAACGCAAACGGGTAAACATACAGCAGGTCGGGTGACAGCACGCGCAGCACTCTGCGCCGAACCTGCAACACTCTCCCTGCTGCCGGCGAGCTGGAAACGTTCTTCACGGCATGGCTTCGGGAAAAGCAAAAATCGGGCACGCCATGTAGGGTTATGGCGACTTCTTATTGAACGGGAGCGACATCCGGCGTACAGTTTTAAGCCGACGCCTGACATAACGGCGAATCACTCGGTGCGCATACGGACCGCAGAAGCCGCGGCGCAAGGGGAAGACAGTATCGATAAAGCGGCACTCGTGGCGCACATCGCGAAGCAGAACTCATGCAACGCAATGCGGACCGGCGCGCACGAACTGACGCAACGGAGACAGGCCCTATGTCGTTGCTTGCTGACAGCACGCTGCACGTCCGCGAAGTTCTGAACGTCGTCAACCATCAGTTGGCAACGCGACCGACGAGCGAACCCGTCGCTCAATCGTGGGCGCGCTGCATGAACGAATTCCAGCTCGACCCTTCCCGTTTTGTCACGCCCCCGGTCCTGACGGACTACGAACTAAGCTCGCGCCGCGATGCCATGGGCGATCTGATCGCGTGCTCGAAGCTCGAAATGACCACGCTTTATCAGCAACTGGCCGATCCCGAACTGGCGGTCGTGCTGGTCGATGCGGGTGGGATGATCGTCCATCAGGTTTCGTCGGTGCCTTTCGCTGAAGCCGTGGCGGCAGACGGCTTTCGCGTCGGCGCCCTGTGGAGCGAGCGCGAAGCCGGCACGAACGGCATGGGCACGTGTCTGGCCGAACGCGACTGCATCGCCGTGTGCCAGCACGAACATTTCTATCCGCGCTATACGTCGCTCACCTGCTCCGCCGCGCCGATTTTCGACGACCGCGGCGAGATTGCCGCCGTGCTGGACGTGACGAGCCGCTCGAAGCTGCTCCAGCAGCATTCTCTGGTGCTCGTGGGCATGTCGCGGCAAATGATCGAAAACCGCCTGCTGGATGCGCGTTACCGGCACGCGAACATGATCCACTTCCACAGCCGCCCGGAATTCGTCGGTACGCTGCACGGCGGCAAACTGGCGGTCGCGGACGACAGCACGGTGCTCGCCGCGAATCGCAGCGCCCTCTTTCAGCTCGGTTTCCGCACGCTCGGCGAATTGCGTGGCCGGCGCATCGAGGAAGCGTTCAATGCATCGCTCGAAGACATGATCGCGCGCAGCATTCGCGGGTCGTTTCATCCTGTCACCGTGTATAGCGCGAACGCGACCAACCGCTTCTTTCTCGTCGCGCAAACGCCGCAAAGCAGCGCGGGGCGCGGCACCAGGGTGGCGATGACAGCGCCGGCCGCGCGCGCCAGCGCCGTCGACAAACGGCCGGCGCCGGCCCGGCTCGACGAAATCGCGCACCTCGAATTCGGCGACCCGCGCATGGCTTCGCAAATCCAGCTTGCGGCGCGCGTGGTCCAGCGCAAAATCCCGGTCATCATCCGCGGGCAAACGGGCACCGGCAAGGAAGTCTTCGCGCAGGCGCTGCACAGCATCAGCCCGCACGCGGCGGGCCCGTTCGTGCCGGTGAACTGCGCGTCGCTGCCCGAAAACCTGATCGAAAGCGAACTGTTCGGCTATCGTGCCGGCGCCTTCACCGGCGCGCAGCGCGAAGGGCGGCGCGGCAAGATCGTGCAGGCCAACGGCGGCACACTCTTTCTCGACGAAATCGGCGACATGCCGCTCTCGTTGCAGGCGCGGCTTCTGCGCGTGATCGAGGAACACGAGGTCACGCCGCTCGGCGCCGAAACGACCATCAAGGTCGATTTTCAGCTCATTAGCGCGAGTCACCGCAATCTGCTCGAACTCGTGCATAGCGGGCAATTCCGCGAGGATCTGTATTACCGGCTCAAAGGCGTCGAACTGAATCTGCCGCCGCTCGCGGAACGGATCGACAAGCTCGCGCTCATTCATCATCTGCTCGAAAACGAATCCGACGATGAACCACCCGAGTTGACCCCGGAAGCCGAACACGCGTTGCTGACCTATGCGTGGCCCGGCAATATCCGCCAGTTGCGTCACGTGTTGCAGATGGCTATCGCGCTGTGCGACGGGCAGCCGATCCGCTGCGAAGACCTGCCTGCCGAAGTCACGCAACGTGGGCCGGAAACCGGACTGGTGGCGGCTTCCCGCACGGCGGTAGTGGACCCCGAACCGCATCTCGCCGACGAAGCGGATCTTTCCGCGCTCAATGCGATCCAGTTGAACGAACGCGGAACCGTTCTCACGCTGCTCGACGAGCATCGCTGGAATGTCAGCAACGTCGCCAAGGCGCTCGGCATCAGCCGCAACACGCTGTACCGGAAGATGCGCCGGCTGCACATCCGTCTGTCGCACGACGGCTCGGCGCTCGAAGGCGCGCCGCCCGACGGACTGTCACCCGACGATTCGCCCTCCGAAGAATCGCCGCCCTGTAACGCATGACCCAGGCGCCCGCTCGCAATCTCGCGGACTTCAAGCCCGATGCGCGCTTCGCATGGTGCGTAACCGGCTCCGGCCACTTGCTCGACGAGTCGATTGCGCTCGCGCTCGAGTTGCCGCGCGTCGACCTCTTCCTTTCCGCAGCCGCGGAAGAAGTGCTGCCGCTTTACGGCTGGCCGCTGCCGACCTTGCGCAAGCACTTCCGCGTGTTTCGCGACAATAGCGCGAGTGGCGTGCCGGTCGGCATGCTCTATCACGGTATGTATCACACGGTCGTGATCGCGCCGGCCACCAGCAATACGGTGGCCAAATGCGCGTTCGGCATCTCCGATACGCTGCCGACCAATATGTACGCGCAGGCGGGCAAGCAATGCATTCCGGGCATTGTCTTTGCATGCGACACGGAACCGACCGTGGTCACGCAAAGCCCGAACGAATGGGTCGAACTGCGTCCGCGGGCGATCGAACTCGACAACGTTGAGCGCCTGTCGCGCTTCGAATACACGACGCTCGTCCGCTCGCTGGATGAACTGAAAGCGGCGCTCGCTGAACGCTTGTCGACTCTCGATCTCGCATAAATCTCGCATGAAACAGCCCCCACGCGCCTTGCGGTCGCGGCTCGCCGAGTGGGATTCAATACGCCTTGCGCGGACCGACCCGTACTGACATGGACCACATTGTCTTCCTGACTGGCCGGCTCGCCGAAAAGAGCCTGATCCGCGTGCTCGAAAGCATGGCGCCGACGCCGTTCAGTTGGGAGATTCGCGAAATCGGCCTGCAGGTCGCGGCACTCATGACGGCCGACATGATCCGCCGCCGAGTGCCTCTTCCGCTCGCGGCACAGCGCGTGATCGTGCCGGGTCGCTGCCGTGGCGATCTCGCCGCGCTGGCCGAACACTACGGCGTGCCGTTCGAGCGCGGCCCGGAGGAGGTCAAGGATCTGCCGCAATTCTTCGGCCGCGAGGCGCAGCCTTTCGACCTGACGCGCTACGAGACCGATATTTTTGCGGAGATCGTCGATGCGCCTCGGCTCGACCTGGACGGCATCGCCGCGCGGGCGCGCGAGTACGCCGCACAGGGCGCCGACGTGATCGACATTGGTTGCCTGCCCGAAACGCCTTTTCCGCATCTGGAAGACGCGGTGCGCCTGCTGAAAGACCAGGGGTATCGTGTGAGCGTCGATTCGATGCGTAGCGAAGAACTGCTGCGCGGCGGCCGGGCCGGCGCCGACTATCTGATGAGCCTGAACCTCGATACGCTATGGATCGCCGACGAGGTGCCGTCCACGCCGATCCTCGTCGCCCGCGAACCGGGCAATCCGGCCTCGCTCGACGCCGCGATCGAGCTGCTCGCCGCACGCGGACGCGCGTTTCTCGCCGACCCGATTCTCGATCCGATTCCATTCGGCCTTGCCGCGTCGATTGCGCGTTATGTCCGGCTGCGCGAGCGTTACCCGGATATTGCCATCATGATGGGCATCGGCAATGTCACCGAGTTGACCGAGGCCGACACCAGCGGCATCAACGCCGTCCTGCTCGGCATGGCCGCGGAGCTTCGCGTGAGCGCGGTGCTCACCACGTCAGTCAGCCTGCATGCGCGGCGCGCAGTGCGCGAAGCCGACGTAGCCCGCCGGGTGATGCACGCCGCCCGCGAGGCGCAGGTGCTGCCCAAAGGCATCAACAGCGATCTCGCGACCGTTCATGCCAAACGCCCGTTTCCGTACAGCGCCGCCGAAATCGACGAGTTTGCCCGCGACGTGCGCGACCCCAACTTCCGTGTCCAGGTCAGCGCCGACGGCATTCATGTCTACAACCGCGACGGCCATCGCCAGGCAGGCGACCCATTCGCGCTCTACCCTGACCTGCATCTCGAAGCCGACGGCGGCCACGCATTCTATATGGGCGTCCAGCTCGCGCGCGCGGAGATCGCATGGCGGCTCGGCAAGCGTTTCGATCAGGACCAGCCGCTCGACTGGGGCTGCGCGGTCGAGCGTCCCGAGCAGGACCTCACGGCGTGGCACGCGCCGGGCGAGACGATGAAAAAGCGCTGAAGGCCAGCGCCCGAGCGTCCATTCATTGCGCCATCGCCAACGCGCCGGCACCTTCGCTGTCTTCGTTTACCTGCTCCAGTTCGTCGCGCATCGCGGCGATCGCCCGCGCGTAGTCGCCGGCGCCGAACACCGCGGAACCCGCCACGAATACATCCGCGCCCGCCGCCGCGATCTGCGCGATATTGGCCGCCTTCACCCCGCCGTCCACCTCGATCAGCAATCGCTTTCCGGTCCGCTGCATCGTCGCATCGACCCGTTCGCGCAACGCCCGCAGTTTATCCAGCGTTTGCGGAATGAACGCCTGCCCGCCGAAACCGGGATTCACCGACATCACGAGCACCACGTCGAGCCGCTCGATCACGTGGTCGAGCACCGTGAGCGGTGTGGCCGGATTGAGCGCCAGTCCCGCGCGCGCGCCGCTCGTCTTGATGAGCTCGATGGTGCGGTGTACGTGCAGCGACGCTTCCGGATGAAAGCTGATGGTATTCGCGCCCGCTTCGGCAAAGCTGGTCACGAGCGAATCGACGGGTATCGTCATCAGATGCACGTCGATCGGCACGGACGTATGCGGGCGAATGGCCGAGCACACGAGCGGCCCGACCGTGAGGTTCGGCACGTAATGATTGTCCATCACGTCCAGATGAATCCAGTCCGCGCCGGCCGCGGTCACGTCGCGAATCTCGTCGGCCAGGCGGGCAAAATCCGCCGACAGCAGCGATGGGGCGATCAGGAAATCACGCATGGGCGTCTCCTTGGAAACAGGTCAGTGGTTTAGTGGTAACGGCGCGCCATCGCATCGAGCGGCAAGGGCTTGATGCGCGACGCCTGGCCCGCGCAGCCGAACGCCTCGAAACGTTCGACGCAGATCGCGCTCGCCGCCGCCGTCGCCGCCTTCAACGCGGCGCGCGGGTCGAATTCGGCCCGTGCATTCGCCATCGACTTGCGCATCGCACCGCTCATCGCGAGCCGGATGTCGGTGTCGATATTGACCTTGCGCACGCCATGCGCAATGCCGCGCTGGATTTCCTCGACGGGCACGCCGTATGTGGTGGGAATCTCGCCGCCGTATTCGCGGATCACCGCGAGCCACTCCTGCGGCACCGACGAGGAACCGTGCATGACGAGATGCGTGTTCGGAATCCGTTCATGAATTTCGACGATCCGGTCGATCGCGAGAATATCGCCGGTCGGCTGGCGGCTGAATTTGTATGCGCCATGCGACGTGCCGATCGCAATCGCCAACGCGTCCACGCCGGTCGCCTCCACGAAAATCTGCGCCTCGCGCGGATCGGTGAGCAACTCGCCGCGCGAGAGCTGGCCTTCGGCGCCCACACCATCCTCGTCACCCGCCGTGCCGGTCTCGAGCGAACCGAGACAACCGAGTTCGCCTTCGACGGAAACGCCCACCGCGTGCGCCGCCTCGACGACCCGGCGACTCACGTCGACGTTGTACTCGTAGGCTGCGGGCGTCTTCTGGTCGGGCAGCAAGGAGCCGTCCATCATCACCGACGTGAAGCCCGAGCGGATTGCCTGCTGACACACCGCCGGGCTCGCGCCGTGATCCTGGTGCAGCACGAGCGGGATATCCGGATGCGCCTCCAGCGCAGCCAGCACGAGATGGCGCAGGTACGGTTCGCCCGCGTACTTGCGCGCGCCCGCCGACGCCTGCAGGATCACCGGACTGGCGGTCGCTTCGGCGGCCTGCATGATCGCGTGGATCTGCTCCATGTTATTCACGTTGAAGGCGGGCACGCCGTAGCCGTGCTCGGCCGCGTGGTCCAATAGTTGCCGCAGTGCTATGAAGGGCATCGCAAACTCCTCGAAGTCGAATCGGATCTGAACGTATTGGGTCGCGGCGTCCCGCATGGCGGCGTTATCGCGCGCGTTGCGCGACGCGGCGGGCTTCATCCACCACGGCCCGCGCGGTCAGGTCGAAATGCTCGAACAGCGCGGCAGCGGGGGCGGATTCGCCGAAGGTATCGATACCCACCACGCCGCCTTCGAGTCCCACGTATTGCCGCCAGAACGCCCGCACGCCCGCTTCGACCGCGACGCGCGGCACACCCGGCGGCAGGACCGCGTCGCGCCATGCACCGGGCTGCCGGTCGAACACGCTGGTGGACGGCATCGACACGACCCGCGCGGCGATGCCCGCTTCGGCGAGCAGCACGACGGCATCGAGCGCAAGTGAGACTTCCGAGCCAGTGGCGATCAGCACGACCCGCGCTTGCCCAGCCTGCGCCGGCCAGTCGCGCAACACATAGCCGCCGCGCTCGATCGCGTCGATCTGTTCGCCGCTGCGTGCGGCGAACGGCAGATTCTGGCGGCTCAACAGCAGGCACGACGGGCCGTCGCGTTCCACCGCGCTCGCCCACGCGCGAGCGGTTTCGACGGTGTCGCACGGACGCCAGACATCGAGTCCGGGAATCAGCCGCAAACTCGCCGCGTGCTCTACGGGCTGATGCGTCGGCCCGTCTTCGCCGAGGCCGATCGAGTCGTGCGTGAACACGAAAATCGAACGGGTCTTCATTAACGCGGCCATGCGTAACGCGCTGCGCGAATAGTCGGAGAACGTGAGGAAGGTGCCGCCGAACGGAATGTGCCCGCGATGCAGCGCGATGCCGTTCATCACCGCGCTCATGCCGAATTCGCGCACGCCGTAGTGCAGATAGTTGCCGCCTCGCAGTCCGTTGTCGTCGGCGTGCACGTCGACCGAGGCTTTCCAGTTGGTGAGGTTCGAGCCGGTCAGGTCGGCCGAACCGCCCAACAGTTCGGGCAATGCGCGAGCCAGCACGGTGATTGCCTGCTGCGAGGCATTGCGGGTTGCAATCGATTCGGCCGCGTGGTCCGCGTCGCGCACCATCGCGCGGACCGCATCGTGCCACTGCGCGGGCAGCGTGCCTTGCGTGCGCCGCTCGAACTCGGCCGCTTCATGCGGATAGTGCTTGCGATAGGCTGCGAAACGCGTGTTCCAGTCGCCTTCAGCGCTCGCGCCTCGCTCGCTCGCGTCCCACAGCGCGCGAACCTCTGTGGGCATTGCGAACGGCGCATGCGGCCAACCGAGCACCCGCCGCATGTTCGCGACTTCGTCGGCGCCGAGCGGCGCGCCGTGTACATCGTGCGTACCCGCTTTTGACGGCGACCCCTTGCCGATCACCGTGCGGCAGCAGATCAGCGTCGGCCGGTCCGTTGCGCGTGCGCGCGCCAAGGCCTGGTCGACCGCGTCCACGTCGTGCCCGTCCACTTCGCGCACGACATGCCAGCCGTACGCCGCGAAACGCGCCGGGGTGTCGTCGCCGAACCACTGCGCGACGTGGCCGTCGATCGAGATGCCATTGTCGTCGTACAGCACCGTGAGCTTGTCGAGCTTCAAGGTGCCGGCGAGCGAAGCCGCCTCGTGCGAAATGCCCTCCATCATGCAGCCGTCGCCGGCAAATACATACGTGCGATGATCGACGATGGAATGGCCGGGCCGGTTGAATTCGCGCGCGAGCAGCGCCTCGGCGAGCGCCATGCCGACCGCGTTTGCCAATCCCTGCCCGAGCGGGCCAGTGGTCGTTTCGACGCCGGGGGTCACGCCCACTTCAGGATGCCCGGGCGTCTTGCTGTGCAATTGCCTGAACCGCTTGAGTTCCTCGATCGGCAGGTCGTAGCCGGTGAGATGCAGCAACCCATACAACAGCATGGAGCCGTGCCCGTTCGACAACACGAAGCGGTCGCGGTCGGGCCACGCCGGATGACGCGGATTGTGTTTCAGATGCCGGTCCCACAGCGCGACGGCAATCTCGGCCATGCCGAGCGGCATGCCGGGATGACCGGACTTCGCGGCTTCGACCGCATCGATCGCGAGCATGCGCAGCGCGTCGGCCATCAGCCGGGTTGCGGGTAGTGGGACGGGTCGTGCGACGGATTCTGCGACGGCACTCATCGAATGTCTCCTTGCTCGAAATGGACGGACCGTGTTGCGCGGCGCCTCAGGCGCGCGCCCGACGGTCGACCAGTTGCAGAATCATCGGCGTGAAAATCAGTTGCATCGCCAGACCCATCTTGCCGCCCGGCACGACGATCACATTCGGGCGCGACATGAACGAGTCGTGCAGCATGGTCAGCAGATACTGGAAGTCGATTCCCTTCGAGCGAGCGAAACGGATCACGACGAAGCTCTCGTCTGGCTGCGGAATCTCACGGGCGATAAACGGATTCGATGTATCCACCGTCGGCACGCGCTGGAAGTTCACATGTGTGCGCGAGAACTGCGGGCAAATGTAGTTCACGTAGTCAGGCATGCGCCGCAGGATCGTATCGACCACGGCCTCGTGCGAGTATCCGCGCATGGTCTGGTCGCGATGCAGTTTCTGGATCCATTCGAGGTTGATGATCGGCACGACGCCGATCAGCAGATCCGCGTGCCGCGCAATGTCGATATCGTCGGTCACCACCGCGCCGTGCAGCCCTTCATAGAACATCAGGTCCGTGTCGGGCGTCACGTCCTCCCACGGCGTGAAAGTTCCGGCATCCTGCTTGTAGAGCCGCGTTTCGGGTTCGTCATGCACGTAGTGGCGCAACCTTCCGGTGCCGTTCTCGCCGTAACTGGCGAACAGAGACTCGAGTTCTTCGAGGAGATTCGCTTGCGGTCCAAAATGGCTGAAATTCGGCGCGCCATCCCGCTCGTGCTCTTTCATGGCCTCGCGCATGCCGTTGCGGTCATAACGATGAAAAGCATCGCCTTCCACGATCTGCGCGTTGATCTTTTCGCGCCGGAAAATATGGGTGAAGCTCTTCATCACGGTCGTGGTGCCGGCGCCGCTCGAACCGGTTACCGCGATGATCGGGTGTTTGACTGACATGCGCTTGTCTCCGGATAGTAGTGTTCTGGTCGGCCGCGCTTCGCGAGCCTGGGTATTCGGACCGCTAGGCGGTGAAACCCGGCAGGAACAGCGAGCGCCGGCTGAAAAGCGGTGAGCTGAAGGGCTGATCCTCGCCACGGTCGTATTCACCGTGATAGCGGCCGATGCGCTCCACCTCGTTCTTCGAGCCGAGAATCACCGGCACGCGTCCATGCAGCGCGCGCGGCACCACGTCGAGAATGCGCTCGCGCCCGGTGATCGACAGACCGCCCGCCTGTTCGACGAGAAAGCTCATCGGGCTGGCTTCATACAGAATCCGCAAGCGCCCTTCCATAGCCGCCGTCTTCGAGTCGCGCGGGTACATGAACACGCCGCCGCGCATCAGGATGCGATGCACCTCGGCGACCATCGAGGCGATCCAGCGCATGTTGAAGTCGCTCGCGCGACATCCGCTGCGCCCGTCCTTGCATTCCTGCACATAGCGGCGCACCGGCGGTTCCCAGAACCGTTCGTTCGACGCGTTGATCGCGAACTCGACGGTGTCTTCGGGAATGCGGATATTCGAATGCGTGAGCACGAAGTTGCCGATGTCGCGCTCCAGTGTGAAGCCATGCGTACCGTTGCCGACCGAGAGCACGAGCATGGTCGATGGGCCGTAGACGGCGTAACCCGCCGCCACCTGTTCGCGGCCCGGCCGCAAAAACGCGGACTCGCCGATCGTGCCGCGCGGCTCGCCCGCGTTGCCGTCCACGTTGCCGTCGCCATTGCGCAGCACCGAAAAGATCGACCCCACCACACCATTGATGTCGATATTCGACGAACCGTCGAGCGGATCGAAGGCGAGCAGATAGTCGCCGCGCGGGTAGCCAGGCGGAATCGAATAGACGCTCTCCATTTCCTCGGACGCCATCGCCGCCAGCAGTCCGTCCCATTCGCATTGCTGCACGAAGATTTCGTTGGTCGCGACATCGAGTTTCTTCTGCTCTTCGCCGTGCGTGTTGAGACTCTGCGCGGAACCGTAGTTGCCGCCGAGCGCGCCTTTGGTGAGCATCGCGGAGATCGACTTGATCGCGGCGGCGACGTCGATCAGGAGCGCCGAGAGGCCGGCGTTACGTACCGTCCCCGCCGAACTGGGCTGGCGGTCGAGGGTGTCGATCAGAAACTTCGAAAGCGTCGTACGTCCGTCTTGCATGGCGTTCTCCTGAGGATTGTTTTCGTTTAGCCTGGCGGCGCCGGCACGGCGCGCGTTGCATGAGAGGACGCAGGCGCCCCGGCGTTTGCGGCGAGCGGTTCAGTGAACACGCGGCTCGCACGCACGTCGGCTGCGGCGATCAGGGTGAGCGCGGCTGCGTCGATCGGCGCGCCGCCTTGCATCGCCGTGGCGAACAGACGATTGGCCTGGCGCAGCCGTGAGCGATCGAGTGCATTGCGTACCGAGCGGGCGTTGGCGAAATTCGCCTGGCGGGTGCGCAGGGCGAGATAGTCCGCGAAAGCGCGCCGCGAATCGCCGTCGAAACGGTAGTGCATCGTCGCGAGCATGCGCTCGGCAATGTCGAGCAGTTCCGCGCCGTCGTAGTCGGGAAACGTGATGTGATGCGCAATGCGCGAGCGAAAGCCCGGATTGCTCTCGAAGAATACTTCCATGCGATCCGCGTATCCGGCCAGAATCACCACCAGATCGTCGCGCTGGTTCTCCATGGTCTGAAGCAGGATTTCGATCGCCTCCTGACCGTAATCGCGTTCGTTTTCCGGGCGGTACAGGTAATACGCTTCGTCGATGAACAGCACGCCGCCCATCGCGCGTTTCAGTACATCGCGCGTTTTCGGCGCGGTATGGCCGATGTACTGGCCGACCAGATCGTCGCGCGTTACTGAAACCAGATGATTGCGGCGAATGTAGCCGAGCCGGTGCAGCACTTCGGCCATGCGCAGCGCGACGGTGGTCTTGCCCGTGCCGGGATTGCCCGAGAAACACATATGCAAGGTGGGCGCGCCGCTCGCGAGACCGAGCGAATCGCGCGCGCGCTCAACCAGCAGATGCGCCGCGATCTCGCGAATGCGGGTCTTCACCGGAACGAGCCCGACCAGATCGCGGTCGAGTTCGGCGAGCACGTCGCCGATGCCGGAATCGCGATAGAGCGCGGCGAGATCGACCTGCGGCGCTGGCGCGCGCCTGTCGTGGGGCGCGACAGCGGCAGCGGCCCGCTCTGCGGAAACCGGCGCGTTCGTGTCCGGCGCGTTCGTGTCGACGGCGGCAGCTTCGGTCATGGCCACTCCTTCTGCTCATGGCGGTTCATCGAGCCTCGCATTGCGAGGCCATCTTCTAACGCGCCGGCCCGTATCGCTCACCCGACGGCCGGTCGCCCGCGTAGCCCGACAACCCGTAACGCTGCACCCGTCCCGGGCCGTCCTGACGCGTCAGGCGGAACCCTGGCTCCCCGTCCGGACGGTTGACGATGAACGACAGCCGCATCGTCTCGAAGCCGCGCACCGAGTCGAATGCGTTGATCTTGATGTAGTGCTGCGGCTGCGCCTCGCGGCACGCCTTCACTTCCTGCATCACGCCGGCCGCATCGTGCAGATCGAACATCGGCAGGCCCCACATTTCCCAATAGGTGTTGCGCGGATGCGGGTCGTCGGTGAATTCGACCGAACAGGCCCAGCCCTGGCGCAGCGCATAGTCGATCTGCAAGCCGATCTCCTCGTCGGTCAATTCCGGCAAGAAGGAAAACGTGCCCTGTGTAATACGCATGACGTACCTCGTTGATGAATGCAGCGTTCGGAACGGCGCCGACAGTCTCCCGCGCAGTGCGGCGGCACTGCGTTCAGACCTGCGCGGAGAATCTTCAAATGCCCGCCGCTCAAGCGGCGGTCGGCGTGGCGGCGAAATCCGGCGTGTCGGTGGACGCGTAGTTGAAGGTCACGTCCCGCCACGTATCGAGCGCCTGCTTGAGCGGCGTACACCAGCGCGCCGCGGCTTCGAGAATGTCCGGCCCTTCGTGAACGATGTCGCGGCCCTCGTTGCGCGCCTTCACCATGGCTTCGAGCGCGACGCGATTGGCCACCGCGCCCGCCTGAATCCCGGCCGGATGGCCGATCGTGCCGCCGCCGAACTGCAGGATCGCGTCGTCGCCAAACAGATCGAGCAGTTGATGCATCTGTCCCGCATGAATACCGCCCGAGGCCACCGGCATCACTTTGCGCAGGCCGGCCCACGGCTGGTCGAAGAAAATCCCGCGCGACAGGTCGACCTCGTTGTGCGCCTCGCGGCACACGTTGTAATAGCCCTGCACCGACAGCGGATCGCCTTCGAGCTTGCCGACCGCCGTGCCCGCATGCGCGTGATCGACGCCCGCCATACGCAGCCACTTCGCGATCACGCGAAACGAAATGCCGTGATTGCGCTGGCGCGTATAGGTGCTGTGTCCCGCGCGATGCAGGTGCAGGATCATGTCGTTCCTGCGCGCCCAGCGCGCCATCGATTGAATCGCGGTCCAGCCGATCACCAGATCGATCATTACGATGCATGAACCCAGTTCCTTCGCGAATTCGGCGCGCTCATACATGTCCTCCATCGTGCCGGCCGTCACGTTCAGGTAATGCCCTTTCACTTCACCCGTCTGCGCTTGCGCGTGATTCACTGCTTCCATCGCAAACAGAAAACGGTCGCGCCAGTGCATGAACGCCTGCGAATTGATGTTCTCGTCGTCCTTCAGAAAATCCAGCCCGCCACTCAATCCTTCGTACACCACGCGACCATAGTTCTTGCCCGACAGTCCCAGTTTCGGCTTGACGGTGGCCCCAAGCAGCGGCCGTCCGTACTTGTCGAGTCGTTCACGTTCGACGACGATACCGGTCGGCGGCCCCTGGAAGGTCTTCAGATAAGCAACAGGTATGCGCATGTCTTCGAGACGCAGCGCCTTGAGCGGTTTGAAGCCGAACACATTGCCGATGATCGACGCGGTCAGGTTCGCGACCGACCCTTCTTCGAACAGATCCAGTTCATAGGCGATGTATGCGAAGTACTGCGGTTCCCCGGCGTTCGAGGCCGGCACCGGATCGACGCGATAGGCTTTCGCGCGGTACATGTCGCATGCGGTCAGCCGGTCGGTCCACACCACGGTCCAGGTCGCCGTGGACGATTCGCCTGCCACGGCCGCCGCCGCCTCCTCCGGATCCACGCCGGGTTGCGGCGTAATGCGAAAGAGCGCGATCACGTCGGTATCTTTCGGCGTGTAATCCGGCTGCCAGTAGCCCATCTCGCGATACTTCATCACGCCCGCGGCGTACCGTTCGCGAGGGTTCGCCGCATCGCGCGGCTTGTGTATGGAATCGATCACCGGTTGACTGAAATCGTTCATGACGTATCCTCGAGTGTGAACAGGCGCGCTGCCGGAAGAACGAAGCGCTTGTGTGCACTGTAGGCATGAACGCAGTCATTGAGAATTCACGATTTTATTTGGCAGACTTAACCGATCCGTTATCCATCATGGAAACGCGAAGCGAATTTTCAACACCCGCGCTCGGAACGGTGGACAATGGGTCATATGGGAACTGCAAGCATGGCGTGACAGGAGGACAGCAAGCGTCTGCCCATCATGGAACACTTTGCTGCATTCCCGGAACAGTGCGCGGCGTCACAGTTTCGTGCCGCCCGGTCGCCGCGCCGGTGCAATTCGGCAAACGCTGTATTGCGGCGCGTCACTGCGCGGTTCACGCCGCGTGGTCGAAAACCCGGCATGGAGCTTGCGTGGTAATGAACGCCAATGCAGTTCGGCATCACGCCGGACCGACGGCGCAACGCTGTATCACTACATGGAGGAAGCACATATGCAATGGACGACTCCGAGCTACACCGATATGCGTTTTGGTTTCGAAATCACGATGTATATCGCTACGCGTTAAGCCCGCAAGGGCCGCGAGACGCGGCCCTTCTGCGGATTGGTGTGTTAATCCCTAGCTAGACGGCCGGCCTTTCGGCGCTGCCAGGACACGCGTTCCCAGCCATGATCCACGAAACGATCGTCACCACGGCAGCGTGCGATGGCCGTCCTCATATCGCGCCGATGGGAGCCCGTTATGAGGGCGACTTCGTCATCCTTTCCCCTTTTCGTCCTTCGGTGACGCTCGACAATATCGTCGCATCGCGCGCGGCGGTACTGAACTTCACCACGGACGTTCGTATCTTCGCCGGCTGCGTCACGCATTGCGCCACCGATTGGCCGACACTCGCGGCAAGCCGCGTGGCTAGCGTCAGGCTCGCCGAGTCGCTCGCGCATACGGAACTCGAACTCGACGAACTCCGCGACGACAAGGAGCGCCCGGTGCTGCGCATGAAATGCGTGCACCGCGAAAACCATGCGCCGTTCGGCGGCTTTAACCGCGCCCAGGCCGCGGTGGTGGAAGGCGCGATTCTCGTCAGCCGGCTTTTCATGCTGCCCGCCGACAAGGTGGACCGGGAAATGGCCTACCTGCAGATCGCCATCGACAAAACCGCGGGCGAGGTCGAACTCACCGCCTGGAGCTGGCTCACGGCCGCGATCGCGCGGCACCGCGAGAATCTCGCAGCTTCCGGCGGTTCGGCCGCCGAACTCGTATCCCACTAGCCTTTCCCGTGTTTCGGAGAATCTCGATGACCGCATTGCTCGCGAGCGTCCGCTCGGACGACGAGGCGTTCGACGCCGCCCAGGCCGGCGCCGACCTGATCGACCTGAAGGAGCCGAACGCGGGCGCGCTCGGCGGTGTGTCGATCAGCGATATCACGCGGATCGCGCGCCGGCTGCGCGCCCATTACCCGGTCAAGCCGATCAGCGCGACGATTGGCGACGTGCCGGCGGAAGCGCTGGGCGAGATCGCCACACGCGTCATCGAAGTCAGCGGCGCGGGCGTCGATTATGTGAAAGTGGGCGTGACGCCCGGGCCGGCAGCGCGGCGCTGCCTCGATCAACTGGCCAGCCTGCCGGCGGCGGTCGTGCCCGTGCTGCTGTGCGACGGCGGCATGGACGGCGAGCTGGTCGCTTACGCGGCCACGCTCGGCTTCGTGGGCGTGATGTTCGACACGTCCGGCAAAGACGGCAGCACGCTGTTCGACCATGTGGATAGCGACGCCCTCGCGCAGTGGCTGCGGATCACGCGCGAGCGCGGCGCCATGAGCGGCATTGCCGGTTCGCTCGGCTGGGCGCAGTACGACCAGATTCGTGCGCTCGCGCCGGATGTGGCGGGTTTTCGCACGGCGCTCTGTGTCGATGGACGGCGCTCGCGGCTCGATCCGCAACGCGTCGCGCAATGGGCCGCCGCGCTGCATCGTCCTGCGGGCGAGGTAAGCGGCGCCGTTGCCGCAGCGGATGCGAGCGCCGCGGGCGTGGCCCATTTCTAAGGCGCGCTTGCCGCTTGCGCATGTCGTTGCAAGTCGTTGCAAGTCGTCGCATTTCGTCGCATCTCGCCGCACGGACGGCGACACGCAACGCGGCCGGGCGCTAGCTCACCGGCGTATTCAGCAGCCGGTCGCGCATCAACGCGACATTGTCCTTGTTGAGCAGTTCGACCACGTAGTTGGCTTCGTTCACATAGTCGACGAAACACCGGTCGACCACGCCGCTCGCGGCCAGCGTCTCGAGCCGCTCGCCCTCGGAGATCGGGCATGACTTCACCACGATCAGCCGCTCGGCGTTGAGCATCGTCGAGAGCCATGCGGCGAGGCTGTCCGAGGTGGTGTCCCAATTGCTCATCGCGTCCGGCGTGTCGCGCATCAGCGCGGTCGGCACCCATACGGCGACATGGCCGTCGCGCAGCGCGCGGCGGATCTTCGCCTCGCTCGAAGCGAGCACGAGTTCAGGCAACACCCCTTGCATGAGAATCGCGTATTGCGTCATGGCGAGCAGACACATGTTATGGGCGGCGAGATCGTCGAAGCGCCACTCGCTCTGGTATTGCCGCACCTTGTCCGCGAAATCGCCGCCACCGGGCACGATGACCACGCGCCCGCCCCCCACTTCACAGAGCTCGGTGAGCCAGTGGCGCAGCGTCGGCTCGTGACTCAGGCTGCCCCCGATCTTGACCACCCACATGACCGTTGTCCTCGCTTCCGATTGACTGCATTTGCCTGCTGTTTGCTCAATTGCGTGACACGTCTGCCTGTTGCGCCGCGTCTGGCAGCGGCTTTTCCGCCTCGCGCGGCAAACCTGCGCCACGCCGAGTCGTTCGCCTCAAGTCGTTCGCCTCACGCCGCCCGCGGCGCCGCGCTGCGGTTTCCGTCGATGGCTTCGCTCTGCTGCAACGCCGCCAGCAATGCCACCGCCACACTCGGCGCGCACGTCGCGGCCCAGTCCAGGCGGCTCTCCGGCACCGCCGCCAGCGCGCCGAAATCGATGTAGCCACGCGCCTCTTCGCGCGCCAGCGCAGCCGCGAGAAAACGTCCGCAGCCGGCGCCCACCAGCGGCGCGGCGGCGAGTTCAGGGTGCGCCGCCGTGACGCGCGCCAGATTCACGCCGATTTCGCGCATCTGCAGCTCGCGCCAGCGGAGCGCGAACCTGCGCCATTCGGCCGGGTCCGCTTCATGGGCATCCCGGCCGATCATCCGCGCGAGCCGTGTGCGGCTTGCGCTCTGCGTCTTCGGTCCCTGGTCGGCGCTCGGGTACAGGTCGTACTGCGGCGCCAGTTCACCCGTGAGCCGGTAGACGTCCGCCGTGGTCGCAAACCATTCGTTCATCACGTTGACGGCCGCCCCGGCGAATTCGATGCGCTGCGCGACACCGCACAACGGCGTGCGCACCACGCCCTGGTACACGAGTTCGCCCGTGGCGAGCCGCCCGGCATCGGTCGCGGCACGCGCGACGACACAGCCGCCCGCGAGCGGAATGATGTCGGTGGTGGTGCTGCCGATGTCGACGAGCAGCGCGTCGGATACGCGTGCCGCCACCCAGCGCGCGGTCGCGAGCCAGTTCGCCGAGGCGACGCTGCGCCAGCCGGCCGCGCAGGTCTGCGGCGTAAGCCAGCCGGCGTCGCCGGCGTAGAAGCGCAGCCGCGGCCCGAGCCGCTGCGCCAGCGCGGCGGCGATCGCCCGCACGCCTTGCGCGCGGTCCTCGAACAGGTCGACCATCTCGCCGGTCATTGTCACCGCGTGTTGCGCGGCCGCTGTCTGCGCGGCGGGCCAGCGTTCGAAGACGAGGTCGATGGTTCGCTCGAGATGGTCGAGCCCCTGCCACAGCGGACACGCCCATTGCGCGATGTCGAGCACGGCGCCGTGGCCATCGGTCAGCGAAACCTTGACGTGCGCGCCACCGACATCCCAGCCGAATATTGGCGCGCGTTGTTCCGTCGCGGGGGTTGCATGCTTAACGTTGACATGCGCGGCACTCATGGCTGGGCTCCGCAGGCACACGGCGCGCCATGGTTGCGCGCCGCCGGACCGGATCGTTCGATGCGCACCCCGTGCGCGGCGAGCAGCGTGCGTGCGAGATTGCCGCCCAGCGCCTCGGAAAGGCCGGCATACGCGACGGTCAGCCGCGGATTGACCTCGATCACAACCGGCCCGCGCTGCGGATGCCACACCACGTCGATGCCGACAAAGCCGCGCAAGCCCGGCATCGCCTTCGCGACGCGTTGCGCGAGCACGTCGAGCATGCGGCCCTGGTCGCCGGCCGGATCGATCTGGTTGACCGTCACGCCGTCGAATTCGACTATGCGCGGTTGCTGCCCCGCGTCGCCTGCGCTCAAGCTGATTTGCTGACGGTTGATGCTCACGAGTTCCACGCCCTCGGCGCGGCAGACAAGCGAAAGGCTGAGCGGTTCGCCTTCGACCCATGCCTGCAGTACGGGGTTGCGTGCGGCGGCCGCGCGGGCTTCGTATTCGGCGCAGGCGTCGACGAAATTGTCGAACACGAAGGTATCGAGACCGCCCGCGCCGTCGTCGGGTTTCACGACCCAACGCTCGCCGCGCCGCTCATCGGCCTGTGCCGGTTCGATCTGTCCGGGTTCGATAGCAGGCGTGGTGGCGATGCCATGCGCCGCGAGGCACGCCGCCGTCGCGCTCTTGCTCGACGCCACGCGGATCGCTTCTTTCGCGCAGCCGAGCCAGCGCGCCGCGCCCACCGCATCGTACAGACGCAGCAGCAGCCCATCGCATTCCGGCGCGATGATCCACGCGTAATCGTGTTCACGCGCCACCCGTGCGACGAAAGCCGTCATCGACTCCCCTTGCGCGGCCCTACAATGAGCGAGCGCCGGGTCGACGGTTTCGAAGCGCGAACTCGCGAAGCTTACTCGCACACCGTCGAGTTCGCGCAAGTCGTTCACGAGCGCGTCGCGCATCACCCGGCCTTCGACGATCAGCGCGCTCAGGTCGGCAAGACTCGCCGCGCCGGCATGCGCCGGGTCGATACCGCCGCCGGTGAGATACTCGAAGACAAAGATCTTGGTCAAAGGAACGCGCCCCTATGCAGGTGATACCGGTTCTCGATCTGCTCGACGGCCACGTGGTGCGCGCGGTGCGCGGCGAACGCACGGCCTATCGGCCGATCCGCTCGTCGCTCGCCGCCACCAGCGAGCCGCTTCACATCGCTCGTGCGCTGCTTGCCGCAAGCGGCGCACGAACGCTCTATATCGCCGACCTCGGCGCGATCCTTCAGCAAGGCGCTCATGTCGAGACGCTCGCTGCATTGCGTGCCGCCCTGCCCGGCACTGACATCTGGCTCGACGCGGGCTATGCCGACTACTCGTCGATGCATACGCTGTTCGAACGCATCGAAGCCACCGGCAAGCGCAACAGCCACATCGGCAATCCACCTCCTGCGCACGATCTTGCGACTCTCGTACCTGTCTTCGGCACCGAGTCGCTCCACGACCTCGACGCGCTCTGCGCCGCCGACGCTGCCGGACTCTCGCCGATCCTTTCGCTCGACCATCGCGCCGGCCAACTGCTCACCGCTACCGCATTCGAACGCACCGCCGCATGGTGGCCTCGAAGAGTGATCGCGATGACACTCGATCAGGTGGGCAGCTACGACGGCCCCGATCTCGCCACCGTCGAACGCATTCGTGCCGCTGCACCCGCGCAAACCGCCGTGATCGGAGCAGGCGGCATTCGTGATCGCGACGATATGGCGGCAGCAGCCCGCACTGGCGCTTCTGCGTGGCTCGTGGCGTCCGCGCTGCATGATCGCCGGATCGGCATGCCACTCACCGAGTCCACCTAAGCGAGCCATACAAATTCCATGCCAATCGGCGGAGAGGGTGTGCATGTAAACGAACGGCAAGCTGTTGTGGCAGTTCGTGACACTCTGCTCCAGGTTGACACACAACCTGTGCGGCGCAGCCGGCAGGCGCGTCGCCGAATCAGCGCCACGACTGCGCAATGCGGCGAAAACCGCGACCGTATCGATTGCTTTAAGCGCAGGGCCACATAAGCCACGCGCGACGCGTCGCACACCCACGCCACCGGCTTGTATTCAGATCGGCATGGAGCTTGCTAAAAATGCGGCCATGCACCTCTCGCCCAATGATCCATCGTCCCCGAGCCCGTCGGCCGCGGCCAACGTGCCCGCCTCGACGGCGACGCGCGATTGGACCTGCCCGTTCTGCCCACTGCTGTGCGACGACCTCGTCGTCGAGTCGCGCGAAGACGCCACGCTCGCCGTGCCGGATACGGAATGCCCGCGGCTCGCGCAAGCGCTTGCGTGTTACGGCAATGCGGACGCAGCATGCCGCAACAGCGTCGACGGACACGACGCGGATCTCGATACCGCAGTGGCGAGCGCGGCGCGGATCCTGTCGTCGGCACGCCGCCCGTTGTTCGGTGCGCTGACCACGGACGTTGCGGGCACCCGCGCGCTGTACACGCTCGCCGCCGGCTGCGGCGCGATCCTCGACCATCTGCATGGCGATGCAATGAGCGCGGCCACGCTGTCATTGCAGGATCGCGGCTCGTTTTTCACGACGCTTTCCGAAGTGCGTTCGCGTGCGGACCTGCTGGTGTTTTTCGGCTGTCAGCCGTCGCAGCGTTATCCGCGCTTTTTCGCGCGTACGCTGGAAGGCACGCCACAGCAACGCGAGCTGGTGTTCGTCGGTTGCACGCCCGACCCGGCTGCGAGCGGCCTGGCGAATACGCGCATCGAAGCGCTCCTGCCGCACGCCGATCCTTTCGATACGCTCGCGCTCTGGTCCGCGTTAGCCGAAGGCCGTGAAGCCGGCACGTTGCAAGACGACGGCACCGGTGCGGCACGAGCACTGGCCACGCTGCAGGCGCGCATCGCCGCCGCGCACTACACCGTGCTCGTCTACGAGCCTGCCGCACTGCCCGGCCCGCACGCCGCATTGCTGATCGAAGCCTTGAACCGAATCGTCAAAGCGGCAAACCGCACGGTACGCGCCGGCTGTCTCGCGCTCGGCGGCGACGACGGCGCATTGACCGTCAACCAGACCGTGACCTGGCTCTCGGGTCTGCCGCTCCGCACGCGTGTCTCGACGCCCGCACGCATCGCCGGCGCGGCGCCGCTCGACTACGATCCGTATCGCTATCGCACGGCCAGACTGCTCGCCGAGGGCGAAATCGATGCCCTGCTGTGGGTCGCCAGCTTCGCGCCGCCGGCATGGCCGCAAGCGCTCGAGGAGAACGTGCCGGCGATCGTGCTCGGCCATCCCGCTCTAGCCGGCGCCGCCAAAGCGCGCGGCGGCGCCACTGTCTTCATTCCGGTCGCGACGCCAGGCATCGATAGCGGCGGCCATCTGTTTCGTGTCGACGGCTCGGTCGTCATGCCGCTTGCTCCTGCGCGAGGCGCGGCGCTGCCCTCGGTGGCGGCGATCGTCTCGCAACTGGCCGCGCGACTCGCCGCCGAGCCCGCCGCACAGGTGCAGTCATGAGTCTCGTCCGGCTCAAAGGCGGCACGATCTACGACCCGGCGAACGGCGTCGACGGCGAGCGCCGCGATCTGACGTTCCGCGACGGCCGCGTTGTCGACCTGCCCGCCACCACGCCGGCCGATCATGAATACGATGCCACCGGCATGATCGTGATGGCAGGCGGTATCGACATGCACTCGCATATCGGCGGCGGCAAGACCAATCTTTCGCGCCTGCTGCTACCCGAGGATCATCGCGACGATCCTGTGCGGGACGCCGCCTACGAAGCGGTACAGGACGCGAACGGCAGCTACCTGCGGCTGCCGTCGTGCGGCGTGTGCACGCCCGGCACGCTCGCGACCGGCTACCGCTACGCCGAGATGGGCTACACGGCCGCGTTCGAACCGGCCATGATGCCGTCCAACGCACGCCACACGCACCTCGAAATGGGCGATACGCCGATCATCGACCACGGCGCGTATGTGATGCTCGGCAACGACGAACTGTTCCTGCAGATGCTCGCTGCACGCAATGACTTCGAGCGTCTGCGCGACTACATCGGCTGGACGATTCACTCGAGCAAGGCGCTCGGCGTGAAGGTCGTCAATCCGGGCGGCATCTCCGCATTCAAATTCAACCAGCGCTCGCTCAACGTCGACGAGCCGCACGTGCACTACGGCATCACGCCGCGCGATGTGCTGCACACGTTGTCGCGCGCGTTGACCGAACTGCGCGTGCCGCATCCGCTGCATGTGCACGCGAGCAATCTCGGCGTGCCCGGCAATATCGACTCGACGATCGCCACCATGGATGCCGCCGACGGGCTGCCGATCCATCTCACGCATATCCAGTTTCATAGCTATGGCACCGAGGGTCCGCAAAAATTTTCGTCGGGCGCGCGGCAGATCGCGGAAGCGGTGAACGCGCGGCCGAACGTGTCGATCGACGTCGGCCAGATCATCTTCGGACAGACCGTCACGGCCTCCGGTGACACCATGATGCAGTTCCGCAACACGCCGCTCGCGCGGCCGCACAAATGGGTGGTCGGCGATATCGAATGCGACGCGGGCTGTGGCGTGGTGCCGTTCCGCTATCGCGAGCAGAGCTATGTGAATGCATTGCAGTGGATCATCGGGCTCGAAATCTTTTTGCTGGTCGACGACCCGTGGGGTGTCGCGATGACGACCGATCATCCGAACGGCGGCCCGTTTACGAGCTATCCGCATCTGATCCGTCTGCTGATGGACAAATCGTTTCGCGACGAGCAGCTCGCGAAGCTCAATGCCGACGCGCAAGTGGCGAGCGCGTTGCCGCAGTTGCAACGCGAGTTCTCGCTGTACGAGATCGCCATCATCACGCGCGCCGGTCCGGCTCGCCTGCTCGGACTGCGCGACCGGGGCCATCTGGGCGTAGGCGCCGCGGCGGATATTGCCGTCTATCGCGATGTCGCGGACCGCGAGCGGATGTTTACGTCGCCCGCTTATGTGTTCAAGGACGGCGAACTGGTCGCGCGCGACGGCACGCTCGTCGCCACGCCCACGGGCGGCATCCATTTCGTCTCGCCCGAATTCGATCGCGGCATCGAGAAGACGCTGCGCGCCTACAGCGACGCTAATCTCGCGAGCAACTTCGCGCATGCGGCCATCAGCGACGACGAGATCTGCAATTGCTGCCGCGGCGGCAGATTGCTGCCGGTCGAATGTCTCGCGAACGGCTGAGCACAAAGTGAAGCGCACACAATGAGCGAACCGGCGACCCTGCAGATCAACGGCACCACGATCGACGCCACCTTCGCGGAAGCTTTTCCGATGAAGGCGACCCGGCTCGTCATCACCGCCCATACGCCGGCGTGGGCGATGCATGCCGCCCACTCGCTGACGGGATTCGCAACCTCGGTGATCGGCTGCGGCTGCGAGGCCGGCGTCGAGCGCATGCTGCCGCCCGCGGAAACGCCTGATGGCCGGCCGGGTGTGACGGTGCTGCTGTTCGCGGTGTCGTCGAAGGAATTGGCCAAACAGATCGAGCGGCGCGTCGGACAATGCGTGCTCACGTGTCCGACCACCGCCGTGTATGGCGGCATCGATCCTGACACGAGCCGCGCGCCGCTGTCCGATCGCGCGTCGCTCGGCAGCGGGCTGCGTTTTTTCGGCGACGGCTGGCAAATCTCGAAGATGCTCGGCGACACGCGTTACTGGCGCGTGCCGGTCATGGACGGCGAGTTCGTCTGCGAAGACACCGCGCTGACCGTCAAGGCCGTGGGCGGCGGCAACCTGATCCTGCTCGCGCGCGATATCGACGCCGCGCTCGCCGCCTCGGAAGCGGCGGTCGCCGCCATGCGCAAGCTGCCGAATGTGATCATGCCGTTCCCGGGCGGCGTGGTGCGCTCGGGTTCGAAGGTCGGCTCCAAATACAAAGGCGCGAGCGCCTCCACCAACGACGCGTTCTGTCCCACCCTCACGGGTCTCTCGCCGCGTAGCGAACTGAGCGCGGAAGTCGGCTGCGTGCTCGAAATCGTGATCGACGGGCTCACGGATGCGGATGTCGGCGCCGCGATGAGGGCGGGGATCGCCGCCGCCACCGGACTCGGGCGGGCGGCAGGCCTGCTGCGGATTTCGGCGGGCAACTACGGCGGCAAGCTGGGGCCTTACCACTTTCACCTCCACAGCCTTGCCGCAGGCCTCGACGGGAGCCGCGCATGAGTCAACACACCACGCTGCGCGTGAAAACGGCCCCGGGTTTCCGCGTCGACGCTTCCGCGCTGCAGCCGGCATCGCTCGCGGCGATGAGCGTGGCGCAGATCGAGCGCCTCGCCCTGCCCGCGGGCAATGACAGGTGTATCGTGGGCGATATATTCGAGGTGTCGCGCCATGAGGCCGCCACTGAACCCGCGGCGCCTCACGCTGGCGCCATGCTGGTGATCGAGAACGCGGCACCCTGGCTCGACCGTATCGGTGCGCGGATGGCGGACGGGCATATCGTCGTGCACGGTTCGACCGGCGACTTTAGCGGTTTCCAGATGGCGGGCGGCACGTTGCAGATTCACGGCGACGCCGGTCATTTCACCGCATGTGAAATGCGCGGCGGCCGCCTCACCGTGACCGGCCATAGCGGCGATTTTGCCGCCGGCGCACTCGCCGGCGACATGGAAGGCATGACAGGCGGCACGCTGACGATTCATGGCAACGCGGGCGCACGGCTTGCTGATCGCATGCGCCGCGGCCTCGTGCTGGTCGGCGGCAATGCGGGCGATTTTGCCGCGTCGCGGCTCGTGGCCGGCACCATTGGTATCGCCGGGCAACTGGGCGCGCATTATGCGTATGGTATGAGACGCGGCACGCTCGTGCTTGCCCAGCGGCCCACGCGCTTGCCGCCGACGTTTACCGGCGGCGGTCGCGGTTTCGACGTGTTCTGGGCGCTCCTCGTGCGAAGTCTCGCCGATGAAATCGCGCCCTTCTCGCAGTGGCGCACGGCGAGCTTGCCGACGCGCCATACGGGTGATCTCGCAGTCGACGGACGCGGCGAAATACTGGTCGTGAGCTAGCCGCCGAAACCGGTCGGCCCGCAAAGCGGCCAGGCAAACGGTGTTCGGCAGAAACACCGGATAACGAAGGAGACAGGCATGACGATGGCGCATTCTCCCCACCTATCTGCGGGTGCCGACGCACCCGCACCGCGCTATGCCGGCGCGATGATCGCGTTGCACTGGCTGATTGCCGTCGGCATTATCGGCCTGCTCGCGCTTGGACTGTATATGGTCGGACTGCCGAAGGGGCTGCCTCTCAAGGCGACGCTGCTCAACCTTCACAAGTCGGTCGGACTGACGGTTTTCCTGCTGGTGCTTCTGCGCATCATGGCGCGTGCGGCCTTCAAAGGGCCGCCCTTGCCGCCGATGCGACCGTGGCAACGCGCCGCCGCGCGCACTACGCAGGGCCTTTTATATGTAGCCATGGTCGCGATGCCGGTGTGCGGCTATCTCGGTTCGTCGTTCAACCGTTATGGGACGCGCTTCTGGGGCATTGCGCTGCCAAAGTGGGGCTGGGATGACGCGAGCTTGCGCGAACTTTTCTTCGGGCTTCACCAGGCGATCGGCTATGCGCTGATCGTATTGATCGTGCTGCATGTGGCGGGTGCGCTCAAGCATCAGTTGATCGATCGCGACAATCTGCTCGCGAGGATGTTGCCATGATGCGGCGCGCTTCACGGCAGGCGTCGGCACCTGCACCGCTGAAGGTCGATACGCTGCGTACGCGCGACGGGCATCGTGTGTCGTTCACGGTGGCGGGCGCAGTTGACGGCGTGCCAGTGGTCGTGTTGCACGGTGGTCCAGGCAGCGGCAGCCAGCCAGGCGCGCTGCGGCTTTTCGATCTGACGCGCTTCAGGGTCGTGCTGATCGACCAGCGCGGCACGGGCGCCTCGACGCCGCACGGCAGCGTGCGCCATAACCGCACGGATAGGCTGATCGAAGACATTGAAGCGATCCGCGTTCGCCTGGGCGTGCAACGTTGGGGCGTACTCGGCGGCTCGTGGGGCGCCGCGCTCGCGCTCGCTTACGCCGGCCGGCATCCGCACTCGGTGACGGGCGTGGTGATGCGTGGGCTGTTTCTCACTTCGTTGCGCGAGGTCCGCGGACTCTTCGTCACGGCGCGCAAACACGCACCACGGGCATGGACGCAGCTCTGTGCGGCCGCGCATTGCGACCGGCCCGCCGCGTTGCTGGCCCGCTGCCATGAGCGCTTGCAACGGGGTGGCGACGCAAACGACACGACGCAACATGCAATCGCGCTCGCATGGCGCGGCTATGAAAATGCCGTGCTCGCCAGCGCCGACTCGCGCCGCGCACACTCGCCCGCAAGAACTTCGCGTCGAGACGTACGCAAGCTGGTCGGCAAATACCGCATTCAGGCTCACTACCTGATGCATCGCTGCTGGCTTGGCGAAACCCGTCTGCTCGCGCTGGCGCGCCACGCTGCCGCGGCCGGCGTGCCGCTCGCCGCGGTGCATGGCTCACGCGATCCAGTCTGCCCACCGGGCAATCTGCGACGTCTCGTGCGTGCCGTTCCCGCGGCCCACGTCGAATGCGTGCGCGCGGGCCATCTCGCGATCGACCCAAGACTGCACGAACGTGTTGCCCACGCACTCGCAACGATGTTCCTTCCAACCGCTCACGAGGGGCGCGTTCTGCGCCGCGCGGCATGAAAATCAAGGTACTCGGCTCGTCGGCGGGCGGCGGTTTCCCGCAATGGAATTGCAATTGCCACAATTGCGACGGCGTGCGGCGCGGCACGCTGAAGGCGACGCGCCGCACGCAATCGTCGATCGCAGTCAGTGCGAATGGCGAGGACTGGCTGCTCGTCAACGCGTCGCCCGATCTGCTCGCGCAGATCGCCGCCAATCCGGAATTGCAGCCGGCCCGCCGCGTGCGCGATAGCGGCATTGCCGCAGTGCTCGTCATCGACGCGCAGATCGACCACGTCACCGGCCTGCTGATGCTGCGCGAGCGCGACACGCCACTGCCGCTCTACGCAACCGATGCCGTTTGGCAGGACCTGTGCAGCGGTTTTCCGGTCGCACCGATCCTCTCGCACTATTGCGGCGTCGAACATCGCCGTATCGCACTCGACGGCGCGCCGCTCGCCGTGGACGCACTGAACGGCGTACAGATCGACGCGCTGCCGCTGTCGAGCAAGGCGCCGCCCTATTCGCCGCATCGCAACGCACCCGAGCGCGGCGACAATATCGGGCTCGTCATCACGAACCGGCAGACCGGCAAGCGCGTGTTCTACGCGCCCGGACTCGGCGCGATCGAAGCGCACGTGCTCGCCGCGATGCGGGAGGCTGACCTGCTGCTAGTCGACGGCACGGTGTGGACCGGCGACGAAATGATCCGCCTGGGTCTCTCGAAGAAGACTGCTGCCGATATGGGCCATCTGCAGCAGTCGGGGCCGGGCGGCATGATCGAGGTACTGGATTCGCTCGACGCGCACAATGTCCGCAAGGTGCTGATTCACATCAACAACACCAATCCGATTCTCGTCGAGGATGGGCCAGAACGGCGCACGCTGACCGAACACGGCATCGAGGTAGCGTACGACGGAATGACGTTCGAAATATGACGTTAAGCATGACTGCAGAAGTCAGGTTATGAAGCGTCAATTCAAAAGCATAGCCATGAAGCAGAAAACGGAGACGGCATGAACGCGAAAGACACCTTGGGCACGGCGCCGCCGCACGACACGCAGACGAACGGACGCGGCGACAGTCCCGCCTGGACCCGCGAAGAATTCGAAGCACAGTTGCGGGCGAAAGGCACCGCTTACCATATCCATCATCCGTTCAATGTGAAGATGAATAGCGGTGGCTGCTCCCGCGAGCAGATACGCGGCTGGGTCGCAAACCGCTTCTATTATCAGATCAATATTCCGCTCAAGGATGCGGCCGTGTTGTCGAATTGCCCCGATCGCGAGACACGCCGCCGCTGGGTGTTGCGCATTCTCGACCACGACGGCTATGGCGATCAGGAAGGCGGCATCGAAACATGGGCGCGCCTGGGCGACGCGGTCGGCCTCTCGCGCGACGACCTGTGGTCGCTGAAACGGGTGACGCCCGGCGTGCGCTTCGCCGTGGACGCCTATGTCAATTTCGCGCGCCGCGCGCCGTGGCAGGAATCGGTCTGCTCGTCGCTCACGGAAATGTTCGCGCCGCAGGTTCATCGCGACCGGCTCGCGACCTGGCCGGAACACTATCCGTGGATCGAGTCTTCTGGCCTCGCGTATTTCCGCTCGCGCATCTCGCTCGCGCAACGCGACGTGGAGCACGGGCTCGCGGTCACGCTCGATCATTTCACACGGCGCGAACAACAGGAACGCGCGCTGGAGATCCTGCAATTCAAGCTCGATATCCTGTGGACCATGCTGGATTCGATCGAAAAGGCCTTTCCGCAATGAACGACCTGCCACGCGCCGGCGGCGCCATGCAAACCGCCGATCGTCCGACCATCAACAAGCTCTTTCGTCTGCAATGGGAGCCCGCTCAGAACGCGCACGTTCTGCTCTACCCGGAAGGGATGGTGAAGCTCAATCAGAGCGCGGCGGAAATTCTCAAACGTTGCGACGGCACGCGCGATATGAACGCTCTGATCGCCGACCTGGAGCAGGCGTTCAATACGACCGGACTGGGTCCGGACGTGCGGGCGTTCGTTGCCGACGCGCAGTTGCGCGGCTGGCTGGAGTAGCGCGATGACCGATCTCTCACAACCTGCAGCCGCGGCGCAACCTCAAGCAACGCCGGACGGTGTGGCGCCGCCGCTCTGGCTGCTCGCGGAACTGACTTACCGCTGCCCGCTGCACTGCGCGTTCTGCTACAACCCGGTCGACTATACGGATCACAGCCGCGAGTTGAGCACCGAACAATGGATCGGCGTGCTGCGCGAGGCACGCGCGCTCGGCGCCGCGCAACTGGGGTTTTCAGGCGGCGAGCCGCTGGTGCGGGATGATCTCGAAGTGCTGGTCGCCGAGGCGCGCAAGCTCGGCTTTTATACGAATCTGATCACCTCCGGCGTCGGTCTCACCGATAAGCGGCTCGGCGACCTGAAAGCGGCCGGCCTCGACCACATCCAGTTGTCTTTCCAGGATTCGACGCAGGAACTGAACGACTTCCTGAGCAGCACCCGCACCTTCGATCTGAAACAGCGCGTCGCCGCATCGATCAAACGGCACGGCTTTCCGATGGTGCTCAACTGCGTGCTGCATCGATATAACCTGCCGCACGTCGACAAGATCATCGAGATGGCGCTCGCGATGGGCGCCGAATACCTGGAGCTCGCCAACACACAGTACTACGGCTGGGCGCATCAGAACGAAGCGCAGTTGATGCCGACTCAGGAACAGCTCGACGAAGCCGAAGCGGTAGTCGAACGCTACCGCCGCACGCAGGGCGAGCGCTGCAAGATTTTCTTCGTCGTGCCGGACTATTTCGAACGACGCCCGAAGCGCTGCATGAACGGCTGGGGCGCGGTGTTTCTCGGCGTCGCGCCGGACGGCGCGGCGCTGCCCTGCCACGCCGCACGCAGTCTGCCCGGACTCGTGCTGCCGAATGTCAAAGACACGCCGCTGCGCGAAATCTGGTACGAGAGCGACGCCTTCAACCGCTTTCGCGGCATCGCGTGGATGAAAGAGCCGTGCCGCAGTTGCGACGAAAAGGAACGCGACCTCGGCGGCTGTCGTTGCCAGGCGTATCTACTCACCGGCGATGCGGCCAATGCCGACCCCGTCTGCGACAAGTCGCCGTCGCATGACACGGTCTTGAAGGTGGTGAACGTAGCGCGGCGCGCGGCCGCCGCAGTTGAACCGCGCGAGCAGCCGATCCTGTTTCGCAACGACGCCAACTCGCGCAAGCTGGCGTCCGTTGCGGCATGCGGGAAGACCGGCGAACGCGGCGGCACAGGAGGCTGACCATGACAGCGGGAGACATTTCCGTCTTGCTCGTCGACGATCACGCGGTGGTGCGCGAGGGCTACCGGCGTCTGCTCGAACAGAATGCCGACGTGCATGTGTGCGGCGAGGCCGCCGACGCCAGTCAGGCCTATCAGCGTTTCTGCGCGCTGCGCCCGGATGTGGTGGTAATGGACGTGTCGTTGCCGGGCGCGAGCGGCATTGAAGCGATGCGCCGTATGCTTGCGCGCGAGCCGGACGCTCGCGTGCTGATCTTCAGCGTGCATGAGGACGCGATTTTCGTGCGCCGCGCGCTCGATGCGGGCGCCCTCGGTTACGTGACCAAGGCCAGCGCGCCCGACGTGCTGGTGGAGGCGGTGCGCACCATCGCCCGGCGCGCCGGTTATCTGAGCCCGGATATCTCGCAGGCGCTCGCGCTGCGCAACGCGTTCAGCGAAGGTCCGCCAGGACGGCAGTTGTCGGCGCGTGAGTTCGAAGTGCTGCGACTGCTCGTGCAAGGTTATACGCTGCCGAGCATTGCCGAGAAGCTGGGGTTGAGCCAGAAGACCGTGGCCAATCATCAGTCCGTGATCCGGCAGAAATTCGGCGCCGACAACGGCGTGCAGCTCGCCCAGATGGCAAGCCGCCTCGGGCTTCAGTTCACCGGTTCGGCAAGCCCTGCGTGAGCGGGCACCCGCGCGCAGAACAGGAAACCGCCTTCCGGCTTGCTCGCCACGTGAAACTCGCCGCCTAGCGCCTCGACCCGCTCACGCATGCCGATCAGGCCGAGCCCGCCGCGCGGCTTGTCGAGGTCGACGCCGGGGCCGTCGTCGGCCATGGTGACGACGATCTCATCGATGAGCCCGGCGTCATGCCCTTCGTGCGACTCGCGCGGGGCACGCACCATGAAAACTTCCACACGTGCCGTGCGGGCAAACTTCGACACATTGGTCAGCCCTTCCTGCACGAGCCGGTAAAGCGTGATGGTCAGCGCATCGCTCAGACCGGCAAAGTCCCCTTCGATCGTCAGCGAGAACGACGCGTCCGGCAGACGCTCCCGCCAGCCGTCGACGCAATGCTCCAGCGCGCTCGGCAAACCAAACTCATCCAGGCCGATCGGCCGCAGTCGCCGGATCATGCCGCCAATCTGCCGATAGACGTGGGTCGCGCTCTGCATGAGGCCGAGCGCGACGCGATGTATCTCCGGCTCGCGTGTGCTGGACAGATCGCGGATGCGCGCGGCGTCGAGCGAGATTGCGTTGAGGTACTGGCCTAGCTCATCGTGCAGCTCG
The DNA here is from genome assembly GCF_059567925.1 of Paraburkholderia sp. BGA-UO-ETr-F21. Classification (NCBI taxonomy): domain Bacteria; kingdom Pseudomonadati; phylum Pseudomonadota; class Betaproteobacteria; order Burkholderiales; family Burkholderiaceae; genus Paraburkholderia; species Paraburkholderia sp. BGA-UO-ETr-F21. Next base: position 243,372 of record NZ_JCAQOY010000037.1, on the reverse strand, counting down.
CGCGCCAGATGGCGGCGCTCCAGTTCCTCTGCTTGCAGCGCCTGATTGGCGAGACGCCGGTTGTCGGCGAGCAGGCGCTCAGCCTGCTCTTCCAGTGCGCAGCGCCGGCTCAGTTCGCGGCGCGCGTCGCGGTAACGGCGCCATGCAAACCACGCGAGGCCGATAGAGAGCACGCACAGCGTGCCCGGCAATTCGTCGAGCTGGAAGCGCTCGAGGCCCCGCGTCCAGCGGTAAGCGTGCTCGCTGAAATCGAACCTCGCGCTCAGCACGGCGGCGAGCACCGACAGCGCAAACACCCACGCAAGGTCGCGCCACACCGCCGAATGCGGTGGTACGGAGCGCACTGAAGAAGGGTTCGAGGGGTCGCTTGCCATCACGTTTGCATTCGTCACGTTTGCATTCTACTCAGACCGATTGCACACAGCGGTGTGTCGCAGCGCGTTTGGGAACGCTTCCCCCCGATATCGGGAAAAGCTCCCGGGTTTCGCGCGCCGGCGTATGCGAAGCTTTGCACACACAGAAAGAAAGCGCTACGCACGCCGCAACGCGGTGGCGCTCATGAAGATAGCGTCGATCCGGCCGGAGACAGAACGATGAACACGCCATCCAGCGCGCACCGCGCATCTCGCTTACCGGACTTGCCACGTTTGCGCCGGCGGGCCGGCCTCACGCTCTGCTTCGGCGGCGCCCTCGCGAGTTTGTCCGTTTCGGCGTGGGCCCAGACGGAAGCAGCTACGCCCTCAGCGGCGGCGGCGGCCGCCGCGCCGGCCGGCGCGAATCCGGAGGCTGATACGGTGAAGCTCGCGCCGATCGTCATCGTCGGCACCACGCCACTCCTCGGTATCGGCACGCCGCTCTCGCAAGTGCCGGCCAATGTGCAGACCGTTCACGCACCGGATCTCGAACAACAGCACCGCAGCACGCTCACCGATTACTTCGCGAAGAACCTGCCGAGTGTCGATATCGCCGACGCGCAAGGCAATTCGTATCAGGTCAACGTCAATTATCGCGGCTTCACCGCGTCGCCTTTGCTCGGCACGCCGCAAGGCCTTTCCGTGTTCGTCGACGGCGTGCGCGTGAACGAGCCGTTCGGCGACGTGGTCAACTGGGACCTGCTGCCGCAACAGGCGATCGATACGATCCAGCTGATTCCCGGTTCGAACCCGACCTACGGTCTCAACACGCTGGGCGGCGCCATCGCGATCACGACGAAGAACGGCAAGACGAGCCCCGGCGGCGAGGCCGAGGTGCAAGTGGGCTCCTGGGGCCGCAAGTCCGCCCAGATCGAACAGGGCGGCACCATCGGTCAGAATCTCGATTACTACGTGACCGGCAACGCGACCAACGACAACGGCTGGGCGGAGCAGAATGCCAGCCGCGTGCGGCAGGCATTCGGCAAGCTGCGCTATACCGACGCTGATACGACGCTGTCGTTCTCGGGCGGCGGCGCGGACAACGATCTGCACGGCACGCAGACCATTCCGCGCTCGTTCCTCGGCAATCCAAAGCAGCCCTATACCTATCCCGACCAGAATCTGAACAGCGCCGCCTACGCGACGCTGTCGGGCGATCATTATTTCAACGATCATGTCGAGCTGAGCGGCAACGTCTATTACCGGCACTTCCGCAACGACAACGTCAGCAGCAACACCAATCCGAATTTCGGCGCGGTGGACGACGACGGCAACGTCGATACGACCCAGGCGACCAACGAAAGATCGATCGTCTCGACCGACAGCTATGGCGCGAGCCTGCAACTCACGCTGCTCGGCAAGCTCGGCGGGATGGAGAATCAGTTCGTCGCGGGTATGTCCGCGGATATCGCCAACTCCCGGTACACCCAGTCTTCCCAGAATGCGGTGTTCACCGCTTCACGCGCGACCATCGGCATCGGCGATTTCGAGCAGGAAACCGCCGCAAAAACGCATAACGGAAACTACGGCATCTATCTGCAGGATACCTTGTCGCTCACGAAGCAATGGACGCTGACGCTCGCCGGACGCTATAACTGGGCAGACGCCACGATCGGCGACTCGAGCGGCACGCAGCCTCAACTCGACGGCCACCATACGTTTTCCCGCTTCAATCCGGCGATCGGCATCAACTGGAATCCGACTTCCGCATTCACGGCCTATGCCACCTATAACGAAGGCATGCGTTCGCCGACCGCCATCGAACTGGCCTGTGCGGATCCGTCCGCGCCCTGCTCACTGCCGAACGACTTCGTGTCGGATCCGTCGCTCCAGCCGGTGATCTCGAAGACCTTTGAAATCGGCGCCCGTGGACGGATAGGCCAGGCGACGACCTGGAGCGCCGCCGTCTACAGCACGACACTCGACAACGATATCGAGTTCATCAGCACCAATGGCGCCACCAGCAACCAGGGCTTCTTTCAGAATGTCGGCCGCACGCGCCGGCAAGGCCTCGAACTCTCAGGACACAGCCAGCTCGGGCCGCTCGCCGTTACGGCCAGCTACAGCTACGTCGACGCGACCTACCGGTCGAGCTGGACAGAAAGCAGTCCGAGCAATTCCAGTGCGGATCAGAACGGCAACATCACCGTCAAGTCGGGCGATCATATCCCCAGTATCCCGGCGAACACCGTCAAGCTGCAACTCGACTACGCGGCCACCGCGAAGTGGAACATCGGCACGAACCTGACCTGGCGCGGCAGCGTCTATGCGCAGGGCGACGAGAACAACCAGGATGTGAACGGCAAGATCGCAGGCTACCTGCTGATCGATCTGGACACCTCGTACCAGGTGACCAAACAGCTTCAGGTCTTCGCGAGCATCACGAACCTGCTGGACAAACGCTATGCGAGCTTCGGCGCGCTCGGCGAGAACTTCTTCAACGGCCCGAACCATACGTTCGACGGCGCCAACCCGATCAACGAGCAGTTCGTCGGGCCGGGCGCGCCGCGCGGTTTCTGGGTCGGGCTGCACTACGCGTGGAAGTAACGCGTAATGCGCGTGAGCCGACCGACGCGTCGATCGGCTCTCAGGCAACGCGCTCAATGCGATTCGATCGAGCCGTCGCTATGCGGATACGTGACGATGCCCCACGCCAACGGCAGTTCGCCGATCTGCTTGATCGGCTGATAATTCTGCGCATCGAGCACATAAACCGCATCGGAGCGGCCACATGCCACCAGCAGTTTCGCGCCGTCCGGCGTGAAGCTGAAGTGCCAGCAACGCTGGCCCACCGGCACGTCCGCGACATGTTCGTAGCTGTGCCCGTCGAACACCTGCACCGTCTTGTCGCGCGCCGCGGCGAAGAAAAGACGCTTGCCATCCGGTCCGAACGCTACGCCGTACGGGCCGAGCTTCGTATCGACGGTCTTCACGACCTGGAATGTGCGCGCGTCTATCACCACGAACTTGCTCAGCGATTCGAGCGTGACGACATAGTCCTTGCCGTCGGGTGACAGGCGGATGCCGCGCGGCCGGCCGCCTGCCGCGAGCTTCACGGTTCGGACCGGCGCGCCCGTGCGGACGTGATAGACCGAGACCGTATCGTCGCCCTCGTTGGTCACAAGCATGGTGTTGCCGTCGCGCGAAAATTCGATCCCCTCGGTTTCGTGGCCGCTCGTGACCGAACGAATCACGCGCCAGGTCTTCATATCGACGATCGCGATTTCAGCGGGCGGCTTGTTGGCGTCATCGTCGTCGGCGCCCGGCTTGCCGTTGGCGGCGGGCGGGCTATCAGCACCTGGCTTGCCTTTGGCGGCGGGTGGGCCGCCGTCTTCGCCGGGCTCGTAGGTCACGTATGCGTACCCGTTGTGCACGCGCACAAATTCCGGGTTCTTGCCGATCTTCACACGCTGGACGACCTGACCCGAAGCCGTGTCGATCACCGCCAGGTCCCCGGTATTCTTGTTCGCCACGAGAAGCCGTGTGCCATCCGCATTCAGACTCAGGCCGCGCGGGCCGTCGGCGCCGACCGGAAACGTCTTCGTCAACGTCATCTGGTCCAGATCAATCACGCCGACACCGGCCTTCTCGCTCGTCACGTAGGCTATTGGGGCCGCCGCGTAGGCGGTACTCGCGGCGAGCGCAAGCGCCGCGACGGCGGTGGCCAGGGTGGTGACAGCGAAAGCGAGGGGCCGTCCTGGTGTTGCGATACGAAAGCTTGTCTCCAGCATTGTTGTACTCCGTAGTGAAATCGCCACGCCGCGAAAGCTCGCGCCATTCAAGCAAAGTAGTTCATCGGAGGATCGTTTGACAACGCACATCGGGCGGGAGATTTTCCCGAATTGACTCGTTGAGACCAGCGGCAGTACTAAAACGCGCTGTAGGGGTGGAAAATGAGCGCGGAGGTGGCCAATGCGAGGCCTCGACCGCAATGCTCGAACGTGCAATGGCGACGGCTGGATATACCGCGATCGATACGGCATCGCGGCGTCGTATCGTCATGGCGCTGGGCGCCGTCATCGCCGCTCATGCGGGCTTGCTTGGGTGGGTGTTGGCGACGCGAGACAGGACAGTCGAGCGAACGGTCGAAGCGACGCCCATCGTCGCGATGCTGTTGAGGGATGACTCGCAAGTCCTTGCACCTGTCGAACCTGTCGAACCTGTCGCGCCTGTTCAGCCTGCCGTGCCCGCTCCGGCCGCCGCTGTTGTCGCGCCGCAAGCCGCGCACCCCGCAGTACGCAGCAAACTCCTGCCGCAGCCTCATCCCAAGCCGCCGCGCGCGAGCGCAGCGCCGGCGCCGAGCGTGCCGTCGCCATCCGGTGATTCCGCGCGCTCGCCTGCACCGGTGGCTGCGCCCATTGCCGCTGCGCCATCGCCCGCAGCACCGGCGGCGAATGCTTCTGCAACCGCTGCCGAGCGCACCGTGCCTGCATCGAGTACCCCAAGGAGCGTGTCGCACGTCGACTGCGCTATTCCCAAGCCGGACTATCCCGAGGTATCGAAGCGCCGCGGTGAAAGCGGCACTGCGATCGTCCGATTCGTGGTTGGTCTGAGCGGCCACATCGAAACCGCTCAAGTTCAAAAGAGCAGTGGCTATCCCCGGCTCGACGACGCGGCGCTCGCTGCGATCCATGCGGGAGCGTGCCAACCCTACCGGGAAAACGGCGAAGCGGTGCGTGCCGCTTATTCGGAATCGTTCATCTTCGGATTGGCCGAGTAGCCTGTCTCCGAATCAAAGGAAAACACCATGCAACACTATGGCCTCGCGAATGTCTGGGAAAACGGCGATATCATCACGCGCTGCATTCTGAGCGCGCTGCTCATCATGTCGGTCCTGTCGTGGACGGTGATCCTCATCAAGCTATGGACCATCATGCGGATCAAGCGCGTGACGCGCCAGGCCGAAGCACAATTCTGGAAAGCCGATCGTTTCGAAGACGGATTGCGCAGCCTGGGCGCGCACGCATCGGGGTCGACTCCCCGCGACAATCCGCTTCTCGCGCTCGCTCTCGCCGGCGAGGAAGCCGCTGCCCACCATCAGCAGACGCAATCGCATCTGCACGACCGCATCGACGTATCCGACTGGATTACGCGCCGCCTGCAGGACACGATGGACGACGCCATTGCACGCATGCAAAGCGGCCTCGCGGTGTTGGCGTCGATCGGCAGCACCGCGCCCTTCGTGGGGCTGTTCGGGACCGTCTGGGGCATTTATCACGCGTTGATCCTGATTGGCGAGACGGGACAGACGTCGATCGATCATGTCGCCGGACCGGTCGGCGAGTCGCTGATCATGACGGCCTTCGGCCTGTTCGTGGCGATACCGGCGGTGCTGGGATATAACGGCCTGACGCGCGCGAACAAGTCGATCGTGACGAGACTCAAGCGTTTCGCGCATGGACTGCACGCGTATTTCGTAACCGGTTCGCAACTGCCGTCGAGTACCGGCCCTGACATGCGAATCGTGCCGCGCGGTGCACCCCTGGCGGCGGGCGGAGCGAATGACGGCACGAGCGACGACACACGCGATGGAGCGCTCAAATGGCAATGACCCCGTTCTCCGACGACGACGAAAGCGGCCTGATGAGCGAAATCAACATGACGCCGCTTGTCGACGTGATGCTGGTGCTGCTGATCATCTTTCTCGTCACCATTCCGGCCATGCAGCACGCGGTGAAAATCGATCTTCCGCAAGCGAGCAGCCAGCCGGACAATGTCAAACCCGCGCATCTCGACGTCGCCGTGCAGGCGGACGGCTCGATTCTCTGGGACGGCCATGCCGTGGCGGACGATGTTTTACGCGCGAGGATCGCCGAGGCTGCTCGCGCGCAACCTCAACCCGAACTGCATTTACGGGCCGACCGCAAAGTGCCCTACGAGCGCGTCGCCGACGTGATGTCGGCGGCACAGGCCGGAGGGCTGACGAAAATCGGCTTCGTGACCGATCCCCGGGCGAAGAAGTGAAGACCACCGCACTTGCGCTGCCTTGCGCTGTCCTGCGTTCGCGCCGCCGCGCGGCGCATGCCACGATCACATAAAGGATGCCTTAACGAAGTCCAAAGAATCTCTGAATTCAAATTGGCATCCGGCTCCGCTATCGTGGCTGCATGAAACCAGGAGCACCGGACCATGCAAGCCTTGATCTTCGACGTCGACGGCACGCTTGCCGATACCGAGACCGCTCATTTGCAGGCCTTCAATGCCGCATTCGCCGAAGCGGGTCTCGACTGGTTCTGGGACGAGCCCCTTTACACGCGCCTTTTGAAGGTGGCGGGCGGTAAGGAGCGCCTGCTGCATTACTGGCACGTCGCCGATCTGGAAGAAGCGGACGGCACGCGCGTGAGCGACGTGATCGACGCCGTGCATGCGATCAAGACGCGCCATTACGCAGCGCGCGTGCGCAATGGCGGTTTGCCGCTGCGGCCAGGCATTGCGCGTCTGATTGCCGAGGCGCATGCTGCCGCCATTCCAGTCGCGATCGCCACGACCACGACCCCCGCAAACCTCGATGCACTACTGCAAACACCGTTCGGACCCGCGTGGCGGACCCGCTTCGCCGCAATCTGCGATGCCGGCACGACCCACGAGAAGAAGCCCTCGCCCGAGGTCTACCTCGACGTGCTTCGGCAACTCGGGCTCAAAGGTTCGGACTGCGTTGCCTTCGAGGACTCATCGAATGGTCTGCGCGCGGCACGCGCGGCCGGCGTTCCTACGATCGTGACACCCACCGCATACACGTCGCAGGATGACTTCGACGGCGCGTTGGCCGTGCTGCCCGACTTGGGTGAGCCGCACGCGCCGATCCCTTCGTTGGTCCCGAATGAAGAGGCTCGCTGGGTCGATCTGGCCACCTTGCGTCATTGGCATCGCCACGCGCTGACCGAGTCGGCCTGAGCATGCATCAGGAACTTCTCGTGAGAGGCATGCGACCCAAAGCCGTACTGATCGATCTCGACGGCACGATGGTCGACACCGCGCCGGACATCGTCGAAGCAGTCAGCCAGATGCTCGAGGAGTTCCGTTCGGCGCCTTTGCCGTTCGCGACTGTCAGCGGCTTTATTGGCAAGGGCGTGCCCAACCTGGTTCGACGCTCGCTGGAAGCAGCCGGCTTGGCTCGGCGCGTCGACGCCGAACATGCGGTGAATGTGTTCCATCGCCACTACGCGCAGACCAATGGACGCCTTGGCCGCGTTTTTCCCGATGTGGGGAGTGGGCTCCGCGAGTTGCAGCGGCGTGGATACCGGCTCGCCTGCGTCACCAACAAGCCGAAGGAACTCGCCGCGCCACTGCTGCTCGCAACGGGGCTCGCCCGCTACCTCGATGTGCTGGTTGCCGGGGATTCTATCGACAAAATGAAGCCCGATCCCGAACCGCTGTGGCACGCGTGCCGGCTGCTCGACGTGGAACCTGAGCACAGCGTATTGGTTGGTGATTCGCCGGTCGATGTGAGTGCCGCGCGAGCGGCCGGTCTGCCGGTATTCATCGTAAGCTATGGCTATGCCGGGCCGGCGGGGTCGGCGGCGCTGGAGTGTGATGGTTTGATCGATTCGCTGATGGCGATGCCCGCGATTCTGGCGTCGTGGGGTGTGAGTGGTAGGCGTCAAGGTCGTCGGGGAGAAACTTGAATGGATTTAGATTCAGTTAATTAGTTAGGCATCTTAATGTAATGCGTCGGCAAGCTTTATTTCCCGCTTTCGCACACTGTGTCGCCCTAAAAGAGGGGCAGCAGGGATTCGTGTGAATGCCTGCCGCCTGGTCGAAGCGGTGGGCCTGGTGTTCGAGCGCTTCGCGCTCAGAGTTATGAAGTCCCTTCGAGAATGACAAACGTCCCGGCCGCTGCTCCGGCGCGGAGCGCTTTGGCCGCCTGGTACTCGGGGCTCTCGTAGAAACGCTTGGCGTCGGCGAACGAATCGAACTCAAAGATCACATGCCGCTCGTGTGCTTCGCCTTCGAGAATTTCATACTGTCCCGAGGACGCAATGACCTTCGGGCTGAAATTCTTCATTGCATCGCCTGCGGCTTTTGCATAGGCGGCGTAAACGGTTGCATCCGAAATGCTGACGTGTGCGATCAGATAACCTTTTGGCATGTTTATCTCTCTGGTGTGGTAAGCGCATTCAATTCAACGCTGGGTGCGTGCTGGCAATCGCCCACGTAGAAGGTGTGGGTATGCAGTAGCCTGTCCTAATTCGACGTGCCGACCCTGATATGGAGGGGATTCTGCTCGCGTCCTGATGATCGATCATCCAGCCGCCGTCGCTCCCATTCGTTCAGGTTGTCCTGTGGACGACACGAGAAGCTAGTCTACTGAGTCGCAATTGAGCTATAAATGACGTCAAACATAACGCTCCGTTACTCCTCAGGTGAACAATGCAAAACCTGGATGCACTTCTGATTTTTTCACGTGTCGCTGAAATGACGAGCTTCACGCGTGCAGCCGAAAGCCTCGGTATCCAGAAAGGACGTGTCTCTATGGTGGTCAGTGCGCTTGAGCGGGATGTGGGGGTCACCCTCCTGCATCGGACCACGCGAAGTGTGCAACTCACCGAAGATGGACGCGCCTTTTATTCACGCGCACGCGACCTGCTGGCCGAAGTAGAAGAATTGCAGTCAATGTTCGCGAGTAACGGCGCACCACTACGGGGAAAGTTGCGCGTCGACATGCCAACCGAGTTGGCACAAAGCGTCGTGATTCCCGCACTCCCTCAACTGATGGCGGCGCATCCAGAGTTGGAACTGGAAGTGTCCAGCACCGATCGGCGTGTCGATCTCGTTCAGGAAGGGTTCGATTGCGTGGTGCGGCTGGGTCCGATCGTCGACGAGACGCTGATTGCCCGACCGCTTGGCAAGCTGCGCATGATCAATGCGGCGAGTCCGAGCTATCTGGCACGGTACGGCATACCGCACACGCTCGACGATCTGCGCGACCAGGGGCACCAGATGGTTCATTACACGCGCACGCTCGGCGGCAAGCTTGCTGGATGGGAATATCCCGACGGCGATGGATACGCGACGCTTACGTTGCCGGGCGCGATGCAGGTCAATAGCGTGCAGACTTATCATGCAGCAGGGCTTGCGGGCATCGGGTTGATTCAGGCGGGATATTCGGCGCTTGTGCATCACATCGAACGTGGCGCGCTAGTGGAGATTCTGCCGGACCTACGTCCTGAGTCTCTTGCCGCGTCGCTCGTCGTGGCACATCGGCGTAACCTGTCGCAACGCGTCCGGGCTTTTATGAATTGGATCGAGAGGGTATTGGAGCCCTATTTTGATTAAACGATATTCGATTCTGCGGCAGTAAAAAACGCGTCCCCCGACTTTTTCGACACGACGCGGTACAAAGGCCATTCGGTACGACATATTGTCTTGTGGCCCCCAGCTTCCGGCGACTTCTAGCTACTCACTCCAGGGGCGTATCCACCTTCGGGATCTTTGACGGCACCGACACGAAATACTGAGACAGTAGTCTCCAGCTGTCCCGCCCGCTCTTTGAGCGATAGCGCCGCCGCTGATGCCTGCTCGACCAGCGCCGCGTTCTGCTGGGTCACCTGATCCATTTGCGCAACCGCACGATTGACCTGTTCGATACCCTTTGACTGTTCTTCAGACGCGGCGGCAATTTCGCCGATCAGGTCGCTGACTCTTCGCACAGAAGTCAGGATTTCTGCCATGGTCCGGGTTGCGCGATCCGCCTGCTGCGCACCGGTTTCAACGCGGCTCAGCGAATCCGTAATGAGCGCCTTGATCTCCCTTGACGCCGTGGCGCTGCGTTGGGCCAATGAACGCACTTCGCTGGCGACCACCGCGAACCCGCGCCCCTGCTCGCCTGCGCGTGCCGCTTCCACGGCCGCATTCAAAGACAGGATATTGGTCTGAAAGGCAATCCCTTCGATTACGCCTGTAATTTCGGCAATCTTGCCGGAAGAGTCGGATAGACCCCGCATCGTCTGGACGACATCCTGCGTCGCCTGATTGCCCTGCTCGGTTAGCATTGCCGTACTGCTCACCACCTGGTTTACCTGCTTCGCGTTGTCGGCGTTCTGGCGAACCGTCGAAGTCAGTTCTTCCATGGACGAGGCGGTCTCCTCTAGCGACGCGGCCTGTTCTTCGGTACGTTGCGACAGGTTCATATTACCGGCCGAAATTTCATGTGCGGCGGTGTCGATCGACCGCGATCCCTCTCGCACGATTCTGATTGTCTGAACCAGTTTGCTTTGCATCGCCTGCAGGCCAGTCATCAGTTGCCCCATTTCATCCCCCGAGTGGACCTCGACCAGTGTAGTCAGATCCCCGTCGGCAATTGCCCCGAAGTGGGACAGTGCCTGGGTCAACGGCCTGCCGATCGCCCGCTGCAGCGACCACCATGCGAGCGCCGCCGCACCAAGCGCTACGACACTACCGGCGATTGCTATACCAACGAACAGGTGGAAGCGTGCTTGCGCGGCATCAAACGTCGCCCTCGCAGCCGCGACTTGAATCTGTTCGAGTGAATCCATGCCGTCGGACACATCGATAAACAACGACGGCGGTACATGCAGCCAAACCTCGAGCATCTTCGCCCCATCACGAGTGGCAATGGCGCTGAACATCGGTTCCAGACCGTTTGCGACGAATGCGTCGAACTTTGCATTCGCGTCGGCCGCACGGTGTGCTTCATCGGGGCTGGAAAACGGCAGCGTGCGATACGTATCCCACGCCCTCTTCGATGCGGTGAGCAGATCTCGGGCGGTCTGAGTTTCCTTGGGCACGTCTGGACTGGCCGGGTCGAGCGCGACGCGATACAGCCACAGACGGGTTCTCGAGAGTGCTACGTTTGCCTGACCGAGAGCCTCTGAAGATGCCAGCCGGCTGGAATACAGCTCCTTCACATCGTTGTTGCCAATTGCCACGCCAACGACACCGATGATGCCACCAGCAACTAGCAGCATTCCAAGAAAACTCATCGCCAGCGCCAGGCGGGCACGAATGCTTAAATTTCTGATCATGGCGATAGAAGGTGTGAATGTGGGCCGACGCATGCACGTCAAGCTAATAGGGTACGGTGTGCGCGAGGTCACTCCCTAGCTAACGGCCCAAAGCCGGTCAGATTAATGCGGGATTTAGCAACAGATGTTTCCCGGGATCGTTGGTTATGGTTTGCGCTGCATGCTGATATAAGGCGCCGCGGCACTGCAAAAACGAAGGCCGCCAAATTGCTCCAACGGCGAGCAACCATTTGACCAACGTCTAAGCCAGAACGAGATTCAGGCTCCGGGCGGCGTGTGTGTGCCGCGAGCATGCCGATCAAACGGCCGCATTCGGAAGGCGGATTCAACCGGCCGACTTCTGGTGGAGGCGAATGAATTTTCGTGCTCGCGCCCGGTCCCTCGCGCGCCTTGATCGTTCGAGGTTCAAGGCGCGTATGCGAAAGGCAGAAGCCGACCCGCAGCCACCGGTCGCGCTACCGGCGCTTTAGCGGCAGCTTATTAGTGCTCCGGCTGTCCAAACCAACCCCTAGGGGACAGCAGTCCCGTTGACGTGTGCCGGTACGGGAGAGGAGCCTCAACCTTGCCCAGGCCCGTGACCGCGGTTCTTGTGCTGACTGCCCTTCCCGATATCGACCTTCAGATAAGATGTTGGGTCGAATCGCAATCTATAGCGTCGCCGCGTCCATCCTCGCCGGATGTGCGCTCGGCCGGACAACTGTCGATGTTTCCGCGCCTCAAGGCACGAACCCCACGACGGGCAAATACGTGCGAATTGATTCCGTTCAGGACAAACGCATTTTTACGGTCAAGCCCCCCAGCGCCGACATGGCATCACTGGATCCTGATGAAGATTCTAGCGATGCGTCGAAAGCTCGCGCGATCGGCAGGAAAAGAAACGGTTATGGCAAAGCACTCGGCGATGTGGTGCTTCCCGAAGGCAAGACGGCCTCCGGCCTCGTTGAAAACGCATTGGCCACGGGCTTTCAGGAGGCGGGTTACATAGTCGTGAAGCAGGGTGACCCCCAACTTTGCCGCCGCCGCTCCGGTGACAGCACAATTAATCGATTTCTGGGCATGGTTCCAGCCCGGCTTCTGGTCCATTACAACGAATCAGAAGTCAGAACTGCAGCTGTCAGGCGATATCGGTGCTCTTCATGGTGCTCAGACCGTCAAGACTCGCGTTAGCGAATCCAAGCAGGTCGTGGTCTCCAGCGACTGGCGGGAGATCGTGGAAAAAGGCCTGTCTGCCATCACCCAGCGGACAAAGGAACTGGTAAGCGGGAAATAGCTCTCTCCAGGAGACAGCCACATCGCTCGTCGTGAAGACGACGGGAGCGCGTGGCTCGCAAGCCGGGCGTGCTAATCGGTATCTGGACCTGCAGATTGGCGGCGTCGAGTGGCATCGGGCGTCGCCACTTCGGTTCCGTTCGATGCTGACATGACGGCACGAACAGGTCGTAATCTGTGCCGTTGCCACCGAGCTTGTGCGAGTTACCTGCAGTACCAAGAAGGCGTGTGAATACCGATACTTCGCCACTTTGCAGATGACAACGGCGATGACGGACGCTTGTCGTTTTGGTTTTGTTCGACGCCTGCGCTTGTCTGCTGCCGCGTGAGCTTACGACGACGCGTGCGGGCAGGCGTTGAACAAACTTCAAGAGGAGCGCCACGCGCGTCGCTCATACAGGCTTGCTCCGGTTGTAAATTGGTTCGGGTGATTTCACCGGCATCGCGTACTCGGATAAGACTGTAAATTGACAGAGCGTCAGCGCCTTCTCGAGTCACACGTATCGACGAGGCAAAATCTCGCCGCCCGGCAGTTCCGGATGACTGACAGGTCAGGCGAAAACAGTCAGTCGATCGGAGTGCGGGTCAGGTCGCCCGGAACGCTTTACGGTACGAAAGCTTCCGCAAAAGCCTATCGTCATAAAACCACAGATAGGCCGGAAACAACTGATACCTGTGTGCGTACTGTCAGAGGGCGCGCCCTCTACCCCCGCTGAAAAGGCGCAAGATGGCAAGCAGAATAACGGCCCCAATAAGAGCTGTAATCAATGATCCGATTATGCCGCTACCCAGGTGTAATCCTAGTGCCCCGCCCAGCCAACCCCCGATGAATGCGCCCACAATTCCCACGATGATATCGACCACAATCCCGAAGCCGCCGCCGTCGACGATACGACCCGCCAAAGCGCCGGCAATGCCACCAATAATCAGCCAGAAAATAATTCCATGAGAAACCGGGTCCATATTCCTTCTCCAGTGAGGTCGAATCCGCGTTAGCGGCGTGCGAGCATTCCGATGATGAGTCCGCCGATGAGTGCCATCGTGACTGCTTTCCATGGCGCTTCATGAACATAATCGTCGGTTGATTCAGAGACGACGCGGTACTTCGTTTTGACGACCTCCTGTGCAGAGGCAAGCTTGTCCTTCAGGTCTGATAGCGTCCGGGTGGGCGCTTCGTCGTTGCCCTGCTGGGATGCCCCAGAGGAACTGGACCGCTCAGATGCGACCGGTGGGGATACCGCTGCGGCAGCGGTGGGTTGCTCGAACTCGGTCATTCCAACCTCCAATTTTGTTTGAATGCCAAGAGGTCGAGCAAGTCTCATACCTCAGAAAAACGAGGAGTCGATTTAAGTCACCAGTCCGAGCGTTCTCGGCAATTCGGACTTGCGCCGAGTTGAGGCGATCCCAGCAACCACGCCCGGGATTCTCGAAACAACTCATGCGATGGAGAAACCGGCCGGCGAAAAGTACGCACAACCGTGGCCATGACATCAGGCCGAAACGATGGGTCGACAGTCCGATGCGGTCGCGCATTTCCCGCGATGAAGGGCATCACGACATCGACCACGGCAATGTCCGATACATTCACCGAGACATAATAAATTTGCTGTATCTAACGAGTAGCACACGGGAGCCTTTTCTCTGAAGGCGCAATCAGGCAAATGCTTCCTGCCAGGTCAACCGAAAGATCGCGGGTTTGCTCCTGCAAACCGGATGGTGTGCAAGGCGCGTTATGACTAGGTCGTTTGTGGGCAGCGTTGCGCTACTCCTGGCTGCGGCAAACGTTTCGGTAGGGCGAAAAGCGCCAGTGCCCTGACGCGTCCTTTACGGCCACGGCGCCATAGTCGTACAGCACATCAATCGCTGTCGCACACCCTAGCTCGCCCAGATCGACAATCAGGAGCGTGCGCATGGATGCGTCCGCACTTGCCGGGAGGGTCTCCGTTGGCTGGAGGTAGCCCGGGCCTGCGTCGAAGCGGTTTGATGCGCCGTAGACGCTCAGGTATTCACCATGCGCGGCATACTCGGCGCGCTCTTCCGCGCGGAAAGTCTCGTCTAACGTTTCTGAAGTCCGGGCAAACGGCGAGCGGTGTCTGCTTCCCTGATAAAGGTGTCCATTACCCGGGTCTAAGCCGAGCGCTTCCAACGCACCAAGTGCCTCCTCGGCGTCCCGGTAGGAGGTAAAAAGTCCAACAAGAACTGGCAAGGTGTGTCCCCTACATCGCCAAATGTACGCTCTTATCGGCGCGCAACCGTTGTGCCTGTCAGCCCATGGGTTTCCCCTCGGCTGCGGCGGTCAAAAACTCGCGGTGGGGAGATCCGCAGCGCCTTCGAGAATCCCAGCCAACGATTGATTATCCGAAGTTGTGGTGGTATGCCTGGCCGCGAGCCATTTCTTCCAACCTCGCAGGCCGACGAGTAGAAGCAGAGGCCTGCGCCGTCTCTGCATCGCTTTGTGCTTCAGCTTTCTTTTTGTCAGGCGTTGTAACCGACAGTAAATATTAAAGCCGCGGAAACGAAGGTTGGCGGGCAATCCGACTCTCCCTGGCCCGTCCTTGCCCGTAGAAGCACCTTCGATCAATCCAGCGACCCTCAAAGCACACTTCTTCAAAGTACACATCTGGTAACAAACAGATACTGCTCGCGGCCAATTGGCACCCGACACTACTTTTAAGTCGGCCTCTCCCTCGCGCAGGAAGTCATACACAACACCCGACCTGTCGTTCTCACAACTAGCGTTGAACATTTCGATCCCTGGTCACTTCCCACGAGGGTTCATCGTGGACCTCATTACGGCGGCAAGACATGCAGCAGACATTCGTACCTGTTCGGCGCTTCAAAAAAAATACGTCAGGTCGCGATTTTGTCGTTGGCGACCTGCACGGTTGTTTCACGCGGCTACGGAGGGAACTCGAGGCTAGCCAGTTCGATCGCTCGCGCGACAGGGTCTTTGCCGTCGGAGACCTGGTCGACAGAGGGTTCGAATCGCCAGCGGTCCTGGACGTCGTGCGTCGGTACGACATCCAGTCGGTGCGCGGCAATCATGAGGATTCGATCGTGCGCTGGCGTCTTTGTGACGCTGGCGAGGGCTTCGTTCGGGCCAATGGCGGCGGGTGGTTGCTCGACATGACCGGAGACGAAGAGGCAATAGACGCCATAGTTGCCTATATGGCGGCCCTTCCCTACGCAATAGAAATCGAGACAGACTTTGGTCTAGTCGGCATCGTACATGCCAACGTCCCTATGCGATCGTGGTCCAGAACCGTCGAAGCGCTAATGCAGGAAGGTATTGACGGGAAAATCCGGCGCAAGTTGATCTGGGATCGGTCACGTTGGAATGTGCGACAAGAGAAAGGCTTCGGTTCGATGCGCCGCGTGGCAGCCCGAGTGCTCAAGGGCCTTAAGTCCGGAAGAGGTGACGCGTGCGGCTGGGTGGAAGGGGTCGCGGCTGTCATCGTGGGACATACACCTTCAGCTGAGCCGAAAGTTAGCCACAATGTGATAAACGTGGACACGGGGGTTGTGTACGGCGGCAATCTGACCTTGCTGCGCCTCGATGAAATCCCCACCATGCTGGGCCAGGGTACCCGTACGGCACCTGTGGTCAGCCGGATATCGCACTATTTGCCGCCTCGCGAGTCCGGGCAACTTTAACGACCACAAGTGTGTCGGGGTCACGTGCCGGTGAGGCGGACGACACCGGCGAGACCCGGACACCAAGATAACCGGTGCGCGTCACTCGCCCGGCTTCACTTTTCCTGCGGCGCATGCGAGGCAATCGCGTTTCCTCCCCTCGTTATCCTGGCCGCCATCCGGACGCACGCGATCTCAGAGCATCTGATGACGAGCCGGGAATCACCCGGCTTCTAAAAATCCGCGATTCCGGGATTCACTCGCGCTCCTTTGGTAAGCCAACAGCCTGTCCACTACCTCTACGCTGCCGTATCGCCGCCACGTGCCGCAGGCTTGAATCTGATAGTCAGACCTTTCATGCGTGCGTGAAAACGAGGGACGGCAATGCAAGCGAAGGATTCTGAATACTTTTCTGCATGTGATTCGTAAAGCGTGCAGGTCCCTTTAATAATTCCCTGTGCGTGGGTGCCATTCGTTTCCATTAGTGCCGAGGAACGTACCATCGACAGCAAATCGAAATAGTAAGCAGTTTGAAACATAAGTTGACCGTCAGCGGTCGCCTGCTCGGGTGGCCATGACCTCACAAACAGGACGACGGCACGGGAATAAATAACGTCCCGATTCAGTAATCCATTTGCGTGCCGTTCGCCCAGAACCGTCTGACGTTCTTTCTTGCCCCGGCACCGAGCCCGGCGCCTGCCGCGCGCATTTTGGGCTGCGCCGAAGCATATCTACGTACTCTCTGGAGAATACGATGAAGATCCTTACCCTCATTCCAGTTGCCGTCCTGACGTTTGGCGCCACGCTCGCCTATTCGGATGAAAACGCGGATACGTCCAGCGCGGCAACCAACAGCAACGCGGCGATGACTTCGGACGCAGTGGGCGGCGTTTTCGCGGGTGGCAGTGAGAGCGGTGCACACGTCGGAAAGACCCGCTCTGAGGTCTATCAGGAATTATGGCGTGCCCAAAAGGACGGCACATTGGATCGGTTGAACGCGCTCTATGGCGGTGGTAACTGACGGAGAATGTTTGATGGCGCCGCGCGACGTTCACCGCCGCGCGGAGTTACAGACACAGTTTGAAGTACGCCTGTATTTTTGCCAGTTTCACGAAACCGGGTCGCGCGAGGAAGAATCGGCTGCGCGCTCGTCTGGCCTGCCGATGGCCGTTGAAAGCATGTCCGTATCTGCCGACGGCCCTGCACACAGATCACATTAAAAATTCGCCAGCCGGACAGTCCGCGGTCCGTGAAGTTAGGATTACCTGCGGAGGCTGCTCTGCCTTCGGCGTAATACCCGGACAGCACGGACTTTTGACAACCGTCTTGCTAAACCGCTTGTTGCCCACACAGTTCATGCGAGTCGTCAGCGTGGTCGGAGCCATGCTGACGATCCAGCTGAAAATTCGCTCAACTCGTGCCGCGCACCGCCGTTAACCCGGACGATATCCCACATCAATTCGACGTGTCACGTCGCCCGCCGCGCGAGGCACTCTTTCGAATCGTCAGGGTCCGGACTACAAGGTTGCCAGTGTTGGCAACACCGCACAATGCGCGCCTGTGATGGACGGCGTGCGATCGCTCGATACATACCCCATGCTCCTCAAAAGACTCTGTACCGCGTTCGTCGCAGCAATGCTTGGCGCAGCTGCTGTGTCGGTCTGTGATGCTCAATACTCGACCGGATGGGTTGCCAACACCCATGGCACGGGCACTACTCGAGTGGGCAACGTGGCCCGCTCGATGTGGGTCGCACCCGAAGGTGTGATCTACACATCGTCGATGTGGGATGAAAACGAAGGCGGCATTGCGATCTATCAGAACGGCCGGAACATCGGTTCGATCGGGGCACACGGCGAGTTTCAGGGTGGCGCGATCACCGGTAACTCGACCTCGCTATTCGCTGCGCTGCAGTTCAGCGCCACTTACGGTAGCGGTAAGGTTGGCCGATACAACCGGACCAGCCGTACGCGCGACCTGCTCATCACCGTCAGCGCGACGACCACCGAACGCCTGGCCGATGTCGTCACCGGACTCGCGACGTCCGGCTCGCTGCTATATGCGAGCGATTTCCCCGGCAATCGCGTGCGCGTGTTTACGACGTCCGGTGTCTGGCTGCACGATATCAGCGTGGCAGAGCCGGGCGCATTAGCGGTAGACGCAGCTGGAAACGTCTGGGTCGCACAACAAAGCCTGGGCGCCGTGATCCAGTTCGGTCCCAGCGGGGAGCGCCGGAACACCATCCAGTTGCCGGCTAATGCGCGGCCCGCTTCGCTGTACTTCGATGCGACGAGCGACCAGCTATGGATCGGCGACGAAGGGCCGGATATGAACATCAAGATCTATGACGTGTCCGGCACGCCGTATGCCGCGGGGACGTTCGGTGTTCAAGGCGGCTTTCTCAGTACGGCCAATGGCATAAAAGGGCAAGTGGGCGATAAGCGCTTTACGCGCGTCACCGGCATCGGCAGGGATTCCGCGCGCAATCTCTACGTACTGAACAATCCATGGGGAGGGTCATGGGATCTCGGCCGTAACGGCGGCACCGATATCCATGCATACGACGGGACCGGAGTTCTACGCTGGCAGCTCCAATCTGTGAACTTCGAGGGCAACGCGGCTCCGGATCCGGCCACCGACGGGGCGATTTTCTACGGCGGAATGAACATCTATTCGGGAACCGTGGGCGGCACCTTGGTTGCCAACACAATCGATCCGATCACCTATCCGGCCGATCCGCGGATCAATCTTGCCGACCACGAACGTGGCGAACATTTCGCGCAGATCGCCAGCGTGAGAGGGCACCGGATACTCGTCGCCGCGAGTCAGAACCCCGATACCTTCTACTTTTTCCACTTCAACCCGGCGAGCGGCTACATTGCGATTCCTGATGGCGCGTTGCCGGGAACGGCCTTCGCCACGACGGCCCGCGTGCGCAACGGTTTCTGTCTGGATAGCAGAGGCGATATCTGGGCGGGTCTCGACAAGACCAATGTCATTTCACACTACCCACTGACAGGTTTCGATTCGAGTGGCAAACCGGTCTGGGGCGCCGCGATCACGATGCCGATCCCGCGCACCATCTCGCAACTTACCCGGATCATCTACCTGCCCGAAAGCGACACGATGATTCTCACGCAAGGGGCAACCGGCAGCACGGACTGGACTGCGGTGGGGCAGCGCGTCGAGGTGTATCACGGCTGGCTGGCCGGAAACAGGACCACGCCGAACCCGCTCATCAACATTACCGGCGCAAATCCAAAATCAATTGTGGCCGCCGGTAATTATCTGTTTGTCGGCTACGTTCACACCGTCCCGAATGTCGATGCTTTTAACCTCACGACCGGTAAGCTCGATATCACGCTCGCGAATAGCAATCCAAACATGGTCGACGTGGGTAACGACGTGGATTCGATGTACGGACTTCGGGCGTATCGACGGTCGACGGGCGAATATGAGATCACGAAGGACAACTATAACGACTCAAGCATCGTGGTGTATCGCTGGACGCCGCCCGCAATGACTGGAACCGCGGCGAGTGCGACCAAGACAATGCTGGCGTTGCCATTCAGCGTCAATTGACACGGAAATTCCTGACAGGCTGGCAAACGCAGCAACCAATACCGCCGCAAGCTGGCCAACCGTCGAAAAAAGGTGCTCAGTGCTGAAGGTTTATCCATTTCGGAGCAAATTCGTAATCGATGCCGTGCCATACGAATGTCCGCGTCCAAACTACGAGGCAAGCTGTCAATACGATTAGCGCCGCGATAAAAAGAATCCTGGTGACCTGCCCCCCGTCATTCTCCTCGTTCACGCTCTGTTCGGAATTTTGGTGGACAAAGGCGCCTGATGCCACCTGTCTTGCGAGGAGAAAAGTTGAGCACGCCTGGTGAGGAACCGAAAGGCCGATCACCTCATCGATCGTGAACAAGGAAACGCTCGCAATGGCCCTCGGAAAGAATGCTCACACTCACAACACGCCGTCGAGTTGAGGCGGAACGGTCGATGACGGGAGGCGCTGTCAGTCAGGGAGACATTGCCCGGCTCTTCGATTTCCACCGACACACGCCTGTTACCCATACGCACGCGCATTTCCCCGATATTCATCACCGCCACATCCACTGAGGCCGCGAGGGAGTTCATGTTTTGTGCGCCTGACGTCAGAATTCAATTCCATAACGGGCCAATACGGCTCCGCCGAAGTCAAAATAAAAAATTTGTAAAGGACGCTACATGCGCGTAGTTTACTTTACATGATCACCTTAACCACCTGGGCCGTACTGGTCCTGACCTTTCCCACCGAGAACGCCACCGCGCGCATGCGGGCGTGGCGGGCGCTGAAAGCGAAGGGGTGCGCCGTCCTGCGCGACGGCATCTACCTGCTGCCGCATACCGCAGAGCGCGAAGACATGCTGCGCGAGCTCGCCGGCAGCATCGACGAAGCCGGCGGCACCGCCCATCTGCTGCGGGCACAAAGCCTGCACCCGTCGCAGGAAGTGGACTTCCGCGCACTGTTCGATCGGAACGACGATTACGGTATGTTTGTCGCGTCACTGGGAGCCGCGCGGAAAACGCTGGGAGGCCAGGCACCAGCGGAGATCACCCGCCTTCTACGTCGCCTGCGCAAGGACTATGACGCGATCCGGACGATCGACTACTTCCCGGGCGCCGCGTCGACCGACGCTGAAATCGCCTGGGAAGACTTCGTAGCGCTCGCGGATACAGTCCTGTCGCCGGGTGAGCCGCATGCGGCCGAGCGGGCCATCCAGCCATTACGGCGCGACGAGTATCAGGCCCGCACGTGGGCAACCCGGCAACGGCTATGGGTCGACCGCGTCGCGAGCGCATGGCTGATCCGTCGCTTCATCGATCCTCAGGCGCGCTTCCTGTGGCTCGTGTCGCCGGAGGCCTGCCCGACGGACGCGCTCGGCTTCGACTTCGACGGCGCCGCCTTTACGCACGTGGGTGAGCGCGTGACGTTTGAGGTGCTGCTCGTGAGTTTTGGTCTCGACGACGACCCCGCGCTGCTGCGGCTCGGTGAGATGGTGCACGCATTGGATGTCGGCGGCGCACCGGTGCCCGAGGCGATCGGCTTCGAAGCGGTGATGGCCGGCGCACGGCAGCGCGCGTTGGACGACGACCGACTGCTCGACGAGATGGGGCACGTACTCGATTCGATCTACGCGCACTTCGCAACGAGCAAGAAAATTAGCAGCGCTGAGGGCCGTTGATGAACACCACGACAGCGCCCGCGCCCGGCTACACGCTCGGCCAGATGGTCCTTTACATGCTGCGGCTCGGCACCTTCGGTTTTGGCGGTCCGGTGGCGCTGGTCGGCTATATGCACCGCGACCTCGTCGAGCGCCGGGGCTGGATCAGCGAACAGGACTACAAGGAGGGGCTGGCGCTGGCTCAAATGATGCCAGGGCCTCTCGCCGCACAACTTGGTATCTACCTCGGCTACGTGCATTACCGCGTCGTCGGCGCAACCGTGGCCGGTATCGCGTTCGTCCTGCCGTCGTTCCTGATGGTTGTAGCGCTTGGCTGGGCCTACGCGCAGTTTGGCGGACTCTCCTGGATGCAGGCTGTCTTCTATGGCGTAGGCGCCGCGGTGGTCGGAATCATCGCGATGAGCGCGTACAGGCTGACCAGGAAGACCATCGGCAAAGACAGAGTGCTGTGGGCGATATTCCTGACGCTCGCTGTCGTCACCGTGGTCACTGAATCCGAGATCGCATGGCTGTTCATCGGAGGCGGGCTGCTCAACTGGTTCCGGCGTGCTCCCCCGCAATGGCTTGGCAAGGGCGGATTGAACGCGCTTGCCGTAACGCAGGCGCCGGGTGCGAGCGGTGTCCTGAGTGGTCTTGACCTGCCGCTGCTCGGTCAGATCGGTCTGTTCTTCGCCAAGGCCGGCGCGTTCGTGTTCGGCTCGGGACTCGCAATCGTACCCTTCCTCTACGGCGGTGTCGTGACCGAACATCACTGGCTCAACGACAAACAGTTTGTCGATGCGGTGGCCGTCGCGATGATCACGCCGGGGCCAGTCGTGATTACGGTTGGCTTCATTGGTTATCTCGTCGCCGGATTCCCGGGCGCCTGCATCGCCGCACTCGGGACTTTCCTGCCTTGCTATCTGTTCACGGTGCTGCCCGCGCCGTACTTCAAAAAGTACGGCAAGTTACCGGCCGTCAAGGCGTTCGTCGACGGCATTACGGCGGCGGCCGTAGGCGCGATCACGGGCTCAGTCATTGTCATCGCGCGGCGCTCGATCGTCGACTGGCCGACTGTTGTGCTTGCTCTTGTGACGCTCTTGCTGCTCTGGCGTTTCAGGAAGCTGCAGGAGCCGGTCATTGTCGTTGTGGCCGCCCTGTTTGGTCTGGCTGTCTATCCGCTTATCCATTAGCACGCCTTCTGAAGGCAGCCGCGTGCGCGCATCCTACAAGGGTCGTCATCATGGCAACACGGCGTACCTTCCTGCAAGACTCCGCTGCGCTCGACGCGGGAATCATGCTGACCCAGGCACAAACCGTACGCGCCGCAGAAGAGCCGGGGCTGCACACCATTTACTGGACCAGCATCTCGGGGAAAGGTGGTGAGCCGAAGGGCAACCTGGCAAAGATCATAGACAGGAATTTCGGTTCCTATGCGAAGTTCAAGGCACAACTGGTTGCCGCGACGATTGCTGTAGAAGCCTCCGGCTGGGGTGTCGTTGGTTACCATCCCGCGACGGGCAAGCTCGTTGTCATTCGGCACCGTTGCCATCGGCACGATCCTTCGCGCGGTCGAGATTCTCGCGGGATTGAGTTTCATTGCCGGGCTGGGAACAAGGCTGGCGGGGTATCCGACCGTCGCCATCTTCGCCGTGCGGGCAGTGGCCAATTCCGCGAACTCATTGACCTGGCTGCGGGATGCGGTGAGCAGCGTCATCGTGCCTCACGGCGACTGGGGCTATGGCGCAATGTATTTCGGCATAGTGCTGCTCCTTAGCGAGTTGCTGGGCGCCAGCAGCGGCTCATGGTCGGTTGATCACCGGGTTTCAAGGAAATCCAGCGGAGCCGGGAAGTCCCATTCCAGTCGTTGAAATGCACAGACACGTTTGATGCAACAGGACACACGGATGAAAACTCGCATCACGAACGCACTTTGGAATCGGCCTGATGCTCGTTGGCTGCTTGCTGCCGCGTGCGCTATCGCTGCCGCGCTGGGAGGCGCGGTGTTCTCTGCATCAGGGGCGGACGACGGCCTTAAAACGGGCAGCCTGCCGTTAAAACATCTCTCCGACGTGCCGCTTGGCGGACAGCCGACCCGTCTCGACTACGCAAGCCTTGACCAGGAGCGCCACCTGCTATTCATTGCCCATCTGGGCGACGGCGAGGTGGTCGTGTTCGACACGCGTGCAGCGCGTGTGATCGCCCGGATTCCGGACGTGGCCTCAGTGCATGGTGTTTTAGCGATTCCAGCACTATCACGCGTGTATGCGTCGGCCACCGGTTCAAATGAGATTGTCGCGATCGATGAAGCCACACTAAAGATCGTCGCTCGCATGCCGGGTGGCAGCTACCCGGACGGCATGGCCTACGCGCCCGATGCGCACAAGCTCTATGTATCCGACGAAACGGGCGACACCGAGACGGTGATCGACGTTCGCTCTAACACGCGGTTTGCAACGATCCCGCTCGGCGGTGAAGTCGGCAATACCCAATATGATCCGGTTTCCCGACATATCTTTGTGAATGTGCAATCCCGGCGCCAACTACTCGAAATCGATCCCGCCACGGACCGGATCATCACACGGATCGATCTGGCAGGCGCGCAGGGCAATCACGGGTTACTGATAGAACCCCAACAGCGGCTGGCTTTTATCGCGTGTGAAGGCAATAACAAGCTGCTTGTGCTCGACATGCGCACGATGCGAGTGACGTCGTCCTTCGGCGTTGGTCAAGATCCGGACGTCCTGGCCTTCGACCCACAACTGCATCTGCTCTACGTCGCGGGCGAAGCCGGCATCGTGTCGCTGTTCAAAGCCGACGCCGGAAACGTGTCGAAGATCGGCGACGGCCGCGTCGGCCCTAACGCGCATGTCGTCGCGGTGGATGAGTCGACGCATCGTGCCTACTTCCCGCTCAAGGATGTTCAGGGACAGGCGACGTTGCGCATCATGGCACCGCAAGGCTGAGGCAGTCGTGGCCCACTCGGGGCGGTTAAACACTTCGTCAGTTGGCCGAGTCGCTGGAGGATGAGATGGGTCAAACTGAAACGGGCAAGGTGGCCGTATTGTGGCGCGGCGATCTTGAGACGCGTAAAAGTGCGACACCGGGGAATAATCGCTTTTATCGCATCTTCGAAGAACTGACGGCGATCGGCATCCAGGCGGAACCCGCCGTCTATTCCGATGAGATGGTAGACGAAGTGCGTGAGCAACTCCTGAATGTCGATGGCGTACTGGTATGGGTCGATCCGATTCACGACGGACAGACGCGAGTCGTTCTCGATGCGATGTTGCGAGAGGTGGCGTCGCGCGGACCCTGGGTCAGCGCCCACCCTGACGTTATCCTGAAGATGGGCGTCAAGGAAGTTCTACATCGCACCAAGCATCTCGGCTGGGGAACGGATACCCATCTATATCCAGGCAAATCTGCGTTTCAGTCCGAGTTCCCGTTCCGGTTGCAATCGGCAGGACCGCGCGTGCTCAAACAAAACAGGGGCAATGGAGGTCAAGGGGTCTGGAAAGTCGAGCAAATCTCGCCGATGGGCAGCGACACCGTAGTGGTTCGAGTTCTCCATGCACTCCGAGGAAGCATGCCTGAAGAGACGACGCTTCACGATTTCATGGCGCGCTGCGAGGCATACCTCACGCCCGATGGCTGCATTGTTGACCAACCCTTTCAGTCCCGCCTGCCCGACGGCATGATTCGCTGCTACATGGGAACCGACAGGGTTGTCGGGTTTGGACACCAGTTGATCAAGGCACTGATACCGCCGCCGGAAGGCCCCGACTCCGACGCTGCGCAGCCCGGGCCACGTATCATGTACCCTGCCTCGGCCGAACCGTTCCAGGCCCTCAGAGCGAAAATGGAACTCGAATGGACACCGCAAATGATGGAACTCCTGAACATCGATAGCGCTTCGCTGCCGATTATCTGGGATGCCGACTTTCTCTATGGGCCGCGCACCGAATCGGGCGAGGATACTTACGTCCTCTGCGAGATCAACATCAGCTCGGTTTTCGCCATACCCGAGCAGGCGCCGGCGGCCATTGCTCGCCTCGTGAGTGAACGTCTGCGTAAAAAATAGACATCGATCCGAGGTTCCGCTGAGGTGCACGCTTGGTGAGGAATCGCAAGCCCGGTTACCTCATCGATCGTGGACGAGGAAACGCTCGCAATGGCCCTCAGAAAGAATGCTAACGCTCACGACACGCCGTCGAGTTGAGGCTGAACGATCGGTATCGGTGCAGCGCAGTTAAAGTCACCGGAAGCGAATTCAAAGAGGCCCCTCGTTGGCGGGGGCCTTGAGATACGAAATCACCGTGTTTCTGTTAGTACGTCACAGAAGCCCCACTGCCAGTAAAACTGTGCTGCGTAGGAGCGTCATTTGCGTAGTCGGAAACGGCCTGGATGATGTTCACGATCTGCTGCGGCAACCTGCCGCCGCTGACGGCGGTCATGGCAGTACGATCCATCTCAACGGCGACGGGGAGGTCCTTGATTACCAGCGTGTTCATTTCAATTCTCCAAGCGTAAGTTAGTCAGTCAGGATGTCAGAGTGACTTTGAGGGTGTCGGCACTCCTTGATGAGGATTAAGGCAAAGGGCGTGCCATCCGGTGGCACCTCGCCAAGCGATCACACAACCACTTGAAAATATTGAATTTTCAATGGCGACCAGTGCGAATAGTAGACAGAGGTGCGCGCTGCGGTCGGTGGTTCGGACCCAACTCTTCGTCTGGCGCTGTGGGTTAGATCGCGACACATGCGGTCCGCTTGCGTATCCCGTGTTTGTACGATGTCCTCGAGGCTTAGAAGCCGATCAAAGCCGGGCGCGCCGGATAGCTGCCTCGGTCGAAAAAGAGTTCGGGAAATAACCCGGCCCGTTTTCTATTGTTTCCTTTTCAACGCCACGGCCAGTCCCGCGCCAGAACTATCTCGCACCGCCGACGCCCCTTCCTCGGGAAATCCCTCCCCTTTTATTCCCATCTAATGGGAATATGTTTTTTGAAATTCGAGAATGGTCTGGCATTCTGAGTTCTTGATGGATTGTGGATGGCGTGATCGTGAACGTGGAACAGGGTGTGACAGGGGCCGAACGGGTGCTGCTCGTGCTGGCCGCGCTCGCCAGTCATGGCAAGGCGATGTCGGTCAAAGATCTGCTAGCCGTGACCGGGCTTGCGCAAAGCACGCTGTACCGTCAGATCGCGCTGCTCAAGCGTTGGGGTTTTGTCGCCGAAAACGCCGGATACTACGCGCCCGGTCCGATCAGCTTGCAACTCGCGCTTGGCTTCGATGTGAATTCGCTGCTCGTCGAAGCGAGCCGCAGTGAGATGCAGCAGCTCGCGCGCGCGTCGCAGGAAAGCATTGGACTGGTGGTCGCGGTCAGGCATCAGGTGATGTGCCTTGAGATGGTCGACAGCCAGCATTCGTTGCGTTGCTCGTTCGAGAAAGGCCGCGCCGTGCCGCTCAAGGCGGGCGCCTCGGCGAAATCCTTATTGGCATTCATGGCCGACAGGGCGCGCGCCGAAGTGCTCGACAGCGTGTTCGACAACGACGCCGTCGGCCGCGCCGCGATCGAAGCAGAGCTTCAACAGATTCGAGCCCAAGGCTACGCCGTTAGCGACAGCGAAGTCGACCCCGGCGTGTGGGGCGTCAGCGCTCCGATCTTTCATCACAGTGGACGCAGCGCCGGCAGCAGCGCGTCGATCACGTTGATGGCGCCATCAACGCGCGCCATCGGACGAGAAAGCCAATTCATCGACGGGACGCTACGTACGGCCCGCGCCATTTCCGAGCATATGCAAACCGAGTAACGGGACGAAGCTTTTCAATTTCATCCTGCAATTCGGGATCCGAATTAACCGCATGACTTGAAAGAACCACAAGGAGCCTACCCCATGAAGCTGCAACGACTGTTGTCCCTCGCATGCGTCACGTTCGCCGTAACGTTGGGCGGATTTTCCGGCGCGGCGTCAGCACAAACGCCGGATGTGCTGAACGTCGCCACCGACGCCACTTTCCCGCCGATGGAGTACACCGAGAACGGTGCGCGCACCGGCTTCGACGTCGACCTCATGAATGCGCTCGCGAAAGCGATGGGTAAACGCGTGCAATGGACCGACATTGACTTCAAAGGTCTGATTCCAGGTCTGATCGCGCATCGCTTCGACGCTGCGATTTCTGGCATCTACATTACCGACGAGCGCGCGAAAGTGGTCGACTTCACCGATTCGTACTACGCGGGCGGTCTGGCCGTGCTGGTCAAAAGCGATTCACCGATCAAGACGGTGACCGATCTGAACGGCAAGAAAGTCTCGGTCCAGGTAGGCACGAAGTCGGTGAGCTTCCTGCGCGATAACTTTCCGCAGATCAATCGCGTTGAGGTCGAGAAGAACCAGGAAATGTTCGACCTGGTGGGGATCGGCCGTGCCGACGCTGCTGTGACGGGTAAGCCGGCCGCGTATCAAGTCGCGAAAACGCGTACCGGCTTCCGCGTACTCGACAAAACGCTGACCACCGAAGCCTACGGCATCGCCGTGCGCAAAGACGAGCCGCAATTGAAGACCTCCTTCAACACCGCGCTCGCCAAGATCAAGGCTGACGGCACGTATGCGGCTATCGTCAAGAAGTGGTTCGGCGCGAGTGCGCAATAAACGGCCGGGCAAACGAAATGGAACTTGACTTCTCGCCGGTGATTGCCGGTTGGCCGGACATCATGCACGGCGCGTTGGTGACGGTCGAAGTGACCGCCGCGTCGCTCGCGCTCAGTTGCGTACTTGGCCTGTTGATCGGCATCGGCCGCCTGACGCCGCAGCGGCGCATCGTGTACGGCTTCTGCACCGCGTACCTGACGTTCTTCCGCGGCACGCCGTTGCTTGTGCAACTCTTCCTGCTGTTCTTCGGCCTCCCGCAATTCGGCATTCTGCTGCCGGCGTTTTTGTGCGGCATGCTGGGGCTCGGCCTGTATTCGGCGGCTTACGTATCGGAGATCGTGCGCGGCGCAATTCAGTCCGTCGATCGTGGGCAGATGGAAGCGGCGCGTTCGATTGGGATGTCATCGGGGCAGGCGATGCGCGCGATCATTCTGCCGCAGGCTATCGTGCGGATGATCCCGCCGCTTGGCAACGAATTCATCGCGTTGATCAAGAATTCGGCGCTGGTTTCGCTGCTGACGATCGACGATCTGATGCATGAAGGCCAGAAGATCATCAGCGTGTCCTATCGTTCGCTCGAAGTGTATCTCGCTATCGCGCTGGTGTACCTCGTGTTGACGCAGGCGACCAATTACGCGCTGCATCGCGTCGAACGTCGTTTGCGTGTGGGAGGAATGGTGCAATGAATACCGTGGCCAAAGTCAATGAGCCTATCGTCAGCATTCGCGGTCTGACGAAATCGTTCGGCTCGCATACCGTGCTCAACGGCATCGATTTCGATATTCAACCGCAGCAGGTCGTGGTGGTGATCGGGCCGAGCGGCTCGGGCAAGAGTACATTTCTACGTTGCTGCAATGGACTCGAACAAGCAGAAGGCGGCACGATCGACATATGTGGGCATCGGCTAGTCGACCAGGGCGAGATGCTCAAGGAGCGTTCGCTCAATGCGCTACGCACCGAAGTCGGCATGGTGTTTCAGTCGTTCAATCTGTTTCCGCACCTGTCGGTGCTGCATAACATCACCGTGGGGCCGCGCATGTTGCGTGGCGC
Organism: Paraburkholderia sp. BGA-UO-ETr-F21; assembly: GCF_059567925.1. NCBI lineage: Bacteria > Pseudomonadati > Pseudomonadota > Betaproteobacteria > Burkholderiales > Burkholderiaceae > Paraburkholderia > Paraburkholderia sp. BGA-UO-ETr-F21. The sequence continues at coordinate 214,161 of NZ_JCAQOY010000037.1, read as the reverse complement.
CAGCAAGGCGCAGGCCGAATCGGCTGCGATGGCGTTGCTGGAGAAAGTCGGGCTCGCGCACAAGGCGCATGTGATGCCGGCGAGTCTGTCGGGCGGTCAGAAGCAACGCGTTGCGATTGCTCGCGCGCTAGCAATGCAGCCGCGGGTGATGCTGTTCGACGAGCCGACGTCCGCCCTCGATCCCGAACTGGTCGGCGAAGTGCTGCAAGTGATGAAGCTGCTCGCGAGCGAAGGCATGACGATGGTGGTGGTCACACACGAAATGGGCTTCGCGAAGGAAGTGGCCGATGTGGTCGTAGTCATGGATGGCGGCGTGATCGTCGAAGCGGGGCCGCCCGCGGAGATTTTCTCTGCGCCCTCACAGCCGCGCACACGCGCATTCCTGCAGGCGGTGTTGTCACGCGCATGAGAGTTCCATTCAATGACAAGGTGTGGGCGGGCCGTTCCGACGACGGCGAGCCCGGCGACACGCGGCGTGTTTTCAATCAGGTGACGCCGTTCGGCAGCGCGGTGCAGGTGCAGCGCGATGCGCCGGTAATCGTAGGCTTCTGCTCCGATGAAGGCGTGCGCCGCAATCAAGGCCGGATCGGCGCAGCGCATGCGCCCATCGAATTGCGCCGTGCGCTGGCCGGCTTGCCAGCCAAAACGGCGATGGCGGCACTTGCCGACGCAGGCGACGTGGTGTGCGACGACGGCGACCTCGAAGCCGCCCAGGCGGAACTGGCCCACGTGGTCAGTGAGGTGCTGGCGGGCGGCGGACGCCCACTGGTGTTGGGCGGCGGTCATGAGGTCGCGTGGGGCACATATAGCGGTTTGCGGCTGCATCAGCAGCGTGAAGCCGAGAATGAGGCCACGCCGCTCATATCGCGCAAGCTGCTGATCGTCAACTTCGACGCTCACTTCGATCTGCGTCAGAAGCGTCCCGCGAATTCCGGCACGCCGTTCGATCAGATCGCGCTTGACTGTGAGCAACGAGGGGTGCCGTTCAACTATGCGTGCTTCGGCATCAGCGATCTCAGCAATACAGCTTCGCTGTTCGCGCATGCGGAGCGACTCGGCGTGCACTACGTGTTCGACGTCGATATGCAGGAAACGCAACTGCCGCAGCGTCTGATTGAGCTTCAGAAGTTGCTGGACGCGGCGGACGACGTCTATCTGACGATCGATCTCGACGTCTTGCCGGCCGCCACGGCGCCGGGTGTGTCGGCGCCCGCTGCGCTGGGCGTACCGCTATTGGTGATCGAAGCGATGGTGCTGCGCGTGCGGGCTTCGGGCAAGCTGCGCGCGGCGGATATCGCGGAGTACAACCCCACGTTCGATCAGGACAGGCGCACTGCGAAAGCGGCCGCGCGACTGGCGTACCGGTTGCTTTAAATCACGTCATCACGCTCACCGTATCGCGTGAGTAGTGCAGACGTCGCCGGATCCCTGAACGGAATTTAGCAAATTCTGCCGCTTGCGTTGATGGTCACAGCTGAAAATTGGTTAACTTGCGGCTCGATGAACGTGAGCCGGATGAGCAACTGATCGATTGTTAGCGATCTTGGGCCTGATGTCGAACGACCCCTCATGGCCGATCGCTACCGCACTGCCCAGCGCCCTCACCCGACAAACCAGCCTCATCCTGAAGAAGCTTTTCCATACGGATCAAGCGCTACATGTCACGCCAGGTATCCGCGCAGCACATCCGCCACAAGGCCATCACACTTTCTTGTCTTCACGCTTAGCCTCCGCCATGGCCTCCGGCTCCAACTCTTCCGCCGACCGATTCAGGTGGACGAACACGCCCCATGACGCAAGCAGCAAGGCTGTCGAAGCAATCAGCCAGGCCGCATACCGAAGCTGCGAGGGATCCTGGTGCAGCGCTTTGAACGTTGCCACGAGCCCTTCAATCGCAAGCGCGACGACGACAACCACCAGGAATCGCGACATGAAACGCCGTACCCGCGTCGGCGCACTCACGTTGGCCTCGCGTATGACCTCTTCCTCTACGATCGTCTCGGCGATCTGCAAAGCGACAACGGCCCCAGCCAGCAGTCCCAAAGCTTCAATGACGGATAGCGCGCTTGCCTCGTCCCATTGACTCGCGAATGCACTCAATCCGACGCGAGCGGCAATCGCAATCAACATCAGCGCCGCGCAGGTGAAGAGAGCCGCCATCAGCCCATGAACGATCGTAAAGAACCGCAAAAGTAACTTCATTCTTTTGGCTCCCTTGAATGGCAAGTGAGTGGTCCATGCCGTGTTCCATCGACTCCTGAACGGCGCGGCGACGAGGGCTGATTGTAGAGGCGAAACGGCTGGGCCTGACAATGGGGCCAAACCCGCGGCCCAAACCCGCGCCTCACGAATTATCGTTCCAAGCCGCCAGTGTGCGCGGATGCAACCGCCTTGCAATTCGTCCCTGACGTTGTCGGACATGCAGCACACTCGCCACGAAGGCCCCTCCAACGATCAATACGCGAGACCCAAACTGACTGCCCATCCTTTAACGTGGTGACCAAACACATAGGCTGCGCCCACCCGCAGGCGTTTCGACTGTGCGTCCTGGCTCGAAAGAGGAACTTCAAATCCGCCCCCGACGTTGGCTAGTGTTGAAAAACCAAGCGCGCCGTAATTGGGTCCGAAAAATCCGCCATATCCCGCATTGACAACGTAATTCAGCGGGCGCGCAAATAGCCGGGCACCCGTCGGCCCCGAGTAAGACGACTGGATCGACCATGAACCCGCTGTTTCCCTGAACCGCAGTAAAGGATCCGACTCGTCAAAGCTGGAGACCCACGACCATGCAATATGCCCGCGAATAGTCAGCGTCTGTGCCTGCGCTATATTCGCCGTCCATTCGAGCGCGGCATTCGGCGTGATCAGCCATGCATTTTCGTGCCAGTTAAGCAGGGGTCCGTCGGTAGCGGGTTTCAAGCTAGTGGCCGCGCCTGCATACGAAGCGTCATTAAGCAGCCTGGCGACGCTGAGGTCGAGGCCGGGCTCGAATGTGAACCCATAACCCAGTTTGCTTTTCAGGAACAGACCTCCCGTCGCGCTAAAGGCCGACCACTTGCTTACGATGCTACCTGCCGCGCCGTTTGGCGCATTGATCATGAAATCAGCTTTTTCATGAAAGTAACCACCGGACACTCGCCAGCCAATACTGTTGCGATCGGAAAAAGTGAGCAGACTGCCCTCGTAGGGGATTCGGGTGACAGTAAGCGATTGCGGAACGGCACCGTCCGAGATGTCGAGGTGCGCGGAACTGATGTCCGGGGTCGCGCTCAAGTTGACGATTTGCGAATACCCCGAACCGAGACGTGCAGCGCCGATGAGGTCCCGGGTGGACTGCGCAACGGCAGGGGCCGCGCTGGTGACAACGGAAAAAACGAAGAGAAACTGGGCCACACAGACCGGCGCAACGCTACATTGGGTTCGAGCCGAAGATCGCATGCGGGGTTCTCTCCGTGTGGCGAATGAATACGCGCTAGGTATTCAATGTACCGCATGCAATGTACCGCATGGATCCGGGCGAAGTCATTGAACTAGAAAACCGCGCGTTCACCAGGACGGCGCACTCGGCTCATATGTGCTTCAGTCATGCCGAAGGCATTGCACATCTGCGTGCTGATCTTCAGACACAGAAACGCCCGCGTAGTGCGGGCGTTTCTAATTCGAATTCACTGAGATACTCAGCAAATCAGCATTACTTGGCCGCGCTGACTTGAGCCGCCGGCGCAACTGTCAGTTTCGATTCCTTTACGCCACCCTGACCGGTTTGGTCGTCGACCAATTGCAGCTTGCTGCGAGCAGACAGGATCCCCATCTTGACCTCTTGCCACACGTAATAATTCTTACCCGCCACCGTGTCGATTTTAAGCGTTGAATCGTTCTCCGATTTGGACACGAGTTCATGCGAACCCGGTTCGACTTCTGTGTACAGATAGGTTTTAGCCATTGTCGCGCCGACAACCTGGCCATCCAGCGTCACCGGCATCTTCACTGCCGCGCCCATGCTCTCGTTCCGATACACATAAATCGCCGCTTTGCTTTGCGGAGCGCTGAAAGTCTTCAGCGCGGCGTCCTTCTGCGGATCGCCCATCGGTACAGAAGCGCATCCCGCCATCACCAGCAACGAGACACCCAGCGGAATCCATTTTTTCAACTGCATTTTTTCTTTTCCTTTTCTATACGGAACACGAGTATTGAACGGGCGAGGCCTTCAATCTCAAAGCCAGCCGGGATAGGGTTGGGGCCAATGCCTCACACATCCAGCAAGCCGCTGAATCACCCGGATGCATTACGCCTTAAGCAATGAGCATCAAATCACGCTTATTTCGCGTGAGCGGCAATCCTTTCCCTATTCCTTAAGTGATATCGGCTTTTCTATGGCGGACTTTAGGCTCGATATCCGCTTTGCTTTGCGTCGCGAAATGGTCTACTGGCGTCGCCGCGATTTACTTGTATTTATTTGCGTGAGCCAAACGGAAAGGCAGCGTCGCCATTAATTCTCTTTTTGCATTAGCGCGCCGCCGGCTGATTCACGACTTCTCGCCCACACATATCGGAATGGTCTGCCCGAGGTGGGCGCCACTGTCAGCAATGGACGAACAATGCCACTCCCCTACCCGCAGCGGCGCTCAGAACTGCTCGATCCACGTCGCGAGGCGATCGGCAGAAAACTCTGTTTTATATTGGGTAGGCCGAAACGCAACGGCGTTGCCTTCACGTACCGGCTGGAGCGCGAGGTCGTTCGCGTCCAGCCAAAGCAGGCTTGCCAACCATGCAACGTGCCGGGTCGATACGGCCTGGTTTGCCGGTTCTCCCAGAAATTCGGTAAGCGCCGCAAGCTCGTCCCACACCAGAGCATCCCCTTCGCGCCTGACCCTGATGCCCGCCTCCTCCAACGTGTCAGCCAGCGCCGTTACCGCGTCGCCAGCACCAGAAACGGCACGTCGGTTACGCAATTCCGCGAGCTTCGCCGACACCATGTTGCCAAACGCCCCGCTCCGGCTACTTTCGGCCGCGACCAGATCCGAGTAGTCCAGCAACAGCCAGTCCGGCTCGGCATTGTGCACGTCGGCGAGCAGTGCGGCCGCGAGGTACGTCTCCACCGGCTGGAAGCGCTCGGGCCCGATCAGCGTGGCGGACAGCGCGCGAATCAGACCGATCCGAGTGGCGAGAGTCTGCTTTTGCAGCACGCCGAGTTTCTCGCGCAGCAAATGGTCCCGCTCCTTGCGCAGTTCGGACAGTTCGAGCGCCTGTTTCAGTTCCATGCGCAACGCTGCGATGTCCCACGGCTTTTTGATGTAGCGGTGGATATGACCGAGGTTGACGGCGGCAACAGTCTGGTCGATCTCCGAATAAGCGGTAGTCAGTATCCGCACGACGTGCGGATAGCGCTCGCTTGCATAGCGGAGCAACTCGTTGCCGAACTCGCCCGGCATGCGCTGGTCGGAGACAAGGACTCCCACCGTGTCGCCGTGTGCGTCCAGTAGCGCTTTGCCCTCTTCCACCGAGTTGCCAGTCAGGACTGGCGCCAGGCTTCCGATGGCACGCTGGAAGTATTTCACGGCCGTGGCCTCGTCATCGACGAAGATGATCGCCGCCGACGACTCCTGTGTGGCTTTCGCTTCGTTCATCAACAACTCCTGTGCGTTTGACCTTTGATAGGGGGGAAATCCAGCATGACGGTGGTGCCAACCCCCGACGTGGACTCGATCTGGAGTCCGCCGCCACAGGACTGCATGACGCGATTGCACAGAATCAGGCCCAAGCCGTTCCCGCCGGATTTCGCGTGCGTTGTAATCGGGTCCGTCAACAGGCGGGCCTTTATCTCGGGCGGAATTCCTGGCCCGTTGTCGCTGATGCGAATGCCAGGGCCGGGCTCTGCTGTCACCGTAAAGCGCACCGACGGAGAAGGCACATCCGCCAGCGCGCGCAGCGCATTCGACAATAGCGAAGAGAGCACGAGCGCCACGCAATTGGGCTGTGTCACGACGGGAAAGTCGCCGATTATCTCAACCTGCACCCACGAGCGCTGCGCCGCCGCAAACGGATAGGTGTCCAGCAAAGCGGAGATCAGTCCATGTGCCGTAATCTCGGTGCGGGCATCGCCCTCCGCCATTTTCCGGTGCCCATTGTGAACCGATCGCCAGAAGGACGAGACCACCGCAATGCAGTATTGTGCGCTCTCGCGCATCGCTCTAACGGCCCCGGTGATCTCAAGCGGCGAATCGTGCTCCCTGTCGTCGCGATTTTCGATGCTGCTCGCGTTCAACGCGATAGAAGCGAGCGGCGTGTTCAGTTCGTGCGCCAGAAAGGCGAGCGTCTCGTCTATCGCCATCAACCGCTGGTTCTGAATGGCGCGCTCGCGATAGCGCTCGATCGCCATTTGCAGCGTCTCGCGTACGGAAGCGGGCTTAAGCGGTTTTTCGAGGATGCGGAAAACTTCGCCGGTATTCACCGTTTGTAGCAGCACGTCCACGTCTGCATAAGCGGTGACCAGAATACGAACGATGTGCGGGTATTCCTGCGCCACCTGTCGCAGCAGGTCACCGCCATCGCGGCCAGGCATGCGGAAATCCGTCACCAGCACGGCAATGCGGGCGTTGTCCTGTTGCAGGATAGCAATCGCTTCGTCACTGCTTTTCGCGAGCAGGACCTCATAATCCGCATCGACCGCGCGTGCGAAATATTTGCCCGCCAACTCTTCGTCGTCGACGTAGAGAATAGTGGGCTGCGTCTGCCTGATGTCGTTCATGGGGTTCTCACGGGGCGCGCGACAGATCGAAACTGAACGATGCCCAACTTCCCAGTTCGCTCTCAGCGTACAGCAGGCCGCCATGGCGTTCGATAACGGCATAACTGATCGACAGACCCAGGCCCAGGCCCTGCCCGACATCACGCGTAGTGAAGAACGGCTCGAACACGCGCGCCAGATGCTCATCCGCGATGCCCGGCCCGTTGTCCCGCACCGTCACATGCAGGCGTTGCTCCAACCACTTCACCGAGATGTGAATCGTCGGCCCGGCGGTGCCCGCATTGCGCATGGCCAACACCGAATTGGAAAGCAGGTTGATCAACACGCCGATAATGGCCGCTTCGTCGCCCAGCACGAGCGTGTCCGCGGGAAGCTCACGCGTCACGGCGACGCCGCGCAATTCATGCGCGATGAGCCGGATTGCCGAATCGAGTGCCTTTTCGAACAGGAAAGGCGTGCCCGCCTCCGCCTCGGCGCCCGGCCTGCGGTAAGCGAAGGTCTTGAGGTCCGACACGATGTGCTGGATCCGCTGCATGCCCTGCCTCGCGTCGACAAGGCATTCCTGCAGCGTCGGTTCCGTTTTGGTCACGGGCTCCTCCAACGCGACCTCGATCGCCATCAGGCAAAAATTCACCGGGTTGTTGACTTCATGCAACAGGCCCGCGGCCAGCGTACCGACCGCTGCCATTTTTTCCTGCTGCAGCAGTTGGCCTTTGATGTCGAGCAACTTGCTGTTGGTTTCTTCGAGCTGGGCATTCTTTTCCGACACTTCGGTCTTCAGGCGGAACAACATGAAGCGCACCCGCTCATTGAAGAAAGTGTAGAGAGCACTGGCGGCAGCAGCGAACAGAAGAAGCAGCACGTTGACGGTCATCGTGCCGACCAGCACGGCGCCATGCGGAGGCAGCAGGCAGGCAAGCAGGTACAGGACGCAGGACAGCACCCCGAAAACCAGGTTCTGCCACAGCCCGAATGGCAACGCGATCCCGGAAGCGAAGATGGCAAGATTCAGACCCATATAGTAGGGCGACTGAACACCGTCGGTCTGCCAGATCATCCACGAAATCATGGCCTGCGGCAGCAGCAGCCAGGAGAGTGTCAACCACGGGGACATGCGTCGCCCCCAAGCGGTGCCCAGCATGATCACGATGCCACCGATCAGCAGCGAGACGAGCAGGCGCGCGGCGGCGAACGACGTCTGCAGTTGCGGATACTGCGCGTAGTCCAGCCCCACGCCCAGCAGGACGAGCACAATGGCCGTATACGCGCCGCCGCGGCTGAACGTCACGCGGAAGTCCGCCAGCTCGGTCTGATAGCCTGTGTGCAGTTGACTGATACTCATGGATGGGTGTCTGCTGACGTGTCAGAGGATCGTGGCTTCAGCGAACACATTCACCCCGGTCTCGTCGACATAGAGCTTCTGTTCGGTGGACTGTGCGGGCAGCAGCGAGCGCATGCCGCTCTCGTCCCGATAGATCAGATACCACTCGAGCAGATGCTCCATGCCGAACTTCTCGGGGTTCGCCGAGTGGACGTTGGTGACCAGCAGTTGCCCGCCAGGTCGCGTACGCGCAGCGAAATAACTCAACAGGCGCGCGCACACCTTGTCCGATAGATAGTCGAACAGGCCCGCACAGTACACGGCGTCGAATTCCCGCAGAGACGCATCGGGAGTAATTTTGCGTTTCAGCAAATCGTGCACCGATTGATGCACCGTCTCCACCGAAACCGTTTTTCCGGCCTCGGCCGCCGCGCTTTCGATGGCGGCCTTCGTGAAAGCCAGTGTTTCCTCGCTGAAGTCCACCAACTGGAACGACAGCAGATCGGGACGCGCGTATTCGCGCACGAAGCGCTGGATCTCGAAAGCCGGTCCGCAGCCGACGTTGAGTATCCGGAACGGTCTGCCGGCAACGCGCGCCGCTTCGGCCTGGCGCGTCAGAAAGTCGATCAGCAGCGTGATCCGGTTCCGGTGCGCGGTCGCCACGGCGGCCTTGAGGAAAGCCGTATTGACGATCTGGAAGTAAGTGGTCGGTCCCTGTTGCGGATCGTTCAGGATCTGGTTGACCATCTCGTGGTCGCCGGCATAGCCCAGCGGCTTCGTAAACGTCCGGTAAACGAAAGGGGCTCGCAGCAGCAATGGATGCAGTGCCGCTTGCGCGTACGTACGATGCACGGGCGCACTGTCTACGTCGACGAGCCCGGCCTCTTCTTCGAGCCGCACGAGGTACGACTTGACCTTGTGCATGATCGGCGTGGCGAGTTCGTAGAACAGATCCTCGCGCAGCCTGCCGTCGGTCTTTGGCAGGCTCTCGGTCAGATCGACCTGCTCGACCCAGCGCGACACTTCCGAGAGGAACGCGCGCATCTCGTTGACCACGATCTGGTAGCCGCGCCGGATATTGAAGCGCGCATCCCAGTCGCTGATAAAGAGTTCGGCTTCTCGCCCGACCGACCTGGGTTCATTGGACAGGACGCTCAGCTCGCGCCATTCGTCGATCAGCGCCAGCGACACCACCGCCGTGAGGCCGGTGTTCACCAGACTGACGACCACGGCCTTGCCCAGATAGGCGTTCTTGCTACCCATCCGCACGCTCAGCTCGCTTAACACCTCGCTGACCTGCACGATCGAGTAGGGGTTATAGACCTCCATCACCAAAGACTTTCTCTGGAGGTTAATGATCGTCCCACGCACGTGCTCGCGTTGCGAGTTGCGGAAGCTGACTACCGGATCGATTTGCGTTTGAGAGTACACGGTATAAGAACCTGAGGAATCTGGAAAACGCAGTTGGGTGTTGGATGAAGTCCAGTGATTGGCTGCCGCACTTACGACATGGGATACGAGCCGTGGACGTGGATCAAACCAGTGTTGCGCGGGCAACAATAAAACCCTTTGCCAGAAGCTGGCCTCCGGCGAGTCGCAGTGTAACACCAACACCGGTTAATTCTGAACCACGCCAAATTAGCGGGGAAGCACGTCGGCAAGTTTGCCTTACGAGCGCCTACACGTGTTGGAATTGGAGTGTTGACGAGCCGTATTTCTGAGTGGCCGCTACTGTGGACAGGAAGATGATTGCTATAGCGCGAATTAGTCTGCCACGCAATAGCGACGCTCAGCCGCGCTGGGTCTACGAATGCGGGCGTGACTCGCCGCACTATTCCGAAGCCGGCACAAGGGCTCTGGCGGTTCGCTCGGATTGAGCTTCCGGGAATTGACCCAAATAGCTTTAGCTTTCCGTTTTATTACGTGTTAAAAGGCGCCTGCGCACGGGTGAATTACGCAAATAGCATCTTGATTTGACCTTTGCCAACCGTATAACGTCCAATTGCAAAATTGTTAGCTATTGGCTTTGCCGCGCTCTTGGGCCCGATGTGCTTCGAAATACGAATGCCTTTGCCGCGACCTACAGCGCATCTATCCAATTGGACAGCATGCGCCAGCCGGAACGCGCGTGTAAGCACCCCATAGACCGAGGTTCGGCATAAGCAGTGAATCGCGGTATCAAGGACAGCACCGCGCCCACGCCCATGCCTGCGCAGTCAGCCTGGAATCTCGGGCTCGACCAGCTTGGCCAGTTGAACTAGCGACTCTTGCCAGCCGAGGTAGCACATCTCGACAGGAATGACCTCGGGCACGCCCTCCTGCACGACGGCGAGTTCGGTCCCGCAAGACACTTGCCGCAGTGAAATGGTGGTGATCATCTGGCCGGGCAGGTTCGGATCGTCGAACCGGTCCGTATAGCGGATCTTCTCGGACGGCACCAGCTCGAGGTATTCGCCGCCGAACGAGTGACCGTTGCCGGTGCCGAAGTTACGAAAGGACATCTTGAACGTACCGCCCACCCGCGCGTCCATGTGGTGAACCTGACAGGTAAATCCGTAAGGAGGAAGCCATTTTGCCAGCGCATCGGCTTCGAGAAATGCCCGGTACACGCGTTCGGGAGTAGCGCGCAGGATCCGATGAAGGTTGACGGTTCCGGTAGTCATGGTGTGTTCGCCTTTCACTCAAGAGTTGGACATACTCCTACGACGAACCGGCGCCAGCAATATCGACATGGCAGTGACTCGGGAAAACCCGTAGACACCAACGGACTTCACCCGTGACCGTTCCCCCGGCCTGCGGCCGTCACCACATCGGCGGCATGATCCGCGTGATACGACGAACGCACCAGCGGCCCCGCAACCACCTCGCGAAAGCCCATTTTCAAACCCTCGTCGCGCCACGAAGCAAACTGCTCTGGCTCGACGTATCGACGCACCGGCATATGAAAGCGCGACGGCGCAAGATACTGGCCGATGGTGAGGATATCGACATCATGCGCGCGCAAATCGCGCATGGTGTCGATTAATTCCTGGTCGGACTCGCCAAGTCCGACCATCAATCCGGACTTCGTCAACACGGCCCCATTCGCCCGCTTGACGCGCGCGAGCAACGCGAGCGAGCCGCGATAGTCCGCGCCGGCGCGCGCGGCCCGATACAGCGACGGCACCGTTTCGATGTTGTGATTGAACACGTCGGGCCACGCCTGCGAGAGTTCGGACAAGGCCCGCTCCACGCGCCCCCGAAAATCCGGCGTCAGCACTTCGACCCGGATGCCCGGTACACGCTCGCGCAGCAACGCGATGCAACTTGCGAAATGTGCGGCGCCGCCGTCGCGCAAATCGTCACGATCCACCGAGGTCACCACCACATAGCGAAGACCGAGCGCCGCCACGGCTTCGGCGAGCCTGCGCGGCTCGCCATCGTCCAATGGCTCCGGCCGGCCGTGCGCGACGTCGCAGAACGCACAACGCCGCGTACAGATGCCGCCCATGATCATGAACGTGGCGGTGCGCTGTGCAAAACATTCGCCGATGTTCGGGCACATCGCCTCCTCGCATACCGAATGCAATCGATGCTCGCGCAGAATCGCCGCCACGCCGGCAACCGTCTCGCTCATCATCGGCCGCGCATGCAGCCACGGCGGCTTCGGCAAGGCTTCGCCGCCGGCGAGCGGCACGATCTTCACCGGAATTCGCGCGAGTTTGTCGCCACTGCGCTTGCCGTGCTGGCCAAGTGCAGTGACGCTATCGCCATGCAGGGCGGCGTCCATCTCAACGCCCCAGGAAGTCGTTGAGCAGGCGGTTCACCTCCGAGGCCGCCTCCATCTGCACCATATGCCCCTTTCCTTCGAGCACATGAACCCGGATATCGCCCTGGAGTTCCTGTGCGTGCGAAGCCGGAATGATCTGATCCTGAGCACCCCAGATCACCAACGCGCGAGGCACCAACTCCGCAAGCCGGTCGCGATAGTCCGTGCGTTGGACATCGCCATCGAAAGCCGACGCGGCAATCTTGCGTAGCGTGTCCTGCACGCCTTCGAGCCGCTTGTACTTGACGATGTCTTCCACGAGTTGGCGCGTCACGAGCGTGGGGTCGGCAAACAGCTTCGCCAGGTGCGGCTTGAGCGCGTTGCGATTACTGCCCTCCGTGAATCCGCTGATGTACCCGCCATTGATTTCATTGCCGAGCCCCGCGCCCGCGATCAGCGAAAGCGATGCCACGCGCGCGGGCGCCCTGGCGGCCACCGTCATGGCCACCAGCGCGCCCATCGAATGACCGACCAGATGGGCGTTGCCGATACGGCGGTCGTCCATGAACGCGATCACGCTATCCGCCAGTTCTTCCGCACTGCCGGTCTCGACCGCTTTGCCGGATTCACCGTGGCCGGGCAAATCCAGCGCCCACACGGTGCGATGCGCGGCGAGATCGGCATGATTGAAAAGCCAGTTGTTGAGATCGCCGCCAAAGCCGTGAATCAGCACCGCGGGCGTGCCGCCATCGCCCAGTTTCAGATAGCGCACGGTGCGCCCGCCGATCTGCGCTTTTTCCGGCTGGGGTCCGGATTCGCCGGCCTCTGCGCTGGCCGGCACGAAGTCACGCTGAAATGCTTCGACCGCTGCATCGATCTCCGCATCCGCCGCTTCCACGTCGGCTACCACGGCAAGCAACGCGCCGATCGGCAGCGTGTCGCCCTCCTGCGCGATCTGCCGCCGCAAGATGCCGTCGAACGCGCACTCGACGCCGGACGAAATCTTGTCCGTCTCCACGTCGAGTATTTCCTCGCCTTTGGAGACCTTGTCGCCGATCGCCTTGAGCCAGCCGTTGACCTGCCCTTGCTCCATCGAAAGGCCCCACTTGGGCATCGTAACCATATGGATCGGCATCGCTTAACCTCTCACTTTCAACACGGCGTCAGCGATCTGCTTGGCCGACGGGATATACATATCTTCGAGCACGCCGGCGAACGGCGTGGGCGTATGCGGCGCGGTCACCATTTCGATCGGCGCCTTCAGCGAGTGAAACGCGCGTTGTGCGATGAGCGCGGAGATATCCGTAGCCATCGAGCAGCGCGGATTCGCTTCGTCCACGACCACGACACGGCCAGTGCGCTTCGCGCTCTCGAGAATGGTCTCTTCGTCCAACGGCGAGGTGGTGCGCAGATCGATCACCTCGACCTCTATGCCGTCTTTCGCGAGTTTTTCCGCGGCCTCGGTGGCGTAATGCACCATGCGGCCATACGTGACGATCGTGGCGTCGTCCCCGTCCCGTACGATGTTCGCTTCGCCGAACGGAATCGCATACGACTCTTCGGGCACGTCGCCTTCGCGGCTGTATAGCAGCTTGTGCTCGCAGAAAATCACCGGGTCGTTGTCGCGAATCGCCTGGATCAGCAGCCCTTTCGCGTCGTACGGTGTGGACGGACACACCACTTTCAGTCCGGGTATGTGCGTAAACAGCGAGGTCAGCATCTGCGAGTGCTGGGCGGCCGCGCGCAAACCAGCGCCCTGCATTGCGCGTATCACGACCGGCGTCACCGCCTTGCCGCCGAACATATAGCGGAACTTGGCAGCCTGATTGAAAATCTGGTCGAAGCACACCCCCATGAAGTCGATGAACATCAGCTCGGCCACCGGCCGCATGCCGCACGCGGCCGCGCCCACCGCCGCGCCGATATAGCCGCCTTCGGAAAGCGGCGTATCGAGCACGCGGCCCGGATACTTGTGAAACAGGCCTTTCGTGACGCCGAGTACGCCGCCCCACGCATCCTGTTCGCCTGGCGAGCCTGCGCCGCCCGCGTTGTCCTCGCCCATCACGATGACGGTTTCATCGCGGGCCATTTCCTGACTCAGTGCTTCGTTGATTGCCTGAGAAAATGTGATCTTGCGTGCCATGTCTGTCTCCTGGCGACCGGCGTTAGCGCTGTCGCGCCGACTTCGGTTCCGTGAAAGTTTGCGAATCGTTCGGGTGTGCCGCGGGCGCGTTACGGATAGGACACGTAGACGTCGCTCAACAGGTCTTCTGCAGTTGGCAGCGGAGCGGCCTTGGCCTCGGTCACGGCGCTATCGATCAACACCTTGACTTCCGCATCGACGCCGCGCAATTGATCCGCGCTGAGCATCTCTGAGCGCACCACGCGTTCCTCGAAACGCTTCAGGCAGTCTTTCTCGTCCCGCAGTTTCTGCACTTCGCCCGGCGCGCGATAGGTTTGCGCATCGCCTTCGAAGTGGCCGAAGTAGCGCGAGAATTTCACTTCGACGAGCGTCGGCCCGCCGCCGTGACGCGCCCGTTCGATCGCCTCGCCAAGCGCCTCATGCACCGCGAAGAAATCGAAGCCGTCCACGATTACGCCTGGCATGCCGAAACCGCTCGCGCGATCGGCAATGTTGTCGGTCGCCACGGACCACGTCGAAGAAGTCGCTTCCGCATAACCGTTGTTCTCCGCGACGAAGATCACCGGCAAGCGCCATACGGACGCGAGATTCATCGATTCGAAGATCACACCCTGATTCGACGCGCCATCGCCGAAGAAACACACGCCCACGCCGCCCGAGTTCTTGTACTTGGCCGCGAGCGCCGCTCCGCAAATCAGCGGGCCGCCCGCGCCGACAATACCGTTCGCGCCGAGCATGCCCTTCGACAGATCGGCGATATGCATCGAGCCGCCTTTGCCGTGGCATACACCGGTCTTGCGGCCATAGATTTCGGCCATCATGCCGCGCACGTCGACACCTTTGGCGATGCAGTGGCCATGACCGCGGTGCGTGGTTGCCACGTAGTCCGCGTCGTTCAGATGCAGCATCGTGCCGACCGCGGACGCTTCCTCGCCCGCATACAGGTGCACGAAACCGGGTATTTCGCCGGTCGCGAATTCCACGTGCAGGCGCTCCTCGAACTCGCGGATCGTGCGCATCATGCGATACGCCTTCAGCAGTTCGTCCTTGCTCAACTCAGTTGAAACCGACATGGTGTGTCTCCTTGGAATGAATGCACTGCTTGCCTACAACCTACGTTTGATGCGCAACCACATTTGCCACTTCACGAACCAGTTGCCGCGACGCCGAGTAGCGCAGCGTGCGTTCGACATCGACGGTGAGCGGCCCGTCCCAATCCAGCGAGATTTCGTATTGATCGCCGCGTTCCAGTTCGATTTCGCGCTCGCCGTCGAACGCGAGCGTGCCGTATTCGGCATCGAGCGGCACCCAGTTGCCGACTTCGAAACGCTCGCAGGTCCGCATGAAGACCCGCTCGACGCGCCCCGGTGCAATCGGCGCGACCAGCGGCACGCCGGATTCGCCGGGCCGCGCAAAGCGCAGATGCAAACCGTGCGACGCCGTGCGCTCGACGGGCGCCCACGCGCCGCCGATCGACGAAAGCCCGATGCCGTCCGGCGACGCGAAGGTGAGAAAGAGCGTGTCGATATCGGCCGGATCGGATACGGCGCGAGCACCGACGAACCGTTGCCGGCTCACGCACACATCCACTAACGCGATCTCTTCACGGCCGCGGTTCGGACCGGCCACGCAGCGCACCACAAGGCGCTTGTTACGCGTGAACGCCACTTCTGGCGGCACCGCGCCGGACGCGGCCAGAGCGCCGGCGAGACCGGCGACCGTCGCCTCGCGCAGATCGGGAAACGCGTTGTTCGTGCCGGTCGACAAGGTCAGCAACGGCACCCTCCCGCAATGCGCGGCCACCGCGCGATGCGTGCCGTCGCCGCCCAGCACCGCAATCAGTTCGACGCCGGCCTGCAGCATGGCGGCGACACCCGCATGCGTGTCCACGGCGCTGTCGGTGATCGGCTGTTCGATGAAATCGACCGCGGGCCAGCGTTGCTGCGCGGCGACCGCGGCATGCGTATCGAGCGCGCGCAGCAGCAACGCGGCAACGCCGGTCCGGTCGCGCAAGGTCAGCACGCGATCCACGCCGAGCACGCCAAGGCCCGCCAACAGACGAACGACCATGTTGGCTTTCTCGGCTGTCGGAAACACCGATGCGTAGGAGGTAAGGCGGCGAATGTCACGACCCGACGCAGGGTTCGCGATCACGCCGACGGTCACTGGCGATGGCACTGGGCTTGTCTCCTGCCCGCGTCTTGCGCGGACTCATATCTGGAGCGCCGTCTTCGAGCGACGACGCTTTTGTCATGAGCAGAACACTGCAAGGGGTGTGCCAATTTCACCGCGCGAGCGTCGGACCAGGCGAAAGTGCCTTGTTTAAAGGGTCTTGCGCATGGAACACGTTGCGAGGCGGGTTGGTCGCGCCGTGCGCCGCAACGCGCGGCGCGTCTCACGTACCGCGTGTGCGACGTGCAGCGGCCGGCATCGCTTGCGCACCGAGTCGTGCAAACGCTTGTGCCACCTGCATCGAGGCGATGCGAGACGGCGTCTCATCCCGAGTTGAGACAAACGTCTCATGCGTCTCGCGTGCTGCATTGCAATGTGATTGATGCGGCAGGATGTGCTACAAGAACAGCCTGACCTGACTGCGTGTCGCTCGACCGGAGCCGACCATGCCTTACGTTTCGCAAAACCAGCACGTCGAACGCGTGCGCGGCGCCATCGAAGGACGGCTTCCCGCGCCGGCCGATTCCACGCGCCTCGTATCGTCGTGGCAACGCTCGTTCGAACAATATCGGCTCGATCCCGGGGCGGCGATCGGCCCACGCGTCCTGACGTCCGCCGAATTGCGCGAAGTGCAGGGAAAAGAGGAGGCTTTCCTGCGTGCCTCGGGCCAGTGCCTGAGCCGCCTGCACGACATGATTCGCGTCGCCGACTATTGCGTGATGCTCACGGATGCGCACGGCATCACGATCGACTACCGGATCGAGCGCGAACGCCGCAGCGATTTCAAGCACGCGGGACTGTATATCGGATCATGCTGGTCTGAACGTGAAGAAGGCACGTGTGGCGTGGCGAGCGTACTGACCGATCTCGCGCCGATCACGGTGCACAAGACCGATCACTTTCGCGCCGCCTTCACGACCTTGACCTGCAGCGCCGCGCCGATTTTCGCGCCGACCGGCGAGATGATCGGCGTGCTCGACGCCTCCGCCGTGCGCTCGCCGGATAACCGCGACAGTCAGCGGTTGGTGTTCCAACTGGTGCGTCAAAGTGCCGGCCTGATCGAGGACGGCTATTTCCTCAATCAAACCGCGCAGCACTGGATCCTGTTCGGTCATTCGAGCCGCAACTTCGTCGAGGCGCAACCCGAAGTGCTGATCGCGTTCGACGAATGCGGCAATCTGGTCGCCGCCAATCGCAAGGCGCGCGAGTGCATTCCTGCGTTGAACGGTCCACGCCACATCGACGAGATATTCGACACGACCGACGTGCACCTGCACGACGTCGCGCGTACCGATGCGATTGTCTGCTTGCGCCTGCGCGCGACGGGCGCCACTTTGCACGCGCGCATTCGTGCCCCGCTCAAACGCGCTTCGCGTGCGACAACCGGCACGGCGGCCGGTGCCGCGCGGCAATCGCGCGGCGAGACTCAGGACGATCTGCAAGTCGGCGCATTGGGCCGTTTTCTGAAAAGCGCCGATGCACGCATCGCGCACAATGCGTCGGTGGCATTGCGCATCATCGGCAAAAGGCTGCCAATTCTGATTCTCGGCGAGACCGGCGTCGGCAAGGAAGTCTTCGCGCACGCCGTGCATGATTCGGGCGCGAGACGTACACGGCCATTTATCGCCGTGAATTGCGGGGCGATTCCCGAATCGCTGATCGAGAGCGAACTATTCGGCTACGCGCCCGGCGCCTTTACCGGCGCACGCAGCCGCGGCGCTCGCGGCAAGATCGCCCAGGCGCATACCGGCACGTTGTTTCTCGACGAAATCGGCGATATGCCGCTCAATCTGCAAACACGGTTGCTGCGCGTGCTGGCGGAAGGCGAGGTGATGCCGCTCGGTGGCGATGCGCCCGTGCGCGTCGATATCGACGTGATCTGCGCCACGCACCGCGATCTCGCGCAGATGGTGGCGGAAGGATCGTTCCGCGAAGATCTCTATTACCGCTTGAGCGGCGCCAGCTTGCCGATGCCGCCGTTGCGCGAACGCGCGGATATCGGCGACATGATCGCGGCCGTATTCGACGAAGAAGCGCAAATGGCCGGGCATGTCCTCACGCTCGACCCACGCCTCGCCGAACGCCTCGCGGCCTTTGCATGGCCGGGCAACATTCGCCAGTTACGCAACGTACTGCGTTACGCCTGCGCGATGTGCGATTCCGCGCGCGTTGAATTGCGGCATATCGCGCCGGACGTTGCGGCATTGCTGGCACCCGAGGGCGCGAGCAATCGCGCATTGGTGTCGGCGTTCGCGCAGCAGGACCCGTGCGACGAGCGTACGCGCATTGTCGAAGCGCTGACGCAACATCAATGGCGGCCCAACGCCGCGGCGCAATCACTGGGCATGTCGCGCGCGACCTTATACCGGCGTATCGCGAAACTGGGGATCGTCGGGCCGCATCGCTGCTAATGCTTTTTCCGCAGGCGCCGATAATCCAACGGCACTAGCGTTAGTGGCTGATCATCCATGGCCTGCCCGCGGGATTGGTCTTGAGGCCGCCCGCGGTCGTCGCGCCCTTGGTGCTGCCCGATCCGCATCCACAACCCGGCCCATGCCGGTGCTTGTACTCGCCCGAGCGTTGCGGCGCATGCGCCGAACGCTCGTTGACCTGATGCCCGGCGCGCGCGCTCGCCGCCATCAACGACAACGAAGGCAAGCTCAAGGTGCGTTGCGCCGGCGTGTCGCAGGTGGGGCATGCGCAAGGCATGTCGCGCTCGGCCACGCGGCGGATCGCCGCGAATGGGCCGCAGTTCTCGCAACGGTAATCATATGTCGGCATGGTATGGTCCTTGAGTACCTTGATTCGTTCTATCTCCAACGACCGCCGCGCCAAGGACAAATTCAGCACGGCGGCCTTCCAGCCACAACCCTTTCCGGTGTCTCAACAGCCGCCTACGTCAGACCAGATCCGGTGACAAAGGCAGATCCACGCCGCCGGTAATGTGCTTGACGGGCCCTGCGGAAGTCGGCTGGATATCGAAGTCGAAAATCTGCGTCGGCAACCAGAGCGTCGCGCACGCGTTCGGTACATCCACGACGCCGCTGATATGCCCCTGCACCGGCGCCGTGCCCAGAATCGAGTAAGCCTGAGCGCCCGAGTAACCAAACTTCTTCAGGTACTCGATCGCATTCAGGCACGCCTGACGGTAGGCGATATGCACGTCCAGATAGTGCTGCTTGCCCTGTTCGTCGACTGAAATGCCTTCGAAGATCAGGTAGTCGTTATAGTTGGGTGTGATCGGGCTTGGTTTGAAAATCGGGTTCTTGATCCCGTATTTCTCCATGCCGCCTTTGATCAACTCCACCTTCATATGCACCCAGCCGGCCATTTCAATGGCGCCGCAGAAGGTGATTTCACCGTCGCCCTGGCTGAAGTGCAGATCGCCGACGGAAAGACCCGCGCCATCCACGTACACCGGGAAATAAACTTTCGAACCGCGCGACAGGTCCTTGATATCGCAATTGCCGCCATGCTCGCGCGGCGGCACGGTGCGCGCGCCCTCGGCGGCGGCGTTGTCGCGCGCGTCTCCGGCGAGGCGCCCCATGTGCGCCGTGGCGGCGAACGGCGGATTGGCGAGGCCGGGAACGCGTTGCGGGTCGGTGGCGATCAACCCGGCTTCGCGCTCGTTCCAGGTGGCCAGCATCTTCGGATCAGGCAGGCAGCCGATCAGCCCCGGGTGAATCAGGCCCGCGAAATTCACGCCGGGAATATGGCGCGAACTCGTGTAGAGACCATGAAAATCCCAGATCGACTTTTGTGCTTGGGGAAAATGGTCGGTCAGGAAACCACCGCCATTCTTCTTCGAGAAGAAACCGTTGAAGCCCCATTGGCTCTCCTGCTTCGCGCCGATGTCGAGCAGGTCCACCACCAGCAGATCGCCCGGCTCCGCGCCCTTCACGCCCACCGGTCCCGAGAGGAAGTGCACGATGGAGAGATCGATATCGCGCACGTCGTCGGCACTGTCGTTGTTCTTGATGAAGCCCCCGGTCCAGTCATAGGTCTCCAGAATGAAATCGTCGCCCGGATTGACCCAGCAGGCCATCGGAATATCCGGATGCCAGCGGTTGTGGACGTTCTCGTTGTCGTAGGCCGACTGGTTCAGATCGACCTTGATTAGCGTTTCAGCCATTGCAAACTCTCCTCTTGGAAATTGCAGACAGTCGGCTCACACCGACAGATACTCGCGAATCTTCGCGGTGTCGGCGTCGCTGCGCGTGCTCTCATGCACGAGGCGCCCGCCTTCGATAACGAAGAGCCGGTCAGCCACATCGAGTGCGAAACTCAGGACCTGCTCGGACACGACTATCGTGATGTCCCGCAGCTTGCGGATCTCATTCAACGCGCGCGCAATGTCCTTGATGATGGACGGCTGAATGCCCTCGGTGGGCTCGTCGAGCAACAGCACCTTGGGCTCCGTCACCAGCGCGCGGGCAATCGCCAGTTGTTGCTGCTGACCGCCGGACAGGTTGCCGCCCTTGCGCGAGCGCATCTCATAGAGCACCGGAAAGAGCGCATAGATCTCTTCGGGCACGCGCTTCGTAGGCGAGTTCTCCAGACCGGTCTGGATGTTCTCCTCCACGCTCAAGGTGGAGAAAATCTGCCGCCCCTGTGGCACGTACGCGATACCTTTGGCGACGCGCCGGAAACTTTCATCGCGCGAGACCTCTTCGCCATCCACCTGTACCGAACCCGCCTTGAGCGGCAAAATGCCGATCAGCGACTTGAACAGCGTGGTCTTGCCCATGCCGTTGCGTCCCATGATCGCCACGGTCTCGTTGCGGGCGGCGCTGAAGCTGATGCCGTGCAAGGCTTCGCTCTGGCCATAACTGACGAATACGTCGTCGACATTCAACATGCTGGGCTCCTCGTTGCTCGTTTCACGGCCGCCTCCTGTCCAACTCGTGGTTCGTTCGACTTCGTACACGACTCAGTGGCCCAGATAGACATCAATCACGCGTGGGTCGTTTTGCACCTGTTCCATCGCGCCCTCGGCGAGAATCTTTCCCTGGTGCATCACCGTGACCTTGTGGGCGATCTGCTCGACGAAAGCCATGTCATGTTCGATAACGATCATCGAACGGTTCTGGCAGATCCGTTTGAGCAGCTCGGCCGTGACCTCGCGCTCGCGCACGCTCATGCCGGCGATCGGCTCGTCGAGCATCAACAGTTCGGGCTCCTGCATCAGCAACATGCCGATTTCCAGCCACTGTTTCTGCCCGTGCGACAACAAGCCGGCTTCGAGATCGAGCTGACTGGCGAGGCCGATCTCACCAGCCACGCTTCTCACGCGGTCCATCACGTCGTCGGTGCGGCGAAACGCCAGCGCACCGAACACGCCACGTCCTCGCGGAAACGACACTTCGAGGTTCTGAAACACGGAGAGGTTTTCGTAGATAGACGGTGTCTGGAACTTGCGGCCTATCCCTTTTCGCACGCGGCGAAACTCCGGCAACTGCGTCATCTCTTCGTTGCGGAACTTGATGCTGCCGTGGGTCGCACGCGTCTTGCCGCAGATGAGATCGAGCAGCGTGGTCTTGCCCGCGCCGTTCGGTCCGATCACCACGCGCAGCTCGCCGCGATCCACATACAGGTTGAGCGAATCGATCGCCTTGAAGCCGTCGAACGAGACGCTCAGCTCTTCCACAGCCAGCACGAAATCGGTATTGCTCATGAGGCGCTCCTTGCGCCGCGGCGCGCGAGCCACGGCTTCACATGACTGTCGTAGAGACCGGCGAGCCCGTTCGGAAATGCCATCACCACGCCAATGAAGAGCGCAGCCATCAGGAATAGCCACAGGTTCGGAAAGCTCTCCGAAAACCACGTCTTGCCGAGATTGACGAGCACCGCGCCGTAGACCGCACCGACCAGCGACATGCGTCCGCCGACAGCGGCATAGATCACCATTTCAATGGAAGGCACGATCCCCACGAACGACGGTGACATGAAACCCACCTGCAACGTGAACATCGCGCCACCGATCGCGGCCAGTATCGCGGCGACGCAGAACGCGAACACTTTGAACATGGCCACGTCGTAGCCCGAAAAACGCACGCGGTCTTCCTTGTCGCGCATGGCGAGCAGCAGCGTGCCGAGCTTGCTGCGCTGGATTTGCCGGCAACAGAGAATTGCCACCAGCAGCAGGACCGCATTGACGAAGTACAGGATCAGCTTCGCACCGTCGCCGCGAATGTCCCAACCAAGCAGCGTGCGCAAATCCGTAATGCCGTTCACGCCGCCCGTATACCCTTGCTGGCCGATGATCAGCACCGAAAGAATCAGCGCCACCGCCTGCGTGATGATGGCGAAGTACACGCCGCCCACGCGCCGCTTGAACATGGCAAAGCCCACCACGAACGCCAGCGCGCACGGTACGACCACCACCGCCGCGAGCGCGAACGGCAGCGAATGAAACGGCTTCCACCAGAACGGCAAAGCGGTGAGCTGGTTCCAGTCCATGAAGTCGGGAATGCCGGGCGTCGACTGGATTTTCGTGCTGATCGGGTCGGAGGCTTCGAGCTTGAGGAACATGGCCATGCAGTAGCCGCCGAGGCCGAAGAACACGCCTTGCCCGAGGCTCAGCACGCCGCCGTAGCCCCACGCCATCACGAGGCCGACGGCAACGAACGCGTAGGTCAGGTACTTGCCCATCAGGTTCAGACGGAACACGTCGAGCGCGAGCGGAAACACCACGAGAATCAGCGCTGCCAGCACGGCGATGCTGCCGTAGCCATCGGTCGTCAGCCAGCGCCATAGCGCGGGCCGCAGGCCGGCGCGCCCGGTTGCATGATCCGGCGAGGCGGGCACGCCGGCGGAAGGGTTCAGCGGGTCCATATGCGTTTCTCCGGGCTGAAGCAATTGATAGGTCGGTTCAGATGCGCACTCAATGAAAGATCACGCACGGCGCACCTTCGACGCGAAAAGTCCTTGCGGCCGGAGCATCAGCACGATCACGATGGTCAACAGCGTCACCACGCGCGCCGACGAACCCGTCATGAAGAACTCGCTGATCGACTGCATCTGCGCAATGCCGAACGCGGACGCCACCGTGCCGAGCAGGCTCGCGGCGCCGCCGAACGTCACCACGAGGAATGAATCGACGATGTAGAGCGAGCCGCTAGTCGGCCCGGTGGAACCGATCGCGGTGAACGCCGCGCCCGCGACGCCCGCCATGCCGCAGCCGATCGCAAAGGTCAACCGGTCGGTCTTGCGTGTGTCGATGCCCGCGGCATTCGCCATCTGACGGTTCGCCACCGTGGCCCGTACACGCAGGCCCCAGCGCGAGCGGTATAGCGCCAGCAGCACGCCGCCTGTCATCAGCACGGCGAGGCTCATCACGAAGAGGCCATTGATCGGAATGTCGAGGCCCCGCTTCGGCGACCATGAGCCCATCAGCCAGTCGGGCAAAGTCGGGCTCACTTCTTTCGGACCGAACACCGAGCGGAATACCTGCTGCATGCCGAGGCTCAGCCCCCAGGTGGCCAGCAAGGTGTCGAGCGGGCGCCGGTATAGATGACGGATCAACGCCCACTCCGCGACCCAGCCTGCCGCGAACGCCAGCGCGAAAGCCGCACAAATGGCGAGCGGGAAATACACGGGCGCGAAGCCGTGCCAATAGTTGTCGGCCAGTTGCGAGAACATATAGATCGTGTACGCGCCGATCGTCATGAATTCGCCGTGCGCCATATTGATGACGCCCATCTGGCCGAAGATCACCGCCAGCCCCAGCCCCATCAGCAGCAGCACGCTGAAAAGGCTCAAGCCCGCGAAACCCTGCATCAGCGTGATGTTAAGAATGTCCGAAGCCGACATGTCGCTCTCCTCGAATTGATCGGCGCGCGCCCGCACTGCGGCGGGCGCGCCGCACGCGCGGCTTGCCGCGGTGATTACTGGTAGCCCTTCGGGAACGGATTGGGCTCGATCAGATCCGGCGATTCCGCGACCACCTTGAACTGGCCGTCGGCCTGCGCCTGACCGATGCGCGTGCGGCTCCACAGGTGATGGTTCGCGTGGATCTTCACGTAGCCTTCGGGTGCGGTCTTCAATTCGATGCCGGGCGAGGCCGCCACCACCTTGTCGACGTCGAAGCTGCCTGCCTTCTCCACCGCCGCTTTCCAGAGCCATGGCCCGAGGTAGGCCGCCTGGGTCACATCGCCGATCACGGATTTCGGTCCGTATTTCGCCTTGAATGCCGCAACGAATTTCTTGTTGTTGTCGTTCTCGAGCGATTCGAAATACTTCATCGCCGAATAGAAGCCCGCGAAGTTTTCGCCGCCAATGCCGAGCACTTCGTCTTCCGTTACCGAGATGGTCAGCAGGAACTGCTTGTCCGCGGTGATGCCGGCCGCTTTGAGCTGCTTGTAGAACGCCACGTTCGAACCGCCGACGATGATCGCGTAGATGCAATCCGGCTTGGCGATCTTGATCTTGTTGATCAGCGAATTGAAGTTGGTGGTGCCGAGCGGGTAGTACTCTTCGCCGACCACCTTGCAGCCGGTCAGATGCTGCTCGATGTGCTTGCGCGCAATCTTGTTCGAGGTGCGCGGCCAGATGTAATCCGAGCCGATCAGGAAGAAGCTCTTGGCCTTCTTGGTCTGGTTCGCCCAGTTCAGCCCCCAGAGAATCTGTTGCGTCGCTTCCTGGCCGGTGTAGAACACGTTGTGCGACTGCTCAAGGCCCTCGTAGAAGGTCGGGTAGTACAGCAGGCCGTTGTCGCGTTCGAAAATCGGCAACACGGCCTTGCGCGAGGCCGATGTCCAGCAGCCGAACACGGCGGCGACGTGATCGTTCTCCAGCAGCTTCTTCGACTTTTCAGCGAAGGTGGGCCAGTCGGATGCACCGTCTTCCTGAATGACCTTGATCTGGCGGCCAAGAATGCCGCCCGCCGAATTGATCTGTTCGATCGCCAGCCGTTCGGCCTGAATCGAGCCGGTTTCGGAGATCGCCATCGTGCCGGTCGCCGAGTGCAACTGACCCACCGTCACTTCCGTGTCGGTGACGGCAAGGTGCGTGGTGTTGACCTTCGCGGTCGGATACTGTTGGGCCCGCGCGATGCCGGACATGGCCAGCGCGGGCGCGGCAGCGAGCCCCATCAGCAGTTTGCGGCGCAGTGCCGAGGGCATGCCGGACTCGTTCTGATCATCGTGTGACATCGAATTCTCCTTGTAGTCGTGGTCGGGCGACCCGCGCTGGGAACCGGATGGCGGTGTCGACGCCACGAAAGGTAGGTAGCCAAATTGCGCGGCCCAATACGTCAGTTGACGTAGGGCGCGACGAAAATCCGCTCCCTATAATCGCGGCGGCGTGGCGTGCCCAATGGCGCGAGGGGAAGGAGGCGAGCGCGAATGGAATGCAATTTGCATGGCCGCACCGCTAGCCACGGAATCCGCCGACGAAAGGCCTCGATGCACCAAACGCAACCACAGAACCCTCTGCCCGCCGGTCCCTCCACCCAAGCTGGGGCATCGCGCCCGCCCGCAGGCGGCACGCAGCGCATCGTCAAGATCCGCCGCGACTACAACGCGTGGGTCGGCGACGAGACGCTCGAGGACTACGCGCTGCGTTTCACGCCGCGCACGTTCCGGCGCTGGTCGGAATTCCGCGTCGCCAATACGGCGATCGGCGCGGTGTCGTTTCTGGTGCTCGAAGCGATTGGTGGCGCGCTGGTGGTGAACTACGGTTTCACCAACGCGCTCTGCGCGATCCTCGCCGTCTCACTGCTGATCTTCCTGACGGGCATTCCGATCAGCTATTACGCCGCACGCAACGGCGTCGACATGGACCTGCTCACGCGCGGCGCGGGCTTCGGGTATATGGGCTCGACGCTGACCTCGCTGATTTATGCGGTCTTCACTTTCGTTTTTTTCGCGCTGGAAGCGGCCATCATGTCGCTCGCGCTGGAGCTGTATCTGAAGGTGCCGCTTTCCGTGGCTTACGTGATCAGCGCGCTCGTGATCATTCCGGTCGTGACCTTCGGCATTACGTTCATCAACCGTCTGCAGGGCTGGACCCAGCCGTTGTGGCTCGTGCTGCTGGTCGTACCGTACGTCGTGGTGTTGTGGCGTGAGCCGCATGTGCTCGCGCAATGGGTGACGTTTCGCGGCGTTTCGGGCAACGGCCACGAGTTCAATCTCGTCGCGTTCGGCGCGGGCTGCACCGTGGTGTTTTCGCTGATCGTGCAGATTGGCGAGCAGGTCGACTATCTGCGCTTTTTGCCGCCGCGCACGCGCGCCAATCGCTTTCGCTGGTGGGCCGCGCTGATCGCGGCCGGCCCTGGCTGGATCGTACCCGGCGCGATGAAAATGCTGGGAGGCGCGTTCCTCGCCTTTCTCGCCATTCAGCACGAGATCGATCCGGTCAAGGCCGTCGAGCCCACGCAGATGTATCTGGTCGCGTATCAGTACGTGTTCCACTCGCCCGAAGGCGCGCTCGCCGCGATGACGCTGTTCGTCATCGTGTCGCAACTGAAGATCAACGTGACCAACGCGTATGCCGGTTCGCTCGCGTGGTCGAATTTCTTTGCACGGCTCACGCACAGCCATCCGGGGCGCGTGGTGTGGCTTGTGTTCAATGTGCTGATTGCGCTGCTGCTCGTTGAAATGGGCGTGTTCGAAGCCATCAGCAAGGTGCTTGCGCTGTACGCCAACGTGGCGATTGCCTGGATTGGCGCGGTGGTGGGCGATCTCGTCATCAACAAGCCGCTCGGGTATAGCCCGCGCCATGTCGAGTTCAAACGCGCGCACCTGTACGACGTCAACCCGGTCGGCGTGGGCGCCATGCTGATCGCTTCGCTGATTGCCGCGCTCTCGCATGCGGGTGTCTTCGGCGCCACGGCTGAAGCGCTGTCGTCGTTCATTGCGTTGCTGGTCGCGTTCATCTGCGCGCCGCTGCTGGCCATCGCCACACGCGGACGCTTCTATCTGGCGCGCGACGGCCGCGACCTCGAACAGGGCGCGATACTGCGCTGCGTGATCTGCGAGAACACCTTCGAACGCGAGGACATGGCGCACTGCCCGGCTTACGCCGGTTCGATCTGTTCGCTGTGCTGCTCGCTCGATTCCCGCTGCAACGACTCCTGCAAACCGCACGCGCGGCTGCCCGCGCAATTCGGCAGCTCGATGCGCACGCTCTTTCCCAAGCTCAAGCTCGGGCCGGCGGGCTTGCGGCTTGCGCAGTACGCCGGGTTGCTGATCGCCGTGCTGACGCTACTCGGCGGCGTGCTGGCGGTGCAGTGGTATCAGAGCGTGCGCACCCTGCCCGATCTCGACACGACCGTCCACGACGTGCTGTTGCAGGGCTATCTGAAGGCGTTTTTCGCGCTGGCGCTGGTCGGGTGTATTGCGGCGTGGTGGCTCGTGCTCGCCAACGAAAACCGCAAGGTCACGCAGGAAGAATCGCAACGGCAAGCCGAATTGCTGATGCAGGAAATCGAAGCGCACCGCAAGACCGACGCCGCGCTTCAGCGCGCAAGCGCCGCGGCCGAATCCGCCAACCGTGCCAAGAGCCGCTATGTGACGGGTCTGAGTCACGAACTGCGCACGCCGCTCAACAGCATCCTTGGTTACGCGCAACTGCTGCTGCAAGGCACCGACGAACTGCCGCCAGCGCGGCGCAATGCGGTGGAGACCATCTACCGCAGCGGCGGGCATCTGCTGGCGCTGGTGGACGGCCTGCTCGACGTTGCGCGGATCGAAGCCGGCAAACTACAGTTGAACGTAACCGAGATTTCGCTGCCCGATTTCGTCACGCAACTTTCCGCGATGCTGGAACCGCAAGCCACCGACAAAGGCCTGCAGTTCGAATTCCAGACGGGCGGGCGCATGGCGGAGGTGGTGCGCATCGACGAAAAGCGCGTGCGGCAGATTCTCATCAACCTGATCGGCAACGCGATCCGCTTTACCTCTCACGGCTCGGTGAAGGTGCGCGCGAGCTATGCGTGGGAGACCATTACCTTCGAAATCGCCGATACCGGCCCCGGCATGCCGGCCACCGAACTGGAACGGCTATTCCTGCCGTTCGAGCGCGGCACGGCGGCGCGCGAACACGATCATGGCGCGGGGCTGGGATTGACCATCTGCCGGATGCTCACGGAATTGATGGGCGGCAACCTGGAAGTGCAAAGCGAAGTGGGCAAAGGCACGCGCTTTATCGTCAAGCTGTTCGCGCCTGAAGTGCGTGCGCCGCAGTTGCTGGCGAGCGGCCCGCTCAACGTGAAGGGTTACGATGGGCCGCGCCGCACGGTGCTGGTCGTGGACGATCTCGCGGAGCAACGCCGCATTGTCGTGCAGACGCTGACGCCGCTGGGCTTTCACGTCGTGGAAGCCGCCAGCGGACCGGAGGCGCTGCAATGGCTCGGGACCGCGTCCGCGGATCTGATCGTGATGGATGTGTCGATGCCGGACATGGACGGCTTCGAGGCAAGCCGCCTGATTCGCGACAACCATCTGTCTGCCGCGCCAGTTCTGATCCTGTCGGCCAACGCATTCGCGGACGATCGCGACAAAGGCGCCGCAGCCGGTTGTGACGACTACCTTGCCAAGCCGCTCTACATTCCGCTCCTGCTCGACAAACTGGCCGCGCTGCTGCAACTGCACTGGATTGTCGAGCCGACCGAAACCGGTGCGAGTGCCTCCCCCGTTGCACGCGCTGACGTGACGGCGAGCCTGCCCGCCACGTTGCGCGAGAAGCTGCATGCGCAACTGGAAATGGGCTACGTGCAGGGCTTTATCGAACAACTCGACGCCGCCGAGCATGGCGCACCGGAACTCGCCAGCGTGCTCGAACCGTTGCGCGCGCTTGCGCGCCGCTTCCGGCTGACCGAACTCGCGCATCTGCTCGCGCCTACCCAGCAGGTCAATCCCGATGCATGACGACACTTTGCTTCTGCCGCCCGATACGCAACCGGACTTGCCCGACGGCAAACCGGTGGTGCTGATCGTCGACGACACGCCCGACAATCTCGCTCTGCTCTCCGATACGCTGCAAGCGTCCGGCTACGCGGTACTGGTGGCGCTCGATGGTCAATCCGCGCTGCAACGCCTCGCGCGCATCACGCCCGACGCCGTTCTGCTCGACGCGCTGATGCCTGGCCTCGACGGCTTCGAGACCTGCCGGCAGATCAAGGCCGATCCGCGCAACCGGCATCTGCCCGTGATCTTCATGACCGCACTGACCGATAGCGAACATGTGGTGCAGGGATTTCGCGTGGGCGGTATCGATTACGTCACCAAGCCGGTCAAGCCAAGCGAGGTCAGCGCGCGGATTGCCGCGCACGTGCAGCGTTCGCGCCAGCAGCGTCAGGCGGACAGGGTGCTGGAGATCGGAATGCGCGCGGCGCTGATCGCGGCGGCGAGCGGCGAAATCAGATGGCAGAGCGATCTGGCGCGGCAGCGGCTCGCGTGGTACGACACGGGGCGCAACCTGACAGAAGGGGGAAATGATGGCGAAGGCTGCCTCGTGTCGGCTTCGTTGACACCCGGCCGTGCCGACGAAGCGAGGCTGTTGCATCACCCGCTCGTCGAATCCGGCCCACGGCTGCCTGCCGTACTGGCGCAATGGCTCGCGCGCTGGATCGAAGCCGGTTGCGACCTGCAAGCCGCCTTCGAGGCCGCCGCCGACCGCGTGCGCCGCGTTGCGCGCGTACTGGGACCCGCGACGCGCGGCGAATGGGTGATCCTGCTGGAAGAATTCGACGACGCCGCTCATACCAGCGCCCTCGCCTCCCAATTCGGCCTGACGGCGCGAGAAGCGGAGGTGCTGCTGTGGCTCTCGCGCGGCAAAACGAACCGGGATATCGGCGACATTCTCGGCATGGCGCCACGCACGGTGAACAAGCACCTCGAACATGTATTCGGCAAGCTGCATGTTGAGACGCGCGCGGCTGCTGCGGCGATTGCGGCGAAGGCGAGCACGCGGTATTGACGCAACTGGACAACGGCGGGTTCGGTCGACGCACCGGCCAGAATTGTCTATCCGTTGCTTGTGGGCGCTTGGCCAGGAATACGGTACACGACAGACTTGTACTTCGGCGTTACACGGCCTTCCACGATAACACCGCCGAGAGATTCGGCAATGCGGCGGCTGGGTCGGTTTTCCTCGGCAACCGGATACGTAAAGCTCTTACAGCCTATTGCGCGCGTTGCCCATTGTGCAACCAACGTTACAGCTTCACGGCCAAAGCCCTGCCGATGGCGATCTTCACGAATCCAGATGCCGAGTTCCGGAGCCTCGGTCCTTACGTGATGAAGCCCTGCCAATCCGAGAAAACTCCCGTCTGCGCGTTGACGCACCACGAAGACGTAGTCCGATCCGTCGTCTATCTTCGGTATCCAGGACCGCCAGACAACATTGAAATCATGTCGGGAAGCGGGTGGCTCCCAGCCCATGTAGCGGGTCAGCGAGGGGGTGATGCACATGAAAGCTTCGTCTGCATCGTCGGCCGAAAACGGCCTGATCGAGAGGCGCGCTGATTCAAGCCAAATATCCGTCTGTCGCTGCGCCATCGGCCGCCACCCTTTGAGCGTCGTCTATATGTCTACGATTGTCGAGAAATCAGAAACCTGCGTCGACTGTCGATTCATGGCTGTATGCATGGCCCGTACCGTAATCAGCCGTTGCGCCTCAGCGCCTCAAACGCCGGTTGAAAGAGCAACTTTCTGCTAAAGCTCTTCAAACGATTTTATTCCCGGCCGACGGACAAAAACAAAAGTTGTGCAATCCCCGATTGGGGCGAAACCTTGGCATCGCCATTGCGTGTTTGGACCAATTCCGCCTGAATCAGCGCTTTCATATGTCCTGTTCGGTCAAGAGCGTGACTTCATCCGCCGTGTGCGTCCGCCGCCCCCTTCGAGCGACTAAACTGGCCTTCGGTCTTTCGAGGGGGCTTCTCTCAAGCGAACCCCACCCCTCGATTTTTCGGCCTGCCGCTCCCTCGGGCGGCAGGCTCTTTTTCGTGGACCTCTTCAATATCAGGCAGTACGCGTGACGACTGCCGGCCTCATGCTCGGGTGAAAAGACGACCCGCTCCAGTTGCAAAACCGCATGACGCTTTCGAGGAAAGCATGCAACTACCGAACGTAGATAATTTCATCAAGGATTGGCAACACGGCGTCACCTACAACATCTGCGCCTATCGCAAACTTTCAGGGCAAGAGATGGCGCGCGCGATGCAAGTCTTCATTCAGCAACAGGGCAAGCGTCAACCGAAGCAAGGATCGGTTGTCAAGATTTTTTCTGTGATCGGCCTTGGGGACCCGTAGCCGAGGTGGTGTATCAGACACGTCCGCGATCGTGCGCGTGACGTCTCGCTGGGCAATAGCTCCGAAGCGCGCCGAGTGGGAGCACGCGCCGCCGTGTCGACGCCGCGGTCTAATCGAACATTGACAGCAGTTCTGCAATGTCCGCGTCAGGCAATCGCTTGGCGAGCATGTCCCAGAAGATCACGTCGCGCATTGCGCTGGCATCTTCGGCCGTTTTCCACTCGCGCGCACCAACAATGGAATTGGCCGTTTCGCGAGCTGCGGAAACAATTGTCTGAATGTCTTGTTTGTGCATGAATCCGTTAACGGTCACGCGTAGAGCTTATTTAGCCTGAGGCGCAATCGTTTGCTAAAAATTTTTTCCACCTCGACCCGGCCGCAAGACGATGCATGTGCGGTGAACGAGTTGAAGATAGCGCTCCACATGATACAAGCGCGTTCCGTGCGCAAGGAGACAGGAAACTCCTTACTCGAAAACCCGCGCGGATCGCGATGCCACGCCTGCTGAACACCGGCAGGCCGCGCACGCCGGAAAGACTGCCAGGCGGGCAGCCGGCGCGAATTCATAGCTCTGGTTGATCCGGAGGGAAATCGACACGCTCAACGCTCGTGCCCGGACCGATGCCGAACGCACCGACTCGTGATGACCAGGCTCCGCAGTGACGGGAGAGTCGGCTTGCGAGGGTGTCACATTGAACAAATGTGAAGGCGGTCGTTTCCTAGGACGTATCGTGTTGCTGCGTCCTCGGCAGATGGACAGTGCCGCCGACGGGCGACGACCTATATGGTCACCCATCTGCAAGCGCATGGCTTGACCGACCGGGCGTCATTCTAACGCTTCCGATGTGTTGCTCCACTTTGCGGCGGTTATCGGAAAGCTTCTGTCCGAGAAGACCAAACCTCGGGACGGCATGCGCGAGGCGCCGAGGCGCCCACTTCCCGATACGAATGGCAGACATTCGTGACAGTGCACCACACAACGTAGCCGATGCACTCAAGTGGGATAAACCTAACCAAGAATTCATTTCTCGCGATATATTTCGCCTGGTTTGGCCAATTCGCCAATATCGGACAGCAATAATTCCGCATCGCTGATAAATGAAGAATATATGCACTATACATTCCGTCTCGCTTCTGTTGAAAAGTGCACCGGCAATTTCGAAATATTACCCGCCTTCCGGGACGAATCAGACGCCCAGCAAGGCTGTGGACCGCCTGACCATTCCGTGTCGCAAACAGCCAACGTGTTGGCCAATTCAGCCATGAAATATTGTCGTCAGAATCAAACGTATAGCATGAGCCAATAAGAAAAAGACAGGGTCTTGGGGAGAAGACTTTGCAGACCACAAATTTCCGGGGAAAAATAAATGGATTTGGTACATACTCTGCCGCGCAATTCACGGCAAAGTGCCGTGCCGATGCAAACCAGCGCTCTGACACGCGTCGACATCGCACTGTTCAATGGTTTCGCATTGCCTAAGGTCGCTGCAATCATCGAGATTTTTCAGAAGGCTAACTCGCTCGCCGCGGCGCAGCGATCGGGCCGCGCACGCTACGACGTCTCGTTGCTGTCCGCCGCGGGTGGGCGCATTGCCAGTTCGTCATCGGTATTCGTCTGGACCGACGACGTCCAGTCGCACCGAGGCACGAACGAGTCACACCTGTTGTTCATTGCAGGCGGTCCGGGCGTGCAGCAGGCGTGTCGCGACGAGCGATTGAGTGACTGGCTGCGCCGCAGGCATCCGTTCAGCGAGATCGTGCATCCGATCGCGGAAGGGCAACTGCTGCTCGCGGCGGCCGGGCTACCTAGTCGCTACTGTCCGCTTCTTTATGGAGGCAGCGAAGCCCACGGCCTGCATCCGGCGCGATCGCTGACAGAAGCGCCGAGTGCCGTCATGACGGCGCTGCGCATCGTCGAAGAGGACCTCGGTGCGGATCTGGCACAACAGGTCGCCGGGTCGATCGCGCCTCAGCCGAAAGCGCCCTTCAACGCGTCGCTCACACTTGGCGCGACGCCCCAAATCAGCGAGAAAATCCTGGCGTCGGCGCGTTGGCTGGAAGCGAACGTCGATCGTCCCATCTCAATCGACGACGCGGCGCAGGTCGCGGCGATGAGCGAGCGCAACTTCCTGCGCCGCTTCAAGACTGAGATCGGCATCACACCCTCCGACTATCTGCTTCGCGCGCGTTTGAATATGAGTTGCCGGATGCTGGTCGAATCGCGTCTGCCCGTCGACAAGATCGCGCGCCGTTGCGGTATTGGCAGCGGCGGCCAGTTGTCGAAACTGTTCAGGAAATACCTGGCGACAACGCCGACTGATTACCGGATGCGCAACCAGGTGGCACCGTAAAAGTCTTACGCGAAGGTGCGGGGTCAACGGGACGCGATTCAATCGCTCCTCGCCGACGAACAGGTGCTGGCGTACGAGTCGCAGACCCGGCCAACAGACTGCGGGTCTTGCGAAGACGGGTCCGAGCAATCGCTTGACGGACGGCGCCCCTTGACTCTATCGGCCAAGATTGTGGTTCATTCAGCCGAGCTTTCGTTGCGCTAATAGAGCTTCAGTAACATTCAAACCTGTCGATTCGTTCTTCCCGCGCAAGGACGATCGCCCCAACCAACTGGCCATTCGATCACAAAGGTTCAATGGATGGCTTTTTATTCCGACGGTTTAACGTAGCGAGTGCATAGCAGTATGGGCGAGTTCATTCCAGAGTATCTGATCCGCGAACAGGCGGCGGTGGGTGCGCTCGTTCTGTTCGCCGTTATGCGCATTGTCTGCGCTGCCGTCGCCTTCGAGAAGGGATGGCGCATATCCGTCGTGCAAGCTTATTGCATTGCGATCGCAGCGCTTTACTGCCTTCCCCAGTTATTCGATTTGTTCGTGTACTCGTATGGAATGCAGGCCGCGACTGCGGCCGCGGAACTTGAGGGTAAAGCAGCCGGCTCCGCGATTGCACTCTTTTTCGCCCCCATTCTGAGTCACAGGCTCGGCTACGAATAGTTGCCCTTCAAGCTTCACGCCCTTCACGGCGTCTGCAACGTCCCGTCTTTCAATCGTGTCTGAGTCCACGTCGTAACGTTGTTCTCGCACGGATATTTTGCCGCCTCGGCTTCATCGAGCTCCACGCCGAGACCGGGTTTGTCATTCGCATAGACGTAGCCATCCCTGAACTCGGGAAGCCCTGGGAAAACGTCGAGCAACGCAGCCCGCGGACCTTTGAGGTCCTGGATCACGAAGTTGGGCGGCTCGGTGCCGGACCACTCCTGCACGCCGAAATTACGCGCGGCGAGATCGATATGGATATTCGCCGCATGCGCCATCGGCGACATGTCGCCCGGTCCGTGCCACGCCGTCCTTACGCCAAACTGCTCGGCGAAAATCTGCAGCTTGCGCCCGGCCGTGATGCCCCCGATCTGGCTCAAATGCACGCGAATATAGTCGACAAGACGTTCGGTGATCAGAAAGCGCCATTCGTACGGGTTATTGAATAGCTCACCCTGAGCCAGCGGCGTGGTGGTCTTCGCACGCAACTGCCGCATCCATTCGCCCTCTTCGAGCGCGATCGCATCTTCGAGAAAGAACAGATCGTATTGCTCCAGTTCGCACGCAAAGCGGATCGCTTCAACCGGTTTGAGACGTTCGTGCACGTCGTGGCACAACGCGACGTCGAAACCGATCTTGCTGCGAATGCCGTCGAACAGCTTGAGGGTTTCGCGCATGTACTTTCTGCTGTCCAGATACACACCGTCCGCCGAACCCGAAGGCGCACTCGACGGCGCCTTGCCATAGCCGCCCCCGCCATAGCCGCCGCTCTGACAGCGAATATGCGTGATGCCCTGCTCGCGATACTTCTGGATGTTCTCGCAAAGTTCATTGAGGTCGCGGCCGTCGGCATGCCGGTAAATCGGCACGCCTTCACGGCACTTGCCGCCGAACAACTGATACAAGGGCATATTGGCCTGCTTGCCCTTGATATCCCACAACGCCATATCAATGCCGGAGATCGCGTTGTTCTCGATCGGCCCATTGCGCCAGTAAGCGTTCTGATGCATCAATTGCCAGATTTCCTCGATCGCCTCGGCATCGCGTCCAATCAGCAGCGGCCGCAAATATTCCTCGATCAGACATTTGACCGCTACGTGGCGGTAAGCAAATGTCGCGCAGCCGAATCCGACCAGACCCGGCTGGCTGGTCTCCACCTTCACGACGATCAGGTTGATGCCTTCCGGCGCGGTCAGAATGACCTTTACATCGGTAATCAAAGTTGCCATTTTTCAGCCTGCCAGAAACGAATCAGAGAGAACCAGTCGGCACGGTCAGCGTATTACGTGCGATTCAACGAGAGCTGCGCTTCACGCTTCGCACGCTGATCGGAATGCGCGGGCACGGTCATCATCAGGATCACGGAGAGCAGCAGGCCGCCCGCCATGAAAATGTACGAAGCCGCCGGGCTGCCGGTCGCGCCGTTCAGATAGCCCACCACCCACGAGCCCGCGAAAGCACCGAGCGCGCCGCATGCGTTGATGAGACCGATCGCGCCGCCGAGCACGTTGCTCGGAATCAGCTCGGGCACCAGCGCGAAGAACGGACCGTACGGCGCGTACATCGTTGCGCCCGCCACGACCAGTAGCGCGAACGAGATCCAGAAATGCGATCCGCCGATCAGATACGACGCGACGAACGCTACCGTGCCCACCAGCAGCAACGGCCATACGAACAGCTTGCGATTGCGTGTCTTGTCCGAGAGCCACGAGGCGAGCAGCATGAGGATGATCGCCGCGAGGTACGGCACGGCGGCAAGCCAGCCGACCGAAACGATATCGATCGTGGACGCTGCCTTGAGGATCGACGGCAACCACATGATGAAGCCGTACACGCCGATGCTCCAGAGCGCGTGGATCGCGCAGAACTTCATCACGATCGACGAACGCAACGCCGTCTTGTAGTCGCGCACCGGCGCAATGTCGGCCTGCTCGGCTTTGAGGCGCGCGGTGAGTTCGGTCTTTTCGGCTTCGCTCATCCACGGCGCGTCGGCCGGACGATCCTTGACCGTGAACCACCACACCACCGCCCAGATGAGCGCCGGCGCACCTTCAATAACAAACATTTCACGCCAGCCGAAACTGCGCACCAGATAGCCCGATACCACCGACATCCACAAGACCGTCACCGGATTGCCGAGAATCAGGAAGGTGTTGGCGCGCGAGCGCTCGGTCCGGGTGAACCAGCGGCTGATGTACATCAGCATCGACGGCATGACGGCGGCTTCCACGACGCCGAGCGTGAAGCGCAGCACCATCAGCATCGGAATATTGCTGACCATGCCGGTTGCGGCCGCGCACAGTCCCCACAGAATCAGGCTGAAGAAGATCAGTTTCTTCACGCTGTTGCGCTGCGCGTAGATCGCGCCGGGCACCTGAAACAGACAATAGCCGAGAAAGAACAGCGAGCCGATCAGCGAGGACGTGCCGTGCGTGATCCCGAGATCCCTGTCGATCCCGGCTGCGGCGGCAAAGCCGTAATTGGCGCGATCGAGATAGGCGAGGCTGTATGTAATGAAGATGATGGGCATCAGATACCACCATCTTTGAGTTGCTACGGGCTTGACGCTTTCCATGATGTCTCCGGATCGGTACGGCGCATACAACGGTTGACTGCGCGCGAGTCGTTTATTTGTTCTGCTGTACTCGCGCGGACCTGCATTCAATAAAGTTTCAGAGTACGGCCAGCCATCCGCCGTCCACGTAAATGATCTGGCCGTTCACATAGCTCGACGCGGGCGACGCGAGAAAGACCGCCGTGCCGACGAGTTCTTCCGGTTTGCCCCAGCGTTGCGAGGGGTTGCTGCTTTTCACCCATGCGTCGAAAGCGGCGTTCTCGATCAGCGGTTTGTTCATGTCGGTGAGGATGTAGCCAGGGCCGATCGCGTTCGCCTGGATATCCGAGGCGGCCCACTCGGCGCTCATCGCGCGGGTCAGCATCTTGATGCCGCCCTTCGCCGCGGTGTAAGCGCCGACTGTCGCGCGGCCTGCTTCGCTCGTGAGCGAACCGATGTTGATGATCTTGCCGCCCGCGCCGCGCGCGATCATGCGTCGCGCAGCCTGCTTCGCGACGATGAAAGCGCTCGTCAGGTTGGTGTCGATCACGCGCTGCCAGTCGCTCAGTTCGAGATCGACGAGCGGCTTGCGAAACTGGATGCCCGCGTTATTCACGACAATGTCGATCTGCACGCCGTCTTTGTCCCACTGCGCGAAAGCCTCGGCGACAGCGGTCTCGTCGGTGACGTCGAATGCGCGACCCAGTGCCTGGTAACCGTTGCCGGCAAGTTTGCCGACCGACTCGGCAACCGTATCCGCACGCGTGCCGTTGAGCACGACGCGCGCGCCCGCCGCGGCCAGCCCCTCGGCCAGCGCAAAGCCAATGCCGCGTGCCGAACCGGTGACGAGCGCCGTGCGGCCGGTGAGATCGAATAGTTGGGTCATGCTGGATCCTCTGTGCAATCGGGAGAAAAGGCGCGAGTACGCCCATCGCGACGGCGCTGCACGTCGCGTTTCAAGTTCATGGGCTGGCTGTCCGCGAGAGAGGCTTGCGTCAGGCCGGTTGATCGTTGGCGGTGTCGTTCAATGCCGCGCGGTCTTCGAAATCCTGCTCAGCGCGTTTGATGAGCGTGAGTACGGCCTGTTCAGCGGCCTCCGGATCGCCCTGCTCGATCGCGATGCACAGCGCCTCGTGCATGGGCAGTGAACGGGCCGGACCACCGGCGATTTCCGAGCTGAGCTCGAAGCTCGTGCGCAGAATCGCCGACAGCGCGTTCTGCATCTGCTGGACGAACTGGTTGTGACAGGCCGCCAGGATCGCGCCGTGAAACGCGAGGTCGGCGGGAACGTATTCGCCGTGACCAGCCACCGCGCGCTCCATCGCCTTGAAGGCACGGCGCACCGCCACGCGATCTTCCGGCGTTGCGCGTTTGGCGGCGAGTTTGGCGGCGTTCGGTTCGATGATCAGGCGCAATTCCATCAGGTCTTCGATCAGACCCGGCTCGACCGTGCCGGCGCGCGCGCGCCAGGTGATCACGTCGGGATCGAACAGTTGCCACTGCGAGCGCGGCAGCACGATCGTGCCGTAGCGGCGGCGCACCTGCAGCATGCCCTTGGCCGAGAGCGACTTCATCGTCTCGCGGATGGTGATGCGGCTCACCTGCATCTGCTCGGCCAGAATCGGCTCGGCGGGAAGGATATCGCCGGGCATGAACTTGCCGGAACAGATCTGTTCGCCCATCTGGTTCAGGACCTGCCTATGTAGCGTCGCCACCATTCACTCTCTAGATCATACGTATGATGTAGAAGATAGACGTGTACCGGTTCCATCGCAACTAGGGATGACCCTCGGGGTGCGTTCCGCCATGACCTGCGCTTTTGACTCAATTTTAACTAACCAGTTAGAATATATTGGAATCGGAGATTCGGGACGAGTCACGAGCCTTCTATTGTTGTTCGCATTTGCGATGATTTTCTGGGGAAAACGACGTGTTACGCCGTAAGTTCTTATCGTCAATGGTCCTGATGGCTGCG
This sequence comes from Paraburkholderia sp. BGA-UO-ETr-F21, assembly GCF_059567925.1. Lineage (NCBI taxonomy): Bacteria > Pseudomonadati > Pseudomonadota > Betaproteobacteria > Burkholderiales > Burkholderiaceae > Paraburkholderia > Paraburkholderia sp. BGA-UO-ETr-F21. The sequence goes on along the minus strand of NZ_JCAQOY010000037.1, from coordinate 175,196 downwards.
GGCATCGCAGTCGCCAAGGCCCGTGTGATTTTCGGCGGCATGCCGTGGTTCAAGGATCCGGTAGTGCTGCCGGAGCCGGTGGTGGCGGACGGCTGGAAGTTCTTCACGGCTCAAGAGGTAGCCGCTGTCGAAGCAATCGCCGACCGGCTGATTCCGTCGGACGAATTGAGCATCGGCGGCAAGGAAGCGGGCTGCGCGCTCTTCATCGATCGCCAGTTGAGCGGCGACTACGGTCGTGCGGCCACGCAATACCGGCTGGGAGAATTCAAGCCGGGCACGCCGAGCCAGGGTCCACAGATCAAGGACACGCCCGCCGAGCGCTATCGCGCGGCCCTGAAGTCGCTCGACGACCACTGCAAGCAGAATTTCAGCGGCAAGCCCTTCAATGCGCTTTCGCCAGAGCAGCAGGATGGCCTTCTCAAACAGCTCGAAGCCGGCGCGCTCGCGCTCGGCAGAGTCGATTCGAAGGCCTTCTTCAATCTGGTTCTACAGAACGTGCGCGAAGGGTTCTTCGCCGATCCGATCTACGGCGGCAACAAGGACATGGCCGGCTGGAAGATGCTCGGCTTCCCCGGCGCGCAATACGATTTCCGCGACGTGATCGGTCGTCAGGGCGAATACCTGAAGATCATTCCGATCAGCCTCATCAGCCGCAAGAGCTGACGCGCGCGGATCCAATTGCATCACTGCATCACTGCACCCCACTGCAACAAGCGGAGAATTACATGGCACTCAAACGTGCTAAGGCCGACGCCGTCATCGTCGGTCTCGGCTGGGCCGGTTCGCTCATGGCGAACGAATTGACCCAGGCAGGTCTGAACGTGGTCGCGATCGAACGCGGAGCATGGCGCGATACCAGCAGCGATTTCCCCACCACGGTCGACACCGACGAACTGCGTTTCGCCACGCGCCGCGCGCTCATGCAGCCGCCCGCCGTCGAAACGCTGACGTTTCGCAACACGTCGGATCAGACCGCGCTGCCGCTGCGCGACTGGAACACCTACCAGTTCGGTATCGGCGTGGGCGGTGCCGGTACGCACTGGAATGGCATGACGTGGCGCTTCCTGCCGAACGACTTCCAGACCTATACGAACACGGTCGAGCGTTACGGCAAGAGCAAATTCCTCGAAGGCATGCAGGTGCAAGATTGGGGCGTGACGTACGCCGACCTCGAACCGTTCTACGACAAGTTCGAGCGCCTCGCCGGCACCTCGGGCCGTGCGGGCAACATTCAGGGCAAAATCCAGGAAGGCGGCAACCCGTTCGAAGGTCCGCGCAATCGCGACTATCCGTTGCCGCCGCTCGAACGCACGCGGGTCGCGACGATCTTCGATAAAGCTGCGCGCGAGCTCGGCTATCACCCATTTCCGGTGCCCGCGGGCAATACCTCAGGCGCGTATGTGAATCCGCTGGGCGTCCATATGGCGCCCTGCACGTATTGCGGCTACTGTGAGTTCTTCGGTTGCGGCAACTGGTCCAAGAGCAGCCCGCAGGCGTGCATCATGCCCGCGCTCATGCAGCGCAAGAATTTCAGCGTGATCACCGAATCCGAAGTGCTGCGCGTGAACCTCGCCGAAGACAGGAAAACGGCGACCGGTGTCACCTTCGTCGACCACGACAACAACGAGTGGGAGCAGCCCGCCGACATCGTCGTGATCTCGGCCTACCAGATGGACAACGTGCGCCTGATGCTCCTGTCGGGCATCGGCAAACCATATAACCGCGAAACCGGCGAAGGCGTGGTCGGACGCAACTACGCGTACCAGACCATCTCGGGCGCGTCGATTTTCTTCGAGAACGAGCGGCTCAATCCGTTCATCGGCGCGGGCGCACTCGCGCAGGCGATCGACGACTTCAACAGCGACAACTTCGACCACAGCAACCACGATTTCATCGGTGGTGGCGTGGCGCTCGTGCACTCGACCAATGGCCGGCCGATCGGTTTGAGCAACGGCGTGCCGCCCGGCACGCCGCGTTGGGGCAGCGAGTGGAAGAAGGCATATCAGCACGCTTACCAGAACTACAACTCGATCTACGTAATGGGCAACAGCTATCCGCATCGCGACGTGTATCTCGATCTCGACCCGGAGTACAAGGACCGTTTCGGCAGACCGCTATTGCGCGTGACGTTCGACTGGATCGAAAACGACAAGCGCTCGGCGAAATTCATGGCCGACAAGTCCGAAGAACTCGGCCACGCGATGGGCGCGAAAACCGTTGTGCGCAGCGAGCCGACCACCAGACCGTTCTCGCCGATGGACAATCTGTCCTCGCATACGACGGGCGGCGCGATCATCGGCGACGATCCCAAGACGAGCGCGCTCAATCGCTACCTGCAAAGCTGGGACGTGCATAACACCTTCGTGGTGGGCGCGTCCGCGTTCGCCAACAACGGCGGCTACAACCCGACCGGCACCGTCGGCGCCACCACGCTGTGGGCCGCAGAAGCGATCAAGTCGCAGTATCTGAAGTCGCCCGGCCCGCTGGTGAGGATCTGAACGTGCGCGCCAAGACATTCAGTTCATTCAGCGCGGTGGTGCTCGCCGCCGCGGCTTTCGTCGCGTGGGATCATGCGGGCGATGCGCACGCGCAGAACAACCCCAACGCGCAGAGCAACGCCGGCAGCCAAAGCGCGTTGAACGCGCCTTCGCCGAAGGCCGCGCCGCTTTCTTCCGCCGATTCGGACGCCGTCAAGCGCGGCCTGTACCTGGCGCGCGCCGGCGACTGTATCGCCTGCCACACGGCCGAGGGCGGCAAGCCCTTCGCAGGCGGCCTGCCGCTGGAAACGCCGTTCGGCAAGATCGTCGCGAGCAATATCACGCCCGACAAGGACACCGGCATCGGCACCTGGAGCGACGCGGAGTTCATTCGCGCCGTCAAGGAAGGACGCGGCAAGCACGGCGAATTCCTGTACCCTGCCATGCCCTATACGGCCTATGCGAAGGTCAGCGATCAGGATCTGCGCGATATCAAGGCGTATCTGGATACCGTCCCGCCTGTGAACAACAGGGTCGACGCGAATCAATTGCCCTTCCCGTTCAACATCCGCATGCTGATGCTCGGCTGGAATCTGCTGTTCTTCGACAAGACGCCGTTCAGGAATGACGACAGGCAGTCGGTGGAATGGAATCGTGGCGCCTATCTGGTCGAAGGGCTCGGTCATTGCGCGTCCTGTCACACCGCGAAGAACTTCCTCGGCGGCGACGAGGCCGCGTTGCAAGGCGGCTCGCTGCAGGGCTGGCACGCGCCTGAAATTACGGGCAATGCATACACGGGGCTCGGCAAGTGGTCGACGGATGACATCGTCGAATACCTGCATACAGGTGGCAACAATCGCAGTGTCGCGTCGGGCCCGATGGCCGAAGCGGTGACGAATTCGCTGCAACACCTGAGCACTTCAGACCTCCATGCAATGGGCGTGTACCTGAAGAGTTTGCCGGGGTCCGATCGCAAGCCAGCGGCAGCGCTTGCGGCAACCGACTCCACCATGACGCTCGGCCACTCGCTGTTCATGGCGAACTGCGCCGCGTGCCACCGTTCGTCAGGGCAAGGCGTGGCGGGCATGGTGTCGTCGCTCGCGGATAGCGCGGGTGTACAGGCACCCGATCCGACCAATATGCTGCGCACGATCCTGATCGGCAGCCGCGGCGCTGTGACGCAAAGCAACCCGACCGGCGCGGCCATGCCGAACTTCAGCTGGAAGCTGACGGACGGCGATATCGCGGCCATCTCGACGTATGTGCGCAATAGCTGGGGCAACGCGTCGGCGCCGGTCTCCGCCGACGATGTCAAGAAAGCCCGCAGCAGTCTCGGCGCACAATCGGCAATCGGTGTGGCGCAGAACCGCTAGCAGGTCACGCGCCTGTTCTTGCAATGTCAAAAGCCGGCGTGGTGTCACGCCGGCTTTTTTGCGTCGCGAGCCATTCAGCGCATTTCACAGGTCTGGCTGAAAGCCGAACAGGCTGCGAGGCGTCGTCCACAAGACGCGGCGGCGCGCGTCGGCATCGGGAATCAGACGCTGAAGCAGCGTCAGCAGCGGGGCATAATCCATCCGCACCGGCGAGCGCAGGAACGGCCAGTCCGAACCCCAGACGCAACGATCCGGTCCGAAGGTGCGAAGAAGTTGCCGCGCGAAAAACTGCGTATCTTCGTACGGATAGTCCAGCTGCGAAAACTTCTGCAGACCGGAAATCTTGACGACGGTGCGATCGGTATCGGCAAGACACAGCAGCGACTGGAAACCTGGCTGGTTGATACCGGCCGCCGGCTCCGGTCGACCGCAGTGGTCGATGAGCAACCGCGTCGCGGTTCGCGCGATCAGCGGCTCAAGTGCGACCAGTTGATCACCCGTCACCTGAATCTGCGCGAACATATCGAGGTCGGCCAGCATGCCGAAAAGCGGCTCGGCATGCTTCATCGCTTCGACGCCTTCCATTGCCGGATTGAAGGCGACGCCGACCACGCCCGCAGCCTTCATTTCCTGCAACGCCTGCCGGCTCACATCGTGGTCCACCACGGCAATGCCTCTGAAGCGATCTCCATGCTGCGCAATGGCGTCGAGCATGCAGCGATTGTCCGTGCGGTAGCCGCTCGTCGGCCCGACTAGCAACGCATGCTGCACGCCGCACGCATCCATCACGCGGGCAAACTGCGCAGCGGTGCCGATTTCCTGCATCGACGGCCGGTATGCGGTGTCGGCGCGATAAGGAAAGCGTGCGGGATCGAAGACATGGTTGTGACAGTCGATCTTCTCTTCGTCGAAGATATTCATTGACGAGACTCTCTGAAAATTGCGCGGTCGCGGCGTACCGCTTCGAACATACCTTGCGTGCTTTTATACGCGAGTTCGAGCCGTTCGTTCGCAGGCAGCGACGGCAACGGCATTTCCACGCTCATGGCCGTGCCGGCAGGCAGCGCGTCCAGCAGATCGCCAAGCGGCAAGGCCCCCTGCCCGGGCGGCAAGCGGCCGGTGCGCGCCTCGAGAATCGTCGCTTCGTCACCGACGGGATCGTTTTGCGACGCGTCGCAAAGCTGTACCGCTTGCAGCATTCCCGGCGGCAGCGCCCGGATGTCCGCCGCACTGCCGCCCGAGCGCGCGAGATGCAACGCATCGATGAGAATCGCGAGATTTGCACTGCCCGCGCGCTCGACAATCGAGCGTGCCTCACCCAGCGTGCCGACGTGGCGCCAGCGCATGAACTCAAGATCGACGCGCAAACCATATCGCGCGGCAAGTTCGCACAAGGCCGCGACGTTGGCGGCCAGCCGCGCTGCGTCGGGGTCGTCGCCGGAAATCGTCACGCAGGCCGCGCCCAGATCGGCGGCTGCATCGAACATGGGCGCATAGGACGCCACATCGATCTGGGGCAACACCGGAATGAACTCCACGTCCTGCACTCTCATGCCTTCGTCGGCGAGAACGCGTTTGAGTGCACGATGCGCTTCGCTACCCACCACGGACGGATAGGCGATCGCACCTGGCGACGTGGGGTTGGACCTGAGCCCCACCGCGTCGAAGCCCGCGCGCCGCGCTTGCACGACCCACTCCAGCGGAGCCAGCTCCAGCGCCGTGAGATGCGCGACCGCAAGCTTTGGCGCTACTGTGGAAGCGTTCAATATGTCGCCCTCCCGCCAGTCAGATCGAAAGTAAAGCCGCTCGTGAAGCTGCATTCGGGACTGGCGATCCAGCTGACCATCGCGCCGACCTCTTCGATTTGCAGGAAGCGGCCCATCGGAATCTTGGCTTTGCTTGCCTCGATATGCGCGTCGGACATCTCTTTGAACAGCTCGGTTTCGACCATTGCCGGCGCGACGCAGTTGATCAGCACGTTGTCCTTCGCCAGTTCCTTCGCCGCGGCCTTGGTGAATGCGATGACACCCGCTTTCGCCGCCGAGTACCCGGAGATGAACTGTACCCCCTCCTTACCCGCGATCGACGCCACGTTGACAATGCGGCCGCCGCCGCGTGCGCGCATATGCGGAATGGCGGCACGGCAACAGTAAAACACGCTGTTCAGATCCACGGCGATCACACGTTCCCACGCATCCACGGGATATTCCCAGCACGGCGCGACCGGCCCGTTGATTCCCGCGTTATTCACGAGAATATCGACTTGCCTCAACGTGTCGAGCGTGGCCGCGAATGCTTGTTCGACCGAGCCGATCGAGGCGACATCCACCTGCTGCACATGGTCCGGCGTGAAGCCGAGCCGTTGCGGGTTGCAGTCGCTCACATCGAGGTCCCATACCGCCACGCGCGCGCCATCCGCTTTCAGCTTTTGCGCGATACCGAGGCCAATGCCACGCGCGGCGCCCGTGACGATGGCCACTTTTCCGTCGAGAGAGCGAGTCATATCCGGTTACTTCCTTTCGTTAAGAGATGATGTTCTTGAATTCGATGCGCTTGATATCGCCGACCACGAAGATGTACGACAGCGCGCCGACCAGCGTGACGGTCGAAATGAAGGCGAGCGCGTAGACGAACGACCCCGTCGCGTTGACGATCAGGCCGATCACGAGCGGCGTGACGATGCCCGCCGCGTTGGCGAACAGATTGAAGATGCCGCCGCTCAGACCCAGCAATCCTTTAGGCGCGATGTCGGAGACGATCATCCAGGCGAGCGCCGACATGCCTTGAGCGAAGTAGGCGACACACAGAATCGCGATGACCATGGCGGTCGATTCGACATAGTTGGCGAGGACAATGCTCGACGCCGCCAGCAGACCAGCGATGACCGGCAGCTTGCGCGACCAGTTCAACGAGATGCCACGGCGCAGCATGGCGTCGGAAATCCAGCCGCCCGCAAGCGTTCCCACCGATGCGGCGATGAAAGGCAGCACCGCGATCAGCCCAACCTTGAGCCACGGCATATGACGCTCGGTCACGAGGTAAGTCGGGAACCACGTCAGAAAGAACACGTTGGTCGAGTTGCAGGCGAACTGACCGATGCAGATGCCAAACATACTGCGCCGCTTGAGCAGCGCGCCGATATCGGACCAGCGGAAGTTCGTGGCCTTCTGGCTGCCGTCGACCACGCCGCCGCCTTGGGCGATGTAGTCGAGCTCGGCCCGATTCGCGTTCTTCGACTGATGCGGCTCATGAAAGCGCATCAACCAGATGCCGCCGAATAGCACCCCGACCGTGCCGACGATACCGAACAGCGCGCGCCATCCATAGCGTTGTTCCAGCCAGAACAACAACGGACTCAGGAACGCCAGCCCCACGTATTCCGCGAACGTATAGATACCGGTCGCTCTAGCGCGCTCGCTCTGCGGAAACCAGATCGCCACGACGCGGCTATTGGTCGGAAAACACGGCGCTTCGGCAATGCCGATCAGAAGACGCATAATCAACAGCGACACGAAGCCGGTCGCCAGGCCCTGCAAACCCGTGAACAGCGACCAGAGCGTGAGCGCGAAGAAATAGGTCCAGCGGGTGCCGACGCGGTCCAGCATCACGCCGCCGGGGATCTGCGACGCGGTATAGGTCCACGAAAACGCTGAAAAGATCACGCCCATCAAGGCCGGATTGAGGCCGAGTTCGTGACTCATGCTCGGCGCGGCAATGCCGGCGACGCTGCGATCCAGATAGTTGATCATCGTGCCGACCGCCAGCAGCGCGAGGATGCCGAAGCGGGCGCGGGTTCGCCGCGCGGTCGTGGCGACGTCGATTGTCGCGGCGCCTGACTGAGTTGCGTGGTTCATGGTGTCTCCATCCTGTCTGCTTTCTGGCGCGGCGCGCGTTGCCGGTCCAACCGGTGCGCGTTACGCGATGCGGAAGTCGGGCTCCCGTTGAGCAGATACTAGATAGGTGACGCGCGCTTGTCGTATGCCGAGTTTCAGCTACCCTATAACTTTTGGTTAAGATCTCCGGATACGTGTTCTGGAGGATCCATGCGGTTCAAGCTGAGGCAAATGGAAGTGTTTCGCGCGGTCATGCTGACCGGGTCGATCAACGCGGCGGCGAAGATGCTCTACGTGTCCCAGCCCGCGGTCAGCAAACTGGTTTCCCACACGGAAACCACGCTGGGACTGCGCCTCTTCGAACGCACAAAGGGGCGGCTCATCCCGACGGCGGAAGCGCAGGCGCTCTTCAGGGAAGTGGAGCAGGTCTATCAGGCGGCGCTAAGCGTCGATGAATTCGCGCGGGCGTTGGCGCTCGGGCCGGCGAGCCTGTTGCGGGTGTCGTGCAGTCCGTCGTTGGCGACCTCGATCGTCGCGCCCGCGATCGTCGAGTTGAAGCGGCAGTTGCCGGCGCTGAGCGTGGACTGGCACACCACGCTGATGGCCGACATGCCGCTCGAAGTCCTGAGCAAGGCCGTCGACGTAGCCATAACGTCAATGCCGATCGAACATGAACATCTCGACGTGGTGCCGTTCATGCGTGGCAGGATGGTCTGCGTGGTGCCGCCCGGTCACCGCCTCGCCGCAGCCGAACCCATTGCACTCAGCGAATTGATCGGCGAGCCGATGGTTCTGTTTCGGCGCGACATTCCGTTCGGCACGATGATCGCGCGCGCGTGCCAGCAAGCCAATGTGGAACTGGAATCCGTGGTGGACGTTACGCGCGCCGATCAGGCGCTGGCGCTCGTCAAGGGCGGTCTCGGGCTCGCCATTGTCGACGAGTTCGCCGCGGAGGCACAGGGTTTGATCATCCGCCCGCTGGTCGAGGAACTCGAACTCGTCTCGACGTTTGTCTATTCGAAGTTCTCTCCCCCATCGCGCAACACCGCACTGTTGATGCACGCGGTCTACCAGCAGGCGCAGCGGATCGACCGGCATATTCATGGTGTGTCGCTGCCGGAGTGAGGCCGCAATGGCAGCGCGCTGAAGCGACCATTCCGCCGGCTACAGCGTGGCGGTCACCCCGCCGTCCACGTAGAGGATGTGTCCGTTCACGAAGTTCGACGCGTCGCTCGCGAGAAAGACCGCTGCACCGACGAGATCTTCCACATCGCCCCAGCGGCGCGACGGCGTGCGTCCAGTCAGCCACTTGCTGAAGGTCTCGTCGTTGACCAGCGCTTCGGTCAATTCGGTCTTGAAGTAACCGGGCCCGAGACCATTCACCTGAATGCCGTACTGCCCCCAGTCGATTGCCATGCCCTTGGTCAGCATCTTCACGGCGCCCTTGCTCGCGGTGTAGGCGGCAATGTTGGGACGGCCCAGCTCGCTTTGCACCGAACAGATATTGATGATCTTGCCGCGTTTGCGCTCGATCATATGCCGCGCCACCGCCTGGCCGACCAGGAACACACTGTCGACGTTGGTCTTCATCAGCTCCTGCCACTGCTCGTGGGAAAACTGTTCGAGCGGCGCGCGGCGCTGCATGCCGGCGTTGTTGACGAGAATGTCGATTGCGCCGATCTCGCGTTCGATACCGCCGATCGCCTTTTCCACATCGTCAGCCGATGTCACATCGAAACTGGCGGCATGGACCGTGGCGCCCTCATCGCGCAAACGGCTTACCGCCTCTGCGAGCCTCGCCACGTTACGGCCGTTCAGAATGAGTTCAGCGCCCGCGCCGGCCAACCCTTTTGCGAGCGCGTAGCCGATGCCGGTACTCGACCCGGTGACCAGAGCACGCCGCCCCGTCAGATCAAACATGTTCAGATTGCTATTCAACTCAACTTCTCCTCGACTCTAATTCGCCCGATTCCCATCGTACATTAGCGGGTGCGTTCAGCCATTGCATCACCGCTTCCATGCTCCTCGCGCTGTCATGCAGAGCACAGAGACGCAGCACGCCGGCTTCACCCTCCGGTGACTCGAGGTTCTCGAACTGATCCGCGACCAATGTCGCGGGAAATTCATGATCGGGCCGCCCCGCCACGCGAGCAATCGCCTCGGCCAGAGAAATGTCGAGAAACACGAATCGCAGTCCGGCGACACGCGCGCGCAGATGCTCGCGGTAACGGCGCTTCAACGCGGAACAGGACAGCACTGCCGCACCTTGAATCTCATCCAGTCGAGCAGCAAGGCGATCAAGCCACGGCTCGCGGTCGCTGTCGCACAAGGCGACACCGCGGCACATCTTGTCGCGGCTTTCCGCCGAATGATGCTCGTCTCCCTCGATGAAGACGCCCTCCAGCGCGACGGCCAGCTTGCGCGCGAACGTCGACTTGCCCGAGCCCGACACGCCCATCACCACTATCTTATCTGTCACGTTGCACAATCCAGCTACGTTCTCACGGCAGACGATCGATCGGATCGCGCCAGTCATTCAACAGGCAACGGTGCGCCGATGAAAGTGCACCGCTGCCTCGCACGCCTTTCAGTGTCAGGACACCGGGGTAAACTTGAGCTGGTCGATCGGCGTGACCTTGTCAGTGCGGGTCAGGCCGTAGGGCGTCTTCGGTCCGAGCCACTTGTTGAAAATCGCGCTCATCTCGCCGCTCTGTTCCATCGACGCCAGCGCCTTGTTGACCGCGCCCAGCATGGCCGGCTCGTTCTGCCGCAAGCCTACCGCGATCGGCTCGATCAGCATCGGCTCCGCCGCGATCGACACCGCGCCGTCCGTGCCGTCCACCTGCTTCGCGATCTTCGTGGCGGTCATCTGATTGGTCACGAAGCCCCTGACCTTGTTTTGCTCGAGTGCCAGAAATGCCGAACTGGTGTCGTGAAACGTCACCGCCTGGCCGTCCTTGATCGAAATCGGAATCGACTGCGCGGATGTCGAGCCGTCGGCGGCACTGATCTTCTGCCCCGTGAAATCGGCCAGCTTCTTGCTGGCGTCGGCTTTCTTCACGACCAGGACTTCCTTGGTGGAGTAGTACGAGTCGCTGAAGGCGATTTGCGTCGCGCGGGTCTTGGTATAGGCCAGGTTCGCCACCACGATGTCGACGCGCCCGAGCTTCAGTTGCGGAATGCGCGCTTCCACCGCGAGCGGCTCCAGCTTCGCCTTCACGCCCAGTTGTTTCGCCACGGCATTGCACAGGTCTACGTCCATGCCTTCGAGCTGACGCGTCTGCGCATTCGGATACGAGAACGGCTCGACATTCGAATACACGCCACAACTCAATTCGCCGCGACTCTTGATGTCGGCCAGTTGATCAGCATGAGCCGAGGCAACCGATGCGACCGCACCGCCTACCACCGCCATCCCCGCGAAAATTCTCTTTACCTGCATCGTGATGCTCCTGAAGTGTATGTGTAAAGCAACTCATTGCTGATCAAAGGTGCGCAATACGGACCGCGGTGGCAAACCGCTTGCCTCAATGCGTGCGAAGGTCGGACAGGAACCGCTGCGCGCGTGCGTGTTTCGGATGCAGGAAGAACTCTTCCGGCTCCGCTGTTTCGAGAATCTTCCCGGCGTCCATGAACCACACACGATCGGCGACTTCGCGTGCAAAGCCCATCTCATGCGTGACGCACATCATGGTCATGCCTTCCTGCGCGAGGCTCTTCATCACGTTCAATACTTCGCCGACCATCTCGGGGTCGAGCGCGCTGGTCGGTTCGTCGAACAGCATGGCCGGCGGATCCATCGCCAGTGCCCGCGCAATCGCGACACGTTGCTGCTGGCCACCGGACAATTGCGGTGGAAATGCCTTGGCCTTGTTCGACAGACCGACACGCGAGAGCAAATCCGCGGCCTTGCGTTCCGCCTCGGCACGCTTGAGGCCGTTCACACGCATTGGCGAAAGCGTGATGTTGTCCAGCACGGAGAGATGCGGAAACAGGTTGAACTGCTGAAACACGAAACCGACACGGCTGCGGTAAGCGTTCAATCCGAGCTTCTTGTCGTGGATATCCTGACCGTCGAAAAAGATCTGGCCGCGATTGATTTCCTCAAGCCGGTTGACGGTGCGAATCAACGTCGACTTACCCGAACCAGACGGGCCGCACACCACCACGACTTCACCTTTGTGAACTTCGGCGTTCACGTCCACGAGAGCGTGATATTCGCCGTACCATTTGTTGACGCTGGAAAACTTGATCATGCGAATTACCTCGAAGTGATTGAACGCCTAGTTCTCGCTGGGCAGCGGATCGGCGAGCGCGACCGTGTCGGCTTTCCGGGTCTTCGCCGCGACACCGGCGCGCTTGCGGGTCACGCGCCGCTCCAGACACTGCGCAAGCTGCGTGAGCGCATAACAGAGGGCGAAGTAGCTCAAGGCGAGAATCAGATAGACGGGAAACGGCTTGGTCAGCAACCGGTTGTTGATCTGATCCGCGGCGAAGGAGATTTCCTGCACGTTGATGATGTAGCCGAGCGACGTTTCCTTGATGGTCGAGACGAACTGCGTGACCATGCTCGGCACCACGTTGTAGAGCGCCTGCGGCAGGATGACCGCGCGCATGGTCTTCATGTAACTCATGCCGAGCGCGCGCGACGCTTCCGCCTGCCCTTTCGGCAACCCCTCGATGCCGGCACGGATGATCTCGCCGAGATACGCGGAGTCGTAGATCACGAGCGCGCACAGCATCGTGACGAAGCCGGTGACCGGATATCCGGTCAGCACCGGCACGAGAAAATACACCCAGAAGATCACCATCAGCAGCGGAATGCCGCGCACCATGTAGACGAGCCCGGTGGCCGGCGCCCGCAAGAAACGGTACGGACTGATCCGCGCGAGAGCGACCAGAATCCCCAACGGAAAAGCAATGACCAGTGCGCACAGCGACAGCAGTATCGTCAGCACGATGCCGCCTAGCGGCCCGTGCGGATACTGCCCGATCAGCAGCAGCGTCCAGTTGTCGCGCAGGATGTCGAACATGTCACTTCACTCCCGGAATGCGGTAGTGCATCGCGATCCTCGCACCGCCCAGCATGATGACGAGGGACAGGCCGAGATACATCACCGTGGCGACGAAATACGATTCAAAAGACAGGAAGGTTTCGTTTTCGATTTGCCGGGTCACATACGTCAGTTCGGCCGCGCCGATCGCCATGGCGAGACTCGTATTCTTGAACAGCAATACCGCGTGATTGACCATCGGCGGAATCGCATTGCGCAGCGCTTGCGGCAACACGACGAAACGCATGCCGTTGAGGAAGTTCAGACCCAACGCACGCGAGGCTTCATACTGACCGTAGGGAATCGCACGCAGTCCGCTTCGGATGTCTTCGGAGAGATAAGCCGCGCTGCACAGTCCGATCGCGATCACCGCGAAAATGAACTGCCCGTTGTAGTGGTTCAGCAGCGCCTGCAGCGACTCCGGCAAGATGTTCGAAATGCCGAAGTACCAGAACAGGATCTGGACCAGCATCGGCACATTGCGATGGTATGCAACGAACGTCGCGACAAAGGCGGTCGCGAGACGATTGTTGGTGAGGCGGATCAGCGTGAGAAGAATGCCCACCACCAGCGAGAGAGCCCACGCCAGTGCCGCCATCGCGAGTGTCAGCTCGATGCCGTGCAGGAACAGCGCCCCATAGTCGCCCTGCAGCACTGTCGCCAGATCAAAATGAAGTTTCATATTGCGCATCCCAATGATTCGGATCGAAGCGATGAACGCCGTCTGACTCGACCTGGCGCGCCATCGATATCCCTGCGGAGGTCGTGGTCGACTCCCGTGTTGAATTGATACTAGCTCGCAAAAAAAGGCCGTTGCAGAGGCCTTTCTTCTGGCGCAATAAGTTTCGGGAATGATGAATCGAGAGGGCCGACGGTTGCCGGACAGACGTGGTTCAGCATGGTGTTTGTCTCCTGTTCGCGACGCCTCTTGGGACGCCTCGTCGGTGGATGCGCGCCTCTTTGGGCGCGCACGATTGCTTGTGAAACGAAGCCGGCGCGGCCTGACGCGCCGGCCTTCGTTTAAACCGTTGCGCTCAGGCGCGCGAGCACCTGCGGATTGACGGGCGTCGGGGGCTGGCCGGCCGACGCGCCGAAACCCAGCGCGGCGAGCAAATTGTCTGCGCAAAGCGAGGCCATCGCGCGCCGCGTGCTGACGGACGCACTGCCGATATGCGGCGTCAGGACCACGTTCTTTTGCGCGAGCAGCGCCGGAGTCACCACCGGCTCGCCTTCGAACACGTCCAGACCGGCCGCCGCGATGCTACCTTCGTTGAGCGCCACTGCCAAGGCGGCATCGTCCACCACGCCGCCGCGGGCGATATTGGTCAGCGTGGCCGACGACTTCATCTGCTTGAGTTCCGCCGCGCCGATCGCATGGTGCGAGCTGGGTGAATACGGCACCACGACGATCAGATGATCGGACTCGCGCAGCAGCGTCTCCTTGTCGACGTAACGGGCCCGGCAACTCGCCTCGACCTCCGGCGCCAGTTGCGAACGGTTGTGATAGATCACCTGCATGTCGAAGCCGAACGCGCCGCGCCGCGCGATCGCCTGACCGATGCGGCCCATGCCGAGAATGCCGAGCGTCGCCCCATGCACGTCGCCGCCGACGAACATGTCGAAGCGCCCGGTCTTGGTCCATTCGCCCGCGCGCAGAAAGCGTTCGGACTCGGTAATGCGCCGCGCCGTGGCCATCATCAGCGCGAAGCCGAAGTCGGCGGTGGTATCGGTCAGCACGTCCGGTGTATTCGTGACCAGCACGCCGCGCGCGGTGCACGCCTCCACGTCGACGTTGTTGTAGCCGACGCCGATATTGCACACCGCTTTGAGTTGCGGGCAGGCGTCGAGCAAGGTCGCGTCGATCCGGTCGCTGCCGGCCGTCATCGCGCCCACCTTCCCTTGCAGCCGGGCGATCAGTTCCTGCTGCGTCCAGATCGTATCGTCCGGATTGTCGGTCACATCGAAATTCGCGCGCAGCCGATCGACAATGTCCGGAAATGAAGCACGGGTAACCAGTACCGATGCACGCATGGAAAACCTCCTTGTTGGATTCTGCTGATGTCTCTCGCGCTTCAGTCGCGCAAGAGTCGGAATGGGTTAGCCGAACGCGCCGACCTCATGGGTCACCGCGGTCGATATCTCGCGAATGCAATGGAATAGCCGCGACATGGGCGTAAAGATCTCGGCGTGTTCGCGCACGTAGGGTCCCTTCGCGCGCGGGCCGGCCGGCTCGGCGAAGTCGATCGCGACCGACTGGTCGGCCTGCTCGGGGAAAATCTCCGCCAGCAACGGCAGGACGGCTGGCAAGTCGAGGCCGATGATCGCGCTGTGCAGCCCGTGCGCCGTCACACTCGGGCGCGGCGCGAATTCGGGGATATGGGTGGCGTGCAGCCAGACGCGATGAATCAGTGCAAGGCGTAAAGCATGCAGCAGAGTCTCGCGATCGCTCATGCCGGCTCGATCCGGCCAGGCGGCGCGCAGTGCGAGATCGTCGGCTAGCGCGCGGCGGAACATCGCTTGTAACGCGGCGGATGCACCGAGGCGATCGAGCGTCGAAGCGACGGCGAGCAGCGCGCTGCGCTGGTCAGCGTCGGTCGCATGGAGCGCGCGATCGAGCCACATGCCGGGGTCCAGCGTTGAAACGATCGCGCGAAGCACTTCAATGTCCGAATGCGCGAGCGCACAACGGGCGAAGTCGAGCGCCCGGCGAAAGCGCCTGCTGCGCGCAAGCATCTGCGCAAATGCCTCGGGCTGGCGAGCTGCGGCGGCGCCCAATCCATGCAATGTGTTCGCGCACCAGCCGAGCTGCTGCAAAATCGCGTTGTTCGGAATCGCCCGCAACTCGCGCGGATGCTGGATACGTGTGCGCGCCACCGCGCCGTCGCTCTGCCGCGCGGCGGGTCGCGAACCCGTGCGGTCGAGCAGCGCCGGGCCGAACGCGCCGAGCATGGCCGTATAACCCGCGTCGTCGACAAGCTCGGTCATCGTGGCGCGAATCGAGCCGAAGAAATCGGCGGCAAAATCCGGATCGGCATAGATCGGATCGTCGACCGGACCGACCGGCGGGTGGAATGCATGCTCAGCCAACCGTGCGACAGTCGCGAGGGCCAGCTCCCGGGTGCCGAACAGCAGATAGCCGTCGCCGCCCTGAAACGCACTTTCCTCGCGCACCGGATGCCCCGCGTCGTTGAGCGCATGGCGCGACGCCGTTGGAGACAGGTATTTGAGGCGGTCAGCGAGCGATCCCGGATGCGCGCCTCGCCCGATGCTCTCGCCGTGCGTATCGAAAAGCACCACTTCGACACCCTGCATGCCGTGCCGAGCCAACGTCTGCGCAATCTTCAGCCGCAGGCGTTCGATCAGAAAGCTGGCAGCGAGTTGACCGACGTAGCGTCCCGAGTCCGAGTAACCGAACTGCAGCGCAATGCGCCCCTGTTGCTGAACATAAGCGCGGTAGTGCGTACTGTTGAGCGCTTCGTCGAGCACGTGTGCGCCGTGTTCGAGCGCTTCCGCCGTTTCGAACAGCGGACTGATTTCAATGTGCCGCTCGACGCCGAACAGCCTCGCCAGCCACAAGGCGGTCAGCAGCGTGTAGCCGCTCTCCGTCTCGGCGATCAGAAAGCGCACGGGCGTCGACCCGTCGATATGCTTCACCAGTTGCGCGACGGTCATCATCATCCGCACCGCTGTCGCCTGTTCGACCAGCAACGCACCGAAGTCGACCGGAACGGCTTCGACCTTGTCGAGCGCCACATTGATCGCGGCAAGCATGGCGCGGCGGCGCGAGGGTGCATCCACGGGATCGACGATGTTCAGCCGATGACGCGCCGCATTGTGCAACTGGCTTGCATTCAAACGCACGTGTGTATGCGCGAGCGCCAGTCCGTGCGCGGCAAGACCCGCACGCGCGACGCACAGTGCGAGCCGGTCGCTGTCGGCCGAGTGAGCGATGGCGTCTTCGAATAGCGAGAGCAACGGTGCCGTGCAAACGCATGCCTCATCGCGACTCCCGATGAGAACATGCGCAAAACGCGACACTTGATGCGGATCCTGACTCGACGGGCATGCCGCGATCTGCCGATCGAGCGCCGCCAACGCGATGTCGAGCCTGTGCGATAACTGGCGTGCGCTTGCAATCTGTGCCACCTGCACGCGCAGCCGTGCCAGTTGTAAGCGCTTGATTCGCAAGCGCAGGCGCAGCGTGTCCCACCAGCCAATGTCGGTGCGGCCATCCGTGTCGTAGCCGACCCAGGTCGACAGCACCATCGGCCGGGGAACCAGCGCGGCCCAGCGGTCGGGCCATGCATCGCGCGCCACCGCCAATAGCGCTGCGTTGAAGCGGTCCAGCGCGTCACGACCATGCGTGATCGCAACCGCGGCCTGTTCGAATTCATCGACCAGCGTGACCGTGGCGGGCCGATGCGATTCGAACGACTCACGCGCGGCGCCGCAAGCGTGTTCCGCGAGATGGCGCCCGATCTCCGGCGGCAATGCAAAAGTCGGATGGCCGGTGAACACCGCAGCGTAACGCGTGCGTTCCACCTGCTTACGAAACTGTTCCAGGTCGGGCCGGCTGTGCCCATCGGCAGGTCGCAGCGCGTTGCGCGCAACCTCGGCCAGCGCGCGTTCATTCGTCTGAGAATCGACGCCACCCACATAACGCGCGAGACGTACTGCACGATCCGAAAACGCCTGGTCGCGCAGATGACGAATCAGCGCCACGATCGCGTCATGGCCCAGTTCGCCGCTCTCGACCTGCCGCGTGATGTCGAACGCAATCGTGAGAACCGGATTGCTCAACGGGTCGCCGCTCGTGCGGGCTCGGGTACTGGCTACCAGCGCAAGCAGCCGGTCCGCCAACTCGGCGAGATTCGAACGCATGCTTGCACTTACTCGTCGTGGCCGGCCGGTTCGCGTTTGATCGTCGTCAGCCCGCCCGGCACCTGCAGCGTGGGCAGGATTTCCATGTTGCTGATGTTGACCGCCAGCGGCGCGGCGATCGCGAAGGCAATGGCATCGGCGATATCGGAAGGCAGCGGCAATTCGAAGCCGTCGATAAATTTCTTGCGCGCCTCTTCGATATCGCCATGCACATGACCGAATATGTCAGTCGCGACACGGCCCGGGCAGATCTCCGTCACGCGCACGCGCCTGCCGGTCGCATCCACGCGCAACTGGCGCGACAACGCGTGAATCCCCGCCTTGGTGGCGCTATAAATGGAGTTGCCGTTGAAGTTGTAGATACCCGCGATCGAGCTGATGTTGACGATATGCCCGCGATCCCGCTCGACCATGCCCGGCATGGTGAGACGCACGATATGCAGGACCGCTTGCAGGTTCACTTCCACCTGCAGATCGATGTCGTCGGCGCCCGCGTCCAGAATCGAGCCTTTGGTCGAAATGCCGGCGTTGTTCACGACGATATCGAAGGGCACCTCCTGCGTGAGTTTCGTCAGCGCGGCCAGATCGCGCACGTCGATTGCGTGCGGGATGCAACCGGTGCGCTCCGCCAGTTCATTCAGACGATCGGCGTTGCGGGCGATCGCATGCACTTCGAGTCCTTCACGGCGGAAGCGCTCGACGATCGCAGCGCCCATCCCTGTCGAAGCGCCCGTCACCAGCGCGGTCTTATAGTCTGAAAACGGCATGAATGACCTCTATCTGTAGTTCTGAAATGCCGCACCTTCGAGGCGTGCGACAAGCCTGTTACCAATGTATATGCGGTGAAAACGCGGGGCAAAGACGGATTGGCTTTGTAGCGATAAGGCCGCCTTATGGTTGACTCAGACCGGCCGCCCGCGCGGCGGCTAGCGCACCAGTTTCGACACCGGCACCACCCTGCCGCCCGCCGATTCGATCACGCCGCGCACCGTGCGCGCGAGATCGACCGCGCCCGGCGTATCGCCGTGCAGCAGGATCGACTGGACCGCGACCTTGAGCTTATTACCGGCGATCGTCGTGATGGTGCCCGCTTCGAGCAACTCCTTGACACGCGCCAGCACGGCAGCGCGATCCTTGATGACCGCGCCTTCGAGCTTGCGCGACACCAGCGCACCCTGATCGTCGTACGCGCGGTCGGCGAGAAAGGTGTTCGCCGTGCGAATGCCGATCCGATCGGCTGCCCGCTCGATTTCCGTATTCGTCGAGACGCTGATGATCAGATCGCGGTCGAACTCGGCGACCGCGCGCACCAGCGGCTCGGCCAGTTCGTACGATGCAGCGGCCATGTTGCCCAGCGCACCGTGAAAGCTCATGTGCGTCACGCGATGTCCCGCGGTCTTTGCAATGCCGGCGAGCGCGCCCATCTGATACACCACGTAATTGGCCAATTCCAGCGGATCGGCCTGAATCTGGCGCCTGCCGAAACCCATCAGATCGGGAAAGCCCACGTGCGCGCCGACCTCGATCTGACGCGCCAGCGCCATTCGCACGGTCTTGTCCATGATCACCGGATCGCCCGCGTGATAGCCGCACGCGACGTTGGCCGACGACACGATATCGAGCATCGCTTCGTCTTCGCCCATCCGGTAAGGTCCGAAGCCTTCGCCGAGGTCCGCGTTCAGGTCGATTTCCACCATTCACTCTCCGTTCGTTGATTGCTTTACGCCGCCGGCGAGAGTTCGAGCAAGGGCGTACCGTACCCGGCCGTCGATCCGTGCGAGGCAAGCGTGCGCGTCACCACGCCATTCACCGGTGCGACGACCGGCACGCACAATTGCGCGATCTGTAGCAAGCCGACAATGTCGCCCGCCTTGACGTGAGCACCCGCGTCGACCAACGGCGTCGAGCGCGCCGGATGGGTCACCAGAAAGACGCCGGCCGAACTGGCGTTCACGCTGACGGTGCGCGGCTGCGCGCTGTTCGATGCGCTGGCCGCCGTTGCACCAGAATCCGCAGGCGCAAACACCGGCTCCGCCGCGCTCGCGCCGTCCGTGCACGTTGCCTGCTCGAGCGTCAAACGAACCGTCGCCCCGGGCCTTCTGATTTCGATGAACTCGATATCGACCGCTGCCAGCCACGACGTGATCTGCCGCAACTCGCCGATATCCACTTCGTTTTCTTGGGTCATGTTTCAGTGTGGGGAAGGACGAAAGAGCTCGACGAGATTGCGCACCTTGACGAGATAACCGTTCAGTTCGTCAAGCGCCGCGACGGCTTCCGGATACGTCGTCTGAACAAAACGGATCTTCGTACCAATGCGCGCCTGCGCGAGCCGCCACAAATCCGCTTCGATAACCGTGCCGATCTTTGGATAGCCACCCGAAGGCTGCGCATCCCGCAGTTGAATGATCGGCTGACCACTATGCGGCACCTGAATCACGCCGGGCACGATCCCATGCGAGCGCTTTTCGACCGTATGCGTGGGGACCAGTGCCGGACCGGCAAGGCGATAGCCGTAGCGGTCGCTTTGCGGCGTGACTTTCCAGCCGTCGCGCCAGAAGGCTTCCAGCGAGTCCGGCTGGTAGCAGTCGTATTCGGCGGCGGGGAGCACCCGCACGACCGTGTCGCCAGCCTCGGCGGCGGGCACGGTGAGCGGCGCCGGCAACGAATACTCCGGCGGCACGGTGCCGAATCCCGCGGCGGGCGCAGGATCTTGGGCAAGCGCGCGGCCGCCCGCTTCCGCGGCCTTCAGCACATCGCCTTTCTGCAACTGACGGCCGTTGTAGCCGCCGAACTGGCCGCGCAACTGTGTGCTGCGCGAACCGAGCACCACCGGGACATCCACGCCGCCGGCAAGCGACAGGTAGCAACGCGTGCCGCTCGTCGGCACACCGATCGTCAGCACGTCACCCTGCTTTGCCTGCACCGTCCACCACGGCAGCACCGGCCGGTCGCCCAAACGCGCCGCACAGTCGGCGCCGGTAATGGCGAACGCCAGGTCTTCGAGGAAGCGGATGCGAAACGGGAACATCGGAATCTCGATGCCGGCCGCGTCGTCCGGATTGCCGAGCAGCAGGTTGCCGACCGCGAGCGCGAGCCGGTCCATCGCGCCGGCCGTGCCCACGCCGTAGCGCAGATAGCCTTCGCGCCCCTGGTCCTGGACGGTCGCGAGCGCGGACGAAGACAGTATCTCGATCATGGAACAATCCTCTCGACGCGAAAACGGATCATGTCGCCGGGGGCGAGCGTGGCGGGATTCGCGCGCGCGGGGTCGAAGAACGACATCGACGTATGGCCGATGGTGTTCCAGCCGCTCGGTCCGGCGGAGGCCGAGACGCCGGTCTGCACGCCGCCGATCGACACCGCGCCGCCAGGCAAGCCCAGCACCGGCACCTTGCGCCGCGGCGTGGCAATGCGCGTGTCCATGCCGCCGAGATAACAGTAGCCAGGATGGCTGCCGAGCGCATAGACCGTGTAGAGCGGCGCGCAATGCAGTTGCACGACTTCATCGACGGACAATCCGGTGTGATCCACCACGTCCTGAAGGTGCGGCCCGAATTCGCCGCCGTACTCCACCGGCAGCTCCACGACTCTACCTTCGATCTGCAATTCGCCTGCGGCGGCCCACGCGTCGCGCAATGCGGCGTCGAGCGAATTCAGGTCCGCCGGCGGCGTGATGAACGTCAACATCAGATTGGTGACGCCGGGCACCGCCTCACGCACGCCAGGCCACGTCTCGACTTCGCGCGCAAGCGCCCAGATGCGGCGCTGCGCATGCAGATCGAGTGCGCCCGGCGCTTCGAACAGCATGGCCGTCGTACCCAGCATGCTGATGCGAAGCGGCTGCTCCGATTCGTCCTGTTTCATGGCTAGAGCGGTCCTGTGTGATTCCGGCCGTGGCCGTTCGACTGCGTCCGCTTGCGCGATCGACGCATGCTCAACGGTCAGCGTCATGTCTGTTTCCTCTTGGCGAGCCAGCGCTCCAGATGATGAATATCGACCCCGCCTGCGCCGAATCCTTCGTCTTCGAGCATGGCCTGATGCAACGGCACGTTGGTGCGAATGCCTTCGACGCGCATCTCCGAGAGCGCGAGACGCATGCGCGCCAGTGCCTCCTCACGGGTTGCGCCGTATGTGATCACCTTGGCGATCAGCGAGTCGTAATAAGGCGGCACGACAGCGCCGCCGCTCATATGCGAATCCACCCGAACGCCATTGCCGCCCGGCAACTCCCACACGGAAATCTTCCCTGGGCACGGCACGAAGGTGAACGGGTCTTCGGCATTGATCCGGCATTCCAGCGCATGGCCCTGGGTGCGAATATCCGATTGACGAATCGTCAACGCGTGCCCTTGAGCAATGCGAATCTGTTCCCGCACGATGTCGATGCCCGAGGTCATTTCCGTCACGGGGTGCTCGACCTGCAAGCGCGTGTTCATTTCGATGAAATAGAACTGGCCGTTCTCGAACAGGAATTCGAACGTACCGGCGCCGCGGTAGTTCGTCTGCCGGCACGCGGCGACGCAGCGCTCGCCCACTTGCCGGATCAGTTCCGGATCGATGCCGGGCGCGGGCGCCTCCTCCAGCACCTTCTGATGACGCCGTTGCAGCGAGCAGTCGCGCGAGCCCAACCACAAGGCGTTGCCGTGCGTATCGCACAAAACCTGGATTTCGACGTGACGTGGATGCTCGAGAAACTTCTCGACATACAGTTCGGGTTTGCCGAAGGCGCGGCGCGCTTCCTCGCGCGTCACCGAGACCGCCTCGAGCAACTGTTCGGGGCCGGGCACGACACGCATGCCGCGTCCACCGCCGCCACCCGCCGCCTTGACGATTACCGGATAGCCGATTTCTTCAGCGACGTGCAGGATTTCGGCGGGGTCGTCGGGCAAGCCGCCGTCGGGGCCGGGCACGCACGGCACGCCCGCCGCGCGCATCGCCCGCTTGGCCGCGACCTTGTCGCCCATGGTGCGGATCGACGCAGGTTCGGGGCCGATGAAGGCCATGCCCGCAGCCTCGACCTGCGCGGCGAAATCCGCGTTCTCCGACAGGAAGCCGTAGCCCGGATGAATCGCCTGCGCGCCGCTCACATGCGCGGCGAACAGGATCGCGCTGCGGTTCAGGTAACTTTGCCCCGGCGACGCGGGGCCGATGCAAAGCGCCTCGTCGGCGAGCCGGACATAGCGGGCATCGGCGTCGGCCTCGGAATGCACGGCCACCGTTTGCAGGCCCAGTTCACGGCAGGCGCGCTGGATTCGCAGCGCAATCTCGCCGCGGTTGGCGATCAGTACTTTATTGAACATGGCCGTTCAACCGATCCGGAAAAGCGGCTGGCCAGATTCGACCTCGCTGCCCGGCGTGACGAGAACCTCCAGAACGGCGCCGCTGAACTCGGATTCGATCGCGTTGAACATTTTCATCGCCTCGATCGTGCAGAGCACTTGCCCTTCCTCGACAGTGTCGCCGGGATTCACGAACGGCGCCTCGCCCGGCGCTGGCGTGAGATGAACGACACCGAACATGGGCGCATGAACCAGTCGAGGTGTTCTCGCGGCTTCGGCGTTTGTGGAGGATACCTCGGGTGTGCGGGCCGGCTCGGCGGATCGAGCCGGTTCGGCGAGCGGCAATTGAGCCTCTGGCGTATCCGTGGATGCCGACTTCGTGGCGATACGTTGCTCGCCCACCGGCGCATGCTGGCGTTTGCCACGCCGTTTCGCCTTCACGAGCTTGACCCTTTCCTCGCCCTCGATGACTTCGAGCTTGGCCAGCGGAGATTCCGCCAACAGGTCGATAAGCGCCTTAATCTTCTGGAGATCCATCTCTGAGTCCGTAGCCGGTTGCATGCGCTCCGGCTCACTGCGAGCCGGGGCGATCGACGATGGACTCAATGTATCCGTCACATAAAAATTGCGCCAAGACGGTTTGGCTTTGTAGCGATAAGGTGCGCTTATGTATCGGCGCCGGGCTCGAAGCGCACGTCGAGCGCGAGGTCGCCCGCCAGTTCCAGCAGGATGTCCTTGACGGCCGCGGCGGGCTCCGAAAGCGGCAGATGGTCGGACAGGCAGACCGAAAGCGGAATCTTGATGACGGGTGAAACGATCCGGCATTGCACGATGTCGCCCGCGGCCGCCACCACGCGCGCGGTGGAATCGGGCAGGATCGTCGCGCCGATTCCCGCGCTCACCGCCGCCGAGAGCGTCGATGCGGATTCGATTTCGGCGACCACCTTCGGGATCATCTGCACGCGCGCGAAGCCTTCGTCGACATACTTGCGCAGATAGTTGTACGGACGCGGCAGCAGCAACGGCACGTCGCGCAATTCGGTCACCCCGATCTGCTCCTGCGTGATGCCCATGCTGCGCGGCGCGACGAGGAACAGTTCCTCGTTCATCAGAAGCTGGAACGACAGGCCGTGCACAGGCTTGTCGCCATACAGCACCGCCATATCCATGCGGCCGTTCATGATCAGTTCGCTAAGCGTCGTGCCGAAGTTTTCATTGATATACAGCAGGATGTCCGGATGCCGGGCCCGCACGGTTCGCAACAGCGGCAACGACAGCGCCGACGCGCCGGTGCCCGGCGCAAGGCCCACCGAAACCTGGCCCGACAGCGTCTGGCCAGCGCTCTTCACGTCGGCCTGTGCCTGTTCGTACTGGCGCAGGATCAACTGTGCGTGGCGATACAGCGTGGCGCCCGCCTCGGTGGCGGTGACGCCGCGTTTCGTGCGCACCAGCAGTTGTTGCTGGAACTCGTCTTCGAGCGTGATCAACTGCTGGCTGAGCGCCGGCTGCGCGATATGAAGCACTTCGGCGGCCTGAGTCAGGCTGCCGATATCGACGATTTTCACGAAGTACTTCAAACGCCGCAGGTTCACGGTAGTCACGCCATCAACATTAAGGGATGGCAACAATGATAGGGCAAGCGCCGTCCGCCGCACAGTGCTTAAAAAACTCCCCGCTCGCCCCGGCGCGCTGAAAAGAGCGCTATATCAGCGTATTCCCGCATGGACCGAGGCTGTGCGCGCCGCCCTCGCGCGCGTGTCGTCGTGTCATAAGCGGATGTTATTGCCCCAGCGGAAAGACGTCTTGGCTTGAACTTTTTCTCACGCTTAATGTGAAGGCTCGTTAAATGCTGTTGAGGAGTCAAGTGTGAGTGCATCGCGCATCGCCGCCCGCGTCCAGCGAATCAAACCTTCGCCGAGCAGCGCCGCGGCCGACCGCGCCGCGGAACTGCGGCGGCAGGGCAAGACCATCGTCAACCTCGTGGTCGGCGAACCCGACTTCGACACGCCGGCGCATATTCGCCAGGCCGCTTTCGAAGCGATGGAACGTGGCGAAACACGCTATACGCAAACGGCGGGCACGCCGGCGCTGCGCGCCGCGATCGCGGCGAAGCTGCAACGAGAGAACGGTCTCTCGTACGACTCCAAGCACATCATCGTGACGTGCGGCGCCAAACATGCGATTTTCAACGCGCTCGCCGTCACCGTGGAAGAGGGCGACGAAGTCCTGATTCCCGCGCCGTACTGGGTGTCGTACCCGGACATGGTGCTTGCCTGCGACGGCGTGCCGGTCGTCGTGCCCTGCACCGAGGCCGACGGTTTCAAGCTCACGCCCGCCGCGCTCGAAGCGGCGATTACGTCGCGCACGCGCTGGCTGATCATCAATTCGCCGACCAATCCCACCGGCGCGACCTACACGGCCGCCGAACTGCGCGCGCTGGCGGACGTGCTACTGCGTCACCCGCAAGTGCTGGTGATGATGGACGATATCTACGAGCACATCCGCTTCGAAGGCGAAGCATCGCAGCATCTGCTGTCGATCGAACCCGAACTCGCTTCGCGCACGCTGGTGGTCAACGGCGTCTCGAAGACTTACGCGATGACCGGCTGGCGCATCGGCTACGCAGCCGGCCCCGCCGATCTGATCGGCGCCATGGACACGCTTCAGTCGCAATCCACCAGCAACGCCAGCTCGATCAGTCAGGCCGCGGCGCTCGCCGCATTGACCGGCGACCAGAACTTCGTGCAGCAATCCGTGCGGACCTACCGAGAGCGCCGCGACCACGCGCTCGAAGCGCTCAACGCGATTCCCGGCATCAGTTGCAAGACGCCGGGCGGCGCCTTCTATCTGTACGTCAATTGCGGCGGCATGATCGGCCGCACAACGCCGCAAGGCAGGCGACTCGAAGGAGACGCCGACGTGGTTCTCTATCTGCTGGAGCAGGCGGGCGTCGCGCTGGTTGCCGGATCGGCCTACGGCGTGTCGCCTTTCTTCCGGATGTCGATCGCCACGAGCATCGAGATCATCGACGAAGGCTGCAGGAAGATCGCTGCCGCCGTCGCCGCCCTGAACTGAGAGCACGGCGACGGCTCGGCACGCCGCTTCGTCGCTCAATAAAAAGACATGCCGCGCCGACAGGACGCGGCAGTCGGTCTGGAGTTTTCCATCTTTCGTCAATCTGCAAGGGGATCTATTCGTGAAAAAGCATACTTTAGGCATACTAACTGGATTCGGACTGGCTATTTCAGGGATCGCGCACGCGCAATCGAGCGTTACCCTCTACGGCATCATCGACGAAGCCGTGCGCTACGACACCCACCAGAACAAATCCGGCGGGAAGCTTTTCACGATGGGTAGCGGCGGCGAGATCCAGGGAAGCCGCTGGGGCCTGCAGGGCACCGAAGATCTCGGCGGCGGCATGGCAGCGATCTTCCAGCTCGAGGGCGGCTTCACCCCGAATACCGGCGTGACGCAGCAATCCACGCCGTCCGGCGCGGCCCGCCTGTTCGGCCGTACCGCGATGGTCGGCCTGAGCAGCCCCTACGGCACGGTGACGGCGGGCCGGCAATACACCCTCGTGCACGAAATGGGCTGGACGCACGATATTTACGCGTTCGCCAACTACACCGGCACGGTCGGCTTTCAGGGCGCCGGACTGACCGGCGGCGGCCGGCTGGACAACACGGTGCGCTATACCTCCCCCACGCTGGCCGGTTTCACCCTCAAGGGTGCGTACACGTTCGGCCAGACAGCGGGCAGCATCCACCAGAATTCGTCGCCGGCCGTGAGCCTCTCTTATGACCACGGCCCGCTGAGCGTCGGCGCGGCTTATCAGATCGTCAACAACATCGGCGGCCTGAATCCTTCGACGACTGCCTACGGCAGCACCTACTTCGGCGTAACGATTCCGGACAGCTCGCAAAAGATCTTCACTGCGGGGGCGACCTATAAATTCGGCGCCGCGAAGGTGTATGGCTCGTATATCTACAGCCACGTCTATCCGGCCGATTATCGCAACGACTCGTTCTCCACTGCGCTGCAGTACTACATTACGCCCGCGCTCGTACTCGATCTGCCGTTCTACATCGACTTCGTCCACCATGCGGGCCAGAGCGGTACGCGCATCACAACCGGCCCGACGCTCGATTATCTGCTGAGCAAGCGCACCGATGTCTACGTCGGCGTGGACTACAACCATCTCACCGGCGCATGGACCACCCTCGCCGCCGCGTCCGGCTCGAACCAGCCGTTCTATGGCTTCAACTCGCTATTCGAAGCCGCGATCGGCCTGCGCCACAAGTTCTGACACCGGCGACAGCCATTTTCTTCCGGCATCTCACGAGGCCGGAAGCGCGCTTCGAAAGCCACACCACATCGGGACACGCAGTTGTGTCCCGATCGTCAATGCACGTCCCGACATCGAAAGGCGGACCTCGATCCGCCCATCTCATCCATTCATTCCTGGAGGAACACTCATGAGAATCGGCATTCCTGCCGAGAGCCGCGCCGGCGAAACGCGTGTCGCCGGCACGCCGGAAACAGTCAAAAAACTCACCGCGCAGGGGCATACCGTGCTGGTCCAGAGCGCGGCGGGTGAACACGGTCATTTTCCCGACGCGGCGTATGCGCAGGCAGGCGCTACCCTGGTGGACGCCGCCGAAGCTTTCGCGGCCGACCTCGTACTCAAGGTGCAGGCGCCCACAGAAACCGAACTTGGGCAGATGACACGCGGCGCGATTCTGGTCGGCATGCTCAATCCGTTCGACGCCGATCATGTCGCTCACATTCGCGCTGCGGGCGTGACCGCTTTCGCACTCGAATCGATTCCGCGCACCACGCGCGCGCAAAGCATGGACGTGCTCTCGTCGCAAGCCAATATCGCCGGTTACAAGGCCGTGCTGCTGGCAGCCGGCTTGTACCAGCGCTTCGTGCCGATGCTGATGACCGCCGCGGGCACCGTCAAGGCCGCACGCGTACTCATCCTCGGAGCGGGCGTCGCGGGTCTGCAGGCGATCGCCACGGCCAAGCGTCTCGGCGCGGTGATCGAAGCATCGGACGTGCGTCCCGCCGTCAAGGAACAGATCGAATCGCTGGGCGCCAAGTTTCTCGACGTACCGTGCGAAACCGACGAAGAACGCGAGGCCGCCCAAGGCGCAGGCGGCTATGCGCGGCCCATGCCGCCTTCGTGGCTCGCGCGCCAGAGTGCATTGGTGCACGAGCGGGCCAAACAGGCCGACATCGTCATCACGACAGCGTTGATCCCGGGACGCACCGCGCCCACTCTGCTGAACGAGGACACGGTTCGCGCGATGAAGCCGGGCTCGGTGATCATCGACCTGGCCGCAGGCAAAGGAGCCGTCGTGGACGAAAGGCGCGGCGGCAATTGTCCGTTAACCGAAGCCGACGCGGTGGTGCTGCGTCACGGCGTACAGATCGCCGGCTACACGAATCTGCCGGCCATGGTTGCCACGGACGCCTCCGCACTGTATGCCCGCAACGTGCTCGATTTTCTGAAGCTGATCATCGACACCGGCGGCAATCCGAAGATCGACACCAGCGACGATATCGTGGCGGCCACCTTGCTGGGTCACGACGCTGCGATGCTGCAAACCGCATAAGGAGACCGCGATGGAACTCATCTCTCACACCACGACCAATCTCATCATCTTCGTGCTGGCGATCTATGTCGGCTACCACGTCGTCTGGAACGTGACGCCGGCCTTGCATACGCCGCTGATGGCCGTCACCAACGCGATCTCCGCGATCGTCATCGTCGGCGCCATGCTGGCCGCGGGACTCACCGTGGGCGGCGCAGGCAAGGCGTTTGGCGCAATCGCCGTGGCGCTGGCGGCGGTCAATGTGTTCGGCGGCTTTCTCGTGACGCGCCGCATGCTCGAAATGTTCAGGAAGAAAGAAGCTAAAAAGCCGGCCGCAAACGCGGTCAACGGAGTCGCGCAATGAGTATGAATGTCGTCACATTGTTGTATCTCGTCGCCTCCGTCTGTTTCATTCAGGCGCTCAAAGGGCTGTCGAATCCGAAAAGCGCCAGACTCGGCAATGTCTTCGGCATGGCCGGCATGACCATCGCCATGCTGACCACGCTCGCGCTGATCGGCAAACAGGCGTCTTCGCTCGGATCGGATCTGATACTCGGGCTGACGGTACTCGTCGGCGCACTGATTGTCGGTGGCGCGATCGGCACGGTGGTCGCCGCACGGGTCGAAATGACAAAAATGCCCGAACTGATCGCAGCCATGCACTCGCTGATCGGCTTGGCCGCTGTCTGCATTGCTTATGCCGTGGTGTCAGAGCCGTCCGCCTTCGGTCTCGCTGCAAGCGGCGGCGAACTGCCGTACGGCAATCGCGTCGAGTTGTTCATCGGCACGTTTATCGGCGCGATCACGTTCTCCGGTTCGGTGATCGCATTCGGCAAGCTGTCGGGCAAATACAAGTTCCGGTTGTTCCAGGGCGCACCCGTCGTGTATCCCGCACAGCATGCGCTCAACCTCGCGCTCGCGATCGCCATGGTGGGCTTCGGCATTGCTTTTTTTCTGACGCAGTCATGGTGGTCCTTCATTGTCATGACCGCGATCGCTTTCGCGCTCGGCGTGCTGATCATCATTCCGATCGGCGGTGCCGACATGCCGGTGGTGGTCTCGATGCTCAACTCCTACTCGGGGTGGGCGGCGGCGGGCATCGGCTTCTCGCTGAACAACCCGATGCTGATCATTGCCGGCTCACTGGTCGGCTCGTCCGGTGCGATTCTGTCGTACATCATGTGCCGGGCGATGAACCGTTCGTTCTTCAGTGTGCTGCTCGGCGGCTTCGGTGCGCAAGCCTCCGCTGACAGCGGCCTCAAGCGCGAGCAGCGGCCGGTCAAATCAGGTTCCGCCGACGATGCCGCGTTTCTGCTCGGCAATGCCGAATCTGTCGTGATCGTACCGGGCTACGGCCTCGCTGTCGCACGCGCACAGCATGCACTAAAAGAGTTGACCGACAAGCTCACCGACAAGGGCATCGACGTCCGTTACGCGATCCATCCGGTGGCGGGCCGTATGCCCGGCCATATGAACGTGCTGCTCGCCGAGGCCGAAGTGCCGTACGACCAGGTATTCGAAATGGACGACATCAACGCGGAGTTCGGCCAGACCGACGTCGTGCTCGTTCTCGGCGCAAACGACGTGGTCAACCCGGCCGCGAAAACCGACCCGGCGTCGCCGATTGCCGGCATGCCGATTCTGGAGGCCTACAAGGCGCGCACCGTGATCGTCAACAAGCGGTCGATGGCCTCAGGCTACGCCGGCCTCGACAATGACCTGTTCTATATGGACAAAACCATGATGGTGTTTTCCGACGCCAAAAAGGTGATCGAGAACATGACCAAGGCGCTCGAATAAGCATCCATAAGCGGCAAGTATCGGCCCAGACGACTTTGATCTTTGTCGGCTGGGCCCTTCAGCGCTAACGTATAGCGTGCTGACCCTGCATTTACCGTTATAGGCTCTTACCATGCATGCACTCGTCATTCACGCACCGCTCGATCTGCGCATCGAGGAGGTGCCCACGCCCGAACCGCAAGCCAACCAGATGCTGGTGCGGGTTCGAGCCGGCGGCATCTGCGGCTCCGATCTTCACTACTTCAATCATGGCGGTTTCGGCACGGTCCGCATCAAGGAACCCATGGTGCTCGGCCACGAGGTGTCCGGCGCCGTCTCGCGCGTCGGACCCGGCGTGATCGACATGCCCGTTGGCACGCGGATCTCCATCAGCCCGAGCCGGCCTTGCGGTCTGTGCCAGTACTGTCAGCAAGGGCTGCAGAATCATTGTCTGGATATGCGCTACTACGGCAGCGCGATGCGCACGCCTCACGTGCAGGGCGCATTCCAGCAGGAAATCGTGATCGACCGCTCACAAGCGCATGTAGTCGCGGACTCCTTGAGCGATGCGGAAGCCGCCATGGCGGAGCCGCTCTCCGTCGCGCTGCATGCCGTGCGACGCGCGGGTCCCTTACTCGGCAAACGCGTGCTCGTGACGGGCTGCGGGCCGATCGGCGCGTTGATTGTGGCCGCTGCGCGTCGAGCCGGTGCGGCCACGATCGTGGTGACCGATGTCAACACGCTGCCGCTCGAGAGCGCAAAAAAGGTCGGTGCGGACCTCGCGATCAACATTGCCGAAACGCCGGACGCGCTCGCGCCGTTTGCCGTCGACAAGGGCAGCTTCGACGTTCTGTTCGAGGCGAGTGGCAATGCGGCGGCACTGCGTGGCGCATTCGACGTACTCAAGCCGCGCGGCGTGATCGTCCAGGTGGGACTTGGCGGAGATATCGCTTTGCCCATCAACGTGATCGTCGCCAAGGAATTCGACCTGCGCGGCGCGTTCCGTTTCCACGAAGAATTCGCCGTGGCCGTCGAGTTGCTGAACAAGGGTTTGATCGACGTGAAGCCCCTGATCTCCGGCATCTTTCCGTATCAGGAATCGGTCAAGGCATTCCAGACCGCCGGTGACCGCTCCAGATCGATGAAGGTGTTGGTGACTTTCGATTGACTACGCGATCGGGCACGCCCCTCTCTTCGACTACAACGAGCGCCGGGGCGCGCGGATAGTCGAAGAGCATTCCCGCTACCATTTCCGTGAACCATGAAAAAAGCCGACGCTGACGTCGGCTCTTGCGCTACGCGCTACGCCTTGCTCAGTTATTGCATCGCGCTTCGAGGGTGTCGATGAACGCGCGGTTCCAGCGCCCTTCCTTCATCGCCCGCATGGTTTCGGCTTCCGCTTCCAGAACGGCTAGCGCTTTCTCGATCACGTATCCCGCATCGTCTTGCGGGATGGCGAGCAAGCCATCCTGGTCGCCGACCACGATATCGCCCGGATTCACCACCATGCCGCCGACCGACACCGGCACGTTGATCTCACCCGGACCGTCTTTATACGGGCCGCGGTGCGTCACCCCACGCGCGTAGACCGGAAAATCCCGCTCACGAATTTCGGCGACATCGCGGATTGCACCATCGACCACCAGACCGACAACGCCCACGTGAGCCGCATAGAAAGACAAAATTCCGCCGACCACCGCATTGTTCAAATCGCCGCCCGCGTCCACGACCAGCACGTCGCCGGGACGGCAAAACTCCAGCGCGCGCAGATAAGTCAGGTTATCGCCGCCTCGCGAGCGCACGGTGACGGCCGTGCCCGCCATGGTCTGCTTGCCGGGCCGCTGATACGGATGGAGCCCGACACTGCCGATGTTGCGATGCATGTTGTCGCTAAGCGCGGAGACGGGAATAGCGCGTAGTGCGGTAAGAATCGTGTCGGCAGCCTGAGCGGCCGAAGGGTTTTTCCTGATGGCTTTGTACATGATCGATCTTGGCTTCCGGGGTGGCTGATACACGGCTACAACGGTATATCGCCCCAGCGAATCGCGCCAAGACGGCTTCGTTCTTGCGCAATAGCAAATGCTTATGAGGCAGAACCCGCTGAGTCATCCCGGCTCGATAGCGGACGCTCATCACGCGATTGATCCGCCGATAGGCTCAGCGCCTCGCGAGATGGATGCCCGCGAGCATGCATCGCACGGACCCGCCTGCCATTTCGATGGTCGGCACCTCCAGCGGAAGCAACTGCGCAGAGCGCTCGATCAGCTCGCGCTGCTGGTGCGTGAGGCACTCGAAAGCGCGCCTGGAGAGCGCGAGCACCCGTCCATCCCGGCCCGACAGTTCGAGCGCGTTGCCGGCGAAGCTCGCGATCTGTGCATTCTGCAATGCGATCACCGTGCGACCGGTCTCCGTGAGACGCCGGTGAATATCGTCGCGGCGCTTCGGGTCGACGATCAGATTCATGCCGACCAGCGCGAACTCGGTGGCGACGCTCATCATGACGTTAGTGTGATAGATAGGGCGACCATCGGCATCGGCTGTGTCAAAGCATATCGGTTCAAAGTTGAAATGCGTACAGAACCGTTCCAGCGCAACAGGATCCGCTCGGCGTGAGCGCGCTGTATAGGCGATACGAGCGATGTGATCGAGCACCATCGCGCCCGTGCCCTCGAGAAAGACGTCGTCGTGCTCCAGCCCGGAATAATCGATCACGTCCTGAACGCGATATTCGCTCTTGAGCATGTCGATCACGTCGGCCCGGCGCTCGCGCCGCCGGTTGACGTTATGCATTGGATACAGCGCAACATGACCGCCGGGATGGGTCGAAAACCAGTTATTGGGGAAGACGGAGTCCGGCGTGCCCCGCTCTCCATGATCGTCGAACAGATGGACGCACACGCCCGCGGCACTCAGCACACGCGCGGCTTCGGTGACTTCCGCGTGTGCCGCGGCAGCCAACGAGTGTGCCGTGCCTTCGCCGCCACACGGCGCGCTGCGCTGAAAAGCGTTGTCGGCGGCGGTCTCGGGGTTCGGAAGAAAACGATGCGGGCGGATCATCACGACCGAGGCCGGCGCTTGAATCGACAGAAGTGTCATGGATTGCGAGGGACGAAAGACAGTGGGAACGACGACGGGCCACGTTAGATTCAGCGGGCGAACGCGAGGACGTCGGCCGCCCCGAGTGCTGGCTCCGACGCTCTTTCCTGAGACGCGCCAATTAGCGCGAACAGATTCTTCGGATCAGTGGCAGGCGGGATCAGCGAGATTTCGACGCCCGCATTGTGCTGACGCGCGAGCCCGTCGAGGTAACGAAGCGCCGAATAGTCTTCGAGCGCGAAACCCACTGAATCGAACACCGTGACTTGCGTAGCACTATCGCGCCCGGCTGCTTCGCCTCGCAGGACGCGCCACAGTTCCGTGACGGGGAAGTCGGTGGGCAGTTGCTGGATGTCGCCTTCGATTCGAGTCTGCGGTTCGTATTCGACAAACACACGCCCCATGCGCAACACGTCGGCATGCAACTCCGTCTTGCCCGGACAATCGCCGCCGACAGCATTCAAATGCATACCGGGAGTGATCATGTCGGGCGTCAGGATGGTCGCGTAAGCTTTGTCGGCTGTCACTGTCGTGACGATATCCGCGCCGCGCACAGCTTCAGCGGTGGACGCAGCCCGCACGGTACGCAGCGCCGGAAATGCAGACAGGTTGCGTACGAGCTTGTCCGTCGCACGCTCGTCGAGGTCGAACAGTCTGATTTCCTCGATGCCCATTAGCGTGGGGAATGCGATTGCCTGAAACTCGCTCTGTGCGCCATTGCCGATGAGCGCCATCGTTCTGGATTCCGGCCGCGCGAGTGCCTTTGCCGCAAGTACCGACGTGGCGGCCGTGCGCAGTGCGGTGGTGAGCGTCAATTCCGCAAGGAGAAGCGGATAGCCCGTGTCGACATCGGCCAGCGCACCGAATGCCATCACGGTATGGATGCCTCGCTCTGCGTTGACCGGATGGCCATTGACGTACTTGAACGCGAACAACCGTGAATCCGCAACGGGCATTAACTCGATCACGCCCTCCCGCGAATGGCAGGCCACGCGCGGCGACTTGTCGAAGTCGTTCCATCGAACGTAGTCGGCATGCAACGTGTCGACGAGTTCACTCAGGAACCGTGGGACACCTAATGAAGCGATCAGTCTGCTGGTAGCGGGCACATCGAGGAAGCGGGTCATGGGGTTTGTCTCCTGGGTTGGGCGCGGCTCCGCGAGCCGCCTGATAAGCCATTATTTCCGCAACCCAGGCCAACAAAAAGTTTCCACTTATGACAAAATAGCTAACTTAATGAGCAATTTGCCCATACTGAATGGCAATTTGTTTATCCGACGCAACCATTGCCGTCAACGAACGGCAAAGCGCCCGTTTCAGCGTCATGCAAAGGAAGCGAATTACATGATCAGCCTTGACGACGTGGACCATCAGCTCATCGCGCTGTTGCGCGACAACGCGCGCACGCCAGTCGTCACACTCGCACAACAGTTGCGGGTGGCACGGGCAACGGTTCAGAACCGGTTGACCCGGCTGGAAAAGAACGGCGTGATCGTCGGCTATACGGTGAAGTTGAAGCCGGCCGTGGAAAAGCACCGGATTCGCGGGCTGATGTCGATTGCCGTGCAGGGCAATCGGGCGGCAGAGGTCGTGAAGGTGTTGCGTGGTCATCCAAACGTCGCCACGATTCACAGCACCAACGGGCGTTGGGACCTCATTGCGGAACTGCTGGCGGACTCGCTGGAGAATTTTGATCGCGTACTCGGCACGATCCGTTTGATCGACGGCATTGCCAGCACGGAAACCAGCATTCTCTTGTCGACACACAAAGCGTGATCGCGGCACGCACTGCGCGCCATGCCCAAGCTTGCTGTTCCAGGCGTTTCCCGCCAACAGCCGCGCGCATCCACCTCCTGATTTGCATCCGCGATCATTCGCTCCATTAATACAAAGGATTAGAAAACAGACTTTTACTTATTCTTTTTGGTTTCCGATAAAGGCACCAGGCCATGCGCGCAATCGCTGCGTTCATCCACTGAAACTGCTGTGCCTCAAGGAGAAACCCATGACGTCCTATCGCCCCGCGGACACACCACCCCCATCAGACGGCGCCCCGGCCAACATGAAAAAGATCGCGGTGGCGAGTGTGATCGGCACGACCGTAGAATGGTATGACCTGTTCGTCTTCGCCACCGCCTCGGCACTCGTCTTCAACAAGGTATTCTTTC
This sequence comes from Paraburkholderia sp. BGA-UO-ETr-F21, assembly GCF_059567925.1. Lineage (NCBI taxonomy): Bacteria > Pseudomonadati > Pseudomonadota > Betaproteobacteria > Burkholderiales > Burkholderiaceae > Paraburkholderia > Paraburkholderia sp. BGA-UO-ETr-F21. Next base: position 139,656 of record NZ_JCAQOY010000037.1, on the reverse strand, counting down.
CCGGCTTTGTCCCGTTAGTCGGCACCTTGCTGGCGTTCGGCACGTTCGCCTCCGCCTACCTCGCGCGCATTGCCGGGGCCGCCCTGTTCGGCCATTTCGGCGACCGGCTCGGACGCAAGGCGATGCTGCTGGTGTCGCTCATCATCATGGGCATCGCGACGTTCTCGATCGGCCTGCTGCCGAACTATGCGTCGATCGGCATCTGGGCGCCCATTCTGCTGCTTACCTTGCGCGTCATTCAGGGACTCGCGCTCGGCGGCGAATGGGGCGGCGCCGTGCTGATGGCGGTGGAACATGCCCCCGCAGGCAAGCGTGGACTGTATGGCTCGTGGGTGCAGATCGGCGTGCCTGCCGGCACCCTGATCGCCAATCTGGCGTTTCTGGTCTGCAATGCCACACTTTCAAACGACGCACTGCTCTCCTGGGGCTGGCGCATTCCGTTCCTTGCGAGCGCATTGCTCGTGGGGGTCGGGCTTTACATCCGTCTGAACACATCCGAAACGCCGTCGTTCCGCAAGATCAAGGAAGCCGACGCGCAGGTCAAGTTGCCGATCGCCGAGGTCCTCACCCGATACTGGAAGCAGGTTCTGCTCGGCGGTATCGCGACGATGTCGACGGGTACCTCGTTCAACCTGATTGTCGCGTTCGGGCTAACGTATGGGACGCAGACGCTGGGATTCTCACGCAACGCGATGCTCTCCATTGCACTGATTGCCTGCGCGCTTTGCATCGTGTTGCTGCCGGCCTTCGGCAAGCTCTCTGACATCGTGGGCCGCAAGCCGGTGATCATCGGCGGCATTGTCGCCGAGGCTCTGCTCGCTTTTCCGCTTTTCTGGCTGCTGGATACGCGCGAGTTTCCGTTTGCGCTGCTCGGTTATCTGCTGATGATGACCGCCTTCGCCGCGAACTACGGACCCATTGCCACCTTCCTCGCGGAGTTGTTCGGCACCGAGGTTCGCTACTCCGGCCTGTCGGTGAGTTATATGTTGTCGGGGCTGCTCGGCAGCGCAGCTACGCCGATTGTCACCACCGCATTGTTGTCCGCTACGGGCAGAGGTTCGTCGGTGGCGTGGTACATGATGGGCTCGGCTGCTGTTTCGGCACTCGCGCTCGTGCTGCTCGCGGAGACGCTCCGCCGCGATATCTCGTCCGCGGCGCGCGCGAATGCCGCCACCGCAAGCATTTCGTGAAGGGTTGATATGCAAACGGAAAAGGCCGCTCTGATGCAAGACACACCAGACTCATCGTTACTGCACAGCCTCGAATCCGTCAGCTTCCCGACACTCGGGCATTTCCTGGAGAATGGCTTCGCGGACCATCGCCTGCGCGCGATGGTCCCCAACGTGAAAGTAATCGGGCGCGCGGTGACGCTCAAATTGCTATCTCCCGACGCCATCCCCGTGAACCGCGCCCTGTCGCAACTCAAACCCGGCGATGTGCTGGTGATCGATATGAGCGGCAATCATACTCATGCGCCGGTTGGAGCAGTCACGGCATGCGCCGCGCTCAACGCCGGCGCGAAGGCCGTCATTGTCGACGGCGTGGTGACCGATCTCATCGAACTACGCAGCACGCGGCTGCCAATATTCGCGCGCGGAACGTCATTGCTGACGACCAAAAAACGCGACACCATGTCGAGTCAGTTCAACGAGCCGGTGGTGTGTGGCGCAGTCGTGGTGCGCCCAGGCGACATTGTGCTGGCCGACGACAATGGCGTGCTGTTCACCCAGGCACCGGCGCTTGCCGCCGTGATCGATCTGGCTCTGGCGTCCGATCACGCGGAACCCTCGATTCTGGCTCGGCTCAACGCCAAAGCGCCGCTTCACGAGGTCCTGCAATGCTTCATCTCATCAAGTATTCACGCCGCTAATGATCAGCATTAGAACAATGAAGTTGACGGACACTGACACGCTAACGAACACTATGCGCACTACAGCAAGTGAGAACCCGGGAGACTTCTGAAATGCAATCTACCCCTACCCCCGATCGCATGAGCGACAAACCGGCGCAGCCGGCTGCCGAACAGCAGGTAAGAGAGGAACTGGCGGCGCTCTACAGGCTGGCCGCGCACTTCCGCATGACCGACATGATCGACACGCACATCACGGCGCGCCTGCCCGGCTTGCCGGGCGAGCCGCCGGCCTTTCTGATCAACCGCTATGGCGTGCTGTTTCACGAAATGCGCGCGTCGGACCTCGAGAAGATCGATCATCTCGGCAACGTCATCGACGAGCGGGCTCACAGCGAACCGGCGTTGTTTCGTGTCAACGCCGCGGGATTCACGATTCATTCGGCCATCCACGCGGCACGCGACGATCTGCATTTCGTGATCCATACGCACACCGCCGCGGGAACAGCGGTATCGGCTCAGGAGCAAGGGCTGCTGCCGATCAGTCAGCATGCGTTGAAGTTCTACGGCAAGCTCGCCTATCACGATTACGAAGGCATCGCGCTGGAACTCGGCGAGCGTGAGCGCCTGGTGCGCGACCTCGGTTCCTGCAAGGCGATGATCCTGCGCAATCATGGGTTGCTTGCGGCCGGCGCCACGGCAGCCGAAGCGTTCCACGAGATCTATTTCCTCGAGCGAGCCTGTCAGGCGCAAATCCAGGCGCTGGCCGGCGGCAGCGCGCTGCGCATTCCACCGCGGGAAGTGTGCGAGTTGACCGCGAGCCAATTCGCTCGCGACGACTCCGCGGAAATTTCGGAGTTGGCATGGCGCGCGGCGTTACGGTTGATCGACGACCCGCAATCCGACTACCGCAGCTAAGCCCGTTTTCTGCTTCAATGCCATGACCAAATTAGTTCTGATGAGCCGTGACTACGACATGTCACACCTCGTGCAGCCAATTCTGCGCGCAGCCCCTGAATTGGATGTCGTGGTGCACGGCGAGCAGTCCGCCGGCGATGCTGAAATAGCCGTGTGCTGGAACCCGCCGGCCGGCGCGCTGGCGGAGTTGCCGAAACTGCGGCTCGTTCATAGCATCGCCGCGGGCGTCGACAACATCCTGTCAGACCCTGCCCTGCCCGCCGTGCCGCTGTGCCGGGTCGTCGATCCGCAACACGCGCGCGGTATGAGTGAATTCGTCACGTGGGGAGTGCTGCATTTTCATCGCCAACTCGACCGCGTGCTCGCCAATCAGCGCCTTGATCGCTGGTTCCGCCACGATCAGCGCGATGCTTCCGAATGCGCCGTCGGCATCATGGGATTGGGAGAAATTGGCAGCCGCGTCGCGACGGATTTGCAGCGCTTCGGGTTCGCAGTGCGCGGCTGGGCGCGTAAGGCCCGTGAATTGCCGAACGTGACGACCTTCGCCGGCGCCGAGGAATTCAAGCCATTTCTCCAGGGGACAGACATTCTCGTGTGTCTCCTGCCGCTCACGCACGAAACCCGCTGGATTCTCAACGCAAACACGTTCGAGCACTTACGGCCTGGCGCGAAGCTGATTCACGTCGGCCGAGGCGAACATCTGGTGCCCGCGGATCTGATCGCGGCACTGAAGAGCGGGAAGATCGGCGGCGCGATCGTCGACGTGTTCCCGATCGAACCGTTACCCCCCGAAGATCATTTATGGCGCGCACCCAATCTGATTGTGACGCCGCACATGGCTTCGGTGGCAAGCTCGGAGACGATCGGCGCGCAAGTGGCGCACAACGCACGCAGGCTGATTTGCGGCGAACCGCTGCAGAACATGGTCGACATCGCACGCGGATATTGAGCGAAGTTGCTGAGCGAGGCGTTAGCGGCCAACACCTTCCTCCTGGCCGTCGATGAACACATTCAGGGCATCGATAAACGCGGCTTCGGCGGCGCTCAACTTACGGTCCTGTGACCACAGCATGTAAATATCGAGGTCGGCCACGCCTTCATCCGGCGGCAGGCGCTGAAGGCGGCCTTGAGCAATGTCGTCGCGTACGACATGTTCCGGCAGGCAGCCTATGCCGAAGCCCGCGAAGATGAAACGCCTCACCTCGGTCATGCTCGACGACGAACCCACCACGCGCCCGGTGAAGCCCATCTCGTCACGAAAGAACGTGAGCGGCGACAGGTGGTCGCCCACCTTGTCGCCGGTGAAGGAGACAAACTTTTCGCCGGCGAGATCGGCGACCCGAAGATCGTTACGCCCAAAGAGCGGATGATGACGTCCGCAGAAAAGCGCATACCGTTGACGCAGAAACACACGGCTGTCGACCCGTTTGGGTAACGCGCGCCGTGGCGTCAGTCCGAGCGTTGCGGACTTTTGCTGGAGACTGTTCACCACGTCGGCGCTGCGCATTTCCTGGCTTTCAAGTTCGATACGCGGATACGTGCGATGAAACTCGGCGAGAAACGTATCGTAGGCCGGAAAATCGATGCCGCTGACGGTACTCACGCGCACCATGCCGGAGATATCGTGATCGCGATCCACCTCGGCAAGTGACAGGCGCGAAATCGTCCCGTATACATCTTCAGCAATCTGCTTCACTTCGACGCCGGCCTGCGTGACCTCGATGCGCGGGCCGTGGCGATCCACGAGGCGCAGGCCCAACTGCTCTTCCAATCGGCGCAGCGCCTGGCTGACCGCGGGCTGCGTCAGATGGAGTTTCGCCGCCGCGCGACTCACGCTGCCTTCTTTCGCAATCGCAAGAAAAGTCCGCAGCAAATTCCAGTCAAGACGGTCGTTCAGGTAGGTGTCAGGGCGATCTTTGCTCACGATGAGCCTCACTGATTTCATCATCCGCCAAAATTATACTTAGGATTAGAATTAGAAATTAGACTTATCATTTTTGATTACCGATAAAGGCATCACGACGAACCCGACGCGGCCATCTCGCCGCGGCTTCAGGAGTGTGTGATGCTAAAAATCAATGGTGAACGGCTCTGGACGAGCCTGATGAACATGGCCGCTGTCGGCGCTACGGCGGGCGGCGGTGTGCGGCGCCTCGCATTGACCGAACAGGACGCGGCCGGTCGGGCGCTTTTCTCGCAATGGTGCGTCGACGCGGGCCTCACGTTGTCGGTCGATCAGGTCGGCAATCTCTTCGCACGGCGCGCCGGCAAACTGAACGACGCCGCACCCGTGGCAAGCGGAAGCCACCTCGACACCCAGCCCGAGGGCGGCCGATTCGACGGTGTGTATGGCGTGCTGGCCGCGCTCGAAGTTGTCCGCACGCTGAACGACGCGAACATTCAAACCGACAAGCCTATCGAAATCGTCGTGTGGACCAACGAGGAAGGCGCGCGATTCACGCCGGCCATGCTCGGTTCAGCGGCCTTTACGGGCATCATGCCGCTCGCTCAGGCATTGAGCACGCGCGATGCAGCAGGAACATCGGTCGAGCAGGCTTTGCAGGCAACAGGCTATGCCGGCGCGCGCGTCGTGCCTGGCGTTGTCTTCGACGCCTACTTCGAAGCGCATATCGAGCAGGGGCCGGTGCTCGAGGAAAGTGGCGTGCCGATCGGCGTCGTCACGGGCGGCCAGGCCATTCGCTGGCTCGATGTGCGCGTACGTGGGCAGGCCGCGCACGCAGGCACGACGCCGATGCAGTACCGCCGCGATGCGCTATTTGCGAGCGCGGAAATGGCCGCGGAACTGGAAAGCATCGCGGCAGATTTCTTCCCGCAAGGCCTTGCGACCATCGGCGAACTGCACATCCGCAATGCATCGCGCAATACGATCGTGGCGGACCTGTCGTTCACGGTGGACCTACGCCACCCCGACGACGCGATGATCGAAAACATGGAAGCCGCGCTGCGCGAGCGCTTCGATGCCATCGCGAAGCGCCGCCGCCTTACGGTCGAGGTGGGACAGCATTGGGTCAGTCCGGCTACGCCGTTCGACCCGCACTGTATCGCTGCGGTGGGCAACGCGGTGGAGGCGCTGGACTATCCGCATCAACGCATCGTCAGCGGGGCCGGTCATGACGCGATCCATCTCGCCAAGCATTGTCCGACCGCGATGATCTTTATCCCCTGCGTCGACGGTCTAAGCCATAACGAAGCCGAAGACGCCTTGCCGGAAGACGTCACGCGTGGCACGGACGTGTTGCTTCACGCCATGCTGGCGCGCGCGGGGCATGCCGTATGAACGCACACCCAACGCCGCGCCCGCCTGGCCTGCGGCGCACATGGCTCTTCGCACCCGGAAACAATTCCGAGGCCCACGCAATCGCGCTGCAAAGCGGTGCGGATGCCATTGTCGTCGACCTGGAAGAAATGACCTCGCCGCAAGACCGGCCGCGGGCACGCGAACGCATTGTCGCGTTATTGCGCGAAGCGGCTCGGGCCGGCACGTTCGGTTCGGTACGGATCAACAAACTGGAGCACGACGGCCATGCCGATCTCGAAGGCATCATGCCCGGCGCCCCACGGGCGATTTTTCTGCCGCACGCGGAGAGCACGGCCCAACTGGCCTCACTCGACGATGCACTGGCCATCATCGAGCGCAAGCTGGGCATTCCGGCGGGCTCGACGGAGGTGGTTCCAGTTATCGAATCCGCGAAGGGTCTGGTCAATCTGGGCGCGCTACTTCAGGTGGGCGCACGAATAAAATGCTGCATGCTCGCAGTCGAAGACCTGGCGGCGAATCTCGGCGCTCGCCGCACACCGGGCGGTATCGAACTGCTTTACGCACGGAACCGCTTTCTGATCGAGTGCATTGCCGCCGGTTGCGTGCCGATTGATCTTCCTTGCACCTATCGGTCGGCGCAGGTGCTTGGGCAGGACCTGGACCTCTGCACGCAACTCGGATTCGCATCGAAAAGCGTCGTGTTTGCCGAACACGTGCCGGCGATTCACCGTGCGCTGACGCCATCCGCGGAGGACGTGCGGGCGGCGCATGCGCTCATCCACGCGCACGCCGCACAGCAGGCGAATCCGCCGGATGCCGGTTCAGCCTGGATCGATTATCCGGAGCGCAATAACGCGCAACGTCTGATCGCACGTGACGCGCTGCTTCGCGCCTTCGACGACAGCCGCAACGCGTAGGCGGGGCAAGGGTTGGCCGCGCGCATCGCCGCCGCGGCTTTTATCGGCAGGGCTGTCAGGGTCGATCGCAAGAGGCGTGAACGCAACGATCTTTAAGATCGAGCCTCGGCGCAACAAATATTCGACTGGCAAAATTTTTTGAGCCAGCCACAATATTTGCGCGCCTGAAACGTCTTCAGACGCATGGAACCCCCACCCACCCCGGCCACGATGACCGAACGAGACAGCGACATCACCGCGACCGTGGTGCGTGAGCGCACGAGGCTCGGCAATTTCATCCGGCGCCGCATACGCGATCCAGACGATGCCGAAGACATCCTGCAGGATGTCTTCCACGAATTCGTGCAGGCCTACCGCCTTCCGGCGCCGATCGAACAGGCTAGCGCGTGGCTTTTCCATGCGGCGCGCAATCGCATCATCGACCGCTTCCGGAAGAAGAAAGAAGAGCCACTGTCGGGCCTTTTCGACGACGGCGACGAAGCCGGCAGTGAGTATCGCCTCGACCTGAACTTACCGGCCCACGATGCGGGCCCCGAAGCCCAATACGCGCGCGCTGTATTGCTCCAGGCCCTGCAGGATGCGCTCGACGAGTTGCCGCCGAATCAGCGCGACGTGTTTATCGCGCACGAACTCGAAGGCCGGTCTTTCAAAGACATCGCGGCTGAAAGCGGTGTCACGCTCAATACGCTGCTTTCACGCAAACGCTATGCGGTCCTGCATTTGCGCGCCCGACTGCAGGCCATTTACGACGAACTGGATATTTAGAGGAGTTGAAGTATGAAATTTCGAATCAGATGTGCAGGTAAAGCGTTGCTTGTGATCGTCGGCATAGGCGTGCTGGGGTGGGCGGTCATGACGCTATGGAATTGGGTGATTCCGACGTTGTTCGTCGATGCCCGGACGATCGACTTTGCGCACGCACTCGGCTTGCTGGTTCTGAGCCGCATTCTGTTTGGCGGATTTCGCGGACACGGCGGCTGCCGGGAGCGGCGACTGTGGCGCAAATGGGATGCCATGACGCCGGAAGAGCGGGAACGCGTGCAGGCCAGCTGGCGGTCACGGCCCGGCAAACGCGCGGAAGATTGACTACGCGCAAAACCTCGACGTCCAACTGCAACGAGAACTGACCGGTCGTGACGGCGCGCCTTCCATGGGCAATCGAACTGGCCGGAACAGGCGCCACAACCCGTATTCCTGACATTGATGCGAAGTGATGCCGGTCGGTTTCTGATTACTTCGCCGAGTCCGGTTAGCCCCGGGAAAACCTATGAGATCGACGACCACGACGCTTTTGCAGCGGCTTCACGAGCAAAGCCGGACAGAAATGATGCTCCGCGCGCGGGCTCAATTTCCGGGATCGAGTGATGAGTTTCAGACTCTCGCGGAAGAATACGACACGCTCGCCCCTCACCTGCGCGGGCGTTTTCTCGAAACGCTCGGGCTTTCCACCGAAGACTTCGAATCCACGCAAGGGACGGCGCTGTCGTTGGCGGTGTCGGCGGAAATGGGACGATTTTTGCGCAACATGGTCCTTTCACATAAGCCACGTCGAATTCTCGAACTCGGCAGTTCGTATGGCGTATCCACGCTGTATTTTGCCGAGGCGCTTCGCACCTTGAACGACGGCGTGGTCGTCGCGACGGAACTGGACCCCGTGAAGTGCGCCCACCTCCGCGCTCACGTCAGAACCGCGGGCGTCGATGCTTATGTCGAGTTGCGTGAAGGTGACGTGTTCCAGACCGTTTCCTCATTGGACGGTGCGTTCGACATGGTGTTTATCGACGTATGGGCGAACACGTATCTTGATCTGTTCAAGCAGACCGAACGCCTTCTGCGCCCCGGTTCCATCGTTCTCGCCGATAACATGTACACAGCCGAGGACGCTGTCCGGCCCTACAAGCAGTACCTTGACGGCAATCCACGCTTTTCAACGACAACGCTGGACTTTGAATCAGGGGTCGAGTTTACGGTCGTGGTTGCTTGAGTTGCTTGAGTTGCTTGAGTTACTGCGGGGTGGTTGTTGATGCCGTTGAGCGCGCGATGCACACGATCGCGAAAGAACAGACGGAGTGCGCCCGCGAATCAGGCGCCTCCGTGCCTGCATCCTCACGCCGCAGTGACCCTGTCAGCCTTGGGCGCGCGTTCACCGCCTTCGCCGGGCATGAGTTGCTCCCAGGTGCTGTGGACATGACGCCGCAAGAACTCGCCCAGATCCTTGCCGCGCCGTGCGGATAGCAGTTTGACGATTACTTCGTGCTCGTCGATGGCCGTGTGCCAGGTCTCCGACGTGACACTGCCCTGAAACCGGTAGCGATACAACTGCCGGTTGAGCCGCTCGTGCATCTGACGCAGCGTCTCGTTTTTCGCCGCCGCGATGATGCTCGTGTGAATGGCCTGATTCAGATTGAAGTAGCTCATCCTGTCGCGCCGCTCGTACGCTGCATGCATCTCATGATGCAAAGCGCGGATTTCGGCCAGTTCGCTGTCCGTCGCGAGACGGCACGCCTCTTCGCCGCCAAACGATTCGATCACACCGAGCACGTCCAGTTTTTCAGTGATCTGTTGCGCGCTGAGATCCGCGACGACCGCGCCGCGCTTGGGCAGCACCACGACCAGACCATCGCCCGCCAGTTCCTTCAGCGCCTCACGCAGCGGCGTACGCGACACCTGCAGCTTTTCTGCGAGCGTGCGCTCCCTTAGACGCTCACCCGGTTTCAGTTCGTCGGTAGCGATGAGCGTGCGCAAACGCTGGGCGATCTGCTGCGACAGCAGTTCGTCGACCAGATCAGTTGCAGTGGCGTTGTCGTCTTCCTGGTCCGGCGTCATGTTCCTACCTGATGCAGTGTCTCGTGATCCCATCGCGAGCGGCCCGTGCTCACGAACGGTCAAGCGTTCATTTTAGCAGCGCAACCCCTCCATATCGCCGCCTAAAAAGAAACTGGCCTTCCCCGTGCGCCAAGATATTTTCGGTATACCAAATATGAAAAATACAAGATTCATGGATCAGTCATGCATGCACGCATCTGCTATGGCAACCGCAAAAAACTTCCGATTCACATAGTAATTGACCAATTTTACCGCCTAAGTACCTATTAATGTCGTCAAAACTCAATTAATGAGACCAATCCACAAGGTGTCATCGCCAGGGTAAGTACCACCTTATTTGGTATACCAAAATTCCGGTACGCTTGGGGCTGTCACCGTTACCGGCGGTTTTCCGCCCGACCGAGCTTTCCATGCCGCCCACGCTCCATCCTCTGATCGCACCCGTCATCGCGCTGGCGTTGCTGGTTCTCCTGATCACCCGCGTCAAGCTTCCTCCGTTTCTTGCGCTGATCCTGACGTCCGCCTTCCTCGGCTTCTCGGCAGGGCTCCCACCCACAGCGGTGATCAAGAGCTTCGAAAAAGGGTTCGGCTCGATCCTGAGCTCGGTGGGACTGGTGGTCGGTCTCGGTACGATGCTTGGCGGCCTGCTGCTCGAATCGGGCGGCGCAAACCGAATCGCGGACACATTCATCGGACTGGGTTCGAAACGCTGGATTCCGGCCGCGATCTGCGCGGCGTCCCTGCTGATCGGACTGCCTCATCTGTTCGATGTCAGCTTCGTGATGCTGGTGCCTCTCGTCTATGCAATCGCGAATCGCACCAGTAGCCCGCTGCTCGCGGTCGGCATTCCAATGGCGGCGGGTCTCTATGTCTCACACGGTCTGCTGCCGCCGCATCCGTCTCCGACACTCGCGTTGGCCGCGCTGCACGCCGACGCCGGCCGCACGATCTTCTATGGCCTGGTCATCGCGATCCCCATGGCGATCCTGTCCGGGCCGCTCTTCACGAAATTCGCGCTGCGCCTACTGCCCGCGAAGACAGGTGAAGGCATGTTCACCCCGGCATCGGCCCATGCGGCCTCCGCCGCGCGTCCCGTGCCGCCATTTGGACTCGTGCTGATCACAGTGCTGCTGCCGCCGTTACTGATGATGATCCGAACTTTCGGCCGAAACTATGTGGCTTCCGGGACTTTCTCACGCGAACTGCTCGAGACCGTCGGTGACCCGATCGTGTCGCTGCTCATCGCCGTACTGTTCGCGATCTGGTCGCTGGGCTTGCGTAGCGGACTGCAGCTTGCCCAGATTCAGACGCTGCTCGGCAAAAGTGTTGCGCCCGGCGCCGGCGTCATCCTGATTCTCGGCGCGGGCGGTGGCCTGAAGGAAATGCTGATGGCCACGCATGTGAGCGACGCCATCGCCCATGCGGCAAGCCAGTGGGCACTGTCGCCGCTGGTGCTCGGCTGGGCCGTAGCCGCCGTGATCCGCATCGCGATTGGCTCAGCGACGGTCGCCACCGCGACGGCCGCGGGCATCGTCGCGCCAATCGCCGCCACCGCGCCGGGCGTGAACCTCGAATTGCTGGTGCTTGCGGTCAGCTCGGGCGGCTTGATGCTGTCGCATCTGAACGATTCGGGCTTCTGGCTATTCAAGGAATATTTCCGCCTGAGCGTTGGCGACACGCTCAAGACGTGGACATTGCTTGTGTCGTTCCAGTCGCTCGTCGCGCTCGCCATGATCATGCTGCTCAACGCAGTGAGCGGCTGATCGCCGCCTCTGCGTGCTGCCAGTTCACCGCTTTACATACAGAACAGGGTCTTACGATGAACTACGAACACCTCTTTGCCGACCTCACCACCAAAACGATCCGCATGGCGCTCGTCGGGCCGAAGGGCGGCTTCGGCAGGTCGCTGCTCGTGCAGTGCCGCGCATTGCCGGCCCTCGAAATCGCGGCGCTCTGCGATCTCGACATTGCGGGCACGCTGGCGACGCTCGCGTCGCTCGGATTCTCCGCCAATGCCGCTATGGTCTGCAATAACGCCGACGACGTACGCGCCGCACGCGAGGCAAATCGCATTGCGCTCGTTGGCGACTATCGGCTGCTCGATGAAGTGGCGCTCGATATCGTCGTCGAGGCGACCGGCCAGCCGGAAGTCAGCGTGCGCATCGCTCAGGCAGCGCTTCGGCGCGGCGTGCACGTGGCGATGGCCACGAAAGAAACCGATTCGGTAGTCGGCCCGTATCTGAACCGCCTTGCACTCGAACACAACGCTGTCTATACGACGCCGGACGGCGACCAGCCGAGCAACCTGATCGGTCTGGTCACGTGGGCGCGCGTACTCGGCTTCGATGTGGTCGCGGCGGGCAAGTCGAGCGAATACGACTTCATCTACGACACGGGTGCGAAGACGGTCGACTATCTTGACCAGCGGCACGCTGCTTCGCTGGCGTTGTGCTGGACGCTCGGCGACGACGTCGCCGCGACCCTTGCCGCGCGTCGCGAAGCGTTTTCAATGTTGCCGCAAAGCGCGACGCCCGACTATTGCGAACTCAACGTGGTCGCGAATTCGACGGGCCTGCTGCCCGCCGCCGACGCCCTCAACTATCCCCTCGCGCGTATTTCGGAACTCGCCGACATCTTCGTGCCAAAGGAAGACGGCGGCATTCTTGAACGCACGGGTGTCGTGGACGTGTTCAACTGCCTGCGCCGGCCCGACGACGTGAGCTTTGGCGGCGGCGTGTTCGTGATCGTTCGCTGCAAGGACGACGAGACATGGCAATTGCTCAAGCAGAAGGGGCATATCGTCAGCAAAAGCGGCAAGTACGCCTGCATCTATCTCCCCTATCACCTGATGGGTCTCGAAACCGCGACCAGCCTCTTTTCGGCCGTGTTGACGCGCCGGCCGACCGGCAGCAGCAAACAGCTGCCGCACGCGCGCATGGTCGCGCGCGTCACCCGTGATTTCAAGGCAGGCGACACACTCAGCATGGGCGGGCATCACCATGTGATCGACGGGACCGTTGCCTTGTTGATCGATCAGGTCAAAGCCGACGGTGCAGCGCCGTTTTACCTGGCCGCGAACAAGAAACTGAAGGCGGACATCGCGAAGGGCAGCCTCGTGCCGCTCGATGCGCTCGAACTCGACGGATCAGCGCTCTACGACGCCTGGCAACAGAATCCGTCGCTGTAAGAACCACTCGAGCGCGGGCGGATCGACGAATTGCGGCAGACGTTTGGCGCCCGCGGGTAGTGAGATCCGACCCGCCAGTGCGACGCAAACTATTAAACGGAGGAGACATGCAAACCGATATTCACGCGGCAGCCCCGCGCCACTCGATCCGCTCACTGCTGACGACCACGCGATGGCGTATGGTGCTCCTCCTGTTCGTGCTCTACACGGTGAATTGCATCGACCGGATGTCTCTATCCGTCGGTATGCCGTCGATCGTGCATGAATTCCATCTGAGCGCGACGATGCAGGGGTTGATCCTGTCGGCATTCTTCTGGACTTACAGCACGTTCCAGATTCCCGCAGGCTGGGCCGCCGACCGCTATGGCGCGCGCCGCATGATCGGCATTTCCGCCGCATTGTGGGGCGGCTTCCAGTGCCTCGCGGGCTTCGCTGCGAACGGCTTCATGCTTCTCCTCACTCGCATCGGCCTCGGCATGTTCGAGGCGCCCTACATGCCCGCTGCGACCAAACTGAGCGCGTCGTGGCTGCCGCCGACAGAACGTGCCCGCGGCGTTACATTGATCGACAGCGGTGCGCCGCTCGGGTCCGCGATCGGCGGTCTCGCCATTAGCGCGCTGATCGGTGCATCGGGATCGTGGCGCACGGCGTTCATCATCGTCGGCGCATTGACGGTGGCGCTTGGCTTCGTCGTGTATCGCCTGTTGCGCGACACGCCCGAACAGCATCCGGGCATCGACTCCGCTGAACAGGACTACATTCGCGCGCAGAAAGTGGCGGCGGGCGAAACGCCGCGCGCGACGGCTGCACCGCTCTCGCGCGGCACGATCACGGCCATGGTGATCGGCCGAATCGGCTGGGCCATGGTGTTCTTCGGGCTCGTCACGTGGGGACCGAATTATCTGTCCGTGGGCCGTGGTCTTGACATTCGCAGCATGGGCTTCGCCACCTTCGTCATCTTTCTTGCGGGCGCCGCAGGCGAAATTCTGTCGGGCATGACCGCCGACTGGCTGCAGAAGCGCTTCTCGCGCGGCATGGCGTTCAAGATCCTGTTCGGTCTGTCCGGCGGCATGTCGCTGCTATGCCTGCTCACGCTGCCGTTCGTTGGCGATATCCGGCTCGCAGTGGCTGTGCTCGCGCTCGGCGTGTTCTTCCATCTGTGGGGCGGCCTCTACTGGATCATTCCAGCCATGCTGGCGCCGCGCGACCAGGTCGGACTCGTAGGCGGCGTGATGAATTTCGCAGGCACGGGTGGTGCGATCATCGTGCCAATCGCGGTTGGGATGATCGTCGATGTAACCGGCGGCTATCACATGGTCATCCTGTTCTTCGCGGCCTGTGCGCTGACCTATCTGATCGGCTCGCTGCTGATCGATTTCGGGCGCAACGCCGCAGGAGAGCGGGTATGAAAATGCTTTACGACGGGCCGATCATCGACGCACACCAGCACTTCTGGGATCTGAAGGCAAACTGCTATCCGTGGCTGACCGGTGACACGCTCGTACCGCATCGCTACGGCGACTATTCGCCGATCAAGCGCGACTATCTACCCGCCAATTATCTGCGCGACAGCGCGGGGCAAAACGTAACCGGCAGCGTCTATGTGGAAGCGGAGTGGACGCCGGACGATCCCGTCGGCGAAACCCGCTACGTGAAGCAACTCGCGGAAACGACGGGCCGCCCTAACGCAATGGTTGCTCAAGCCTGGCTCAACCGCGGCGATGTTGCCGAGGTGCTCGCCGCGCAGGCACGTTTTCCGCTCGTGCGCAGCGTGCGAAACAAGCCGGGCAATCCGGACTCGGCGGGCCGCACGTTGATGTCCAACGCCGCCTGGCGCGACGGCTACGCGTTGCTCGCGCATCACGGCCTGCACTTCGATCTGCAGGCGCCGTGGCAACAACTCGTTGAAGCCACGACACTCGCGCGAGATTTTCCCGACACGCTACTCATTGTCAATCACGCCGGCGTGCCGGGCGACCGCTCGGCGGCGACGCTGCATGGCTGGCGCGAAGCACTTGCAACACTCGCGCGCTGCCCGAATGTCGCCGTCAAGGTGTCAGGGCTGTGCGAAACCGGCAAGTGCTGGAGCGTCGAAGCGAACCAGCCGGTGCTCGATGCACTCCGCGACAGCTTCGGAGCGGAGCGCCTCATGTTCGGCAGCAACTTCCCGGTCGACGGCCTGTTCCTTTCCTTAGCCGATCTGATCGGCGGATTCCGCCAGCTCGTCGCCAGCTGGACACGAACGGAACAAGAGGCGTTTTTCAACGATACGGCGGTACGCGTGTATCGCCCGACTGCTCTGTCCGAGACACCATCACAGGAGCAAGCATGACCCAACCGCCCCGCAACGCGCTCGGCTTCTACCTGCCGATCTTCGATGCGCATCATCATTTCTGGGATCTGTCCGACGGACACTTCCCGTGGCTCACCGACGACTACGACGACAGCTTCTTTCTCGGCGACTACCGCCGCATGTGCAACAACTTCCTGCCTCCCCAGTATCGCGCCGCGACGGCCGGTTTCGATGTGATCGGTACCGTGCATGTCGAAGCCGAGCGCTCGCGTCGCGAGCAGGTTCAGGAAACCGAATTCCTCACGAAGCTGAATGCAGCGACCGGCCTGCCGAGCGCAATCGTCGGGCATGTGTTCTTCGTGCAGCCCGATTGCGAGGAGGTGCTCGAGGGTCATGCGAAGAGTCCGCTTGCGCGAGGCGTGCGCTCGAAGCCCGAGATCTCGTCGGGCCCGGGCGAATCCGTGCGCGGGCAGCCAGGTACGATGCAGGACGACGCGTGGCTGCGAGGTCTTGCGCTCCTCAACCGGTTTGGGTTTTCCTGGGACTTGCGGGTGCCGTACTGGCATCTGGGCGAGGCGGCAGAAGTCGCGCGCGCCTTCCCCGACACGCCGATCGTCACCAATCATCTCGGACTGCCACTCGATCGTTCCGACGAAGGCATCTCGATCTGGCGCAAGGGCATGGAAGCGCTCGCCGCCTGCCCGAATGTCTATCTGAAAGTATCGGAACTGGGCTTGCCGAACGGCACATGGGACAGCGCGAGCAACCGCCGCGTGATCCGCGAAGCAGTCGCTCTTTTCGGCTATGACCGCTCGATGTTCGCGAGCAACCTGCCGGTTGGCAACCTGTCGGCCAGTTTCACCGAGATCGTCGCCGACGTGCTCGGCGCATTGCCTCACGCAACCGAAAGCGACTTGCGAAAACTCTTTGCCACCACCGCGCAACGGTTCTATCGCGTGACCTGAACACCAATAGCACAGCAGATGACATAACCACCAAGGAGACCGCCGTGCCAACCATTGATGAGAACCTTCTCTTCCGCAAGATTTCGGTGCGGATCCTTCCGGTGCTGATGCTGGGCTTTTTCTTCTCGTATCTGGACCGTGTCAATGTGGGCTTTGCCAAGCTTCAGATGTCCGGCGACCTGCACTTCAGCGATGCCGTCTATGGCTTTGGCGCCGGCATATTCTTTCTCGGCTACTTTCTGCTCGAAGTGCCGAGCAATGTGATCCTGCACAAGGTGGGCGCACGCCGCTGGATTTCGCGCATCATGATCACCTGGGGTTTGCTTTCCTGCGCGACGATCTTCATCCGCACGCCGCTGCAGTTTTACATCATGCGTTTTCTGCTCGGGCTGGCCGAAGCGGGGTTCATTCCCGGTGCGATCTACTACATGGCGCAGTGGTATCCGGCGGCGCGCCGTGGACGCGCATGGGGCACGTTCTATATCGCGCTCGCGTCTTCGGGCGTGATTGGCGGCGTGCTGTCTGGCTCGATTCTCAAGTTCATGTCGGGTATGGGCGGCATGCGCGGCTGGCAATGGCTGATTCTGTGCGAAGGGGTGCCGACAGTGCTGCTCGGCATCTATATCTTCTTCCGCATGAGCGAGGACATTCGCCGGGTGGACTGGCTCAATGCCGCTGAAAAGGATTATCTGAGCAGCCTGATGCTGAAGGAAGACAGCCACAAGATCTCGCACGGCTTTTCTGCCTTGCTCTCCAACGCGCGGGTGTGGACGCTGGTCGCGATCTACTTTGTCTACAACATGGGGCTCTATGCGATCAGCTTCTGGATGCCCACGTTGATCCAGAAAATGGGCACAACCGATACGTTCACCATCGGCGTGCTGAACGCTATCCCTGGCGTTTGTGCGATCGTCAGCATGCTCGCATTCGGCTACAGTGCCGACCGCCACAACGATCGCAAGTGGCATCTGATCGCGGCATTTTCGATGGCCGCAATTGGCTTTGCACTGTGCGTGGTGTGGCAGAACGAACCAGTGCTTGGGATCGTCGCGCTGTGCCTCGCGAATATGGGCGTACTGTCGATTCCCGCGTTGTTCTGGAGCCTGCCGACCGCGTTCCTCGCCGGCGTCACCGCCGCGGCGGGCATCGCGATGATCAACTCGATCGGCAATCTGGCGGGATTCGTGGCGCCGTACATGATCGGTTATCTGAAGGAGTTGACTGGCCGCACGGATGTCGCCCTGCTGGTGGTGGCGAGCGGTCTCGTGATCGGTGCCCTGCTGGTCGCGATCGTACTGCGTGGCCGGCGCAGACAGATCACCGTGCTGCCCTGACCAGAGCATCGAAAAGAGCCGCAGTACGTAAGAAACCGCTGCTCGTTCTGTTGCTGATCGAGGCGCCAGAGGCGCCTCGTCTGCTTGCGCTGAAGCTTTATGCACAAGCGCATCACGCCATCATCGACGAGAAATGACATCTCGGGTCGTGACGCGCGGTGATTCATGCCGCTTATCTTCTGCTGAATCGCGATACCCCGGAGCAAGCGGCGAATCGCCTACACTACAGAATCAACGGACCCTGCCACCCCGCGACGTGACTCCGCCATGGCGCACATCTTCTTCGCTGCTTCGATTCAACGACATATCGCAACGCCCGAGCGCGAGATCGACGCTCGCACGCTGAGCGAAGCGCTCGAGGCCGTCTTCGCCGTGCAACCTCGACTGCGCGGCTACATCCTTGATGATCAGGGCGCACTAAGGCGGCATCTCGCCGTGTTTGTGGATGGTCGGCGAGTGCGCGACCGACAACGCCTGTCCGATGCACTCGGCGAACAGAGCCGGGTTTATGTCGTGCAGGCGCTGTCGGGCGGGTAAGGCACCACGCAGATTCGAGCTTTGCATGAGATCGGAGTGAGCGCCAAAACGCCAACGCCGATCGACATCTGGACGACGGGAGACACTCCACATGAGCGATCGATTGCTTGTCGCGACCCGCAAGGGTCTGTTCGTTCTGAGAGCCAATGGAGCAGGCGTCTGGGAGTTCGACGAGTTGCATTTCACCGGCGAGCCGGTGAGCATGGTGCTGCCTGATTCGCGCGACGGGTCGCTCTATGCGGCGCTCAATCTCGGCCACTTCGGCGTGAAGCTGCATCGCCGGCGCGCGGGCATGGCGGATTGGGACGAGTGCGCGGTTCCCGTCTACCCGCCGCAGCCTGCCGGCGAAACGCGGGCCGGCGACAGCGCAAACGCGAATGTAGACACCGGCGCGGACAACGCGAACGCCGTCGCGCCCAGCGCGCCGCCTGCCTGGACGCTTCAGCAAATCTGGTCGCTCGAAACTGGTGGCCCAGACGAGCCAGGCGTCTTGTGGGCCGGCACGATTCCCGGTGGGCTGTTCCGTTCCGACGATGGCGGCGACACATGGGTGCTCAACCGTGCGCTGTGGGATCGCCCGGAGCGTCGCGAATGGTTCGGAGGCGGCTATGACGCGCCGGGCATCCATTCCGTGATGGTTGATCCGCGCAACAGCCGGCATGTCACGATCGGCGTATCGTGCGGCGGCGTTTGGCAAACGGTCAACGGCGGCGCGACCTGGCGCGTCACCGCCGAGGGCATGGAGGCTGACTACATGCCGCCGGAGCGGCGCGGCGACGCCAACGTGCAGGACCCGCACCGGGTCGTCCAATGCGCGGCACATCCAGACACGTTGTGGACGCAGCATCACTGCGCAATCTTCCGCTCGACCGACGGTGCGGCACACTGGCAAAGAATCGAGGCGCAACCATCGAGCTTCGGCTTTGCGGTTGCCGTGCATCCGCACGAGCCGGACACCGCCTGGTTCGTGCCTGCCGTGAAAGACGAGTGCCGGATTCCGGTTGACGGACGGTTCGTCGTCACGCGCACACGCGACGGCGGCCGCACGTTCGATCGTTTCTCGAGCGGCTTGCCGCCTGCCCCCGCGTATGACCTCGTGTATCGGCACGGCCTTGCGGTGGACGACGCCGGCGAGCGCCTCGCGATGGGGTCGACCACCGGCTCGCTATGGACGTCCGATGACGGCGGCGAAAGCTGGCAATCGATTTCAGCGCATTTGCCGCCGGTTTATTGCGTCCGGTTTGGATGACGGTCTTTGCCAATCGGACGGCCGCCTAAAGTGAAGGGCCGATAAATTGCGCATACCCGCCAGTCCGCCGATATCCGCTGCCTGAGCGGACAAATCCGATCACCATCGTGCATTACGTGCTCGCGTGTGGACCAATGGCTCGTTGAACCGCTCACTCCACTAGTCCAGCCTCGATCGTCCGGTTAGCGCCGCGCCGAAGTCTCCCATTCATCCCAAGATTACCTCATTCGAAACGACCGCCTCGCGGGCGGCACGGCCACGTCACGTTCGGCTGCGCCGCCTGCGCTGCGCGATTTTGTGTCGAATGCGTCCGTCTCAAGCCTGCACCCGCCTCAGCGTTCCCCGCTCAGTATATCTACCGATACCTCGTGATTGCACCTCATGGTCTACTCATCACACCAGTAGAGAACTAAAAAAGTTCCACATCCATCCCACTGTTGGAGGAGGCGAAATGCAAACGGCAGAGCTTGAGTCGGTCGAACGATCGGCGATTCGTAAGGTAGCGATGCGTCTGGTGCCCTTCGTGGCGCTGATGTTTTTCATCAACTTTCTTGACCGCACCGCAATCTCCTTTGCCGGCCCCAACGGGATGAGCAAAGATCTCGGCCTGACAGCCGCGCAATTCGGACTGGCGGCAGGTGTGTTCTTCGTCGGCTACATCGTCCTCGAAATTCCGAGCAACCTTGCACTGCACAAGTTCGGCGCGCGTCGTTGGCTCGCGCGGATCATGGTGACGTGGGGCATTGTCGCGCTGTTGTTCACCTGGGTTAGCAGCATCCCGGGCCTCTACACGCTGCGCTTCCTGCTCGGCGTCGCGGAAGCTGGATTCTTCCCTGGTGCGATCCTCTTTCTGAGCATGTGGGTCCCCGCTCGACATCGCAGTCATATCCTCGCGCTGTTCTATCTCGCGCAGCCGCTCACCATCGTGATCGGGGCGCCGGTCGCGGCGCTTCTGATTGACGCACACGGCACGTTCGGCCTCGCGGGCTGGCGCATCATGTTCTTCGGCGTCGCGGTGCCGGCGATTCTGGTCGGCATCATTGCGTGGTTTTATCTCGCGGACCGACCGTCGCAGGCGAAGTGGCTCACACCGGCCGAGCAAAACTGGCTGACCGCGACGCTCGCCGAAGAAGAGCAGGCAAAAATCGCGTCAGCCCAGCCGCACACACTGCGGCCCGGCGCCGCGATGCTGAGCGGCCGGGTCTGGATGTTCGCCCTGATGTACTTCGGATTGATCTACGGACTCTACGCACTCGCATTCTTTCTGCCGACGATCATCGGCGGCTTCGAATCCCGTTTCGGCACCCATTTCAACGTATTTCAGAAGGGGCTGATTACAGCGATTCCCTATTTGCCCGCAGCACTCGCGCTCTTTCTGTGGAGCCGCGACGCCACGAAGCGCGGGGTGAAGGCGTGGCATATCGGCATTCCGGCGCTGATCGGCGCCGTCAGCATCCCGCTCGCGCTCTACATGCGTTCGCCCACGACGAGTATCGCGGTCGTCACGATCACCGCTTGCGCGATCTTCGCCGCGCTGCCGAACTTCTGGGCGTTGCCCGCGCGTTTCCTGTCGGGTGCGGCGGCAGCAGCGGGTATCGCGCTGATCAACACGATCGGCAATCTGGCGGGTTTCATGGCCCCTTACATCACCGGCCTCGTCAAGGATGCGACCGGCTCCTACCAGGCGCCCATGTTCATCGTCGGAGCGTTCCTGCTGATCTCGTCGGTGCTGGCGTTCGCGATTGGAACCAGTGCGCGTCAAGCGGCGAAGGACTCGACCGTACCCGTCGGGCTCCAGCCGCGATCCCATACCAAATAGCCGGTAGTCCTACCTGTTTCACAGTACAGCTCACACTGGAGATATCAACATGAATGAGAAAATTGCATTGTTCGGCGCAGGCGGAAAAATGGGCGTGCGCCTGTCCAGCAACCTCTTGAAGTCGGACTACCGCGTCGCGCACGTGGAGCCGGGAGCGGCGGGCCAGAAGCGCCTGAAGGATGAATTGGGCATCGAATGCGTCTCCGCCGATGCGGCGATCGACGGCGCCGACGTGGTGATTCTCGCCGTGCCCGACACGCTGATCGGCAAGCTCAGCCACGAAATCGCTCCCAAGCTGAAGCCCGGCACGATGGTCATGACGCTCGATGCCGCCGCGCCGTTCGCCGGGCATTTGCCGGATCGCAAGGATTTGACGTATTTCGTCGCCCACCCGTGTCATCCGCTGATTTTCAACGACGAAGCCGACTCGAACGCGCGCCGCGATTTCTTCGGCGGCGCATACGCCAAACAGTCGATCACGAGCGCGCTCATGCAAGGTCCGGAAGAAGCATTCGATCTCGGCGAAGAAGTCGCGAAAGTGATCTATCAGCCGATCCTGCGCTCGTATCGTTTGACGGTCGATCAGATGGCGATTCTCGAACCGGGCCTCTCCGAAACGGTCTGCGCGACGCTGCTCCAGGTGATGCGTGACGCAATGGACGAGACCGTCAAACGCGGCGTGCCCGAACAGGCTGCACGCGACTTCCTGCTCGGCCATATGAATATTCTCGGCGCGGTGATTTTCAACGAAATCCCCGGCGCTTTCTCCGACGCATGCAACAAGGCGATCGAATTCGGAAAGCCGCGCCTGATGCGCGATGACTGGAAGAAGGTGTTCGATCGCGACGAGATCGCGGAAAGCATCCGGCGCATTACCTGAAGCGCGCCAGCACTGCCTGACTGTGTCATTCAACAGAGGATCTCCATTGTGACCGAACGCATCCACGCCACTTACTGGCTCGAAACCGGAGTCGATCCGCAACTTGCCGCCGACGTGATCGCAGGCGAGCAATCGAGCGGCACCTTCATCGCTTTGCCCGGCGAAACACCGGAGTTGAAAGCGCGCTCGGGCGCACGGGTCGAAAAGCTCGACGTGCTCGACAAGGCCGACACACCGAGCCTGCCGGGCGGCATCGAATCGAAGGTCTACACGCGATGTGCGCTTGAACTGTCGTGGCCGATCGAGAACATGGGGCCTTCGTTGCCCAACCTGATGTCGACAATCGCGGGTAATCTCTTCGAATTGCGGCAGGTGTCGGGTTTGAGGCTGACGGGGCTCGCGCTGCCGCCTTCGTTTGCAAAGGCATATCCCGGGCCTGCGTTCGGCATCGAAGGCACGCGCAGGCTTGCCGGGGTCGAGCGCGGTCCGCTGATCGGCACGATCATCAAGCCGAGCGTCGGACTGTCACCTGAGGAGACCGCGCAGCAGGTACGCGAACTGGTCGCGGGTGGAATCGACTTCATCAAGGACGATGAGTTGCAAGGCGACGGCCCGCATTGTCCGTTCGATGAACGCGTGCGCGCCGTGATGCGCGTGGTCAACGAGCACGCCGATCGCACCGGCAAAAAGGCGATGGTCGCGTTCAACGTGACGGGCGATCTCGATCAGATGAAGCGGCGTCACGACCTCGTGCTCGCCGAAGGCGGAACCTGTGTGATGGCGGTGCTCAATTCGATCGGGCTCGTCGGCATGCACGAGTTGCGGCGTCACAGCCAGTTGCCGATTCATGCTCATCGCGCGGGCTGGGGGTATTTGTCGCGCAGCCCGGAACTCGGCTGGGACTACGCGCCGTGGCAGATGCTCTGGCGTCTCGCGGGCGCGGATCACCTGCACGTGAATGGCCTGCGCAACAAGTTCAGCGAACCGGACGACAGCGTGATTGCTGCGGCCCGCTCGGTGCTCGCGCCCGTGATGCCCGATGCGCCCATGCGCGCAATGCCGGTATTCAGCTCCGGACAGACCGGGCGTCAAGCGGCGGACACGTATGCGGCGATCGGTTGCGCCGACCTGATTCACACCGCGGGCGGGGGAATTTTCGGTCATCCGGATGGTGTCGCGGCAGGTGTCGAAGCGTTGCGCGAAGCGTGGGTGGCGGCAATCGAAGGCGTGCCACTCGAACGACAGGCCGAGCGCAATCCGGCGCTGCGCGCCGCCTTGGGATTCTGGTAATGAATGCGCCTACTTCGAACGATTGGCCCGCCGGGCTGCTGCTCGCCTATTACGGGGACGATTTCACCGGCTCGACCGATGCGATGGAAGCCATGGCCGCAGCGGGCGTACCGACGCTGCTGTGTCTCGACAAGCCAACGCCCGAACTGCTCGCACGCTTTCCCGGAGTTCGCTGCGTAGGCCTCGCGGGTTCGTCGCGCGGACGCAGCCCGCAATGGATGAACGACGCGCTGCCCGGCGCCTTCGCCAGTCTCGCCGCGCTCGGCGCGCCGATCCTGCAGTACAAGGTGTGCTCGACATTCGACTCGTCGCCGGAGACCGGCTCGATCGGACGCGCGATCGACATCGGCGTGAAGCACATGCGCGGCTCATGGTCGCCGATGATCGTCGGTGCGCCGCGGCTGAAGCGCTATCAGGCGTTTGGCAATCTGTTCGCCGCCGTCGGCGGAGTGGGTTTCCGTCTCGACCGCCATCCGACCATGTCGCGCCACCCCGTAACGCCGATGAACGAAGCCGATCTGCGCGTCCATCTCGGCCGGCAGACGGCGCGGAGGATCGAGTTGATCGACATGGTGCAATTGCGCAGCCTCGATGCAGCCGCGAGGCTGCGGGCGCTGGAGGGCGACGATACGCCAGTGGTCATGATCGACGTACTCGACGAAGAAACGCTCGCGGCCGCAGGAAAGCTCGTCTGGGAGCAGCGCGGCGATGGCGTGTTCAGCGCATCGTCGTCGGGGTTGCAATATGCACTCGCGTCACACTGGCGCGCGAGCGGCCTGCTGCCGCAAGCACCCGGCCTGCCCGCCGCCAGGCCGGTTGACGTCATCGCCGCGGTCAGTGGAAGTTGCTCACCTGTCACTGCTGGACAGATCCGCTGGGCACGCGCGAACGGTTTTCATGTCGAACGGCTCGATTTGCGCCGCGCCCTCGATCAACATGCGGGCGGTGCGGAAATCGACCGTGCCGTCGGCGTAGCGGTCGCTGCGATCGGACGTGGCCAGAGCATTGTCATACACAGCGCCGAGGGACCTGACGATCCCGCCGTACTGGAATTCAATGCCACGGCGGAAAGCGCCGGCTTGACACGTCAGGACGCCGCGCGCCGCGTCGGAGAAGCGCTCGCAGAAGTGATGCGGCGCCTGCTGGACCAGGCGGAGCTGTCGCGCGTCGTTGTGGCGGGCGGCGACAGTTCGGGTGAGGTCGCAAGCGCCCTCGGCATCTCCGCGCTGAGCGTGGCTGGCGGCCTCGCGCCGGGAGCACCGCTTTGCCGGGCCTGGTCGGACTTGCCACGGCGCGACGGGCTCGAGATTGTGTTGAAGGGCGGACAGATCGGCGAGGCCTCGTTCTTTGGCTCGGTGCGGACGGGTGCTGCGCTCGCGTGAAGCGCCCTTGGCCGCCTGCTTCCAACGCCAGGGACAGACGTGGTAATGTCAGCACACCACTCATTGCTAGCAGATATCACCATGGCTGAAACCATTCAGCGCCGGAAGCTTTACCAGGAAGTCCATGATCGCCTGATGGAGCGCATTCGCTCCGGCGCAATTGCACCCGGCGCCCAGCTACCGTCCGAGCGCGAATTGATGGAAATCTACGGCGTGGGGCGTCCGGCTATTCGAGAAGCGCTCCAGACGCTGGAGCGGTCCGGCATTGTTGAGATCGTGCACGGCGAGCGCGCGCGTGTTGTCGTGCCGACCGCCGAGCGGCTGATCGCGCAGATTGCCGGTGGCGCAATGCACCTGTTGCGCATCCAACCCGACATGCTGGAACATCTCAAGTCAGCGCGCCTGTTCCTCGAGACCGGAACGGCGCGCATGGCGGCCGAAAACGCCAGCGAGGAAGACGTTGCGCGCCTGCAGTTGAAAGTCGCGCAACAGCGCGCCTCGATGGTCAATCTCGACGAGTTCATTGAACGGGACATGGCGTTTCATCGCGAGATTGCCCACATTAGCGGCAACCCGATATTTCCGTCCATCGTCGAGTCGCTCTTTCGCTGGGCGAACGAGTATTACCGACCGCTCGTGCGAGCACCCGGAGCCGAGGAACTGACCTTGGCCGAACATCAGCGGATTGTTGACGCTATCGGGCGCGGCGACGGCGAAGGTGCCGCCGAGGCCATGCGTGCGCACCTGACCCGCGCGAACGAACTTTATAAGACCTTGATTCACACTTGAGGCGGAAGCGCTGTTTCGAAGACCGGCGCGTTCTCCCGGTTCGAGGCTCAGTGCAAATGGCCTGGCGTCTGGCCTGTCACGCGCCAGGCTGACGAAGATCGGCAGCCTATGCCCGGTGTTGCCGGGTTGGGCCGGCACTTCTTCATCAATTGCCTGCTGCGACGAGTTCAGGGTAGTCGATGTAGCCCTGTGCACCCGGCGTGTAAAACGTGTTCTTGTCCGGCGCGTTGAGCGGCGCGCCCGTACGGAAACGTTCCGGCAAATCCGGGTTGGCGAGGAATGCGCCGCCAAACACCGTCGCGTCAGCGCGTCCATCGGCCAGCAGTTTCTCCGCCGTTTCCTGGTTCAGGCCGCCGCCGACCAGATAGGCGCCTTCAAAACGCGGACGCAGCAGCGCGTGATAGTCGACCTTCGCGCCGAACAGCGCGACATGCAGATACGCCAGGTTGAAGCGGCGCACTTGATCGACCAGATAGGTGTAGGTTTCCTGCGGCGTTGCATCGGAGATATCGTTGAAATTCATTTCCGGAGAAATCTTCAACCCC
This sequence comes from Paraburkholderia sp. BGA-UO-ETr-F21, assembly GCF_059567925.1. Taxonomy (NCBI): domain Bacteria; kingdom Pseudomonadati; phylum Pseudomonadota; class Betaproteobacteria; order Burkholderiales; family Burkholderiaceae; genus Paraburkholderia; species Paraburkholderia sp. BGA-UO-ETr-F21. Next base: position 113,596 of record NZ_JCAQOY010000037.1, on the reverse strand, counting down.
ACGCGCTCGCCACCGGCTTCCGCCACCATGGCTTCCAGCACTTCGAGAACGAAGCGGGCACGGTTGGCGATGGAGCCGCCGTATTCATCTTCACGATGGTTGCTGCCGGAAGACAGGAACTGTTCCGGCAGGTAGCCCGAAGCGGCATGCAATTCGACGCCATCGAAGCCGGCTTCCAGCGCGCGACGGGTGGCCGTGCGATATTCGTTCACGACACCGGCGATCTCGTCCAGACGCAGCGCCCGCGGCGTCACGAATTCCTCCATACCGTTGCTGGTCCAGGTCTGTCCTGCCGGCTTGATCGCGGACGGTGCAACGGGCCGCGCGCCGTCGACTTGCAGCGACGGATGCGAGATCCGGCCGCTGTGCATCAGTTGCATGAAGATACGACCACCGCGTGCATGCACGGCCTCGGTGACCTGCTTCCATGCGGCCACCTGCTCGTCGGTGTGAATACCGGGCGTGCGCACATAGCCTTTACCGGCTGCGGACGGAAACACGCCTTCGGTGATGATCAGACCTGCGCTGCTGCGCTGTGCATAGTAGGTGACGACGATGTCGTCCGGTACGCCCGCGTCATTGGCGCGGGAGCGGGTCATCGGCGCCATCACCATACGGTTGCGGATGGTCTGGCCGCCAATGCTGGCGGGGGTGAAAAGCTTGCTCATGTCGTGCTCCTCAGTGGTGATGCGTTTATCGGGTGCAACCATCATCCAACAAACCACCTACGGGATAAAGATGGCAAAATGGAAATCATTGAGCCATTTGTGGAGCAGTGAAGATGGAGTTTCTGAACGACATGGCGTTGTTCGTGGAAGTGGTGAAGGCGAAGAGCTTTCGTCGCGCGGCTGAAGCAATCGGAGTGCCGAATTCCACCCTGTCGCGGCGGATCAGCGCCCTTGAAAAGGCCATCGGATTGCGCCTGCTACATCGTACGACGCGCAAGATCGAGCTGACCGAGGCGGGCCAGCTCTACTTCGAGCGCTCGAAGCGCATCGTGGAAGAAGCAAGGCTTGCGCACGAACAACTCGGCGAGATGCTGGCGCAACCAGGAGGCGTCTTGCATGCATCGCTGCCGGTGGACTTTGCGAATATTTTCCTTGCGCCGCTGCTCGCAGAGTTCGCGCGTCGATATCCTGGCATCAGCTTCGAGTTCGACCTGACGCCCCGTCGCGTGGATCTGGTCACGGAGCACGTCGACGTCGCAATCCGCATGGGCGAACCACCGACCTCGAACCTGATCGCCCGGCAGCTCGCGCGGCTGCCGCGCTATCTCTATGCATCGCCGCGTTATATCGAACTATATGGCGAGCCGGCCGAGCCGCCCGATCTGATGCATCACGAGTGTCTGCGGCTCAGCCCCGCAGAGGTCAATGGGTGGTCCCTGCATCGTGGCGCGGAAAAGGTCGACATTGCGGTAGGAGGCCGGTTTCTGCTGAACAGCGTCGGCATGATCCGGCGTTTGGCCACACTCGATCTCGGTATCGCCGTGCTGTCGGAGGAAATCGCGGCCGACGACGTTGCCGCCGGCCTATTGCGCAGAGTGATGCCGGATTGGCAAGCGCCGTCTGTTCCTGTGTACGCGATCACGGAGACGCGGCTGCTACCGGCAAAGACCCAACGCTTTATCGAATTTCTGCGCGAGCAGTTCCTGCAGCAGTAAGGCGCACTACGCGCGTCTTCCGTAGCTCGTGGCGATACCGCTGGTTCGTCGCCCCTGAGGCAATCCGGCTCACCCTCCCCACAATCGGCTGGCCGCAGTCTCGCGGCGCAGTCGGTTCGTGGTCGTGCGCTCGATAAACCAATCGCTCATTCCCCTCACGGTCCCCGCGCTGGACACGCAGAGCAGAGGCCCGTTAGTGCTGAGCGTCTCCTGATCGACAAAGGCAATCATTGCTCCATTTATGGATCAATGATTGCCATTTACCCATCTTTATTTCCAAAGCAGTTTAATCAAAGATACGTCCATCGCATTCGCAAACGCATCTCGCTACCAAACTCAGGGCGCGACTGTGGCTTCGAATGATCGGATTTCGCCTGTCGGGTTATCCAGGTCGCGAAGGGCGAAACCAGGCGGCCAGGTGCGGAATTGACCGGCACGCCATTCGCTCCGCTCATCAATTTAAGGACTGCATCATGACTACGACCATGCGCATGCAACGCGCCAATCGTGGAAGCCATTTTCGTGCATATCGCTTGCATGGCGACGATCCCCTGCAGCTCGACCCGTTCATGGGTGTCGACCACGCATGGATGAGCGAGCCGACATTCCCGCCCCATCCCCATGCGGGCTTTTCCGCGGTGACCTACCTGTTCCTCGATTCAGAGACGGGCATTGCCAACCGTGACTCTCTGGGCAACAGCACGCTCATCGAGCCCGGCGGCCTGCACTGGACAGCCGGCGGAAGCGGTGTTGTCCACGAGGAAAATCCGGCGGTGTTCGGCAGTGCAACCCACCTGCTGCAAATCTTTGTCAACCTCCCGCGGGAACGGCAGAGCGCTGCGCCTTTTGCATTGAGCCTCGCGCCGCAAGACGTGCCCGTGGTGCAGCGCCCCGGCGTCAGGGTCCGCATCCCTTTGGGGAGCTTTGATGGCGTGAGCTCCCCGCTGACACCCCCGACGAAGGTGACGCTGCTGGACGTCAGCCTGGACGCGGGCGCTGAACTGACCATTCCAGTGGCCGCGGGCGAGCGCGCCTTCTTCATGCCAATCGTCGGCAGCGCCGCGCTGAACGGCAATGGCTTCGGCATCGACGACCTCGGTGCGCCAGTTGTGCCGCCCGTGACCGAAGCAGCAACCCACACCCTCGTTGCGAAAGCCGGCGGTGCGAAGGTCGCAGTCTTTATTGGACAGCCGCTGGGCCAGCCGGTCTATTCGAATGGCCCGATGGCGTTTGCCAACCGGGAGAGCTTGATGGCCGCTGCCGGCGCTTATCAACGTGGCGAAATGGGAAGACTGTAATCGCTCGCCACACCATTGGGGGCCAAGCCCCTGACCACCTAGGAGCTGAAACATGAAACCTGAACGATTCACCGCCGAGAATAGCGCTTTGCTCCTGATCGACCATCAGGTCGGCACGATGAAGCTCATCAAGAATATCGACCACCAACTCGCGGCCAAGCAATCGATTGCGCTGGCCAAGATGGCGAAAATTCTTAACCTGCCGACCGTCATTACGTCGAGCCAGGAAGATCGAGCCCAAGGCCCCATCCTTCCGGAGATCGCCGAGATCCTGCCCGAGCAGCATGCGCGGCGAATCAAGCGCCCCGGCGTCGTCAATGCGTGGGCCTATGGCGACTTCCGAGACGCGGTGCTGGCGACGGGTCGCAAGAATCTGATCATGGCGGGCGTCACGACCGACGTGTGTCTGATCTTCCCCGCGATCGACGCCGCTCTGGAAGGCTTCGCCGTACAGGCTGTGATGGACGCGTCAGGTTCGCCCAGCGACCTGTCGGAAGAGTTCTCACGTCAGCGGATGCACGATGCGGGCGTGGTGCTCACGGCCACCAATACGCTCATGGCCGAAATCGCCCAGGACTGGTCGACACCGACCGGACAACAGTTGATCAATCTGCTGTTCTCCGACGTGTTCCCAGCTCTTGGCGCCAGCATCTCCTGAGGCAGACATCGCGTTTGGGCGACTCAAGCGCAGCGGCGTTTCGCTCGATAAACGGGTTCGCACGGCGGACCCGTCGAATCACCCTCCGCCGCAAGGCAGCAGCGCCCGCTGTTAGCACTACTGGCCTACGCACTCAGGAAAATCGAATTCTCACACGCCACTCCCCGACTTCAATCGCAAGATGGATATCAATTACCCGAGATCGTAATCGTTGGAGATTCTCTCGCCGGTCTTACGCTTGCGCTCGCCTGCGCAACCGGGGGCATTCCGGTTCGCGTGGTTCGACGTCCACCGCGATGGGCTGCTTCAACGAACGGGAGGTCTGACACCCGAGGGCTACGTGGTGGGGACAATCGGACGCGGAAAAATTGATGCAGAGGTTCGTGCCGAACTGGTCGACGTACTTGCTCAACTCGACCCGCCTAAGGCTCCGCGTGCCGACCTGGATCCCGAGCGCTATCTTTCTCGCGTGAACAATGAACACTCGGACATGACGAAGCCATTGCGCGTGGTGAGTCCGAAGGCGCCCGCGCAGCGATGCGTATGCATCTGATCCATAGTCGCGACCGCGTCTGGTCGAACTCTGTCTGATACCGACGCGTGCCAGAACTCTCAAACCTCACATCGCGCGGAGAATCGAAATTACCTATGTCATGACGCGAGATGCGATCCGCGTGCGCTACGCGACCCCTGCGCTGCGATGGATCGAACGCTACCCGGGGCCTTCAGCGATGCTGGCCTTTATTCTGTGCCTCGAACTCGTTACGCAGTTCGACGAACTGCGCAGGGTGGCGAGCAGTGTGCTCAAATATCTATGAACCACGCGTTGCGGTGCGGCGCTGGGAGCCTATTCGGTGGCGGCGGCGCCCGAGCGAGTCATCTTATCGAAGCCAGGTTCATGCGCGTTTGCGCGTCGGCCGATAGTTATTCGGCCGCAGTGGATCGCTTTCAACTCATTTAGGCGACGCTGGAACCAGTCCGTACCCGGACATCACAGCGATAAGCTTCGCGCGGTCGGGCGGCTCACCCGCATTGACCATGGCTCCGACGTCGCGGAAATACTGGGCGCCGATGTCGGGCGTAAGGATGATCAAGGCACGCGCCGCGTCACCGTGTGGGTTGCTGAATTGATGGACCGATCCGCGTCGGGAATGCATCCATTGTCCTTGGGCCAGATCCCGGACTACGCCATCAACAGAGTATCGAAGCACGCCCTCCAGCACATACACGCACTCCTCATTATGTGTATGACTGTGAGGTGGAGGAACGCTCGAACCAGCAGGCACCGTCAACTCGAATACGCCCAACCCGCCTGTGCCGGCTCCATCAATCAGGTACCGAATCGTCAGACGACCGACAGTGATCGGCTCGCCTGGGTCCGCGTTGTCAACAGTCATTTAAGTTTTCTCCCGTCTGAGGATTCGCGCCGGCCGCAACACTACGAGTGTAGGCCGGAGACACGCCGCTTGCAGCGGTTCCCTGACCGAATGTCCGACATTGGGCAGCACTTAAGCGGCTGGACTTAGCTTCATACGATGACTAGGCTTAAGAACGTCGCGCCGCCTGCCGTGGCACCCGGCGCTTCGACACACGTGTCCGCCGGAGGCATCGATGCCAAGTACACCAAACGTGGATCAGCAGGGACCGGGCGCCGACGTCAAGTATCAGCCCGCACCCACCCCTGAGCGACTTTTGCAACTGGGCATGGGATTCTGGGCGTCGAAGACGTTGCTGTCCGCGGTCGAACTCGGTGTGTTCACGCGCCTCGCGAGCGGTCCGACCGATGCGGCGCAACTCATTGAGGCGCTCGGATTGCATCCGAGATCGGCCCTCGATTTTCTCGACGCGCTGGTTGCATTGAATCTGCTGGAACGCGAAGCCGGGATATACCGCAATACGCCGGAGGCCGGGCTCTTTCTGGACACCACCAAGCCTGGTTACGTGGGCGGACTACTGGAAATGGCCAACGCCCGGCTGTATCCGTTCTGGGGCTCGCTGACAGAAGCGCTTCGCACCGGGCGGCCACAGAACGAGGCAAAGCAAGGCGGCAACCTGTTTGACGCGATCTATCACGACGAAGCAGGCCTGCGGCGTTTCCTGCGAGCAATGACCGGAGTCAGTCTTGGGGCGGCCAAGGCGATTGCGCAGAAATTCCCCTGGAAGAATTACGGTACTTTCATCGACATTGGCACGGCACAAGGCGCGCTACCTGTGCAGATCGCGCTCGCTCATGCTCACCTGCTCGGCGGCGGTTTCGATCTACCGGAAGTGGGCCCGGTATTTAACGAGTACGTGACCTTGCACGGCTTGCAGGAACGGGTGCGGTTCCATGCGGGCAACTTTTTCAAGGAGCCTTGCCCTGCAGCAGACGTGCTTGTGATGGGACACATCCTCCATGACTGGAATCTCGAAGAGAAACTCGAACTGCTGGCGAAGTGTTACGCGGCGCTGCCTCCCGGGGGGTGTCTGATCGTCTACGACGCGGTGATCGACGATGATCGCAGGCAGAATGCATTCGGTCTGCTGATGAGCCTGAACATGCTTATCGAGACCCCCGGCGGTTTCGACTATACGGGTGCGCAGTGTTGTGCGTGGATGAAGGAAGTCGGCTTCTCAGAGACACGCGTCGAGCCTCTCGCCGGCCCGGATTCCATGGTGATTGGAACCCGGTAGGAGCGGATTTGGCGCCCCCGCCGCCATTTACCGAAGCGTGGAGCGACGCCACGATGCTGGCCGGCCGCCCACGCTCCGGTCCCTGCCGCTCATGGTCCCGCTCCGTAGAAACCCCATTTCAGAACGAAAATCGCGCGTGTTGCGCGAATAGCGCTCATATTATGCTGACTGCCGTTGTCGAGCATCCATCGACAGCGTAACTTCCTTACATCCCTGATCGCTCTGCGGACCAATGCCGATTTAAGGCTCGTGTCGCGTCGCAAGCGAAGCAAGTCATGCCGGTCGATGTCGGGATGCACATTCAATATTACTGATCGAATGTGCCGGCTGAAGCGGTGAAGCCGGCGCGATCGAAGCGAAGCGTTTTCGCTGACGAGCAGGGCGCAATCCCACCGCGATCAAATATCAATATTGGAGACAGACATGGCTGGCAGCCCCACCGAACACGAGCCGCATGGCACCCATCAGACAAGGAAGGCAACCGCGAGCGGCTGGATCGGCTCGGCGCTCGAGTACTACGACTTCTTTATCTACGCGACCGCAGCATCGCTGATTTTCCCGCAGCTGTTCTTCCCCTCAGGCAACCCGAAGATCGCGATCGTGGCGTCACTGGCGACCTACGGCGTGGGATATGTCGCGCGGCCGATTGGCGCCTTCTTTCTCGGACACTGGGGCGACACGAAAGGTCGCAAGAACGTCCTGCTGGTTTGCATGTTTCTGATGGGCTTCTCGACAATGGCCGTCGGCCTGCTGCCGACTTACCACCAGGTCGGCCTGCTCGCACCGGTGCTGCTGGTTGCGCTGCGCCTGATTCAGGGCTTCGCGGTGGCCGGCGAGATCTCCGGCGCCAGTTCGATGATTCTCGAGCACGCGCCATTCGGCCGGCGCGGTTACTACTCGAGCTTTACGCTGCAGGGCGTGCAGGCCGGCCAGATTCTCGCTGCGGCCGTGTTCCTTCCACTCGCCCACTACATGCCTGAAGACGCGTTCAATGCCTGGGGCTGGCGCATTCCGTTCCTGCTGAGCGCAATCGTTCTGGTGGCGGGCTACATCATCCGTCGCGAGGTGAAAGAAACGCCGGCCTTCGCGACCGAAGGCGCCGTGCCGCGCTCGCCGATTGTCGAAGCCTTCAAGTTTAACTGGAAGGAGATGCTGGTCGTCGTGTGCTGTGCGTTGATGAACGTCATTCCGGTGGTCACGACGATTTTTGGCGCGGCCTACGCGGTTCAGCCGTCGTACGGGATCGGCTTCCATAAAAGCGTCTACCTGTGGATTCCAGTGCTCGGCAACATCGTGGCAGTGCTCGTGATTCCGATTGTCGGCAATCTGTCCGACAAGATCGGCCGACGTCCGCTGATTATCGGCGGCGCGCTCGGTTCAGGGCTGCTGTCGTTCGGTTATCTCTACGCGATCAGCATCCATAACGTGCCATTGGCGATCGTGATGTCGATACTCATGTGGGGCGTGATCTATCAGGGCTATAACGCCGTTTTCCCGAGCTTTTACCCCGAACTCTTCCCCACGCGCTCCCGGGTTTCGGCAATGGCGATTTCGCAAAACATCGGCACCACGATCACGGCGCTGCTGCCGGCTCTTTTCGCAACCGTCGCGCCTCCGGGATCGACCAACATCCCCGTGACGATCGGTGCGATCACGTTCGGCGTCACGATTATTTCGGCAATTGCTGCATATAGCGTTCGGGAAACGTACCGGATTCACCTGAACGACCTTGGCCAGCGGAGCGCGGAGCCTGTCGACAAGGAGGACTACAAGCGGATGCGCGAGCAGACCCTGTCCGGCCCGAAAGCCGCGTAGCAATCGAGCATCCGGATGCAAACGCCGGTGCCCGGCATTCATCGTCCGGGGCTGGCTTGCATCAAGAGATCACGCAATGAAGTTGGGCGCGCAACGATTGGATTAGCCCGCTGAACGGGACGGCGCACCACCGGTTAGGCAGTCGCGCTGTCACTGTCGGTTCGCCAGCCTGGCGGGCCGGCCACAACGATTTGTATGGAGCGTCCCTCATGAATCAGCCTTGCATTATCTCCGTCGCCATTACCGGTTCAGTGCCGCGCAAGAAGGACAACCCGGCTGTGCCGGTCACCATTGCTGAACAGATTGAAAGCACTCACGAAGCTTATGAAGCCGGCGCGACGCTCGTGCACCTGCATGTGCGCGACGAGCAGGAAAACTCCAGTTCCGACCGGTCGAGCTTCGCGAAGCTTCAGGAAGGCATCCGCAAGCACTGTCCCGACATCATCATCCAGTTTTCGACGGGCGGCCGCGGCCGTTCGTTCGAGCAGCGCGGCGCGATGCTCGATCTGCGTCCGGACATGGCGTCACTCGCAACGGGCTCGGTCAACTTTCCGACGACCGTCTACGAAAATCCGCCGGATTTCGTGCGCTCGCTGGCAAAGATGATGCTCGACTACGACGTCAAGCCGGAAATCGAAATCTTCGATCTGGCGATGTTGTACAGCACCGTCGACCTGGTCGGGCTCGGCCTGCTGAAATCGCCCGTGCACGTGCAATTCGTAATGGGCGTGAAGAACGCCCTGCCCGCGCGACGCGAGATCCTGGAGTTCGAGGTGCAGCAACTCAAGGCGCTACTGCCCGATGCAACGTGGACGGCTGCCGGTATCGGGCGGCATCAACTCGAGGTGAATCACTGGACCCTGCAAATGGGCGGCCATTGCCGCACAGGTCTCGAAGACAACGTCCGCTGGGACAAGGACACGCTCGCGAAGAGCAATGCGCAACTGGTGGCACGGGTAGCGTCGTTGTGCGGCGAGTATGGGCGGCCGGTAGCGAGCGCCAAACAGGCGCGCGAACTGCTGCATTTGCCGGCCTTGTAGGGCGACGCCGCGCTCCGCCGGCATCCGCTCGGCTGGCTCACCCGTTTTGTTTTTCGGCGTTAGGTAATGGTGATCGTGCCGCCTTGCGCCCGATTTCATGCGCCCCGTGAAAACCATTACGATTCAAGGCTCTAGCGCGTTCACCAAGTAGTTATCAACACCCTCTTCAACAATATCTGGGGATAAGTCGGGCGAAGAGCGTGATCGAGCCGTAACGGCCGCCCTCATGGGGCGGCATGGCCGGCTGCCGGCACAGGTTTGAACATCCACCCTTTTCTCGCCGAACCGCACCCGCTAACCGTAATCGTCTGCTCCTTAAAAAAGGGCCGGACGGCGCCTCGCCGATGCCCGTGGGGTTGCCGATACGGGCATTACGCTGGGCCACCCAATGTCTTCACCTTTTTCTATCAAAACTCGCATGCGATTAAGTCTTATGCGATTGACACGAAGAACATCTCCGCTCATCATGCAACGCATGCGATTACATCGCATACGATTTACTACAGACAACGCCCTCTCTTACCAAGGAAACCTATCATGACCAAGATTGAAAACGTCCTCTTCTCAGGCAGCAGCCACGCCGCGATCAATCGCGCCCCAAACGTTCAGCCCGGTGAGCACGGCGCGCTCGACCTCAAGCTCTCAGCGCCCGACGATGAAGGCCGCGAGTTCATTGCCACCGGACTGCACCCGAGAGCCGAGCAATTGTTTTCGGGCGCGTGGTCGGCCTGTTATATCAGCGCCTTCGAGATTGCAGCCACGCTGAAGAAGGTCACGCTGCCGACCGACTATTCGGTGGACATCCAAGTGAGCATTGGGGAGACCGGTGCGGCGTGGTGCCTTGGCGCACAGTTCACCATTCGCGCGCCGGGTCTGGCAACGCAAGCCGTCGAGGCAATCGCGCACCTGGCTCATCAAATCTGTCCGTACTCGAAGGCTGTGCACGGCAACATCGAGGTCGGCTTGAGCGTTGTCACGGCGTAATCGGTCAACGCACGAGTCTCATTCACACCCCATATATATCGCACGCGATTCAATCGCTCACAATCCAAATACACTCAACCCCTATTCACGAAGGAATTCATCATCGAAAAGATCGAAAAAGTCCTCGCCTCAGGCAACACCCACGCTACGGTGAATCGCGATCCCAACCTCCAGCGCGGCGAGTTTGGTGTCTTCAACCTCGAGTTGTCCGCACCCGGTCTTGAAAGCCTCGCGTTCGTCGCCACCGAACCACATCCGAGAGCCGAGCAGTTGTTTGCCGGCGCGTGGTCGGCCTGTTACACCACCGTGCTCGGAATGGCGGCCTCGATGAAGAAGGTCACGCTACCGTCCGACTATTCCGTGGACATTCAGGTCGATATTGGGCAGACGGGGCCCGCGTGGTTCCTTGGCGCGCAGTTCACCATCCGCGCGCCAGGCCTGGAAAAGGAAGTAGTCGAGGCAATCGCGCGCCTCGCTCATCAGATCTGCCCTTACTCGAAGTCAGTGCGCGGCAACATCGAAATCGCCATGAACATCGTCACGGTGTGATCGGATAAGGCTTCGCTTGGTCGTCGCGCATCTTTACCCCCCAATGCGCGACGCCCGCAACCTCGATTCGCCAGCAGCCCGGATGCATGCTCCAAAAGATCTTCGGCATCGCTCGATTGACATCCGCGCGTCAAGGCGTCACGCACCGAGGAGCCTCATGCACGACCCGCAGCGATCTGCATGCAGTGACAGACGACATTTCGCTTCAGAGCGATAAAATCGTATGCGAGGTATTATTTCCCTTTGCGAAACATGGCTCCTGCGCCAGAGAGGATGCAAATGAAAACGACGAACCAGGCACCCATTGCGGCCGCACCGCTCTCCGACTATCTGTGCTTTGCGGTCTATTCCGCGAACCTGGCCTTCGGCAAGGCGTATAAGCCGATCTTGGAAGAACTTGGAATCACTTATACGCAGTACATCACGATCATTGCACTATGGGAGGAGGATCACCAGACCGTCAGTGGTCTGGGCGAAAAGCTGTTTCTCGAATCCAATACCCTCACGCCGATCCTGAAGAAACTCGAGGGATTGGGCTATCTGGAAAGGCAGCGCGATCCCGAAGACGAGCGCCAGGTGAGGATCAGTCTCACGAAAGACGGTCGACGGTTACGCGAAAAGGCTCTCAAGATGAGCCTCATCGAGGCGACGGGCCTTGCGCCCGACGAATTCGCGAAAATCCAGAAGGCGATTGTGACGCTACGAAACAATCTCATCAATGCAGTCAAGACCGACGAGTAAGGGTTGAGCGGCCCGAGTACCGCAATCCTTTTCCCGCCGTGGCCGATCGAAAAGCTCAGTGGCCGTTGCACAGTCGGACCGGTGGCCTCAGTCGAAGACCGCATGTCTATCTTGCGTCAAAGGCGCTTTGCCTCACTCCAACCGGAGGCGGATGCGCCTCATGCAAATGGTCACGATGGGCACGCCGACTGCCTATTGCCGTTCAGAAGCGCAGCGCGTTGACATGACCTGCCAATCCGGCAGTCAACGTGTCGAGCCTCGCACGCGATCGATCTGATCGTTGAGTCGCGCGACAGAATTGGCGAGAAACGCGACTCTGGCGTCGAGACGGGAAAGAAGCAGCGTCGCGATAAGAATTGCGAACGCAAACGTAATGACAGCGGCCGCGAGCCATTGAGGCTTCACGCCGTTCGCTGCGCCGCAAATCGAGCCAACGGGGAAATTCGCCGCGGCCATGCCGGTGTAGTGCATACCCGCGATGGCAATCCCCATGACACAGGCCGCACCAATGCGCTTGGGCATCACATGGTTCTGATCTGCACCGCGCAGTGTGTTCGCGAGCCACAGCGCCGCAGTAGACGCTGCGATTGCAATGAAAATCGAGCCGGTAAAGATTCTGGGTTCGTAGCGAATCGCCGGATTCATCAGCATCGCGGCCATTCCCATGTAATGCATGCCGGCAATACCTAATCCCATGAGAACCCCACCCGCCAGCAAATGAAACAGCCTCAGACGTTCCCGCGTGACGACATGCAACGCAAACCACGAGACGATCACCGCAATCGCGAGCGAGTAAAAGGTTATAGTGAAATCGTAACCAATCGGAATATCCATGGAAAACGACAGCATGCCGATGAAGTGCATGGACCAAATGCCAACGCCCATTGCCAGGGCGCCGGCGGCCAGCCATAGTTGCCGGGCACGAACGTAAGCCAGAATGGAAAGCCGGTCTGCGAGATCGATTGCCGTAAACGAAGCAAGCGTCGCGACGATAAGGGAAACGGCGACTAACCCAAGGTTATAGTTGCTTTGCATAGATTGGGGGCTCTTTCACAAGAGCTCGATTAGTGGTTATCAAGAGCCTCACGCGGCCTCTCTGCCGACGAAGACTGGGCTCTGCATTCGCACTGGCCTGTGCGCTTATAAATCCATTCTGAGTATTTTTAGCCGCTTGAGCATCCGCGACGGTGTCAATTCTAGTGCATGTCGGTTGGAAGATGATCGACGACCGGACTCAATTGCGCAAGCCCATTGCAATCGCCTCCGTCGTACTCACGACGCTGCTTATCTACCTTGCTTTCTGGGCCATGAATGCGCATCTCGAGTGCCATCTCTTACCCACGAGAACGCACCCCAATGCGGCCAGTTGCAATCCCGCGCTTATGTTCGCTCGCCTGCGTTACGCAATTGATTTCGGTAGTCGCGGGTTCCGTTGCAACGAAGGTGAGCGTTGGTTGATCTGCGGACTGGCGTCTGTCTCGGCAATATCGCCGGCCGCGAACTGTTTGCGGTAAGCGGCGGGCGTGAGTTCTTTCAACGCTTTGAACTGTCGGTTGAAATTAGCCACGTTTGGAAACCCGGAGCGCGCTGCAACGACGGAAACGGGAGTCGAGGTGTGCGCGAGCATCCGGCAGGCATGTCCAATCCTGACTCGCGCGATATATCGCCCAACACTTTCTCCAATGTGCTGCTCGAAGTAGCGAGCCAGAGAACGTTCCGACACGTTAGCAGCGTCGCAAAGGTCGGAAAGACGCAGCGGTTCAGCGAAGCGTAAATCGATCATTGAGAGTACGCGGTTTATACGCTCCGGTTCGTGCCCTGAAGGACCCTCTGCACGGTCGCTAAACGCGCTCGGCGAAGCAAGCGGATCACCAGGTGCTTCTGCGAGCATGCACAAAACATTGAGCGCTGCGGCAAGGCGTTCTCGCGCGGTGCTGGACAGTAGCTTGTCGACCTGTACGCGCATCGCGGCGGCGACCTCCGGACCGAATGCCAGCCCGCAGGCGGCCCGACGCAACAGGCTACGCAAAGGCGCATATTCCGGGCAGACGTCCGCAAGCCGCCGCGCCCAATCGCCGCCAAACCAGATCACGATTGCAACCTGAGGAGATGCAGCGTCGATCGAGCGATTCGACGCCCATGTATGAGGAAGATTCGGGGGCACAAGAACCAGGTCATCGTCTACATAGTCTGCAATCGAATCCCCGATATAGCGCTTGCCCTGACTGTTCAGCGTCAGGGTTAGTTCGTATTCGGGATGGTGGTGCCATTCGAACGGAATGCGCGGCAGGCGCCGGTGGTAAACCCTGACCGAGCATTCGTCGCCAAATTCGACATGTTCGTATGCTGGTTTCATGGCAGAAAACGCAAATAAATTGTCTGGATGGTATCACTTTTGTGTGCACGGTCAGCCTATCCTTCGGGTATAGCAGAACCCACAAGGAGACGACCATGGCACTCATCATCGACGACCTGCCGGCAGCCATCCGGCAGGCCAAGCAGGAGCTTCGCGCACGACTTCCGAATTATCGGGATGTTTTCGCCGAGGTGGATGAAACGATCCGCGCCGAAGCCAGCAGAATTGCCGCGCAACGCAGTCGCGGCGAAAACGTGATCCCCGAAATCCAGTTCTCCGACATCGCGGAGCAGCGCGTGAGCGCCGAGCAAATCGAACTCGTCAAAACACGTGGAGCGTGTGTGATCCGCAACGTGTTCGACCGCGCTCTGGTGGAAGGGTGGGACCGCGATATCGCGGACTACCTCGAACGCAACGACCTGAATACGCGCCTGCAGAATCGGGCCGAGGACAAATACTTTGGCCAGCTCGCATCCAGCAAGCCGCAGATTTACGGCGTGTACTGGTCAAAGCCGCAGGTCCTCGCGCGCCAGGCGCCGTCGCTGACTGCGGCCCGTGTCTTTCTGAACCGGTTGTGGCGCAATGAAAGTGAAGGCCGGATCCATTTCGATCCAGAGCGAGTGCCGGTCTACGCGGACCGGATGCGTCGCCGGCCGCCCGGCTCCGAGTCATTGGGCTTGTCCGCGCATTGCGACGGCGGCTCGGTCGAGCGGTGGATCGAGGCGAATTTCCGCAAGGTCTACCGGCATGTGTTCGACGGCAACTGGCGTCAATATGATCCGTTCGACGCCGCGTTCCGGCCGGACGTAGAAGAGATTGCATCTCCCGCCGTATGTTCGATGTTCCGCACGTTTCAGGGCTGGACCGCGCTGACGCCGCAAGGCCCTGGCGACGGCACGCTGCAACTCGTGCCGATTGCAAATTCGATGGCTTATATCCTGTTGCGCGCCCTTCAGGACGATGTGGCCGATGACGACCTGTGCGGCGCGATGCCAGGTCGCGCGCTCTCCATCAAGCCGGAATTTCATGCGCCGCTTTTCGACGCGCTCTCATCGATTCCCCACATGCAGGCGGGCGACACCGTGTTCTGGCATAGCGACGTGATCCACGCAGTGGAAGACGCGCACCGCGGCGCAGGCTACAGCAACGTGATGTATATCGCGTCGGCGCCCGCGTGTGCCAAGAACGACGAATACCTCAAGCGCCAGTTGCCTAGCTTCCTTGAGGGCAAAAGCCCGCCTGACTTCCCGACCGACCATTTCGAAGTCGACTTTGTCGGACGGGCTACTGTCGAAGATCTGACGCCGCTCGGGAAGGCCCAACTCGGTTTCGATCTGTAAGCGCTACGAAAACGCACGCCATCATGGCGTGCGCCTGCCTGGTGATTCATAAAGAAAACTAACGGAGACAGCCATGAAAAGAACAGTCATGTCAGCCGCAATCGTCGCTGCGGTGCTTGCCACAGGCGCACAGGTCGCAAGTGCTGCCGAGTCACTTTCTGTATTGCACTGGTGGACCTCTGGGGGCGAATCGAAGGCAATCAGAGTGCTCAAGGACGACATGAACAAGCAGGGTTACGAGTGGAAAGACTTCGCCGTAGCCGGAGGGGCGGGTGCGGCGGCCATGACGGCGTTGAAGACACAGGTCATGTCCGGTAACGCGCCGTCGGCTGCGCAGATCAAGGGGCCGCTGATACAGGACTGGGCTGATCAAGGTGTGTTGGCCGATATAGACAAGTCCGCTACTGACTGGAAAGCCCAACTTCCCGCGCAGATCAACAAGACCATGATGTCAAAGGGCCACTATGTGGCGGCGCCGTTCTCGGTGCATCGGATCAACTGGCTGTGGATCAACAAAGCCGCACTCGATAAAGTGGGTGGTAAGCCGCCGACGACATGGCCCGAGTTCTTCGCGCTAGCCGACAAGTTCCGGGCTGCGGGCATTACGCCCGTCGCGCGTGGTGGCCAGCCTTGGCAAGACATGACCATCTGGGAGACGGTCGTGCTTTCTCAGGGTGCGGATTTTTATCGCAAGGCCATGATGGAGCTCGACCAGAAAACACTCACTTCGCCGCAGATGTTGCAGGTCTTCCAGACTGTCCGGAAGATTCAAGGTTACTTCGACAAAGGCTCGACCGGCCGTGACTGGAATCTCGCGACTGCCATGGTCATCAACGGATCGGGTGGGATGCAATTCATGGGGGACTGGGCGAAAGGTGAGTTTGCCAATGCGAACAAGAAAGCCGACGTTGACTATATCTGCGCGGCTGCGCCGGGTACGTCGAACGCCTTCACCTACACAGTAGACTCGTTCGTGTTTTTCCAGCAGAACGGCAAGAAGGACGCGACGCCTGGACAGCTTGCGTTGGCGAAGACAATCATGTCGCCCGCCTTGCAGGAACAATTCAGTCTTTACAAGGGTTCGATTCCGGTCAGGCAGGATGTTTCAATGGACAAGTTCGACGCCTGTGCCAAGAAGTCATACGCAGATGAGCAATCCACCATCAAATCCAACACGTTCTTTCCGTCGTTCGCATTTGGTGACGTTCAGTCGTCTGCCACCGAAGGCGCGATTACCGACGTTGTGACGGGCTTCATGAACTCGAATGAAGACCCGCAAGAGGCGGTGCGCAAGGTCGCGGCTGCAGCGAAGATCAAATAGGTGCGAATTTCGAAGCCGCCTCGACAAAATCAAGCCGTCGTGCAAGGTCATTCGAAGGAAATCGGGTGACCTATATGAATGTCTCCTCCATGTCTCCAGGATGTGGATTTAGCCCGCCATTTGCGCGGGCTTTCTTTTCGCCGGGGATCCGCTTATGGCGCCCCTGCTGACCCGTCGCTCATGCGCTGCGACACGACAGAATATGCCGACGCCCGTATTGACGATCCGTAGGCCAGGCTGGTGAGAACTGCCGGAGAAAACCATCCGTGAATGCAATGACTCGTTGGACATTGAAGTGGGAGCACGGCGAAGCAACGGTCCAGTCGCTGGGCGCAATGCTCGGGTCTGTCCGATTCGAACTCGGCGGAGGTCGAAGCATCTCGCCGCTCCATGTCGCCCCGTGGGGTGACGATGCGCGGTGGCCTGGACTTATGCGGGCGTTGCGCGGCGAATGGCCATGTGTTCCGTTTGGTACCGTTCACCCTCCCAGTGGCCTGCCGAGAGGTTTTGACCTACTGAATTGCCCCGACAACTGGGATCACGGCTATGGATCAAACCATCTCTGGCAACCGGTGGACCAGACGTCGCACATCCTCCGTCTTCGAATTGACTACCCGGCAAACGGCGAGATCGAGAGTCTTGAGCGTGTCATCGAAGCTAATCCCGATGCACCGATTCTCGATGTCTCGCTGACGGTCCGCGTTCGGCGAGACGTCATGTTGCCGCTGGCCCATCACCCGACATTTGCTGTACCGCCCGAGGGTGTTCAAATCCTCGGGTGTCCTCATGAGGCAATCCATAGCTACCCGGCCGCTGTAGAGCCAGGGGTATCAAAGATCTTGCCGGACCGCACTGCCACATCGCTCACGGCGCTTCCAACCGCAACCGGATCTCTAGATGTGACCCAGTTGCCCCTGCCGGTGGCGACGGAAGAAATCTTGCAGATTGCAGGTTGCCAACCGCCCTTTGTTTTGAGGTACGCAGCCAGCGGCGCCGACGTTCTGCTTGACTGGAATGCCGAAGAGCTTCCAGATGCTTTGCTTTGGATTAGCAACGGCGGCCGGACACACGCACCGTGGTGCGGGAAAAACTTCGCGCTTGGCGTCGAGCCGGCTAACAGTTTCTTTGATCTAGGACGCGTCGTGGTCCCGCCTGCTAGCCACCCACTCGCGGACCGCTCCGGACTAAGGTTTCTCGTCGGAAAGCCGCGTACCCTTCACTATCGGCTTTCAGCACAGACAATCTGAAGGCGGCCAATGGGCATGCGTTCCACGCCGCCTCGAATAGTTGTCGAGGAACTCGATTAGCGTCCGGAAATCAGGTGACCGGCGGCCGTCTCCTCCAGCCTTGAGTTCGTGAGTCGCCTCAATGTCATACTTACCCTTCTCAACAACTGCCATTCACTTATTTGACGCGGCACGAGAGTTGCAGCATTCAGCCGAAACTTCGTCCGCGCTATCAAGGCAGATGTTCCCGGGTTTCATGCTTACCTGGAAAACAACGCGATCATACGCGATGGCCGGGCGCGATGGACATGGGGCGCGCGCGTGCACCGCGTGCGCCCCATCACCGGTACGCGTCGTCAACGATTGGAGCTTGGTCGGCACGCCGTGCACAAATCGCCAGGTGATCAGCTGTTGGTCACTCCGTACCCGCGACGTGCGGCCTCGCTCTTGCGGCGCAGTTCTTCCGTGGTTTCGCCTCCGCCTTCCGGCGTCCAGCCCGGTGGCCGGATAACGTGATTGATAGCGGTCCACGCGTTTTTCGCTTTTACCACGTCCCGCACTAGCGTCGCCCAGTGCTCGAACTCGACGACGAACGGATTACGTGAGGTTGTTGGCGTAACGAGCCCGTAGCGGCAAGGTTCGTCGGCGCGTTCCTCGACGTAAGTGCCGAACAGCCGGTCGAAGATAATCAGCACGCCGCCGTAGTTCGCGTCCAGATATTCGACATTCGACGCATGGTGCACGCGGTGCGAGGACGGCGTATTGAACACATATTCGAGCCAACCGAGCTTCGGAATCCACGTGGCATGCAGCCAGAACTGATACATGAGGTTGAAGAAGAGCGTTAGCAGAACGACTTCCGGACGCACGCCGAGCCACACGAGCGGCGCGAAGAAAATCGCCGAGCCCGTCAGCTTGCCCGTCACGCCGAGCCGGTATGCGGTTGAGAGGGTCAACTGGTTCGGCGAATGATGCACGGCATGCGTGGCCCAGAAGAAGCGAATGCGATGCGACGCGCGGTGATACCAGTAGTAGCAGAATTCCTGACCGATGAAGAGCGCCAGCACCATCAGCGCGCTATTGAGTTCCACCGTGAAGATGCGATGCTCCCAGGCTAGCGCAAACACAGGTGTCGCGAGCGATAGCGGCAGCAGCGCGAGCAGCTTGCGCGCGAAGACGTCGGCCAGCGAAAGCCACACTTCGTACCACGCGAATGGCGTGGCCGCATTGCGGTTTCTCCGACTCAGCCAGACGGCTTCGACCATCGATACGGCGATTACGAAAGCCGTGACATATAGCGAGAATTTTCCAAGTTGTTCCATGACGATGCCATAACGGTAGTGACCGGGGGATATCGTCTGCGGTGAGGTGTGGAACAGTGCATCGCATCCGATATGCGCACTGTATCTATGGCACCCGCAACAGGCTATGCGAAAGTTATTTCACCGCATGTCATGTGGCTCAAAGCCTTTGCAGGCAAGACTGCCAGTCGCTTTTGTCTCCCCAGCACCGTTGCCCGAATCGTATCTTCGGTGGATACCGTCAGTCCATTGCGCTGCCCCGCCGCGCGGGAATCGGTGGGCGGCCGGCCCCACTCCTCAGCGCCGCTGCGGCTGTAGGCATCCCCAAATCGACGAATTAGCCGTCCCGATATCTGCACCGTGTGGAGCGCGCACGGCGCGGAAAAGCTCGGCCAGAACATACGTGGCGCCCCTACAGTCCACCGACCAGGCATCTCCATATGTCGCAGAACCCTGCGCTAAGACAGACTCTCATTCACCCGCCGCTCTCGCAGATGAACGACCCATTGTTAAATGTCGGTCGCGCGGCAAATGTCGATCGCAGCAGTAGCTCCTCCGGGTAGGGCAGATGTTTCTGCGAGCGGCCGCCGTAGAAAAAAGTCGAACGCCTCTTGTCGACCCACAACGGCACTTCGATCCCTTGCACCTTCAACGGCAGCTTCCAATGTACGGCGGACCTTCGCGCAATCGTTCGCTTTAGCGCGTTGCCGGTCTGAGCCGACGGTCTGGTGTTCTATCGACAGGTGGCCGGGATCGTCAGCCGATTGCTACGCGCAGAACCTGGCTTCGCCGCCGAATTGGGTACGGCGCCAGACTTCACGCCCCTCAAATCCGTTGACTCCTGGCTGGAGCCTGTGCTGTGGAATAGGCACCATGGGATCGACTCAGCGAACGGCAGTGCAACAATTGTCGGCTGGAAACATCCGGATTGCTCCGGCGATAAAGCATGGCGTGGTCTGATGGGCAGGGGCTCGAATCGGCGCCGATGACGTCCGCATTCATGAGAGTTCTATTTGGTTTAGGCATCGGGCGTTGCGCCCGCAAAAGAAGTCGCATCGTTCAAATGGAATCGCGGACACTCAAAACCTAATCCACCATCCTTGCCGTTATTACAGACGCGACTATCATCGCTTCGGCGTTGGCCGGTATCATTCCGCGAGCCCTCGGCTTGTAAATGGAATCGCCGCGCCGGATTAGTGTGCCTGTCAGCGCGCAATGTCCCCGGCTGCATGCCTGGTAACTGATCCATACTTGGTCGATATAGCGGCAACGTGTTGGGTCCTGCCATAGCACTGCAATGGTCGAATCCGACAGGCGCTCGACCACTTCGATCAGAACGTGCGATGACGACGCGCGTGCGTGGTTCCGTTGAACCAGTCGCGCGCATAGTCGCGATTCGCGGGTACGCAACAGCCAGTCAGCAGGGCGCTGATCGTGTAATCCCATACGGGCGCGCGACTGATTTGCACGGTTGCGACTTCCACGCATACTACCGCGCGTAGGTCTGAATTGTTCATGCCCTTCACCTCTTCTGAACCGTCACTCTGAC
Source organism: Paraburkholderia sp. BGA-UO-ETr-F21 (assembly GCF_059567925.1). Classification (NCBI taxonomy): domain Bacteria; kingdom Pseudomonadati; phylum Pseudomonadota; class Betaproteobacteria; order Burkholderiales; family Burkholderiaceae; genus Paraburkholderia; species Paraburkholderia sp. BGA-UO-ETr-F21. The sequence goes on along the minus strand of NZ_JCAQOY010000037.1, from coordinate 93,082 downwards.
GAGAGGTTGCACAAGAAACTATCTGCTTCTACAAGCCGAAATTGAGTTCAGCGTCGACATAATCGGCATTGTGTTCGTTGAGATCGTCCAACGACGGGCCAACCTGAAAATGCGCGGCCTCGTATGCCGCGCGAGATTTACAGGCACCGCGCAATCGGCTCGAATCTGCGTCTAGAACATGGTCGATGAGGCGCCGTGGCGCGCCGCACCCTGCACCACCGACGACCGCTGACCATATACTGCGTCCGCCTTCGGTCGCGTCACCGCAGACCGACACCTACGAACAGCGTCAGCGTGCTATCCGCCTGCAGGACGAGCTCGGTGTGGCTGAGTCGATACAACGGAAACGGACAGCGCAACTGCGCGCCGGCCGCCTGAGCGTGCTTCAGCATGGCGGCCGGCTTGTTAAACGTCCGCCAACAGGTCTTCGCCAGGCTCGCGACGTGTCCGTCGATCGCATCGCCGTCCGACAGGCACCGCGCCAGGTATCGGGAACACCAGGCGGCCAGAAACGGCTCCGTTCATCGTCAGGCCGACAGCTTTGCCGCAGTCTGCGCGACGAGCTTTCCCTGATGGCGGGCGCCTTCGAGGTCAATCTCACTTGGCTGTCGCGAGCCGTCGCCACCAGCAATCGTCGTTGCGCCGTAGGGTGCTCCGCCGACCACTTCGGACAGGGTCATCTGACCTTGATGGCTGTACGGGAGCCCAACAATTACCATCCCAAGGTGCATCAGGTTGGTAATCAACGAAAAAAGCGTGGTTTCCTGTCCGCCGTGCTGCGTCGCCGTCGAAACGAATGCCGCTCCGACCTTGCCGTTGAGTGCGCCTCTAAGCCAGAGACCACCGGTTTGGTCGAGGAATGTGGCCATCTGCGAGGACATACGGCCGTACCGCGTGCCTGTTCCGATCACGATCGCGTCGTAGTTCACAAGTTCGTCTACTGTTGCCACTGGCGCAGTCTGGTTGAGCTTGAAATGACCCTTCTCGGCGATCTCACGGGGTACCGTCTCCGGGACCCGTTTGACATCGACGGTTGCGCCGGCGCTTCGAGCGCCCTCGGCGATTGCATTCGCCATTGATTCAATGTGACCGTACGTCGAGTAATACAAAACGAGAACGCGTGCCATGTTGTCTCCGACAAAAAAGTGACGTAAGGGACTGCAGACTGCTCCTGGTATCTGTCAGTCTCCCGCCTAGCTGGCTGGACTGAACGCCTTCTGCGCTGCGATCGTGTCGAGCGACTCGCGGAGCAGCTTGATCTTTCCGTTCTCGGCAACAAGACGCCCGGCATACGTCTGTTTGTAGACATTTCCCGTGGACGGCACCAGTGCCTCTACCGAGTACTCGCCGAAGGCCTGCATCGGCGTGTCGATCAGAATCTGGACATTCGTGAACCGGAAATCTGGCACCTTGTTAAGAAGTCCCGTGATGAACTTTTCGATGGCTATCGGGCCTTGCGCGCCGGTTGTCGGGCCAAGACTCGATAAATAAGGAAGTTCGAGAACGCCATCTTCGGCGAACAACGCTGCCGCCGCCTTCGGATCACGGATTGACTGGATGTACTTGTTTAGCAGGATGACTGCGGTGTCCATTTTTTGCTCCATATCGATGTGTGACGCTCAAGCGCAATGCTCAGCCGGGATTGGCTTTCAGAAATTCGTCAATGTCGTTGAGCATTTCCTGCGGTTGCTCTTCCGCAATGAAATGACCGCTGTCGTCCAGCTTGATCGTCTTGACGTTCGTCGCATGCCGGTTAAGCGTGTCGGCAAGCCAGCCGTAACCAGGTCCACCAAGGCCGAGGATCGGTAATGTCAGCTTCGTGAATTTCTCGTCGTCCAGCGCGTCCTGAGGGAAAGCCTGGTACCAGGCATCACCCGCCCGGATCGCGTCGCGACTCGCATAGGCGGCTGCGTAGACACGACGATCTCGTGCATCAAGCGCACTGTCGTTCTTTGCCAGATAGCGGAAAAACCAGCGCTGTTCTACTTCTTCCCGACCAGCAAGCATCTCCTCGGGAAGGCCCTTGACCTGGTGAAACGCAAACCACCATGGGTAGGGGTGCGCTTCGTCGATCTTGTCCCCAAACGTGCCCGCTGCAGGAAGCAGTGTCCACTTCATCAGGTTGTCGTCGGGATGGGGAACGTCCATCATCACCAGCCGTCGGGTCGCCTGAGGATAGTTTGCCGCGTAGCTGAACGCGACCATTGAGCCAATGTCATGCCCAATCAGGTCGACGCGGTCATATCCGAGCTGTTCAACGAGTGCATGGATATCCGCCGCCATTGTCTTTTTATCGTACCCATCGGCAGGTTTCGTCGAGGTGCCCATGCCCCTCAGATCGACAACAATAACTGTGTGATTCTTTGCGAGTGCGGGCATGACCTTGTGATAGGACCACCAGGTTTGTGGCCAACCCGGCAGCAACACGATTGGGTCGCCTTTGCCGCCAATCACGTAGTGCAGGCGAACGCTATTGACCTGGGCATAGGCATTTCGGAAACCCGGAAGGGTCTTGACTAGCGCGGTGTCGCTAACGGAATCAGCCTGCGACTTAATGGGAGCTGCCAGTGCTGTGCCGCCGAGGCCAGCTAATGTGATGGCTGCTGCAAGATTCAGGATTGCATTCTTCATGTATGTACTCTTGATTGATGCGATGAGGAAGCGGGATGGGTAGAAGGACCCGCAAGACACTGCCGGACGGCGCTGGTACGCGCGCTGTCCGGCAGCGACCTCATTCTTTAAGCATGCCGCTTAGACTTGCGCCTGACCACCGTCAGCGGTGATTTCTGCGCCATTGATGAAGCTCGAATCGTCCGATGCGAGGAACGTGACCACCTTGGCAATTTCCGACGGGTCAGCGAGGCGGCCAATCGGCACGAGCGAGGCCAGGTAGCCAAGCAGACCGTCTTGACCTTCTTTAGTATCGCCACCGAGCTCGGCCAGGCCAATCGTGTGCGTCGAGCCCGGGCTGACCACGTTCACCCGGATGCCGCGGTCCTTCAGATCGAGCACCCAGCTACGGGCCAGAGCGCGGACCGCCGCTTTCGAGGCGCTGTAAATACTGAACGCCGCCGTACCTGTTGACCCCGCGATTGAACCCGTCAGGATGATCGAGCCACCCTTTTGAATCAATGGGAGCGCCTTCTGCACGGTGAACACAACTGCTCGCACATTGCGATTGAACGTGTCGTCGAAATGTTGCTCGGAGATATCGCCCAGCGGCGCCATCGTGCCGCCACCTGCGTTGGTGTAGAGAATGTCCAGACGACCGTCGTTCTTTTTAATCTCTGCAAATAGCGTATCGAGATCATCGGGGCGTGTCACATCGCCCCGCACCCCGCGAGCACCGTGCCCGATCGCTTCCACTGCAGCTTCCAGTTCAGCTTGGCGGCGCCCCGTGATGTACACCTTCGCACCTTCCGCAGCGAGGTCTTTTGCTGCTGCCAGGCCAATGCCGCTCGTGCCGCCGGTGACCAGTGCTACCTTACCTTCCAGCTTCTTGCTCATGATTTTGCTCCGGGTTGTTGAGTGTTGATGGGTGTGACGATAGACGTCTCTGAGACGCGGATAAACCCTGCTACAGCGAATTGATTTTCCACCTCAATGGATAATCGTTAAACTGAAAACTTATCTGCTACGAGGGAGAATCAATGGATCAGCTACAAGCGCTGCGTGTGTTCGTACGGATTGCCGAATCAGGGGGCTTCAGCAAGGCAGCCGACGCCCTGAACGTGCCGCGCGCCACGGTCTCCAAACTCATTCAGGAACTGGAAACCCATCTTCGTGTGAAGCTCTTCCAGCGCTCAACCCGTCGCGTAGTGGTGACGGAAGAAGGCCAGACGTACTATCAGAACGCGGTCAAGCTGCTCGCCGACATCGACGAGATGGATGGTCTGTTTGCCGACTCTCGTGGCAATCCGCGCGGTCGTATCCGTGTCGATATCGGCTCGTCTCTCGCCAACCTGATCCTTCTTCCGCACCTGCCGGCGTTCCGCAAGCGATACCCCGAAATCCAGCTCGACGTTGGTGTGAGCGACCGTCAGGTCGATCTGATCGGTGAAGGCGTTGACTGCGTAATCCGTGGCGGTGAACTGACCGATACGTCGCTCGTCGCGCGGCGCCTGGCAGGGCTCGAATGGGGCACGTATGCCGGATCGAGCTACCTCGCCGAACGCGGCACGCCATCGCATCCCGACGATCTGCTCGCACGCCATGAAGTGGTGGGCTATTTTTCATCGTTGAACGGTCGAGTATTCACCCTGCTTTTTGAGCAAGGCAACGAAACGATCACCGTCGATCCAAAAGGAGCGAGAGGCGTCTTCGTGAACGAAAGCACGGCTCATCTCACATCGCTGGTAAGCGGACTCGGTGTCGGACAGACGTTTTCGTTCATGGCGCAGCCGTGGCTGAAAAACGGTGATCTCGTTCAGGTCCTGCCGCAATGGAAGCGACCACTGCATCCGATGCATATCGTCTTCCCACAATCGAAGTACAACAGTGCCCGTCTGAAGGTATTTGTCGACTGGGTCATCGAAGTCTTCAGACCGTACGACAGCACGCCCGCTCCGTCCCGGCACGCGTGACCGGGCCGGAATCGACGCGTGACGTCTGCCGCCGACTACGAAATGCAGGTGAGCGTGCGGCGACAAATCACGCCGCTCTCATCTTGCGGAACGCGAGGCGCATTTCCTCCGCAAACAGGGCTGGTTGCTCCATTGCGGCAAAGTGGCCGCCCTTGTTCACTTCCGACCAGTAGAAGAGATTCGGCCACGCGGCCTGAGCCCAATCCTTCGGCGCGCGATAGATCTCACGAGGGAAAATCGTCGCGGCCATCGGCAATTCGATGGTGCCGCCGCTGAACCCCGACAAGCCCGCCTGGGTCGCTTCCCAATAGAACCTGGCGGAAGAAGTCGCCGTATCGGTAACCCAATAGAGCGTGACGTTGTCGAGTATCTTGTCGAATGCAAGGTGGCCGTCGGGAAGATTGGCGTTGTCCGCCCAACCAAAGAACTTCTCGTACATCCAGTTGGCCTGGCCCGACGGCGAATCCGCGAGCGCATAACCGATCGTCTGCGGTTTGGTTGCGTGCTCTTTGAAATAACCCCCACCCTCGCCCGTGAACCTCGCCGCGCCGTCTACTGCCGCCTGCTGCTCGGGCGTCAGATGCGCAGGCATCGTTTGCGGGAAGACGAACGGCCAGTTCACGTGGGCGGCAATCAGGCCTTCGGGCCGAATGTGACCGAGTGCATGCGTCACGCCCGATCCCCAGTCACCCCCTTGCGCAACCCAGCGCCTGTATCCGAGGCGGGTCATCAAGGTTGCCCACGCGTTTGCAGTCCGCACGACGTCCCAACCCTTCGCCGAAGGTTTGTCGGAAAAGCCAAAGCCTGGCATCGAAGGTATGACTACGTCGAATGCGTCTGCCGCGTTGCCACCATAAGCGGTCGGATCCGTAAGCGGCCCGATGATGTCAAGAAACTCCACAACTGAACCCGGCCACCCGTGGCTCAGAATGATCGGCATTGCATTGGAATGCTTCGACCGCACGTGGATGAAGTGGATCCCCAACCCGTCTATAGAAGTACGGTATTGCGGAAAGCCATTGAGCTGCCGCTCGAAACGGCGCCAGTCGTATTTCGTTTGCCAGTATCTGATCAGCTCTTTCGCCGAGTCGAGCGGCACACCCTGGGTCCAACCAGGTACCGTCTCCTGATCAGGCCAGCGCACGGTCGCGAGGCGACGGTCGAGATCGTTGAGCACGCTTTGCGGAACCGAGACACGGAACGGGGTCACCGATTCAGTGGCTGCGGGCATCGTAAAGGCTGCGGGTGCACTGGCAGCCCCTCTAGTGGCCGCCTTGGCAGTATTCAGGAACGGCAGCGCGGCGAGTGCGGAAGCCAGCTGCATCAGGGTACGACGACGCATGTCAGGTTGCGGTGCGTCGAAAGAAAGATTCGTTTTCATTGAGTTATTTGTCGAGGAGTGTTGTGCTGGAGCTCACACGTTTTGTTGTCTCACGGCGGGCATGGCTCGCGGCCACTACGGCCAGCAATGCGGCAGCGACAGTAGACAGAAGGCTTGCCAGCCTGAAAGCTGAAGTGATCCCGAAGTCATCGACGACGCGTCCACCAAGCCAGCTCCCTGCTGCAAGGGCAATCTGAAACACGGAAACCAGCGTCGCCGGGAACGCGTCAAGATCGAGTGGTGCGACTTCATATAGAAAGAGTTGGATGCAAACCGGAATGGCGCCAAACAGGAGTCCCCATACGGCAATCAGCGAGACGACCGCTATGCCGGGCGCGCCCGTCCAGACGCCCGCGATGACAAGCGCGAGGGCTAAGGCAATGGCCGTCAGCAGATACGCGAGACGTACATTGATAGCTGCGGCACGCTCTGCAACCATGGTGCCCACAGCACCCGCGGCACCATATACGAACAGCAGCCAGACAACCGCCGCCTGGCGCATCCCGACGACTCCCTTGAGATAAGGCTCGATAAACGTGTAGGCGGCAAAGTGCCCGGCCACTACGAGCGCAGTCGCGATCAGCGCAAACCGGGCCGACTGAATACGCACCACGCCAAGCAACTGGGACGGCCGGATCGCAGGCCCGGGAGGAAGCGAAGGGATCAGAAAGTGTTGTCCCATAACCATGAGAAGCGTCACAGCGGCAACGAGTGCAAACGCGATCCGCCACCCCACGGCGTGGGCGATCGCTGTCCCCGCCGGAACACCCAGCACGGCACCCAACGAAATGCCCACAAGAACGACGGCAGTAGCCCGGTTTCCGTGTTCCGCCGCAACGAGCCGGCGGCCGATCGACGGTGACACGGCCCAGAACACACCGACACAGGCACCAAGCAGGAGACGACCCGTGATTGCCAGGGACAAACCGTGCGCGACGCTGACAAGCAGGTTCGACATGACGATTGCAAATCCGACCGCTAGCAGGAGTACCTTGCGGTCGGCCCGTCGCGCGAGTACTGCCGTGAGCGGGGCGGCAATCGCCGCCATGATCCCTGGCGTGAACACAAGCGCACTGGCAGTGCCTCCGCTCATTCTCAAAGCTTTGGCCATCTGGCTAAGTACGCCGATAGGGAGCATCTCACTGGTAACCATCACGAACGCTTCAGCGGCCAGAGTGAGCACGGGCGTCCAACCCGGAACGGCACCCGTAGTCCCTGCGGGCTCGCGCCGTATAACGAATCGGGTTAATGGGTCGCTCATCGTCTGGATCCGGTGAATGTTGATGGCGTGACTGTAGAGATAAACCGCTCGCGGAAAAATGCGCTTCCAGCCAATTCTTTTTCCACGGCTGTGGATAATCCGCACTGACCATGGCGCGTACAGCAGTACCGCGAATTCGGCCTATGGCAACGACACGGGGAGCACCATAAACGCCACCGATAGCCCTCCTGAGTGCCCTTGAATTGATTGCCATTCCGGCGCGGCGAGCCAACAAGCCGCTCCGGGCAGTCCACGAAAGAAGAACAAAACCCTTACGTGGAGGGAAGTGGCCAACTCGTCGCATCGATGCCACGAGTATTCGAAAAGTCGCGCTTAATTTCCTTGCCAGATCCTTAACATTTATGAAAACGTGCAGTCGGCGGCAATATGTCGTTGCAAATTCATTATGTGGAGACATAATTCGTACTCGGTCAGATCGCGGGCCTGGGCGCCATCGGTGTCTACCATGACTGGCCAGGGAAGACCGGTCAGGAAACAGTGCCGTGCGTCATTACACGCGCGCATGTGGCTACGTGGTGTGTCGTCGTGCCGAGACGGCATCACCACAGCCATCCAGCCAGGGATGTGCAGGCGTCTTTTATTCGAGAACGCAGCGGTCTGATTCCACTATCGAGGTTGCCCTGATGAAAATCGGTGAATTGGAAGTAGTCCGCGATTCGCGACAGGTCCTACGGGATGGCGTCGCTGTCCGTCTTGGCAGCCGCGCGTTCGACCTGCTCCAACTGCTACTGGACGCCAACGGGGCGGTCATTCCAACAGATGAGATTCTCGCCAAGGTCTGGCCATCCACGGTTGTCGAGGAAAACAATATCCAGGTCCATATCTGCGCGCTTCGGCGCCTGCTTGGGGAGAACCGCCATCTGATCCAGACGGTCTCGGGACGCGGATACATGATGGCAAGACCCAAAGCCGTTGTCGTTGACACCCTGCCTGCCTCCAGCAACGCGCATCCGGCAGCGTTACCTGAACCCGACCTCAGCCTCCCCCTTGAAAACGGCCCGCTATATGGTCGGGAAACATGCGTTGACCGGTTGACTTCGACGATCGCCGAGGGAGACCATGCAGTCATTACCCTCGCGGGTCCTGCAGGCGTCGGCAAATCACGGCTTGCGCTGGAAGTTGCACGGCGGTTTGCCGGTCTGGGCGAAATCAGCGTTTCGTATCTGTCACTCGCCGCTCGCTCCAGCGAGCGCGAAGCCTATGACCTGATTGGCGCCGCGCTCGAGCCGCGCGGCGATACGGAATCACGCACGGCAGAGACCAGAACATCCGGCCCCACCGCACTCCTCGTCATCGACAACTGTGACCGGCTCGCCGGCGCAGTCATTCAGGCGCTGTCCGACAGTGCAACCTTCAGGCAACTGTCGCGCACGGTTGTACTTCTCACGACCCGGACGCCCTTGCGCGTGTCGATGGAGAAAGTGATCAAGATACCTTCGCTGCTCGCTGTCCCGCCGCGCGGCGCGGTGAACGCCGCGCTCGACATGTTCGTCTCGCGGGTCCGGTGCTTCGATCCGCAAATTGACACGGACGACGTGTTTCTGGAGCGTGCGCGTCACGTCGTCGAGCAGATGGACGGTCTGCCGCTCGCAATCGAACTCGCGGCGCACCATACATCCATGCTCGGAATCGAATCCGTCTCACTTCTGCTGGAACAAAATATCGACCTATCTGGCAGCGACGTACGCCGTATGACCGAGAGCCGGCACGCGTCGCTGAGCGCAGCACTTATGTGGACTTGGGCGGAACTCGGCGCCAGCCCGAGGACGATACTCACCGGGCTGTTGGACGCAGGCGTCGAGGCCGGCCTTCGCGAATTGCGCAGCATCGCCGAAAGAGCGGGGCTCCCACAGGAAAGTGCATTGCAGGCAATTAGCGATTTGGCCGATAGTTCGTTCGTCGTCCGCGCCTACACGGGCTCGTCGGTAACCTACCGGATTCCCAATACCGTTCGGCGATTCCTGTGGCAGCAAAGGCAGGTCGGCCCAACCTCACGCGTCCCAACGATGGCAGGTCTGCGTTCTCCTTTGCGTATCCGGCCCGACAAACCCGGCGACGTCAACACCGATGTATCAACTGGCAACTCGGGCGGCCACGCCGTCTCCCACAAGCGTCACGCGGCACCATCCGTGGCGGTCGATGATATTGCCTGGCCGCGAAGCAACATGTAAGGCAGACGGGGCGCTCGTCGATAGAGAAAATGCCATAGGGTGTTCGCAATTTTGAGTGCTGCGGCGCTTAAAGATGCCGTGGATCACCTTGCATTGAGTGGGGGCATCAGCGATTTATTCTGAAAATTGACCTGATACGGTGGAGAATATTATTAGTTCCAGGTCATCGCTCTTGCCAGATCAACTCATGCCTAACCTGCTTCACGCGCGGACTTCGACGCCGCTCTTACCCGCCGCGCGCCTCGTCTGTCCGGCGCAGGGAGAAGTCAGTTGATAGAGGTAGGCCCACTACGCGTCTCAATTCAGGATCGAACCATCTTTCGGTCCGGCCAGCCCTACCCGATCAGCGGCCGCGCGTTCGACATTCTGGAAGCGTTGATTGCCGAACGTGGCTCAGTCGTGTCCAAAGATGCACTCCTCGAACACGCGTGGCCCAACACGATCGTCGAAGAGAACAATCTGCAGGTGCAGATCGTCACGCTACGGCGGGCACTCGGACACGCTCGCCAACTCCTGCAGACCGTGCCTGGTCGAGGCTATATCCTGCTGCCGCAACCCGAGTCGGCTCCCCGGCAAAGCAAGGTGTATTCGTTGGGATTGCCATTTGTCGATACGCTCTTTGGGCGCAGCACCGCTGTCGATCACCTTTTGCATCTCTTCAAGTCCAGTCAGGTGGTCACACTCACCGGCGCTGGGGGTATCGGAAAAACCAGTCTCGCAATCGAGGCATGCCGGGACACCGGCGACCTGTTCCTCTGTATCCGCTACGTGTCGCTTGCGGCGATTCAAAACGATCACCAGGCAAGAGAAGCGATCCTGTCGATCTTCTCCGACGTGGTTAACGGCGCTGCGATGAGTGTCGAGGAAATGTCCAGAAGCTTGCGAGAATCGCAGTGCCTGGTCATTCTCGATAACTGCGAGCACCTGATGGAAAGCGTCGCCTGCATCACGCAGACGATCACGGCGGGCAACCCCGGTGTTCGCGTGCTTGCCACCAGCCGGGAAGCCCTGCGGATTGCCGCCGAGACAGTGTACCCAGTCCAAACGCTTGCCTGTCCGGCTGAAGATGCGGACATCGATGCATCGCTCGAGTCCGACGCCGTAAAACTTTTCCTGCATCGATTGCGTCGCCAGCCGGCAGACTTCGACGTGAACGGAACCACCGTGCAGATAATCGGTGAAATTTGCCGCCGCCTGGATGGCATTCCGCTCGCCATCGAACTCGCCGCCGCCCGTGCCGCCACGCTCGGACTCGATACGGTTCGTGCCCATCTCGACGACCGGTTCGCGATCCTCACGGGCGGTTCCCGCGACGCGCTGCCGCGCCACCAGACCCTGAAGGCGGTGTTCGAATGGAGCTACAGGCTGCTCTCCGACACCGAGCAGCTTCTGTTTCGCCAGGCTAGCATTTTCGCGGACAGTTTTTCGCTCGAAGCCATTGCAGCGATCATGGGCCGGCATGATGTATCGACCGCGGCATCTATCCAGGCGCTCGCGGGGCTGGTGGCAAAATCGCTCATCTACGTCGACCGGCAGAATGCACGCCGCTTTCGTCAGTTGGAGAGTGCAAGAGCGTATGCACGTTCGCTGCTTGACCAGAACGGTGAGACCGCTGCGGCCTCTCGGGCTCACGCCACTTATTTTCGTGACTTCTTCGAAAGAGGGCCCTACAAGTCTGAGCAGATCAGGATCGAAGATGCGCATGACGTGATTAGCGCCGAAATCGGCAACATGCGCGCAGCGATGTCTTGGGCATTTGGCTCTGCCGGCGACATTCCATTGGGAATCGATCTCGCCGGAACGGCTGTGCCGATTCTGTTCGAGCTGCCACGTCTTGAGGAATGCGAGCACTGGGCGTCTGTCGCCATCGATGCGCTGCGCGCGGCTGAAGCAAGTCCCCGTTTGCAGCAGACGCAGTTAAGACTTCTGTCCATCTACGCGGCTGCCCTGATTTATACCGAAGGCCCGCAGCCCTCCGTCGAGGCAGCATGGCAGGAGGTTCTGACGCTTGCCGAATCAGCCAAGGATCATGGGACGCAGTTGCGGGTGATCTGGGGGCTATGGAACCTGGAGCTTTACGCCGGCAGACCCACGCGCGCGCTACCTGTTGCGCTGCGATTCCAGCGCGCGGCAAAGGAATTCGGCACTCCACTCCAGGTTGCCCTAAGCCACAGAATTATTGGCATGACGTTGCACTATGCGGGCAGACATGCCGATGCACGCGGCGAACTACTCGCTGCATTGGCGACACCGGCAATGCAGGAAGTGAGATGGTCGACGGCTGGCGTGCGCACCGATCAGATTGCGGCAACATATGCATTGCTAGCCCGCATCCAGTGGTTTCTCGGCGACCGGGAAGGCAGCCTGCAGCAGATCGAAGAAGCTGAGGAAACTGCGAGAGCGGCCGGGCATGAGCTGACCCTAGCTTATGTTCTGATAGAGGTCACTATACCCCTCGCGATTCTCCATCGAAACGCCAATATGCTGATGCTCGCGGTAGAAGGCCTTGAAAAGGAATGCCGCAAGGCCGGGCTGCGTGCTTGGCTGGCGTGCTGCGATTCATTCGAGTGGATTGCGCGGGCGATGGAGAACCACCTGTCTCGCGACGACCTCTTTGCGATGGAACGCGCAATCGGGCGACTGCGGCTAACAGGCTACCTGTCGCCCCTGCCAATGGTTCTCGGTGAATTTGCGAGAGCACTGGATGCCAGCGGCTTGCGCGATCGCGCTCTCACGACTGTCGAGGCGGCGCTCGAACATTGTGTAGAACACGGGAGCTGGTGGTACCACGCAACCCTAAAAGAATTGCGCGCATCGGTGGGAGATCCCGTATCGGCTCCGGCCATCGAAGAACGCCAGTGAGCGCTGCCCTTCTCGCGGCACTCACTGGAACCCCGTCTCCGCCTTAAAGCACCTGCACCTGTACCACCGCACCTAGCTTGCCATCGACCTGAGGAGCGATGACCAGATAGCGTCGCGCCCCTTTTGCCTGTGGATCGTTGACGGAGACAACCTGACGGATCTGCCCGATCGCATTAACAATCGCAGAGCCCGCGGGATTGGTCATGAAGTTCGCCAGCCCCTCGACCACGCCGCTGCCGTCTGGATTGTCAGAGAGACCGAGCACGTAAGGTTGCTTCGGCTTCAGACCCGTCACCGACGCCTGCAACACCTGAAGCAGACCCTGATCGAACAGCGCGACGCTGGTCGGCGCGTTGCCCGATGTATTCGTCCCACCCCCTGTCGATGTCATCTGGATATGTGCGGTGTTGCCTGCGACACCAAGCGGCTGGAGATTCTGCGTTCCATCACCGTCGGGCACCGCATCCGGCACATACGCCACGGCCTGCGGCGCCTGGCCGATCGGAATCTGCGCGACGACCTTGTTAGTGAGCGTGTCGATCGCCGCGAGAGCGTCGCCATTTTCCAGTCCGACATACACGCGCGAACCGTCGCCCGAGGGCCAGATACCGTGCGGCAGATTACCGACCGGGATCGTCGCAACCTGCGCATAGCTGTCAGTCCGGAAAACCTTCACCTCGTTCAGGCCACCGACCGTCACATACGCAAACATACCGTTGGCATTCTTCACGATGTTGACGTGATTGGTGATGGGACCGGTGTCCAGCGTCTCAAGCAACCTGAACGGCGGCTGCGCCTCGAATATCTGCGTGCGCCCGACGTCCTTGAGCGTGAACCAGACCTGCTTGCCGTCCGGTGTCGCAGCGATGTTCGGACAGAAGGGGCTGTCCTGCTTCACCTTGCCGACGATCTGATGATCCGCAACCGACACGATATCGGTCTCGGGGTTGAACGAAGAACACACGTAGCCGTATTTGCCGTCAGGAGAAAATATCTGCATGCCCGGTCCCGCCGGCGTCGTAATACGCGTCTTTTCCGAAAACGTCGTTGAGTCGAGAACCGATACGTAATTCTCGCCGCGGACGGTCACCCATACTTCCTTTCCATCCGGGGTAAAAAAAGCCTCGTGGGGCGAACGCCCCACGTAGGTCACATGTTTGACTGCATTGGTTGCGGTGTCGATGAAGGTGACAGAATTCGAACCGATTGACACGACGGCGAGCGTCTTGTGATCCGGAGAGAACCCCATGCCATGCACCAGTACCTGACCTCGATAAAGCGGGCTGAAATTGCCCGGCGACGGATCGCCCAGGCGGATCACGCCAAGCAGCCTGTTGTCAGCGGGATCAGTGACGGACACAGTATTGGAAAACTGCTCAGCCGCGTATACGCGGTCGCGATGGCTGACCGGGACATCCGGCGCGGTGACCGCACCCGGGGCCTGACCTGCAAAAGCCGCTCCAGACAGCGTGAGCACCAGCGCTGCAGCGAGTGCATTCAGAAAAAAAATCCGGTGTTTCATTGCTTATTCTCCTTTGACATCTGGTCGGGGGCCGGCGACGGGAACGGAAGCGCCTGACCGAGTGCGACGTGCATCGCCACGATTTCCTGCTGCTGTTCGACCACGATCTCCTGGGCGATCCGGCGAAGCTGTTCACTCTTCCCATAGCGCAACTCTGCCCGCGCCATGTCGATCGCACCCTGGTGATGCGGGATCATCATCGCCACGAAATCGTGATCGATGTCACCCGATGGACTAACCGACATGTCGTTCATCATGCGGTCCATGGCGACCTCGTTTTCCTTCAGATAGACCGCTTCAGGGCCGGAGACCGGCCCCGCTGCAACCGCAAGTGGCGAAAGAAAAGCAAGAAGGACGAGCGTCGCAGCGCCTGATGTGGATCGTCCTGGGAACCAGCCGTGAGCTTGCATTCATCATCTCCTTGAAGGCGTTTCTCCATATACGAACACAGTCGAAACGGCTTTATTCCAACGATGGGAAAAGGTGTTTGAGTGGAACTGCCTCGGGCGATCACGGAATCCCGATAACTCGACATAAAGCATGTGTGAATACAAAAAGCTGAAGAGACATCTGGTGGAATGCGCGACCGCGAACCGAAAAGTTGCGACGAGACAGACTACTCCGTGGCCTCCTGCCGCCAGAGTCGTTTTACGTCGTGTCCCAGCGAGATCCGAGTACGCGGCCACAGAAGTTTCCCCTGTAGAAGGTGGAGCTGTACCTTTCCAGCACATCGGCACTGGCCGTACCGAAGGTCGTCTCGGGTCGATGGATGATGCCCCGTCCTACAGCTTCGAGATACTGGTTAGCGAAGTCACCACCGCGAGGAAATGCCTCGAGAATTTCCGATCGCTGCATCTGCGACACGCGGTCGACCCCGTCACCGAAGAGATCCGCGCGCACGCCGTACGCGAGAAGTCTTGTCAGCCCATTCATGCGCTCTGTCACACCCGGAGTTGTGTGCAGACTGATCGCATCCCAGGCAGCAGCACAATGCACGCGCCTCACACCTTCGTCTGCCAGAAAACTTTTTGCTGCATCTGCTCCGTCCAGTTCGTACCGCTGCGTCGAGTTCGCGTAGCTCGAGCTCAGTCCCATGTGCGCAAAATGCGCCGAGACGAAAAGGAGGTCCACGGTTACCGGTATGTCCAGTCTTCTCGCTTCGAGCGAGGCGAACATGAAGACTCTGTATGCGTGCCCGACCACTACGGCGGGCAACGAAGCCCGCGCGATGTCGGCTGCGCAGTGTGCGAATCGCCTGCGGGGCATGCCGATTCCCGCCAGTTGCAGGGGAAATCCTGAAGCTGTGCGCGATTTCCTGGGACTCAACGTATGCCTCCTCTGATTTCGACGCCAATCCGGCGCGCCGCGACGCTCCTCGCTGGATGACACGAATGCCCAGCACTCACGCATCGCGTACACCGCTTCTTCTGGAATGACGGACGCGTTCCCTCTTTTCCGGTCCGCCACCAGACTGATTAACTCGCCAAAGACAATAGGCATTGCATCACCTGCGCAGATACGAGACGGGCGGCCCAACCGATCACTCTAATCTAAGGGCATCGCATTAATAAAGCTTGGTCTGGACGCTGATTTTTCGTGAAAAAACATTAAGCAAGCCACGGTCTCCCGACGCGCCACGATGCCGCATCTCGCGCGACGATTATCCATGCCCGTGGAAATTGAATTGGTGGATAGGGTATTTTTCAACGAGGCGCTCATGTCTAAAGTTGCACCCATCAACACTCATAACCCGGAGCAAATCATGAGCAACAAGCTGGAAGGTAAGGTAGCGCTGGTCACTGGCGGCACGATTGGGATTGGCCTGGCAGCAGCAAAGGATCTCGCCGCAGAAGGAGCCAAGGTGTACATCACGGGGCGTCGTCAGGCTGAGCTCGATGCCGCAGTCGACGCGATCGGGAACGGCGCTCGCGGTGTACGGGGCGATGTGACCCGCGCCGAGGATCTCGACAACCTGTTCGAACAGATCCGTGCCGAGCAGGGCCGTCTGGATGTCGTGTTCACCAACGCCGGTGGCGGCTCGATGGCTGCGCTGGGCGAAATTTCGGAGAAGCACTTCGACGACACGTTCGAACGCAATGTGCGCGCGGTTGTCTTCACCGTGCAAAAGGCGTTGCCGTTGATGGGCAGCGGCGGCTCGGTCATTCTTAACGGTTCAATTGCAGGCTCGACCGGTACACCCGCGTTCAGCATCTACAGCGCCTCGAAGGCGGCTGTTCGGGCGCTGGCCCGCAGTTGGGTGCTCGATCTAAAGGACCGCGGCATCCGCGTGAATGTGGTGAGTCCGGGTTCGACGCGCACCACTGGCCTCGCCGGACTCGGTGGAGATACTAAAGAAGGTCAAGATGGTCTGCTTGGGTATCTGGCGTCGCTGGTTCCAATCGGCCGTCTCGCCGATCCGTCGGAAATTGCCAAGGTGGTTACGTTCCTCGCATCGGACGATTCGAGCTTTATCAACGGCGCAGAAATCACTGCCGACGGTGGTCAGGCACAGGTCTGAGCGTCGGACCAGCTTTAGTGTCGGGCGTGCGCAGGGCTTACTCTGCTGCACGCCCAGGACGAATCGCAGATCTTTGAGGAGCATTTCATGAAAGTCGGCTTCATTGGTGCAGCCCATCTCGCCCAGACGTACTCGAAACATCTGCTTCGTAGTGGGCACTCAGTCATCTTGAGCAACCGGCGCGGCCCTGAGACACTGGCCGGCCTGATAGAGTCGTTAGGCCCGCGCGCTTCGGCGGCGCCGGTCGAAGTCGCGACCGAGGCCGACGTCGTAGTACTAGCATTGCCGTGGACACAGCTTCAGTCACTCCAGCAAAAAGGCATCGATTGGAACGGGCGGATCGTCGTCGACGCAACCAACGCGTTGCTCACCTATGCGCCGGACTTCCGTCGTGCAGACCTTGGTAGCCGAACCTCAAGCGAGATAGTCGCCGACATGCTGCCCGGTGCCAGAATCGTGAAGGCGCTAAACACGCTATATTTCAAAGTGCTCGAGCGCGACCCTTCTGAAGCAGGTG
Organism: Paraburkholderia sp. BGA-UO-ETr-F21; assembly: GCF_059567925.1. Taxonomy (NCBI): domain Bacteria; kingdom Pseudomonadati; phylum Pseudomonadota; class Betaproteobacteria; order Burkholderiales; family Burkholderiaceae; genus Paraburkholderia; species Paraburkholderia sp. BGA-UO-ETr-F21. The sequence continues at coordinate 76,246 of NZ_JCAQOY010000037.1, read as the reverse complement.
GGCGCCGCGTCATGTTTATCTGCAGCGACGACGGCGAAGCAAAGAAGATTGTCGCGTCGATTCTATCGTCAACAGGCTTTTGCCCAATTGATCTCGGTGGACTTGCGGAGGGCGGCCGGATCCAGCAGTTCGGCGCACCGCTGGCAGGCCCAAATCTGCTCGCGCTGTAAGGCTGCCTCAGGTTGCCCGAGATACATGTCTCGCACGGCGTCGCCGGGTGCGCCGGCGCGTTGCAGGTCACAGAAGTCGGCTCTCAGGCGGGTCAAATTTTAGGCAGACCTTCAATTGCCGAGGCCAATGTACAACTCGCTCGCGACAGGTTTTAAGGATTTTTAAGCACATGACAAGGACAGCGAGCATTCAACGTCGGTACGGTTCCACGTAGGGTGAAGACGGTCTGTCAGCCCTTTCAACACACATGGCAAACGGAGAAATAATGAAGATCGAATCTGGTTTCGAGGGAGCAAAGGTCTCCCGACGCAAGCTGCTATCCGCAACCGTCGGCGTTGCGAGTGCGGTGGCTGCGGCCACCGCTGTCCCAGCTAGCGCGGCTGCATCGGGGAACGGTAAGTCTGGCTCCAGCCGACACAGCGCAACCGGTCATGGCCAAGACGACTACTATTTGCGAACCAAAGACGGCACGCTGATCTACTACAAGGACTGGGGTCCGAAGGACGCACAGCCGATCGTCTTCCACCACGGCTGGCCGCTCTCGTCCGACGACTGGGACGCGCAGATGCTGTTCTTCGTATCGAAAGGCTATCGCGTGGTGGCACACGACCGCCGTGGCCATGGCCGCTCTGCTCAGGTGCCGAGTGGCCACGATATGGATCACTACGCATCGGATGCGTTTGCCGTCGTCGAAGCGCTGGACTTGCGAAATGCGGTCCACATTGGTCACTCGACCGGTGGCGGCGAGGTCGCCCGCTATGTGGCGAAATTCGGCCAGCCGTCTGGACGCGTCGCCAAGGCGGTACTGGTCAGCGCCGTCCCGCCGCTGATGGTCAAGACCGCCGACAATCCCGAGGGACTGCCAATTGAAGTCTTCGACGGTTTTCGCAAAGCGCTCGCCGAAAATCGCGCACAATTCTTTCTCGACGTTCCCACTGGCCCGTTCTACGGATTCAACCGCTCGGGCGCCAAAGTCTATCCGGGCGTGATCCAGAACTGGTGGCGTCAGGGGATGATGGGGAGCGCCCTCGCGCACTACGAGGGCATCAAGGCGTTCTCCGAAACCGACCAGACTGACGACCTCAAGGCAATCACCGTTCCAACGCTTGTGCTGCATGGCGAAGACGACCAGATCGTACCGATTGCGGATGCGGCTTTGAAGTCAATCAAACTGCTGAAGAACGGAACGCTCAAGACATATCCCGGCTTCTCGCACGGCATGCTTACCGTGAATGCCGACACGCTAAACGCCGATCTTCTGGCGTTCGTACAAAAGTAAGGCGACGCAGACGCAGCGAACTGGATGATGGTCTGGATCGCTGCTTCATTGTTTGTCGACAATCACCAGGTTCGGCGCCATCGTCACGTCAGACGCGAAAGGGTGGAGACTTCGGGCGCGAGCAAGATTTGATGGCCGGTTACGAAATGAAGCTGACGCTCGAATGTCCGACCGCGTCATCAACTAAACGTCGCTTCCTGGCCGGTCGCCGAAGATCACTCGTGACGCGCACGCATCGCCGGCGACTTCGGCTCTATTTTTCGGCCCCGACTCTTATCGGCCGTTCGACGCCAGGCGGCCGGCGTCTTGTGATAGAAGAGAAGCGGTCGCCGGTCGGCCGCTGCGTCCTGGCACGCGGCTCGTCCAGGTTAGCGACGCACCAGTAGCCGGCCCGAGCCCCTCAGCGGCTGCCCGTTGCAGTAGCCGCCCGCTCGATCACCCGGGAGACTTCTGCTGGATGCGACAGGTAGGCAACATGGCTGGACGGAACCTCCACGACCGTGCTCTTCGCGCGGCGCGCCATCCAACGCTCAAGATCGGGATTTACAGTTCGGTCCAGAGTTGCCACGACGGCCCAGCTCGGCTTCGTTTTCCATGCCGGCTGGCTCACCGGCGCGGTGAACGATTCATGCGCCGGCATGACCTGCGAACTCGCCATGAATGCCGCCTCCGCGGCGGCTACATCAGCAGCGAAGTCGGCTCTGAAGTGCTCTGCGTCGAAGTAGAGGTGGCCATCGTCGGTTGCCTTGATGGCTTTTGTCGCGGCCGGCATTTTCGTCGTCAGGTCCTTGAGGCTTTCGCCAGCGTCCGGTTCGAACGCGGCGATGTAGACGAGGCCCGCTACGCGAGAATTATTGCCCGCCTCGGTAATCACCGCTCCGCCATAACTATGGCCGACGAGGATTGCGGGACCGTCCTGCGCATCGACGATACGCGTAGTCGCGGCGACGTCTTCCTTAAACGAGGTCTCGGGCTCCTGAACCACCGAGACTTTATAGCCGTCCCGCGCGAGGATCTTCGACACGGCTTGCCAGCCCGAGCCGTCGGCGAAATAGCCGTGAACCAGGACGATGTTCTTGACAGGTGCGGCTTCGGCGAACTGCGTGGCGAATGCGCTGACGCCAATGGTCAAGGCTGCGGCAAAACGGCGAATGTTGTTGATAGTTTTCATTTTCGACTCGAGAAGTTAACGTTGATTGGACAATTGGTTGCAATGGTTCAGCTTGCAGGCTGCCGCTGATGACCCGTTAGCGTACGGGTCATGCGAAAGCCGGCACGAATGTTTTGGATGCCTTATCGATACGCGAGGTGATCGGCGAACCTGGGAACGTCGGATCAATCGACGGTTTTGGCCCACACCGCCTGAGCGTTGGTGAACTCGCGCAGACCGAAGTGCGACAGTTCACGGCCGTATCCGCTCTTCTTGACCCCGCCCACCGGAATGCGCGGATTCGAGGCGGAGAAGCCGTTGATAAAGACGCCGCCCGTTTCAAGCCGGCGTGCGATTCGCTGCGCACGGGCGACGTCGCTCGTCCACAGGCTGCCGCCGAGACCGTAGTCGCTCGTGTTGGCAAGTTCGATAGCGTGCTCGGCGTCGTCGGCAACCGTGATTGCGGCGACCGGGCCAAAGGTTTCTTCGTCAAAAGCAGCCATGCCAGGGGCGACATCCGCGAGCACGGTCGGCTCGTAGTAATTCCCGGCGCCTTCCACCTTGCTACCTCCGAGCAGCAGCGTCGCGCCTGCTTCGATTGTGCGTTGCACCTGGCCGTGAAGTTCGTCGCGCAAGTCGGCGCGCGCCATCGGCCCGATGGTGCTTGCCGGATCGTGCGGATCGCCCGCCACGACCTGACGCGCGGCGCCCACGAACTTGCGCGTGAACTCGTCTGCAACGGGCCGCTCGACAATGAACCGCTTGGCCGCGAGACAAACCTGGCCGGCGTTTTGAAAGCGAGCCTCGATGGCCGCTTTCACGGCCAGGTCGATGTTCGCATCGGCCAATACGATGAAGGCATCGGCGCCGCCGAGTTCCAGCAGCGTCTTCTTCAACGCGCGGCCCGCCGTGGATGCAACGGCGGACCCGGCCCGCATGCTGCCGGTCAGCGTCACGGCGGCAACGCGCGGATCTTCGATCACGTGGGCCACGGTCTCATTATCGGCATTCAGGTTGGCGAAGAGTCCGACTGGAAAGCCGGCGGCTTCATAAGCGTCCTGCAACGCGTACGCCGAGCCCATCACATTGGCTGCATGCTTGAGAATGAAGCCGTTGCCCGAGAGCATGATCGGGCCCGATGCCCGAATCACCTGCCACAACGGGAAATTCCACGGCATCACGGCAAGGATGGAACCGATCGGCAGATAGGAAACATGGACCTGATCGTCGCCTTCGACGGGCGCCGGTTCGTCGGCGAGAAATGCGGGACCATGCTCTGCGATCCAGTCGATCGCGCTGGCGCACTTGGCAATTTCCGAGCGTGAGGCGGCGAGCGTCTTGCCCATCTCCTGAGTAATCAGCGCGGCCAACGCTTCCGAGCGCTCGCGCAACGTCGCGGCCAAGCGGCGGTAACTTTCCACGCGCACAGCCATGGGCGTCGCGCGCCACAGCCGGTACGCCGCGGCGTTGTCCTCCAGCATGCGCTCGACTTCGTCGGCAGTCTGAAACGGATAGTGCGCGATGAACTCGCCGGTTGCGGGATTGCGCGACGTTGCGCCGATGGCGGTGGGAAGGTTCAGGTTCGACATGTTTGCCTCGATTAAGTGGAGTGACGAGCAGCGGGAACGTTGCTGCAGTGGTGTCACTCTATGCAAACCGGGGCGGGTCAAGAAGGCGTCTTGTGATCCTATGAGTCGGACTCACTGGCAGAGTGTCGAGGAATGTAAGTCACGAGCGACAGGTCCGGTCTGCCGGTGGGCGTCAACGCAACGTAAGTGAATTCGATGTGGCCACCAGCTGGATGACGGAGCCGTTTGTCGCCTTCATCGAAACCTTTGACCTCGGTGTCCTGCCACCAGTCGCTGAACTCGGAGCTCAGTTCAGTGAGCTCGTCGATGAGGCTATCGAAGGGCGCCTTATCTGGCGCCTGCGCGCGCGCGGCGCGGAACGCGGAGATCATGCCGCGTGTCATCTGCTCCCAGTCGAGAATTAGCGTGCGATAGGGTTTGTAAAGAAACAGCAGGCGCAAGGTATTGCGCTCGTGGGGCTCCAGCGATCCATAGTCGACGAACAGGTCGGCAATGGCATCGTTCCACGCAAGGATGTCGAGCCGCGTGTTGCGGACATAGGCCGGAACGTTGATCGAGCGAACCAGTCGTTCGAGGCCTTCGGTGACGCCGCCGCTCCCGGTTGCTACCTGCGAAAGCTCGCGCGATGAAAGCGCGAACAGATGTGCCGATTCCACGTTGTCGAGCTTGAGCACGCGCGAGATTCTGCGCAGCGCATCGGCGGACGGTTGAATGTCGCGGCCCTGTTCGAGCCAGGTGTACCAGCTGACGCTGACGCCCGCGAGTACGGCGAGCTCTTCGCGGCGCAGGCCGGGGGTACGGCGGGGGCCGTCGGGCAGGCCAAATTCGGCAGGTTGCAGGCGGCCGCGGCGGATTGAAAGAAACGCACCAAGTTCGCGTCGCTGCTCGGCAGAGGGTCTTCTGGACATAGTGTCTCGGTTAACGACGAACGTTCAGGCGGGCGAGCGGACGTGCCGGGCATCGTCGCGAGGCAGCTTACGACCAGCCAACTGACGGCCCGGGCATGCCTGGCTCGACCGGGAATGCGAACACTATCACAGCAAAATATCCAGGTTATGCCACGACGACTAGCGGCGCTTCATACGAACCCGTCGAAACCGCTCTCGTATGAAGCGCCGCATTTGGTGATGGCCCCGCAGAATGTCTTCCGCGTGGCCCTGTCGCTGGAAAGTGTAGGTCAGCGTTCGCTCAGAACTCCTGGCTCGTGGGACGAAGCACGATCTCGTCGATGTCGACGTCGTCGGGCTGCTTGATCGCACAGGCGATGGCTCGCTCCGATTTCCTTGCTCATGCGATCACCTCGTCTGCCTGAACGGACAACGATTCCGCGTAGGCCGGATAGTCCGTAAGCCCTTCGTCCCCGCCGCCATACAACGTTGCCGGATTCACGGCATTAAGCGGCCAGCCGTTCGCGATGCGCTCAGGCAGATCCGGGTTCGCGATGTACGAGCGGCCGAATGCAATCAGGTCCGCAAGGTTCGCTTCGATCAGGCGCGCGCCGCGCTCGGCCGTGTAGCGACCCGCATAGATGATGCGGCCGCTGAACACCCGGCGGGCTTCCTCGCGAAATGCCGCCGGCAGATCGGGGGCGTTATCCCAGTCGGCTTCCGCTATTGACACATAGGCCGCATCGGCAGCTTCGAGCACCTTGATTGCCTCGATATACGTGTGATGAGGATCGTCTTCGACGAGGCCGATGTACACGCGATCCTGATCGGTGCTCGTGAACAACGGCGTGAAGCGCACCCCCAGCCGTTCAGGCCCGACCACCGCGGCGACCGCCCCGACGATTTCGCGCAGAAAGCGCAAGCGGTTGTGCAGCGAGCCGCCGTACTCGTCCTCACGTTTGTTCGAGTGTGCCGAGATGAACTGATTCACGAGGTAGCCATTGGCCGCGTGAATCTCGACACCATCGAAGCCCGCACGCAGCGCGTTCTGCGCAGCCTTTGCGTAGAGGCCGACCAACTCGCGGATCTCGGCGACGCTCAGCTCGCGTGGCACCGATGGTTCGACCAGCGCGCCGGTGCCGGGACCGGTCTCGATGAACGCCTTGACCTTCTGTGCCGCGATCGGCGAAGGCGCAACCGGCGCTGCGCCGTGGGGCTGCAACGCGGTATGCGAGACGCGGCCCACATGCCACAGCTGCGCGAAGATCACGCCGCCTTCAGCGTGTATTGCGTCGGTCAGGCGAGCCCAGCCTTCGACCTGTTCGTCGCTGTAGATGCCGGGTGTCCACGCGTAGCCCTGACCACGCGGTTCTATCTGCGTTCCCTCACTGATCATGAAGCCCGCGCCGGCGCGCTGGCGGTAATAGAGCGCGCTCGATGCGGTCGGTATGTCGCCGGGCTGGGCCGCTCTCTGGCGCGTCAGCGGCGGCAGCACGATACGGTTGCGCAAGATGTGTCGCCCGAGCTTGAGCGACGTGAAGAGTGAAGGATATTCCATGTTCTTTTCGCTCCCGAATGGACCCAGGTCGCGCATTGCGACGGGCTGATCGAGCCGGCTGCGCGCGATCATGGCGATCCTGCGCGATCAGCTAACTGGCTCTCTGGTGAAAACGCCGCGCGCCTGCCCGGAGGCAACGCGCGTCGGCAGACAGGCGGCTTTTATTGGGCGGCGAACGCCGGGTGCTGCATCAGAATGGCGGCAGCGGAGGACGACGAAGCCGGGTTTTGTCCGGTAATGAGCAGCCCGTCGGTGACTACATACGGAGCCCAGTCGACGGTCTTCGAATAAATGCCGCCCTTGGCCTTCAGTTCGTCTTCAACGAGGAACGGCACGATATCGGTCAGGCCGACCGCGGCTTCTTCCGAATTCGCGAAGCCCGTTACCTTCTTGCCTTCGACCAGCGGCTTGCCGTCCGCCGTGGTGACGTGGCGCAGTACGCCCGGTGCATGACACACGAGTGCAACGGGTTTGCCGGCGGCGATGAACGACTGGATCAGCGCGATCGAATGCGGGTCTTCGGCCAGATCCCACAACGGGCCATGGCCGCCGGGATAGAACACCGTGTCGAAGTCCGCCTGGGAGACGCTGTCGAGGCGCACGGTTGCCGCGAGTTGCGCTTTGGCCGCCGCGTCGTTTTCAAAGCGGTGTGTCTGGTCGGTCTGATTGGCCGGCTCGTTGCTCTTCGGATCGAGCGGCGGCTGACCGCCCTGCGGCGAGGCCAGCACGATCTCGGCGCCCGCGTCCTTGAACGTGTAGTAAGGTGCCGCGAGTTCTTCCAGCCAGAAGCCGGTCTCGCGGCCCGTGTTGCCCAATTGAGCGTGCGAGGTCAAAACCATCAGTACTTTCATGTCGTTCTCCCGTTGCGTGATAGGTGAGCTGTGAATTTGAGTCGTGAATTGCCGGCAACGCTGTCATGACGACACGGCTATGTAGTCAGTGCTTCGCCTCGGCAATCGGTTAGGGCGCGTCACGGTCCGTTCGTTTGGTCGTGACATCGTTCGCGGCGTTGAATCAACGGCCGGAATACAGAGACCGGACGCCGTTGGTCGCCAGTGCGCCACTGGCCGACGAACCGCTGCTTACACCGCCAAAGCCGCTCGCGGACTTTTCCTCCGGAGCCACACGTGCAGTGGCGGCCTCGATTTGCGCCGGATAGAACGCCTGATCGCCTTGGCCGGCACGGTATCCAGCCTTCTGGAGTTGTACCAGCTCATGGCGAACCTGCGCACGGCTGATCTGATCATTCGACTGAGCGAACGATGCTGCGGGGATGGCAAAGGCGGCGGCGACTGCAACAGCTTTGATGAGCGATTTCATGATTTCTTCCCAAGGTTGTCGTTGACTAAAGTGGCGAAGTAACTGTGCTTGCAGCAGCGAGACAGAAGCAAAGCTGCTGCAGTGGTGTCACTTTAAGCAAACGAAACCGAGCGAAGAAGGCGTCTTGTGATCCTATGAGTGAGGGTCACAGGCAGGCGTAAGTCTGATGAAGGCCGCAGCACCCACGCTCGCTTTGTCGAGCATCAATCGCGGCGCGAACCTGGGCGTGGAGACAATGTTCTCCGGCTGCGTCGGTGCAGCGATGACGGGCCTGCTGCCCGGCCTGCCTTGGATCGCGCTCAGTCGCACTTAGCGACCGCAAAGCGTGCGCAGGGACACCGCGCGTAGACGGCGCTCAATTGCGAAACGACCGCCGTTGTGTCGACGCGCATTTCGTGTGACGCCGCTGCACTTCGACTGCACCGCCTTCCAGACCTTCGCGACACTTCAGGCCGGCTTGCAAGGAAACAGGTTTTAGGCCGGGCAAGAACAAAGCGCGACCACACGCACATTGCGATAAGTGGCCGTTCAGTAACGCAAAGCAGACATCGGAAGAGCTGTGAGCAACTGCCGGCGAATGGCTCCTAATGGCCGACCACGGTCCCATGCCAATTGCATAGACTGCTTGCCAAGGTCGGCTCGCGTCGGACCGCAGGCGACCCATTGCGGTCGCTCGTAGAGCAGTGACTCTAACGTCTGCTCCCGATGGCTCATCCGACATTCGCCTAGGTCCGACCGACCTCCACCTCGGCGTTTCATTTTTGCTCCGAAAGATGTTCCGGTATGGCGTTTCGCTATAGCCGACATGGCTGCGAGGCATCGATGGAAACTGGGCATTCGACAGTCGTCGCTCAAAATGGCTCCATGACCGCCAAGGGGTGACGGTGACAAAGGCGGTGAAGCCAATATGTAAAGCCTCATGCTGAAGTGTGACGACTGCTCCATCGCTTGTCCGGATAGATCTTTTCGATTGAACCCATGCAGTCGATCGTCGATCGTCGATCGCAGCGCGAAAGCCGTCTGGCGCCGACTGCATCCGACGTCCCCAGATGCGGCAACAAGGGCGGACGTAACTTCAGTGGCAAGCGGCCCACCCAGAAAAGCTAGCACTGCCGCAACATGAGAGTCCTTGATCAACACACAGAATGCCGGACTGCTCATTCAGCGCTGTGCGTGCAACCTGCCAACATTGCCGGCAATAGATCACCCGCATGTCGGTGAAGAAAGCGCCTGCTTCTGCGGCCTTGGTGGAATTGAGGTCACGCGAAAGGCTCAGCTTTCGAAAGGTGCCGCAAGGAGCAGGTCGCAAACGTTGGGAATTTGGAGACCAGGCACAAGGCTACGTCCAACGTCGGCAAGACCTGTTCCGATGGCAGTGTGTGGTTTAAGTCTCGCAACCTCGGCTAGCGCCTCCGTGAACGCCCTCTTGAAGCCCAACCGCGGGTAGAGCGCGAGCGTGTCGTCGATCAGCTGCGACGAGATCTCATCCATCCTGAGCCCCAGGACGTCGACGTGAGCGCCGAAGTGGACGAGCGCGACTTCCGGTTCCCTGCGATCGGCGATTTCGGCGGACGAGTGAAGGGCGATGGCATCCCAGACGATGTCCACCTTCGTCTTCGGATAGTCGTGCACATGCAGAAATCTTCTCGCGGCGTCGGCACCATCCACTTCAAAACGCTTATCCGCAATGTAATCCTCCGACAAACCCAGGTCGTGAAGCAGCGACGCAAGATAAACCAGCTCGCGGTCATACTTCATCTGCCGCTTTTTACCAATGAACTCAGCAAACCACCATGTCCGGTGGACATGATTGAGGAACGGCTTCGAATGGGCTTGCTCGACGAGAGCGGCCGCTGCGCGGACGAGCTCCGAGTCCGGCGCAGCTATGCCTCCGATGATGACAGGGGGGTTCATATATTCTCCTCAAAAGTCTGAGTCGAAAAAATAGTTCACCCTGTCTTTCGCGGCAACGACAAACAGCCCTCGTCCAGGGACATTCGTTCGCTCCGACGGAGAAGGCATCTCTGGCGGTTTTCGGGTCAAGACTTCGGCTGACCGAAGCGGCTGCGATAGTCCTGCGGAGACACGCCATAAACCTTTGCGAATGCCCGGCGCATCCGTTCGTCATCTCCAAAACCGGTCCGACGCGCGATGACTTGAATAGGATCGCGCGCGGATTCGAGCAGGCGTCTGGCCGCTTCTATGCGGATCTTCTCGACGGCCCGCGCAGGGCTTTCCCCGGTTTCGCGAAGATAGACACGAGCGAAGTTGCGTGGGCTCATTCGCGCTGCGTCCGCGAGTGCAGGAATCGACAAGTCCGCTTCGAGATGGGTTCGAATCCAATCGTGAAGGTCGTCGAACCGACCGCGCGCGTCGCGCATCTGCTGACGCAGTTCTATGCTGAACTGCGATTGACCGCCGGGTCGCTTGAGAAAAAGAACCATGCCGCGCGCCACATTGAGCGCCGCCAGGTGGTCCAGATCGTCCTCGATCATTGCCAGCGCCATGTCAATCCCAGCGGAGACGCCGGCCGATGTCCAGATATGACCGGAGGTGACAAAGATCGCGTCTGGCTTGACGTTGATGGTCGGGTGCTGGTCCTCGAGCCGGCTGCACGCAGCCCAATGTGTCGTCGCATCGCGGCGATCCAGAACGCCCAACTGGGCGAGGACGAACGCGCCCGTGCAGACGGAGCCGAGCCGACGAGGCCGGTCGAGATAACTCACGAGCCTCGCCCGAAGCGATGCAGTCGCGGCAGCGGGCATGATCAGGTCGGCGCCGGCAACGAGCAGCGTGTCGACGGAGTCGATCACCGCGTCGTCGAGCCGTACGGTTTCCAGCTTGACGCCAGTATCGGTGGAGACCGGCCCCCCCGCCTCGGAGGCAAGAACGACGTGATAGGCGGGGCGACCATCTTCAAAGCAGGCGTCGCTGAATGCTTGCAGTGGACCGGATATGTCCATCAGCTTGGCACCCTCATAAGCGACGATGACAACCTTGCGAGGTACTTGTCCGTCCGATGTGTCGATCTGAGCCATTTGCCTGAGGCGTCGAGGTGTGGCGAGTTTCAGTTTCCCGGATCGCCGATCCAGCCAGCCACCTTCGAGGCCCGCCGGCACGCACGACGACAAGACCGCCGGGAGAACTTGGCTTGGCGTCGCGTCCTGGCGACAGGCTATCGGCATTGGCGTGCGGCGGCAATGACAATTCCCCCTCGTTTTCTGCCGCCGCTGTGATAGGCCGGCCTGACTGGGCGGCTTGAGGAAGGATGGTTCGACGTGGGCTCACGCAATTCGCACCGTGCCTGCGGGACGGCCCGCACGCTACCAATCGGCAGAAAACGAGGTGTGGATGTCAATCGCGGAACGGTTCGTGAGCCTATACTCGGCTGACCATTTTTGACGTCAGTCAGCCAGGACATTCTCGTGATCTCAGATATCAAGGTACCGGACAGCAGGATTGTCCGCGAGGCTGAGGCGCTTGCGCGCTCGGTCTCGAACGAGGCGCTGTTCAACCACGTGATGCGATGCTACTGGTTTGGTGAGCTGTTCGCGCAACAAGAAGGAACGAAGGTGGATAGTGAGCTGATGTTCCTGTCAGCCGTGCTGCACGATCTGGGACTTACCGATCATGCCCCCGGTCCTCACCGCTTCGAAATTGAAGGTGCGAGTGCAGCGCGGATGTTCCTTGTTGAACAAGGCGTATCGAAGGATCGTGCACAGAATGTTTGGGACAACATCGCGCTGCATACGTGGGATATGAATCATTTCAGGGGGGACACCAGCCGCCTTATGCAGTTGGGCCTGGCGTATGACGTCTCTGGCGTGGCCGGCGCGCAGCTCGACCCAGCAGACGTCGCCGAAGTGCTACGACGATATCCCCGCCGGAACTTCAAGCGCGCTTTCAACGAAATGCTCAATCACGAAGTCGACTGCAAGCAGCCGTACCCGCACTGGTTTCACATTTGCTCCCGCGTTGCACACAACCGATCGCCGCTCACAATCGTGGATGCACCGGTCGTGCTGGACTGGGCGCCGTTTGACGAATGAGCGGTGCTTCGAGCATCCATGTTGCTGGCAGAAATCGAGGGCTGAACGTCATTTGTGCCGCGGTTCGACAAACCTATACTCGGTAGCGATAGCAGTACCCGAACGCCGCCTTCGTTTAAGCGCAAAGACCGTACAACGTGGAGCAAGCCAAATGACCAAATACACCGAATTCGAATTCAGGACGCAACCATGGTTTGACCCGGCATGGTTTGATCGAACCGCCTTCCAGGGATTCAATCAGTTCATCCCGATGAAGACCATCGTGATCCACTGCTTTGATCCGCGGGCATCCGAGATACCGCAGGCTGTCGCCGACTATTTCGGCGACGAGGTCTACCCGGGCGAAAACATTCTCGACGAAGCCGGCAACCGGATCGGCAACACGCGGACGCTGTTCGCAGTGTCGAACGCGGGTGGCCGTGCCTTTTCGGCTCTTCAATCGGTCGCGACGATGGACTATCTTTTCAAAGTACAAAACGTCGTGGTGGTGCATCACTCGTTCTGCGGCGCGACGGCTTTTACGCCGGAGACTCTTGTCGACGAGTTCCATGATCACCACCACGCAGATATCTCAACATTGTTCGATCAGGATAGCCTCGCCATTTCACATTTCGAGGAGTCGATCAAACACGATGTCAAACTGCTTCGTGCCAGCCCGGCTGTCCCAAAGGAGGTCAAGCTCTACGGCTTCTTCTATGAGATGAATTCTGGCGAGTTGACGGAGGTGGTGCGGGACGTCCCCGCATAGTGGCGTCGCTGCTGGGCGAAGTTTGGCAACAGGCCGCAGCGATCAAGGTATAAACGGACACATGGAACGACGCGCTCGTTCGCCTCAATATGTGCATATGCACACAGCGAGGCAGGCAGAAAATCTGCCGTGTCGTACGGCTTAACGCAGTATCACTCAACCTACGCAAATGGAGCATCATCATGCAGCAACGCAAGTACCTCATTACCGGCGCCACGGGCAAGACCGGCGTCTATACCGTCAACAACCTGCTCGAAGCCGGGCACGCGGTGCGCGCCATGGTACGCATAGAAGACGCGCGCAGCGCTGCGCTGCGCGCCGCCGGCGCCGAAGTAGTAGTAGGCGATTTGCTCAATCACGACGATCTGATTCGCGTCACCTCGGGCGTCACGGGTGCGTATCTCTGCTATCCGGTGCGCCCGGGTTTCATCCAGGGCACCGCCTATTTCGCCGATGCCGCGCGCCGCGCCGGCCTGGAAGTCGTGGTGGAGATGTCGCAGATATCCGCGCGCGAAAACGCGAAGAGCCATGCCGCGCGCGATCACTGGATCGCGGAGCGCTTACTGGAGTGGTCGGGCGTGCCCACTATTCATATCCGCCCGACATTCTTCTCCGAATGGCTGATCTTCCCGTGGGTGCTCGACACCATCGTCAAGGCTGGACAGATCGCACTCCCGTACGGCGAAGGGCGCCATGCACCGATCGCAGCGGAAGACCAGGCCCGTTTTATCGCTACCGTGCTCACGCAGCCGCAGGAGCACGTCGGCAAGGCGTATGAGTTGTGCGGTCCCGTCGAAATGGATCACAGCGACATCGCGAACGAAATAAGCAAGGTCATCGACAGGAGGATCGTCTATCGCCCAACAACGCTCGACGAATACCGCGCGCATTTGCAGAAGTACGATCTTCCCGAGTTCGCGATCCAGCACTTCATTGAAGTCGCCGTCGATTATCAGAACGGTGTGTTCAAAGGTTCCGACCACGTGATCGCACAGGTTACCGGGAAGGCACCACAGACGGTTGGGGAGTTCGTTCGCGCCAGGCGCTCGCTTTTCCGGCCGTGATTCGTTACGCCATACTTACCAAGGAGATTGAAATGAAGATCGAGAACTCCATTGTATTTGTGACCGGCGCCAGCCGCGGACTGGGCCTTGCATTCGCACGCGAGGCACTTGCCCGCGGCGCGGCGAAGGTGTACGCGGGCGTACGCAATCCGGCGGCTTTCAGCGAGCCCGGCTTCGTTCCCATCGCTCTCGACGTGACGGACCTCGCTTCGGTCGAGGCGGCCGCGAAAGCCGCGCCAGATGTCACCATACTCATCAATAACGCAGGAATCGCGGAAATCACCGGGTCGCCACTTGCCGGCAGTGCGGAAGATCACGCTCGCCGCATCTTCGAGACGAACTACTACGGCGTCGTGCGAGTGACTCGCGCTTTCGAGCCCCGGCTTCCCGGCGACGGCAGCGGCGCTATCGTTAACGTGCTTTCCGACGTCACCTGGCGTACTGTGCCGACTCTTGCGCCGTATGCGGCGTCGAAAGCTGCGGCGTGGAGCTTCACCAACAACGTGCGAGCCCTTCTGAAGGAAAGGAACATCCGCGTGCTGGGCTTGCACGTCGGCTTCGTGGATACGGATCTCACGAAGGATTTCGACGTTCCAAAGGCGAATCCCGTCGATGTCGTCCGGCAGACGTGCGACGCGCTCGAAGCGGGCGAGAGCGAAGTGCTGGCGGATGCCGGTGCCCGGGCGCTGAAAGCGACGCTTTCTCTCGCAGTCCCGGGCTACATCGATCCCGACATCCTCGAAGGAAATTGAGGGGGAAGAAGCGCCCCGTTTTCGCGGGGTGGCGCGTAATACGGCGCTCGCTGGACAAGGCGTGATCGACCAACCCGCCTTTCTGACTCGAACGTCAGGAATACAGGTAGAAGTCGTCGTTCGGGCGGCTCGTACACAATTCGGGCGAACGGCCGTAGATGGCCGGTCACGGTCCGATGCTGATTGGATAGGTTGCTCGCCAGAGATCGACTCGCGGCGGACCGTCACCGACCCGTTTCCGCCGTTCGAGCCGGAAATGCTCCGACGGCCGCTTCCAAGGCAAAGCAGTCGCACGCTTTCTTAAACTCACCCTGCTTTAAATCGTCTTCTGATAGCGCGAAACGTGGCCGCACGCTCGATAGCGCCGACGATGCGACAATTGTTGCGCTTTCGGCCCGGCGTGAGTAGGCGCAGCCCGAGCCGGCGACGCAATCGAAGCAGTTTGGCCAACGAAGCGAACATCGGGCCACCTCACGCCCTGGCCGAGGACCTACTAAGGTGACAATGAACGACGACCCGCAGAAAAACTGCCGGCGGGATGAAACGATCGGGGGCGTACGGCGACCGAATACTGCTTACTTGCGACAGCGCAGCGCGGTGTTTTCCCTACGAGCCTGCTTTCTTTACACTGGCAAACGTTCTCTCGCCTCAACCTGCCGTGAGTCGTGAGAGTCGGAAGCAACATCCTCGGACTCCGCTTCCTCGCGCTCCTGATCGAGCATGGCGCGCGCCTGATTTGTGAGCTTCTGTAGAACGCCCGGCAACATCTCACGCTCCGCACGCGTGAGACACGAAAGTAGCTGCGCGTTTCGTTCTTCGGCGATTGGAAAAACCTGCGACACTAGCGCCTTGCCCTGCGCAGTCAGTGTAATCACCACGCCGCGGCCATCAGTGACGTCTGCTTCTCGGGCGAGCAGCCCCCGCTCTTCGAGGCCGCGGACCGTGCGGCTCGCGAGGCCCCGATCGAACTGCGCATGCTCGGCAAGCCGGTTCATCGACATACCGCGCTTGCCATGCAGAAGCGCCATGCAGCGCCATTCGTTCATTGTCAGACCGAAGCGGCGTTCGTATGCGCTCGACGAACCCTTGGTGTAAATGTTGGTCAACTGACGTAACTGAAACGAGACCAGGTCGCGTAAATCGCCCAGTGCGGGCGCGCCTTCCTGATTCGGGGCAACGCGCTCGTCCGCTGAATTCTTACCCTTTCGCACCGTCATTCCCATGTTTTTCCTCCAGCGATCAGGGGCACTCGATTCTGCCCAATGTACATGACAACGTCACGTATATTAGCAGAATCGGCGGTTACTTCCCAAATCCGCCGGGTCACCGCCTTCTGGCACACTCCTCAAAGCTTCGCGGCTTGAGAAGCTTTCGTAGGGAGTCCGGAACCGCTGGCCAGCACTGTGCTCTCCTCCTTTTTTATCAACGGATTGAGAATGAAATCCGCGCAGCGCTCGCCGATCATGATGGCCGTCGCATTGGTGTTGCCACTCACGAGAGCGGGCATCACGGAGGCATCGGCGACACGCAGATTGTTCATGCCGTGCACGCGCAGTTGCGAATCGACCACGGCCAACACATCGACGCCCATCCGGCAGCTTCCGGACGGATGAAACACCGTCTTCGATACCGTGCGGATATGCTCCTCGATTTGCGCATCGCTGATGTCCTCCTGCGCGCTCGGCATTAACTCTTCGGAAATCAATTCGCGCAGCGCGGGCGCACGCATAATCTTGCGGCTGATCTTCACGCCGCGGATCATTGTCTCCATGTCGTACGGATCGCTGTAGAAGCGGGGATCAAGCAACGCGGGCGCGAGAGGGTCCTTTGATGCGAGCCGCACTGTGCCGCGCGACTTCGGGCGCACTACACACGGGCCGATGGTGATGCCGTGTCCCTCGAGCGGCTTGCGATCGACATCGCCGACGAGCGTGGGGGTCGTGTGAATCTGGATGTCGGGACGTCCATCGTTAGCCGTGTCGATGAATGCGCCGCTTTCAATCACGTTCGAACTCAAAAGACCCGAGCGAGTGAACGCGTACTGCAGTCCATGCATCAGGGCACGCAGTCCCCTATCATGCCCGAGCACGCTATGCGGATGCCGCGCGCGCCCATAGATTGGCGCAGTCAGATGATCCTGGAAGTTCTCGCCGACGCCTGGCAGATCATGGGTCAGAGGGATGTCGAGTTCGCGCAGATGCCCGGCCGGCCCGATACCGGACAGCATCAGAAGCTTCGGGCTCGCCGCGCCGCCTGCGCAGACGATTACTTCCCCGCGACACGCAACACGCTCCTCCTCCCCATTCGAATGACGCACTAGCACGCCGGTCGCGCGTCGCCCGTCGCACATCACTTTGAGCACGTCGGCCCCGGTGACGACCCGCAAGCGCGGATCCTGCTTGACGAGCTTAAGATACGTCGCCGCGCTACTGCCCCGGCGCCCGTCAAAAGTGGTCGTCTGAAACAGACCCGCGCCCTCCTGGCGTTCGCCGTTGAAGTCATCGGTGAACGGCACGCCTGCTTGCGCCGCAGCCTCGACGAACGCACGTGAGAACGGATGCACGTGGCGCGCATCGCTGACCTTCAACGGCCCGGATGTGCCATGCAACGGACCGCCGAATCGCGCATTGCCTTCGCTCTTCACGAAATACGGTAACACGTCACGCCAGGCCCACCCGCGCGCGCCGAACGCTTCCCAGTCGTCAAAGTCCTGATGCTGGCCGCGGATGTAGATCATCGCGTTCACCGAACTGCCGCCGCCGAGCGTGCGCCCCTGCGGGATATACATCTCGCGGTTGTTGGCACCCGCTTGTCGCAGCGTTTTGTACATCCACATGCGACGCGTGCCGTGCACCTTAAAGAAGGTCGCGGGAATGTGGATGAACGGATGATTATCCGGGGGTCCCGATTCGATCAGTGCGACGCGCTTGCCAGCCTGCACGAGTCTTGCGGTGATCGTGCATCCGGCCGAACCGCCGCCCACGATGACATAGTCGAATGCTTCCATAACGTGCCTGCCTCCTATAAACGGTTCAAGCGGTGCGGCGCAACAGCAATTTTTCCGAGCGAATGCGAAGCGCGAGCAGAACGGCGATCAGGGCGCTCGCACCGATGATGAGCAATCCAAGGCCGTAGCTGCCGGTATGCTGCTTCACATAGCCCATCAGATACGGCGCACCGAATCCCGCGAGACTGCCGATGGTGTTGATCATCGCTATACCGGCCGCCGCCGCCGTGCCCTTCAGGAACATTGGCGGTAACGACCAGAATGGTGGTAGCGCCGCGAAGGTCCCGCACACGGCAAGGGTGAGGCCAATCATCTTGGCCGTCACCGTGTCGACTTCGGCGGCCATGCCGAAGCCGACCACCGCTACCAGTAAGGGGAAGATCAGATGCATCTTGCGCTCGCCAGCGCGGTCAGACTTGCGGCCCCAGACGATCATCAAGATGGCGCCCGCCAGGAACGGCAGCGCAGTGATCAGGCCGGTCTGCATCTTCGTGAAGCCGAACTCGGACACGATAAGCGGCAGGAAGAACACGCAGCCGTAGCTGCACGCGATCAGCGCGACGTTAATGAGGCTGAGGAGCCATACACGCGGATGGGTGAACGCCGCCATGATATCGCCGCGGCCGTGCGAGTTGACGTGTTCCACGTCGCTCGACAGCCGGGTGATAAGCCATTCGCGTTCCGGGTCTTCCAACCACTTTGCCTTGGCGGGCGAATCCGTCAGGAAAAAGAAGCAGAAGAACGAGAAGAGCACCGGCGGCGCGGCTTCGATAAGGAACACCCACTGCCAACCCGCGAGCCCGGCGATGCCGTCCATGTACAGGATCGACGCGGAGAGCGGCGCGCCGATCACGATCGACAGGGGAATCGCCACGAGAAAATAGCCGAACGCGCGCGCCCGATACGTCGACGGAAACCAGAACGAGATGTAGAAGATCAGCCCGGGAAAGAGCCCTGCTTCTGCGACGCCGAGCAGGATGCGCAGCACGAAGAGCGATTTTGCGCCGACGGCGAAAGCCATCGCGCCGGAGAGCAGGCCCCACGTGAGCATGATGCGCGAGATCCACAGGCGCGCGCCGAGCTTCGAGAGGAAGATGTTCGACGGAATCTCGCAGATGACGTAGCCGAGAAAGAATATGCCAGCGGCAAATCCGTAGTCGGTCGGCGAAAGGCCGAGCGCGCGATTCATCGCGATGGCGGCAACCGCAAGATTGCTGCGGTCGATATACGCAATCAGGTAGCAAAAGATCAGGACAGGCATCAGGCGATACATAACCCTTCTCATGACTTGCTGTTCGAGGTCCATTGCTTGTCTCCAGTTTATGGTTTTGCGTATCGGCGTGCGCGGCGACCGCTGGGCGCGCCGACTGTGTGTCAGATGTCGAGTTGCGATACGTACTTGAGATTCAGATACGCGTCGATGGCTTCTGCACCACCTTCGGTGCCATAACCGCTGTCCTTCACGCCGCCGAACGGCACTTCTGGAAATGCAATTGCGATCTGGTTGATGGTGATCATCCCCGTCTCGACTTCAGTTGCGATGCGATGTGCCTGCTTCGCCGAGCGGGTGTAGGCGAATGCGCACAGACCGTAGGGCAAGCGGTTGGCTTCGGCGATCATCGCGTCGAGGGAGTCGAAAGCGTTGACCACGGCGATCGGGCCGAACGGCTCTTCCTGCATGATCCGCGCGCTGTGCGGCACGTTCGCGAGGAGGGTCGGCTCGAAGAAATAACCGCATTGGCCAATGCGCTTGCCGCCCGTGCGCAGTTCGCCGCCGTTCGAAAGCGCGTCGTCGACCAGGCCCTGCAGCGCGCGCAAGCGGCGCTCATTGGCGAGCGGACCCATCGTCACGCCTTCGGTCAGACCATCGCCTACCCGCACCTTCGACATCGCCGCGATCAACTTGTCGACGAACGGCTCGAATACCGCGCGCTCCACAAGGAAGCGCGTTGGTGATGTGCACACCTGGCCTGCGTTGCGCAGCTTGAACGCCCCGAGTTGCGCAGCGGCAGTGTCGACGTCAGCGTCATCACAGATGAGTACGGGGCCGTGACCACCAAGTTCCATCGTCGCCTTCTTCATGTGCCGGCCCGCCAGTTCCGCGAGATGCTTGCCGACTGGCGTCGACCCGGTGAACGATATCTTGCGGATCACGGGATGCGGCACGAGGTATTCGGAAATCTCGGCGGGCACGCCGTACACCAGATTGACGACGCCGCGCGGCACGCCCGCGTCGGCGAATGCCCGAATCAGCGCGGCGGGCGCGGCGGGCGTTTCTTCTGGGGCTTTCACTATAATGGAGCAGCCCGCCGCCAGCGCGGCCGACAGCTTGCGCACGACCTGATTGATCGGGAAGTTCCAGGGCGAGAATGCGGCAACCGGACCGACCGGCTCCTTCATCACGAGCTGATATGAGCCGGGAATGCGCGACGGAATCATGCGTCCATAAGCGCGGCGTCCTTCGTCCGCGAACCAGTCGATGAGATCGGCCGCCGACAGCGCCTCGCCTTTCGCTTCGGCGAGCGGCTTACCTTGTTCCAGTGTCATCATCCGTGCAATCGAATCGGCGCGCTCGCGCAGCAGGTTGGCTGCACGACGCATGATATTTGCGCGCTCGTAGGCACTCGTGCGCTTCCATACGTCAAAGCCCGCCTGCGCCGCGGCGACGGCCGCATCGAGGTCGGCGATTTCGGCGTGCGCCACGTGGCCGATGACTTCTTCCGTCGCCGGATTCACAACGCCGATGGTGCGCGCGGACGCGCCCGATCTCCATTCGCCGTCGATAAAGAGCTGGACATCTTCGTACATGGTTTGCGTCTCCTGGTTCAATATGCGGGGTGTCATCAGTGGTCGACAGGCGCGACAGCGAACACCGCGCTCGCGGTTGCCACTACTTCATTGATTTCGTTGCGGACTTCGGCCTCGCAAAACGCCAGCGTGCGGCCGCAGCGACGCAAGTGCGCGTGCGCGGTAATGCGCCCGGATGCCGGTTTCAGGTAATTCACCGTGAGACTTGCGGTGCCAAGATTCTCGACGCGGCCGCTGGTACGTGCGGCAAGTCCCATTGACGTGTCGAGCAGCGCGGCGAGAAAGCCGCCGTGAGCGTTGCCGTGTCGGTTGGCGTGGCGCGGTTCCACGTCGCAGGCGAGGATCGTCCAGCCGTCGCCATAGTCGACGAGCTCGAAGCCCTGCTCAATGCAGAAACTCGATTCGATCCTGAGCGGCCGTGCCACCTGCGTATTCATGCCACCCTCGTCTGCGTCGATGCACGCGCGAGCATGGGGTTCAGGCCAGTCCGCGCGACGCGGCTCGCGAGTGTACGGCCGAGCGTGGATTCGCAGACAAGCGATGCGTCCATCATCGCGGCAAGATCGATGCCGGTCGCCACCCCCATCGTCTCGAGCACGTTCACGAAGTCCTCGGTGCACACGTTGCCAGTCACGCCGCCGCCGTACTTCACCTTTGCCGGATGTCCGCCCACGCCGCCGAACGCGACATCGAAGTCACGCACGCCCGCTTCGAGCGCGGCAAGATAATTGACGATGCCGGTGCCGCGGGTGTCGTGGAAATGCGCGATGGCCTCGACATCGGGAAACGCTCGCAGCATCGCGCCGAACAGGCGCTGCGTACCAGCCTGCGTGGCGACTCCGATGGTGTCGCCGAGCGTGACATGGCGCACGCCGAGCGAAGCGAAGCGTTCGACATCGGCGAGCACGCTCGCTTCATCGATCACGCCTTCGAACGGGCAGCCGAACGCTACGGAAATGGTGCCGATCAGCCGAAAGCGGCCTTGCGCCGCGGCGGCCATCGCCTCGATTCGCTTCCATTGGTCCGCGCGCGATTGCTTCAGATTGCGCAGCGAATGCGCTTCGCTGGCTGAGACGAGCAGACTGATTTCGTTCGCTCCATTTCCCGCTTTCAGGTCCTCGAGCGCGCGTTCGACCGCGCGCAGGTTCGCGCATGTGGCCTTGTAGTACACGCCGTCGATGCGCGGCAGTGCCCTGAGCACGTCGCTCGCATCCGCGAACTGCGGCACGACTTGCGGATTGGAATATGACGTGGCTTCCACTCGTGCGAAACCTGCCCGTGCGAAGCGGTCGATCAGCGCGACTTTTTGCGCCGTCGGGATGAAATCGGTTTCGTGCTGGAGCCCGTCGCGGGCGAAGCATTCACAAAGGGTCAGGTCTGACATGGTTCGTTCGGTTCCGTCGAAATGTGTTGACTGTTGGGACCATAAAACCATCTATATGATTCATTGTCAACTACATTCAGATGAGGCAGGACGCTCAACCGGTTCGCCAGTCGATGCCAAAAAACGACGCAGGTTCTTTGACAGAAAAGGGTTACAGCGGAATACCAGCGCACTTAAGCGCATTCACATTTTCGCCATACAACGGGTTAACACTGATCGAAACGCAAACATTTGCTTGCCGAAATCACGCATTTTTATTTGACTTTATCACGCATCGGTCCTAATCTTTGTTCAAGCGCCGCCCATGCGGCATTCCCAGTCCAAGCTCCGAACCGACGACCCATGACCTCAACTGACTGCCTCCTCATCGAAGACCGAGCCGCCGTGCGCGTGCTGACGATGAACCGACCCGAGAAGCGCAACGCGCTCAACAACGAACTCACGCGCGCGCTCCTCGACGCGCTGCAAGCGGCCGACCGCGACCCTTCGGTGAGGGCCATCGTGCTGGCAGGCGCGGGCAAGGCTTTCTGTGCGGGCGCCGACACCAAAGAGTTCGGCGGCTTCGTTAATGCGGGCGATTCCAGCGGCGCCGCGCAAGCCGCGCTTGACCGCGCTCATCTGACCACCAATCTTCACCGAGTTTTCTCGCAGATCGGCAAGCCGGTGATAGGCGCAGTGCACGGCTATGCAATGGGCGGCGGAGCAGGGCTGGCGCTTGCATGCGACATGCTGGTGGCGGGTGAAAGCCTGATGCTCGGCTACCCTGAGCTGAAACACGGCATTGTGGCGGCGATCGTGATGGCGAATCTCGTGCGCCAGGTCGGGCGCAAGACCGCGTTTGAACTCGTTTCGCTAGGCGAGGCAGTCGACGCATCACGCGCACTGTCTCTCGGTCTCGCGAACTGTGTCGTTGCCGATGAAACGCTGGTTGAGACCGCCGTCGGCATCGCCGGGCGTCTTGCCGCGTGCGACGCGCCCGCGATGGCCGCAACCAAGCGGCTGTTCCATCGCGTGGCGGATCTCCCTTTGCAACAGGCGCTGGATGCATCGCTAGACACGAACATGATGATGCGCAGCTTCCGTCAAGACCGGGCAAACGACAAATGAACTCCACGCTGATCAAACCCCTGTCCAACGTCACCGTGATCGAGCTCGCGCGTGTGCTTGCGTGCCCGTTCGCGGACATGATCCTCGCCGAGCTGGGGGCGACCGTGATCAAGATCGAGCAACCCGGCACGGGCGACGAGACACGCACTTTCGAGCCCCAGGTGGGCGACGAATCCGCGTACTACTTCGCGTGCAATCGCGGAAAACAGTCGGTCACGGCCAATCTCAAGACCGACGCCGGGCGGCGTATCGTGCGCGAGTTGGCCGCAGGCGCGGACGTCCTCATCGAAAATTTTCCGGTGGGCACGCTGGAGCGCTACGGCCTGGATCACACCCCGCTGCGCGCGCAGAACGATCGGCTCATCTATGTGTCATGCACGGGCTTCGGGCAGACCGGCCCGTATGCGAGGCGCAAGGGCTACGACACCGTCTTCCAGGCGATGGGCGGCCTGATGAGTCTGACGGGCGAGCGCGGCGGCGGACCGGTGAAGCCGGGCTTGCCGATCGCCGACCTGACCTCGGGCTTGTGGATCGCCATCGGGCTGCTGTCGGCGTTGAACGGCCGCGCGCTGACCGGCAAGGGTTGTCACATCGATTTCTCGATGCTCGACGGTCAGGTGAGCCTGCTCACGCTCGCGGCGGGCCGATATTTCGCGCTCGGCGAAGTGCCCCCACGACTCGGCACCGAGCATCCGGGGCGTGTCCCGTCCGCCACCTTTGCGTGCAGTGATGGTGCGTTCGTGCACATCACCTGCAGCGACCAGCACTGGGCGCCGCTCTGCAAAGTGCTGAAGCTCGCTACGCTCGCCGCCGATCCGCAACTCGCGACCAACGCAGGGCGCGTTGAGCATCGCGAGCGCGTGATGAGCGCGCTCACCGAGGCCATATCCGGCTGGACGCGCGCCGGGTTGTGCGAAGCCTGCGACGCCGTGGGTGTACCGGCCGGTCCGATCAACGACGTAGCCGAAGTGCTCGCCGATCCGCACGTGAAGGCGCGCGGCATGGTGAGTGAGTTCGCGCATCCGACCATAGGCACGTTCGGCGCGCTGCCGCTGCCATTCAAGTTCGATGGTTTCGCCGACCCGCAAGTCGTGCGTCCGCCGCTGCTTGGCGAGCACACGGAGCAGGTTCTGCGCGAGCGGCTCGGCTATGACGCTGCGCACGTCGCCGCGCTGCGCCGTGACGGCGCAATCTGATGCACGGCAAACAAATACTGGAAAGGAACATCATGACAGTCATCGAAACACTGATCGTCGAGCGCCATGAAGGCGTGGCCGAGATCGTCCTGAACCGACCCGAGCAGCGCAACGCGCTCAACGCGGCGATGTGCGACGAGTTGCGTGCCGCCGCCGTCGCACTGCGCGCCGACGATGCGATTCATTGTGTGATCGTGCGCGCGAACGGCCCGGTTTTCTGCGCGGGCGCCGATCTGAAAGAACGCAAGGGCATGACGATCGACGACGTGCGCGCGCGGCGCCTCAAAGCGTTCGCCGCCTACGACGCCGTCGAGAAGATCGGCAAGCCGTGTATCGCGCTGGTCGAGGGCGCGGCGGTCGGCTCGGGTGGGGAGATCGCGATGGCGTGCGATTTCATCATCGCCACGGACAATGCAAGCTTTCGCACACCTGAGGCGTTGTGGGGCACGGTCGGCGCGACGCAGCGCCTGCCGCGGATCGTCGGCAAGCGGCTTGCGAAGGATATGGCCTACACCGGCCGCACACTGTCCGTAAAGGAAGCGCAACAGGCGGGGCTCGTGTCGCGCATCGTGCCCGCCAGCGAAGCGGTGAGCATCGTGCGCGAGATGGCGCGCGACGTCGCGGCGGCGCCGGCGCTCGCTATGCGACTTACGCGCGATTGCATCGATCGCGGTGTCGAAACCGATCCGGCGGGCGCCCTCGCAATCGAGATGCTCGCGATCGACACGTTGCTGCAAGACTCGGACTGGAACCAGTCGATTTCGACATTCGGCCAGAGCAACGATAGCGCCGAACAGGACAAGGAAACCCGCCATGCATGACACCTACGCTAACTATGCCGAACGCTTCGGCCTCACCGGGCAGGTGACTCTGCCCTCGACCCTCGCCGCGCGCGCGGCGACCACGCCGGACGCGGAAGCACTTGTCATCGACGGTGTCCGGATCGACTACCGCACTCTGTACGAGCGCGTGCAAAGCGCCGCCGCACGCATGATCGCGGCAGGCGTCGAACACGGCGAGCATGTCGGCATCCTGATGGGCAATTCCGTCGACTGGGTTGTCCTGTTCTATGCGGCGGCTTCCATCGGCGCGGTCACGGTTCCCGTCAACACCCGCTTCAAGCTCGACGAGCTGAACTATTGTCTGAAGCAAGGCGACGTGCGCGTACTGTTCTATGTCGACACGTTCCTGAGTATCGATTACACGCAGTTACTGCGCGCCGTCGAGCCCGCGTTCGATGTAACGCTGCCTGGTGAAGTGCTGCCGCTTCTACGTCGCGCGGTGCTCGTCGGTGAGACGGAGCGTGCGATTCCCGCAGGCGTCGAACGTTTCGACGCCCTGCCCGACACGCCCGAAGACCGCGTCGAAGCTGCTGCGCGCGCGCAGCGTGTCACGCCCGAAGACATACTGCTGATCCAGTACACCTCGGGCACGACCTCGTTTCCGAAGGGCGTCCTGCTGCGCCACCGCAACATGCTGCTGAACGCGGCGGCGTCAGCGCAGCGCATCGGCGTGCGGGCGGACGACCGTTATTTCAGCGTGCGGCCGTTCTTTCATGTCGCGGGCACGACCATGTCGCTGCTCGTCGCGCTCGTGACCGGCGCGTGCCTGCTGTCGGTGCCGTCATTCGACGTCGCTACCGTGCTCACCATTCTCGACGAGGAGCGCTGCACTCTCACATCCGGAAACGACACGATCTTCCTGATGATGATGAGCCATCCTGACTTCAGGCGCGAGCGGATCCACTTGCGTGGTGGCTGGGCCGCGGCGGGTCCGGAGATCATGCAGAAGATTCACGATGTGATGGGCGTGAAGTACATGGTCGGCGCATACGGCCAATCGGAGGCGTCGCCGAACGTGGTGCTTAACGACTGGCGAGATCCGCTCGAGATGCGCGTCGCGGGCTGGGCCGCGCCGCATCCGGGCATCGAGATCCGCACGGTATCGCCGGAAACGGGCGAAGTACAGCCCACAAACGCGCCCGGTGAAATCCAGGTGCGCGGCTGGAGCGTGATGAAGGGGTACTACAACAAACCACTGGAAACGGCAAAAGCGTTCAGCGACGACGGCTGGCTCCGCACGGGCGACCTCGGCGTGATCGATGCCGATGGCCGCCTGCGCATGCTCGGACGCCTGAAGGACGTGTTCCGTGTCGGCGGCGAGAATGTCGCGCCCGCCGAAGTCGAGGAGACGCTGTTTTCACATCCCGCGGTACAACTCGCGCAAGTGGTCGGCGTGCCGGATGCGCGGCTCGGCGAAGTCGCGGCGGCGTTCGTCGTCCTGCGCCCGGGAACCAAGGCGACGAGCGAGGAACTTGTCGCGTGGTGCAAGAGCCGCTGCGCCAACTTCAAGGTGCCACGTTATCTGCAGATCGTCCATTCGTTTGACGACATCGGCATGACCGGAAGCTCGAAGGTCCAGAAAAATAAACTGCGCGAGTATGCCATCCGCGAATTCGGGCTTGCTTAAGCATCACAGGGAATAGCCTTTCATCGAAGTGCGGACGCTTAATACTCTCACGCAGCATTGCACTGCGTGAGACGCGTTCACCAGGAGGAGACATGACGACGTACGTATCGGACGCCGTTGGGGATGTGTGCCCCGACGCTACCGTCACTGAATCGACTTACCGCACCATCAGCCGCCGCATTCTGCCGCTGATCTTCTTGTGCTACATCATCAACTACATCGACCGGGTGAACATCGGCATCGCGCAGATCCAGTTCAAGACAGACCTGCATTTCAGCGATCTCGTCTATGGCATCGGCGCGGGACTGTTCTTTGTCGGCTTTCTGGTGTTTGAAGTGCCGAGCAACCTCCTGCTCGCGAAACTCGGCGCGCGCAAGACACTGCTGCGCATCATGGTGACGTGGGGCGCAGTATCAAGCGCGACGATGTTCGTGCGCACACCCACTGAGTTCTACATTGCGCGCATGCTGCTGGGCGTGGCCGAAGCGGGCTTCTTCCCCGGAATCATCCTTTATCTCAGCTTCTGGTTTCCGGCCGAGCGTCGCGCACGGGTGACCGCGCTGTCGTTCATATCCATTCCGGTCGCGACGATGATTGGCGCGCCGCTGTCCGGCTGGATCATGCACAGCTTTCACATGGCCCACGGCCTCGCTGGCTGGCAGTGGATGTTCCTGCTAGAAGGCCTCCCCGCGATTGTGCTTGGCATCGTCGTCTATTTCCGGCTAGAAGACCGGCCTGAAGATGCAGCGTGGCTAACGGTTGCCGAAAAAGCGAACCTCGTCGCCCTTCTCGCGGCCGAGCGCCGCGAGCGTGCCGGGCACGGACAGGGTCACGGCGGCATGCTCTCCGCGTTGGGTGACTGGCGCGTATATATCGCGGGGCTGGTGTCGTTCTGCGCGTATGTGCTCGCGAGCACCATCGCCTTCTTCGCGCCGATGGTCATACAGGCCAGTGGCGTCCAAGATTCGCTCTTCGTCGGCCTGTTCGCCGCGATTCCCGCCATCGCCGGCATTGTCGCGATGATCCTTGTGAGCCGCCATTCGGACCAAGTACGCGAGCGGCGTTGGCATGCGGCTGTCCCCCTGATGCTCGCCGCGTTCAGCCTGATCGCACTGCCCTTCGTGCGCGGCGACCTCACCCTCTCAGTCGCACTGCTCGCAGTGGCGACGGCGGGCCATCTGTCGAGCCTGTCGGTGTTCTGGACAATCCCGTCGAGCTATCTCTCTTCCAGCAGTGCGGCGGCGGGCATCGCGCTCGTGAGCAGCATCGGCTCGCTCGGCGGTCTCGTAGGGCCAAGCATGATCGGCTACATCAAGTCCGTGTCCAGCAGTCTGACGCTCGGGATTCAGATCGCGGGTAGCGTGGTTCTCGTGGGCGGCATTGTGCTGCTGATCGGGATTCCGGCTCGACTGCTTGCGAACGGCAAGGTGTAGTGATCGTGCCCCAACCACTTTTGAACCACGCAACTCACCGAATTTTTTCAGCGCATCGAAATAGCGATTCGGTGCGCGTATCCCGCCCTCATAGGGGCGCTCCGAGACAAAGGAACCAACCATGATCCAGACCCGACTCACCCGGATGCTAAACATCCGCTATCCGATCATCCAGGCGGGGATGAGCTGGGCATCGTCAAACGCGGCGCTGCCGGCCGCGGTGAGCAACGCGGGCGGACTCGGCGTGATCGCTGCGGGCCCGATGTATCTTGACGCGTTTCGCGACGCCGTACGTGAAGTAAAGGCTGCCACGAACGGCGGGGTATTCGGCGTCAATCTGCCACTTTATCGTCCGCAGGCCGAGCTCTTCCTGGACGTGATCGAAGAGGAGCGCGTGCCGGTCGTGTTTGCGTCGCAAGGCGGTCCGAAGGCGCATCTCGAACGGTTTCGGCGAATCGGCACGCATTGGATTCACGTGGTTTCGACGCTTGAGCACGCGCGCAAGGCAGCAGCCGCGGGCGTCGATGCGCTCGTCGTCGTGGGCGCAGAAGCGGGCGGCCATCCGCCGGCAAACGGCGTGAGTACGCTGATTGCCGTGCGGCGTGCCGTACTGGAGTTTTCCGTGCCGATCGTGGCGGGCGGCGGTGTCGCCGACGGCTATGGCGTCGCCGCGCTGCTCGCGCTCGGCGCGGATGCGGTGCAGCTTGGCACGCGCTTCATCGCGACACGTGAGTCGGGCGTTCACGAGAACTACAAACACGCCGTGCTCGACACTGAGATCGACGGCACCGTGCTTGTCGGCGTGCGAAACCTCCCCGTGCGCATGACGAAAAACCGCTTCGCAGACGACGTACTGCACGCCGACGAGCACGAAGCTGATGACGAGGCCTACGATGCACTTTTCAAGAGCAGCACGCTCAGGCAGGCGGCGCTCGATGGTGATATTGAACGCGGCAAGGTGGAGCTAGGCCAATCAGCCGGTCTGATCAAAGATCTGCCTGGCGCCGCTGAAGTCGTGGCGCGCCTCGTCGCCGAGTATCGGGAGGCCGTGGGGCGGCTCATCGGCTGATTCACGCAGGAGCTGCTCAGCGCCGCTCCGACTTCGATTAGTTGGGGGCGTCCGCGTCGTTGGAATCGCTATACGACATTCATTTCGTATGCCTAATTATATAAAGGAGAATTTAATAAATGAAGAACACATGTGCGTTGGCAGTTACACTCGCCTTCACGTGCGCAGCCCACGCGCAAAGCAGCGTCACACTGTACGGTTTGATCGATACGGCGTTATCGTGGCAGACGAATCAGGTTGGATCCACGGCAGCCAACGGACGTGCCACCTCCAGCGGCAGTTCCGTGGCGCTCGGGCCGGGTTTTTTCAATGGGTCTCGCTGGGGCCTGCTCGGGTCAGAAGACCTGGGCGGCGGAACGTCCGCGATCTTTCGCATCGAGGCGGGCTTCAATCCGACGACCGGCGTGTCGTTGCAAGGCAACAGGGAATTCGGACGGCAGGCTTTCATGGGCCTCAAGGGGAATTTCGGGCAGTTGACATTCGGCCGGCAATACAGCGTCCCGTTCGACACGCTGCTGCCCTTCGATACCATCGGTTGGGGCAATTCAGCGGCAAGTGACGTATGGGTTCAGCTGCTCGCGGGCTCGCGGCTCGATAACACCGCAAAGTACGTGCTCAACATCGGCCAGTGGAAGTTTAGCGCCGCGTACTCTTTCGGCGGCCAGGCAGGTAGTGTGTCACATGGATCGACGTATGCAGCTGGTGTCAACTATCAAGGAAGCGTGTTCTCCGGTGGACTGACCGCGCAGCAAGCGAAGGATTTTGCTGGCAACAAGCAGTCGAATCTCGGTGCGGGCGCAGGATTGGTGACCGGGCCGCTCATTTGGTACGGCTATTATCTTTACACTCGTCGCGACGGCGCTTTCACGCCGACCGCCGGGCAGGACTTCTCGCCCACCTACGGCACTTACACCCAACTCTACACGAATCCCGGCAACACCAATGTCGGATCGAGCAGCGAGCCGCGCACCGATAATGTCTTCCAGTTCGGTACGACATGGCAGGCGACGCCGGCAGTTCAGATCAAGGCGGCAGCGATCTACGATCTTGGCCGGCATGTCAACGCGAACGGCGAAAGCGGCAATAAGCTCTCCGCATTCCTGACTGGCGACTACTCTCTCTCGAAGAGAACGGACGTCTATCTTGCCGGTGCGTACAGCAAGGTGAGCGCCACGTTTAACGGTCCATTCGCTGGCCACGATAATAGTACGTCCGTGACGGCAGGGCTTCGTCACCGCTTTTGAGCACCCGCAAAAAGCTACAGTCCAGGCGGGGTCGCGAGCGTTGGCAGTCAATAAACGCTCGCGGAACAGTCGAGTCCCGCATAGGGCTGCGAGGCATGAGCGACGCTTTTCTGGGAGCAATCAGCTGCTCTCCGGGTTCGAGTCCCGAGGTCATGACGGCATCTAGCGGACGCTAGAGACGTTGGGTGTTTTCGGGCCCGCGAAGCACGATTTTATTGACGGCAACATTGATGTCGGCAATGCTCGAAATGCAGATCTGATAGTTTTCCCGTTGCATTGCGAGGACAGATGCGCTCACCGAGAATACCAACACCGGGTAGACCTGATTCAGGTCTCTGCGCGAGCGAAGCTAAACGCGCACATCGCAAATATTGCGGCGCCGGGACCTACGGGGGACGCTTTAAGGCCCGAGAGCGTTGAGGTCGGCGGTCGAATGGCCGTTTGCTGACGGGGAGCCGCCATCTGAATGTTCGAGCGACGCGCCGGATGACCGTCTCTTAATGGCCGGACCGGGTCCGATGCGAACCGAGATCGATCACCGATCGCAACGGGCGATGCGAAAGGCGGAGACCGACCCAGTGCTCGACACTGTGGGCGAGGCACCTAACACTGCCTGGCTGCGGTATCATCGCGACCCATGCTCAAGGGCTCCTGGATGCAGCCACCAATGTCCGACCAGAACTATCAAGCGATCCTCGAACAGATCCATCGCGACATCGAACCGTGGCGCACCGCGGGCCGCGCCGCGGACTACATTCCCGAACTCGCGAATGTGCCCGCCAACAGCTTCGGCATGGCCGTTGTCACGACCTCGGGGGACGTGTATCGCGTGGGACAAGCCGATACGCGCTTTTCAATTCAGAGCATCTCCAAGCTATTCGCGTGCACGATGGCATTCAGGCTGCTGGGCGATGCGTTGTGGCAGCGCGTGGGCCGTGAGCCGTCGGGTACGGCCTTCAATTCGCTCGTGCAACTCGAAGCCGAGAGGGGCAAGCCGCGCAATCCGTTCATCAACGCAGGCGCACTGGTCGTCACCGATGTGCTGTGCCGCCGCTTCGTCAACGCGGAGACAGCGCTCGTCGAATTCATGCGGCGGTTGACGGGTGAATCGACCATCGACTATGACATGCGCGTGGCTCAGTCCGAATTGCAGCACGCACACCGCAATCGCGCGATGGCCCATTTCATGGCGAGCTTCGGCAACCTGGAGATGCCGCCCGAGGCTGTCGTCGATGCGTATTGCCGTCAATGCGCGATATCGATGAACTGCGTCGAACTGGCGAAGGCCATGCTCTTTCTCGCCAACGGCGGCGTCGCGCCGATCTCTGGCGAACGTATCCTCGACGCGAGTTCGGCCAAACGTCTGTCCGCTCTTATGCTGACATGCGGCACGTACGACGCGGCCGGTGACTTCGTGTATCGCGTCGGCTTGCCAGCGAAAAGCGGCGTGGGCGGCGGCATCGTCGCGGTGCTGCCGGGGGAAATGGCCGTTTGCGTCTGGTCGCCCGGACTCGACGCGAACGGCAACTCACTTGCGGGCGTTCAAGCGCTTGAACGGCTGACCACGCTTACCGGGCGGTCGATTTTTTGAGAACACCGGAGTCCGGGTCATTCGGCAAGCGTCGACTCACGCTGAGCGAGTGCTACGTGAAAGGCTGGGACCGCCCCACATCAGCCGTTCGGGCTAGCGGAAGATCACTGCCGGCTCGCGGCCCTCTTTGCGGTCATTAGCAACCGTCCAGCGCGAGTTGAACACGCGCGAGACCTGTCATTGTGTGGGGCGATCGCTGCGCGCGATCAGGTTTCCCTTCAGCGCCGCGCTCATCGGCATTTTGAGGTTTGCTCCGCGCGGTGGAATCGGCGATTCGAACCACTTTGCGTACAGGCGCGCGAACTCGCCGTTTTTGATCAGCCGGGTCAGCGTGCCGTCGACGAGCCGCTTGAACGCCGGGTCATCCTTTCGCACCATACACGCGTACGGCTCGATCTGCAGCGCTTCGCCGACGACTTCCCACGTATCCGGGTCGCTAGCGTTCGCACGTAGCCCGTAAAGCAGAACGTCGTCAAGTGCAAGCGCCGCCGCCTTGTTGTCCGCAACCTCCTTCAGAGCTTCGGCATAATCCTTTGTCAGTACCACGTTTGCATCGACATGCAGCGCGTCGAGTTGTCGACGTAGGGCCTTTTCATTGGTGCTGCCGCCGACGGTCGCGACGACCTTGTGTGCGAGATCGGCGTAATCGCCGATGCGTGATTCACGTTTGGCCATTAGGCGCGTACCGGCGTAGAAATAGTTGGTCGAAAACGTGACTTCCTTGCCACGCGCCGATGTATTTGTCGTCGATCCGCACTCCAGGTCAACGGTGCCATTGACGAGCAGCGGAATTCGGTTTTGCCCGGTAACAGGCATGTAGACGGTACGTAGGTCAGGTCTTCGAAGTACCTTCCGGACGTCATCGACAATTGCTTCGGTCACTTCCACCGAAAAACCAACCGCCTTGTGCGGCGTCAGGAGATAACTGAAGGGCACCGCAGATTCTCGATACGAAACTACGATCTGATTGGTTCTGGCAATCTTGTCCAACGTCTGCGCATGAGCAGCCGTCGCCGCGGCATGGCCGACAAACAATGCGGCGAGCGCCGCAAGCGAACGATGGATCATGATGCCTCCCTGGTCGAGATATACGCGCTCAGCGATGCGTTCTTACTTTTACGAGTCGTCGCGGCGCGGTAGTCGGGCCAAACGTTGCCCACATCCCATCTAGCACCTATCAATTCGGCCCGTAAACCACCATAGGGTCGAATCGACCGCGTCTGATTGATTCAGATCAACGGCTTCGCTCTGTTGACGCTCACCTCGCAATCAGGACTTGGCCCATCGATCGTGGCTTCGGAGCGCAGAACTGCGCCAACCGGGGGCATGGAATCGTTCGGACGACCGCAAACGACCGATGACGTAGCGTTCAGCTTCGTCGCCAACGACCGGAGGCTGAGCAGAACCGACGTCTGAACGGCCGAGCCATGCGCTAGGCGAATGACGCTTCATGGCCTAACCCGGGCCGACGCGAGCCCCGCAGATCGCTGATCGCTGATCGCAGCAGATATGCGAAAGGCATGGACCGACCCGAACCGGGCCGTCGTGCGTCGCATTCGAGCGACCGCTCTCAGCTGGCGAGCGGCCGTTTACCGATGGAAGCATCGCGATCGCATTCGGACCATGCCTGTGCGATAGGGGCCACCTCGAAGGTGCGGCTCACTTGCCGGTTTTCCGCCGTACTTTCATGACACTTGCGTCTCTAGTCTGCGATATGGATTACATCGCCCTGTTTGAGAGACAGGCCTCAATTTCCCGGAATCCTCGCAGCGCGATTTTCATGTCACGCTTTCGCGACGGCCGCTTCATCTTCCGAACGGAATCCGTCGCCGTGGTGGCTGCTGGCATCGCCAACCCGAATACCTTCGGTCGACGACGGCGCAAGGACGCCTTCCCATTTCGCGACCGCCGCCGAAGCGACAGCATTGCCTAGCACGTTGGTCGCCGTGCGTCCCATGTCGAGAAAATGATCGACGCCCATGATCAGTAACAGCCCGCCCTCGGGGATATTCAACTGGCCCAGCGTCGCAGCGATCACGACCAGTGACGCACGCGGCACCGCGGCCATGCCTTTGCTCGTCAGCATAAGAATCGCGAGCATCGAGACCTGTTGTATGAATGACAGATGAATGCCATAGGCCTGCGCGATGAAGAGCGTTGCGAACGTGCAGTACATCATGGTGCCATCCAGATTAAACGAATAGCCGATGGGTAACACGAAGCTCGCGATCCGTTTCGGAACCCCGAAACGCTCAAGTTGCTCTAGCGTTTTCGGGTACACGGACTCGCTGCTCGCGGTGCTGAAACCGATCAGCATCGGCGCGCGCATGAAACGCACCAGCGCGAACACCCGGCGCCCGAGCAATGCGCCGCCCGCCAATATCAGCAGAAGCCATAGCGCGATCAGACTTGCGTAGAACTCGCCCATGAAGCGGCCATAAGTGATGAGGACCGATACGCCACGGGTCGTCACGACATTCGCGATCGCGCCGAACACCGCAAACGGTGCGAGCGCCATCACGTAACCCGTCACTTTCAACATGACGTATGAAACCTGATCGAGCACGCGCACAATGAGTTGCGACTTCTCGCCGAGCGTCGTGAGTCCGATGCTGAAGAAAGCCGCGAATACCACGATCTGCAGGACTTCGTTGCTTGCCATCGCTCCGACAATACTGCTCGGCACGAGATGCACGACAAATTCCTTCAGCGACAATGCATTCGCATTCAACCCGGACGATGCGTTCGCCGCTGGCAAAGGCAGGCCGAGCGCGCTACCTGGGTGAAGCCAGTTGGCGATCAGCGCGCCAAACAGGAGCGAGATGAACGATGCGACGAGAAACCAGCCCAGCGTTCTGAGTCCGATGCGGCCGACAGCGTGAACATCGCCGATCCTGGTTACGCCGATCACGAGCGTGCAGAACACCAGCGGCGCGATGATCATCTTGATAAGCCGCAAAAACAGTTCAGCGAACAGCGAGAAATAGCCGCCGACTTGAGTAGCGGCGTCGGCGCTCGGCAACAACGCGTGACAGGCGACGCCCGTTGCGATGCCGAGCAGCATCCCTGCAAGGATGCGCGCAGTAAGAGGGAATTTCATGAGTGACTCCAATCTGTCCGCGGTGAAGGACATTGACGAGATGTTTTAGGAAGGGAGGCGCGTATAAGCCAGATAAGCGACGGCCGCGTCCTGTAGCGCGATTCCGACCGCCTTGTAGATCACGATGTCGGTGGCGTCCGCGGCGCGATATTCATCGGCGCTAATGACGGACGATAGATCCACTATCGGCCGGCTCTCGATCAACGCCCGCGGCGGGCGCAGCAGATCGCCCGTTTCGAACGGCGTCTGCTGCGTCCAGTCGACGACGATGCGCGACGCTGCGAGCAACGATGTATCGTCGATTTCGCGCTGGTCGGGACGCGTCGCGCCGATACTCACGACGAGTGCTCCCGGTCGAAGCCATTCGCCGCGTATCACCGGTTCGGAGGCGCGTGTTGCAAGCACGACGATGTCGGCGTTGGCGGCCTTATCCGCATCGACAACCCGGGCGTCGAGGTCGAACCGCCGCTCGAGGCTGTCGGCGAGAGCATGCGCGGTTGCGGCGTCGTGACTGTGAATCATCACTTCGCACAAACCGGTTCGGTCGGCGAAGGCCTCGGCATGAGCCCGTGCCTGCACACCGCTGCCGAACAGCCCCAGCCGGCGGCTGCCCGGACGCGCCAGGTATCGCGCCGCAAGCGCGGTCGTCGCGGCCGTGCGCATACCCGTGATCGCATCGCCTTCAAGCAACGCGACGAGTGCGCCGTCGGCTAGCGAAAACAACGCGATGTAAAAGCGGAACTGGCCATTGATCGTCGTGTACATTTTTGTCGCCGCGATCTGCGCGGATCCCAGCATCGCACTCATTGCGCTGAACTTCACGTCGGGTAATCCAATGCGAGCACGCGGCTGAATCGCGGCTGCGCCGCGCTGCAGATCGAGATAGGCGGCCCGGATTGCGTTCGAAGCCGAGCGTACGTCAAGTCGTGCCGCGATCTGTTCGTTGGTGAAGATCTTCATTGCAGCGGCTCCAGCGTCGTGCTTTCCACCGCGCCACTGATCCAGCAGCCCGCGTCGGGGTCGTTGAGGTCTCGCATTTCCACCTCGATGCGGGAGGGCTTGCCCATCGCATGGCCTTGATGCACGGTCATGCCCGATTCGCCATCCGCGAGCAGTCTGTAGTGCAACGCGCCGTACAGCGTCGCGGCTGCGGCAATGCCCGTCGCGGCATCCTCCGGATAGCCGGACGAGCGCGGAAACTGCCGCGCGTGTACATTGAGCGGATACGTGCCTTCGACTGCAAACGGATACAGTCCTGTCGATCCGAGCGCGTCACACAACGCCTGCACATCGTCGAACGAAGGCGTCAGTGCATGAAGGCGTTGCAGGGAGCGAAGCGGTATTAGTGTCTTCGTCCGGCTCGTCGTGGCGTTGACGATACCGAGCGAATCCAGATCGTCGGCGTCGATGCGCAGCACGTCGCATATCGCGGCGTGCTGCCATTCGTCTTCGACCGATTGCACGATGCCTTTGGGCTGACTCACTTCGATGAATTGCGTGCTTTCGTTGAAATGGGCGTCGACAATGCCGCTCAACGTTTCTAGCGTCGCGACGCGGGACGTCCAGCGGCCGAGCCTGCGCAGAAGCCACAATGCGCCGAGCGTCGCATGACCGCACATTTCCATCTCGTGCTGGGGGACGAAAAAGCGCAGACGATAGGTGTTGGCGGTATCGCGCGGTGCGCATACGAATGCGCTTTCGTGACCATAGCTCGCGGCGATGGCCTTCATCTCGTCGGCGGACATTGCATCGGCATCTAGTACAACGGGCGCGGGGTTGCCGCCGTATGGTCCCTCAGGAAAGACGCGCACGAAATGCAGGTCGCCGCGAATTCGCAATGCGGTTGGGACAGGGGGCAATGACGATGGGTCTTTTGCAACAGACATGAACAGGCTCCGGCGTGTAAGTGTCTCCAGCATGCCGAAGCAAAAACGATGTTTCGCCGCCTGTCGGGCCACCGGAATCACACAATCGGGCCAATCGCCTGTTTGGCCCAACACAAGGGTGTCCGCCCGCCTCCGTGTTTTCCCTGAGAAACGGGCCCTACGCCCCGTTTCTCGTGTCGCATTGCACGGAGATTTGACGCGCTATACTGAGCTTTCCATCGATGCAACCGCTCGCAAATCGCCGCTGCGGCTGGCGGCTGCGCATCGTTCATGGCGCACCTGAGGTTGATTACGTGAAGCACTATGCGACCGCACATACCCATCTGTCCGGAGATCGCGTCGCCGATGTCCGGCAGGTCTCGGTCGGCGATTACCGCACGCAGCCGCACGAACATGACGAGTACATGTTTTTGCTGCCGCGCACGGGCCAACTGATCCTCAACGTCGAATCGAATGCCGCGCCGTTGCGCGTGGCGCCGATGTCGTTCGTCGTGGTGCCGCCGCGGCGCCTGCATGACACGCACGGCTACCGTGCGCAGCAGGAGCACGTCGCCGTCTATGTGGCGAGCGATTTCGTTGCGTACTGCGAGCGCAAGGCGCACAGAACGCTCTCCTGCGCGCGAATATCGATCTGGTCCGCGCCGTTACCGCTGCTCAATGCAGTCCGCCTCGCCACCGAAACGCGTGCTCGCAGTGGCGGGGAACTCGCTGCCTATCGCAGGGATCTGACTGCGAGGATGGTGGCCGCCACATGCGTCGAGGCGGGACTTACCCCGAAACATGTGCCCTTGACGGCCGTCGACGCACGCCGGGAACTCGTGAAAGACATCCAGACGTTTCTCGATTCGACACTCGATCAATCCATCAGCCTTGATCGCATCGCTTATGAATTCGGCCTGTCGCGACGCACGTTGACGCGAATGTTTCGCGACGTGACCGGCGAATCCATCGTCGACTATCAATCGCAGCAACGTGTGCGTCACGCTTCGCTTCTGTTGCAAACACCCGGCGTGACGGTCGTTATGGCTGCGGCAGCCGTCGGGCTCGATTCGCCGTCGTATCTCGCCCGGCTGTTCCGGAAGTACGGACACGGTCTGCCGCGATGCTTCAAGGTGTGACCTCGAACACGCGCTGGATTGTCAGCAAGTGACCGATAATCTTGCAGTGTCGTGCTGGCAAGCAAGCGCCGTTTGTCGATGCCTTGGCGCAGCACGTTGTGCGGGGCGGACATCGACCGTCGTCGAAGCAACGCCCGATCGCAACGCCAATGTCGCAAGTGAGGTATGGACCGATCCCGTGCGGCCAGCTCAGCACTATCTGTTCCGAATGAAATTCTGAAAGAGCGCGCTTCGAGCTGACGCGGAGAGCGATGTCTCTTACATGCAGCTATGCGGTCATTCAACTGCACCATGGAAAGGACCGGTTATGGCCGATCACGGCCCGATGCTGATTGGATAGGGTGCTCGCCAGAGATCGACTCGCGGCGGACCGTCACCGACCCAGAGCGGCCGGCGAACTAAAATGACCTCAATGACGGGTTCCCGGGTGTTTCGGTCGTCCGCGTTGTATCGAGTCACGGACGCGGTCTTCGGGGTAATGGGAATATGGACAGAGAACGGCTTTACGACGAAGCGGTCGGCAATATGGAGCGAACCGTTCACGATCTTGAAGGATTCATACCACGCGATAGTTCAGAAAATGGCTCGAATCGTCAGCGCCCTCCGAGCGGCGCGATTACTTCGCGCGCACGGCTTTATCCAAGAGCAGGCCGACCTCTGCCCAGCGCGGTCGGCTCAGCACGACCCCGTTGCAGACATCCGGCCACGCGGGATCAACGTCGGGTTCTTATCGCAAAACAGCCACTTAAAGCTACCAAACCGAGTCTTGCGGAAAACGCGGAAACCAGGGGAATTGTCGTCGCGCTCGAGCACAACGGCACAATATCTCTACCGCAAAAGCTCGACTATCACGACATCGGTGTCGTCTCGCGCAACCATCGTAAGTTGCGCTTCATCGCTGACGACGACGCCATCGCGCGGCGCGAGCCGGACCGGTCCCACGTCAACCCGACCATGATCGGTAACCAGATACGCCGAACCTGGCGTCGACAACATGTGATGCACCATCGTGCCTTCGCGTAGCGTGGCGATGCGCACGCGCACGTCGGCATTAACGGGAAGCGCCCCCGCGCACACATCTTCTGGATCGCCACTCGCCAGCGTGACGAAGTGACCTTCGCGACAACCGCGCGAACAAATACGCGCCGCCCAACGTGGCGTGCCACCCGGCGTGCGCGGATGCAGCCAGATCTGGAATAGCCGCGCCGGCACGTTTTCCTCGTTGTGCTCGGTATGATGGATCGCGGCGCCCGCACTGATCGTCTGCACGGAATCGGCGACGAGCCGCGCGCGATTGCCGGCGTCGTCTTCATACGTGATCGCCCCCGAACGCACCCACGTCACGATCTCCACGCCGCGGTGAACATGCCGGTCGAAGCCCGAGTGCGGCGCGAACGCATCGTCGTTCCACACATAGAGTGCGCCGAGCGGCGCATGGTTGGCGCGTCCGCATTCGCCGAGGCGGAAATGCAGTCGCGTATCGAGCGAGTCGCGCCTGACTGCGCCAAGCGAAAGGTAAGGACGATGTTCGAACATGTCGTGAATCCGTTGAAGACGCGCGTACGCTCGGGCGCGGATGCGATCGGCGAAGACCGCATCCACGCGCCCCGCCTGCGCTTAGATCTGCTGCTGCCCACCATCGACGAACAGCTCGATGCCGTTCACAAAGCTCGCGTCGTCCGAGGCAAGGAACAGCGCAGCGCTCGCGATCTCGCCAGGCTCGCCGAGGCGCCCCATCGGGATCTGGGCAGCCAGGTAATCGGCAAGACCCTGGCGTTGGGCTGCATCGTCACCAGCGAGGTCGAGCAGGCCGGGCGTGCGCGTCGCGCCCGGGCTGATTGTATTTACGCGGACGCGGCGATCCTTCAGATCGAGAATCCAGCTGCGTACGAAGGCGCGCACCGCGGCTTTCGAAGCCGAATACACGCTGAATGCAGCCGTGCCCGCGCTGCCTGCCGTTGAACCGGTAAGAATCACCGACGCCCCCTCGGCGAGCAGCGGCAACGCTTTTTGCACCGTGAATAGCACGCCCTTCACATTGCGATCGAAGGTGTCGTCGTAGTGTTCTTCGGTGATGCTGCCAAGCGGCAGCATCGAACCGCCGCCAGCGTTCGCGAACAGCACGTCGAGATGCCCCTGTTCTTCCTTGATCTGCGCATACAGCGCGTCGAGCTCACCCAGCTTTGTGGAGTCGACACGTACCCCCGTCGCATTGCCGCCTGCTTCGCGGATGCCCTTCACTGCGGCATCCAGTTCGGCCTGACGGCGGCCGGTGAGGTAGACGTGCGCGCCTTCTGCCGCGAAACGCTGTGCGGTGGCGAGGCCGATGCCGCTGGTTGCGCCGGTAACGAGTGCAATCTTGTTGTCGAGCTTGCGTGCCATGGTGCTTCTCCTTTCGTTCGGTAAGTGGATGACTGCGTTCGGTGTTGCGTGCTGCGATGTGAGGAGAATATCGACGCCCAAAGCTTTTCGAAATAGAATTGATTGCAATCCAATGTTGCAAAAATGAAAAGATGAGAGGAAATGACGAAGCTGCCTGATTTCGAAGGACTCGCTATGTTCGCGAAGGTCGCCGAGGAAGGCTCATTCGCGGCCGCGGCGCGCGCGATGGGCGTGTCGGTGGCGACGGTGTCGCGCGGCGTCGCCCGTCTCGAAGACCGGCTGGGCGCGCGGCTCTTTAACCGCACGTCGCGCCAGCTCTCGCTCACCGAGTTTGGCCGGACGATCTGCGAGAAGGCCGGAGAGATCTACCGTCAGGCTGAAGAAGCAGAAAGCGCCGCGCGCGAGATGTCGCTGCAGCCGCGCGGACTGGTGCGCCTGGCTGTACCGATGTCGTTCGGGTTGCGCTGGGTCGCGCCGCTGCTGCCCGCATTCTTTCGCGCGTACCCGGAGGTGTCGATCGACCTGCATCTTTCGGATGCGTCAGTCGATCTGGTTGCCGATGGGTTTGACGCCGCACTGCGCATTGCCGCGCTGCCTGATTCGTCGCTGGTGGCGCGACGCCTGTGCGCGGTCACACAATTCGTGGTGGCGTCGCCCGCGTACCTGAAGCGCGAAGGGCGGCCCGCGCATCCGCGCGAACTGGCGGACCGGCCATGCCTTTCATACGCGTATCGCGCGCGCAGCGATTTGTGGCGCTTCACGAACGCGGCGGGCGAGGAGGAGCCGGTCATGCCGACCGGCCCGTTGCGCGTGACGAATTCCGATGCGCTGCTGCCCACGCTGCTCGACGGCCTCGCAATTGCCGAGTTGCCCGAATTCATCGCCGGCGAATATCTGGCCGATGGCCGTCTCGAAGCGATCCTCACAGACTGGTCACTGACGAAAGGCGGTCTTTACTTCGTCATGCCATCGGCGCGCGCACGTCCTGCGAAGGTGGCAGCGCTGTCTGATTATTTTGCGGAGCATCTCTCGGAGCCGTCATGGCGATGGCCGAAGTAACGCGTTGGCGAGATTGAGCCCACCCTCTGGATAACCGAAGATCATTGCATTTGTGCAATGATAGATTTCAAGCGATTCTATTTCGCAAATATCGCGCGCTCCGTATTCTCCTTTCCACCGGCTGCACGACATCACGTCGAAGGCCAACCAACGACACGGAAACGGAGCATTACGATGAACACGCAATCCACGCCGAATACGCCTGACACCGCAACCGTCGCCTTCCTCGATGCGCTCATTCGCGCAACCGGCCCGGCGATCGAAACGCTTATGCCCGACCAGGCGCGAGAAGTACTGGCGGGCGCCCAGCGCAGCGCACCGGTCGACGTGTCGGGCATCGACGTCACGCGCCGCACGATCGAACAGGATGGCCTCGTCGTGCCGGTCGTCGTCCTCAAGCCGCAGAATGCGCCGGGCGTGCAGCCCGTGTTCATGTTCTTCCACGGTGGCGGCTGGATTCTCGGCGATTACCCGACGCACGAGCGTCTCGTGCGCGACCTCGTCGTCCAGTCGGGCGCAGCAGCGGTGTTCGTTGAATACACGCCCTCTCCCGAAGCGCGTTATCCGGTCGCGATCAATGAGGCCTATGCCGCGACGAAATGGGTCGCCGCACATGGCGCGGAAATCGGCGTCGATGGTGCACGGCTTGCCGTCGTGGGCAACAGCGTGGGCGGCAACATGGCGGCGGTCATCAGCCAGATGGCGAAGGACCGGCAGGGTCCGGCCATCCGCTTCCAGGGACTCATGTGGCCGGTGACAGACCACGCGTTCGACAACGCCTCGTACGATGCCTTCGCCAATGGATACTTCCTGAGCCGCGACATGATGAAGTGGTTCTGGGACGCGTACACGACCGATGAACGCGAGCGAAACGAACGCTACGCGTCGCCCCTGCGCGCATCTATCGACGAGCTGAAGGGCTTGCCGCCCACGCTCATTCAGACCGCGCAGTTCGACGTGCTGCGCGACGAAGGCGAAGCATACGGACATCGGCTCGACCAGGCGGGCAACGACGTGACGACGACGCAGTACAAGGGGACGATCCACGACTTCGGCCTGCTCAACGCACTAGCCGCCGACGCCCCAACGCGCGCCGCCATGCAGCAGATGGCGAACGCCTTGAAGACGCGTCTGCAATAAAGCCGCATCCATTACTTCTTTTTTCGAGCCGATCATGAACAACGCCAAACAACTGCTTTCCGCCTACCTCGAATCGATTCGCGACCCGCGTGCCGCCGCCGCGCTCTTTGCCAGCGACGGCGTGCTGGAACTGCCTTATCTGAAGTCGCTCGGTATCGACGGGCGCGCGGAGGGACCCGAATCGATCGAGGGCTTCATTGCTTCGCTGATTGTGAAAGTACCGGATTTCGCGTTCAGGAACGTGCGCTTTCTGATCGAAACGCCGGAGCAGGTGTTCGCGGAATATGAAGTCGAAGCGCTCGTCCCGTCAACGGGGAAGATCTATCGCCAGATGTACGCCGGACGGCTCGTGGCACGCGACGGCAAGATCTCGCTGCTGCGTGAAGCGCTGGATACGGTCGCGGCGGCGGATGCGTTCGCCGTGACGCGCACCGCTTGATTGTTGCATTGATGAAAGGCCGCTTTGTCGATCGAAGCGGCCTGAGTATATTTCGTGGGATTGGCCGCTCCTGGCGGGGCACTGCTTCATGCGAATCGCAAGACCGCCTTGGGTTTGGACGGTGGTGGTCGCCATCTCGGTGCAAGAACCTTCAACGTCCCCCGGCCGTCTACATCAGTGCCCCCGCTTTATGCCTCTCAGGAATGACTGTTATCGACGGCGCCTGCCTTCTTCGAAAAGGCGCTGACCTTCATCATTTGCTCACCGTCAACCAACAGGAGCA
Organism: Paraburkholderia sp. BGA-UO-ETr-F21; assembly: GCF_059567925.1. Lineage (NCBI taxonomy): Bacteria > Pseudomonadati > Pseudomonadota > Betaproteobacteria > Burkholderiales > Burkholderiaceae > Paraburkholderia > Paraburkholderia sp. BGA-UO-ETr-F21. The sequence continues at coordinate 32,964 of NZ_JCAQOY010000037.1, read as the reverse complement.
AAACGATGAGCCACTTCCAGACCTACACGATCGATAACGCACCGGCCGCCTCGAAGGCAAGCCTCGAAGACACGAAGCGCGCGTTCGGCTTCGTACCCAATCTCCAGTCCTTCATGGCGGAATCGCCCGAACTGCTGGCCGGTTACTCCGCGCTGTGGGACCTGTTCTCCAAGAGCACGCTGACGCCGCACGAACAGCAGGTCGTCTACCTGACCTCGAACTTCGAGAACAACTGCCATTACTGCATGGCCGGTCACAGCACGCTGGCGAAGATGATCAAGATGGACGCAGGCGTGATCGCCGCGCTGCGCGCTGGCACGACGCTGCCCGATGCAAAGCTCGAAGCGCTGCATCGCTTCACGACACTCGTGGTGCGTGAGCGCGGCTTTGTTCCCGACGCCGATGTCGACGCGTTTCTCGCCGCTGGCTACACCCGTCAGAACGTCCTCGAAGTGATTCTGGGCGTGGCAACCAAGGTGATGAGCAACTACACGAACCACGTTGTCCACACTGAACTCGACGGCTTCATGGCGGGTAATGAGTGGACCAAGCCGCAAACTTCTGTTACAGCCCGCGTCTGAGCGCAGATTCGAACTCCATTACCCGACACAGGAGAAGGACATGTCACTGCAAGACAAACTCGACGCGTTCAAGGCGGACTTCAAGGGCGGCAAGCCGCCGTACTTCGCACCGCCCGAAATTCACCCGATCATGGAGCGCGCCACCGCCGAACTGATCGCAAGCGGACAGGCGGCCCGCGCAATCAAGGCTGGCGATCGCGCGCCCAGCTTCACGCTCAAGGATCAGGACGGCAACGCAGTGTCGTCGGCCGAACTGCTGCGTCGCGGCCCGCTCGTCATCACGTTCTACCGCGGCGTGTGGTGCCCGTACTGCAACATCGAGCTACAGGCGATCAACGACGTGCTGCCGCAGATCGAAGGATACCGCGCAAGTGTCGTGGCCATCTCGCCGCAGACCGCCGTGAACAGTCGCAAGTCGGTGCGTGATAACAAGCTCGGCTTTCCGGTGTTGAGCGATACGAACGGCGAGGTTGGCGCGGCGTTCGGCCTGCGCTTCGCGTTGCCCGACTATCTGGTCGATCTCTACAAGTCGTTGAAAAACGACCTCCCTGCTTTCAATGCCGATCCGGGCTGGACACTCCCCATGCCCGCGCGCTACGTGATCGGCCAGGATGGCATCGTGCTGTATTCGGAAGTCAATCCCGACTACACACGTCGCCCCGATCCGGTCGACATGTTCACGGTACTGGAGCGCGCGAACGCCAAGGCGTAAACGAACGCGCGAGTTGTGGCCGCCTTGGGGCGGCCTTTCATTCCCCCCACCTCTTTCGCATTTCCTTCATAGTCATGAGATCACGTACTTTTCTGGTGACCGGCGCCACCAAAGGCATCGGCCTCGCACTCAGCGAGCGGCTCGTCGCGGCGGGGCATCGGGTGATCGGCGTTGCCCGTTCGCCAGCGGCCTTTCCCGGCGACCTCGTCACGCTGGACCTGGGCGACCGTGCCGCGACCGATTCGGCACTCCGCGAACTGGCGCAACGCTATCGTGTCGACGGTATCGTCAATAACGTCGGTCTGGTTCGCCCGCAGCGCATCGGCGAAATCGATCTCGATGCGCTCGATGAGGTTTTCTCGGTGAATCTTCATCCGGCGATCCAGACGGTACAGGCGTTCTTGCCCGGCATGCGCGAGCGCGGCTGGGGGCGCGTCGTCAATATTTCAAGTCTCACGATTCTGGGAATCACACAGCGCACCGCCTATGCCGCCGCCAAGGCCGCGCTCGTGAGCTTTGCTCGCACCTGGGCGCTGGAACTCGCGACGGCGGGCATCACAGTCAACTCGGTCGCGCCCGGTCCCACCGAAACCGAACTGTTCCGCGCCAATAACCCGCCGGGAAGCGAAGGCGAGCAGCGCTATCTTGCCGCCGTGCCGATGCAGCGCTTCGGCAAACCCGATGAGATTGCAGCGGCGATCGCGTTCCTGCTTTCTGATGAGGCGGGCTTCATCACCGGGCAGACGCTGTTTGTCGACGGCGGCGCCTCAATCGGCAAGGCCGGAATCTGAGGGCAAGTTGTCGGTCTTTTTGGCAAACAGGCTTTCGACGAAGGTGACGAAAGCGCGTGCCTTCGTCGTCGCCATGCGCCCCGATGGAAACACGGCCCAAACGTCGACACCTGGCAGCGTCCAGTCGGTGAGCACGGCCTGCACGGAGCCGTCCGCGAGTTCCGGTGCGAACATCCATTCCGATGCCACAGCCAGTCCCATATCGGCGAGGACGGCGGCCCGCATTCCTTCTGCAGCACTGACCCGCACGCGGCCCGACACCGTGACGGCAGCTTCGGTGCCGTCCGCATGTCCGAACGCCCACGCGTCGCCACCGCTGCGCATCGCGTGAACAATCGCTCGATGCTGACTGAGGTCGGCAGGCGTATGAGGTACACCATGCTGCGCGAAGTACTTCTTCGTGCCGAGCACCAGCCGCTTTCCGCTCACGACACGACGCGCGGTCATCGTGGAGTCGTCGAGTCGACCCATGCGCAACGCGACATCGACGCCTTCCTCGAGCAGATCGATCGGCCGGTCGTCCATCACGATCTCGACGTCGAGTCTCGGGTGCTGGTCGAGGAACGCGCCGAGCGCGGGGATGATATGCAGTCTCGCGAAGGTCACTGCGGCGCCCACGCGGAGTCTGCCCGACAGGCCCTCCGACGATTCACGCACCGAATGTTCCGCCCGATCGGCTTCTCCGATCGCCAGGCACGCGTGTTCATAGAACCGCAGGCCAGCGTCGGTCGGCGTCAGGCCGCGAGTCGAGCGCAACAGGAGCCGGGCGTTCAGATGCTCTTCCAGCTGCGCGATCGATTTCGAAACCGCGGGTTGTCCAATCTGGAGTCGTCGGGCCGCGGCAGAGAAGGAGCCTGCTTCCACGACAGCGACGAAGGTTTCCATGGCGGCCAGGCGATCCATGCGGGCGGTGTCTCGGTAATGGGAAAGGGATGGCGGGGCAACGCTGCTGGACGCGAGAGATATCGCATTCTGCGCAGACAACGGCGCAACTATACAGCAGCCTGATGCCCTAAGCGCCGCACGGCGACAGCGCACCTCTCCCCGCCGTGCGTCAGCATCGCGATGGCGCTGCGCTACCCATGCACGGCTTCGTCCATGCCTGCGCGGAATAACTTTTATCGCTGCCACGGAGCTTTCGGGGCAGACGCCAATCGCGGAAAGTTACGTCATCCCATTCACGGTTTCAGGAGTCAATTCCATGTATCAGGTCTACGCGTTTTCCACGCCGAATTCCGTCAAGGTGCCGATTGCGCTCGAAGAGCTCGGCCTGCAATACGAACTGCATGCGGTGAACGTCAGGAAGGGCGAGCAGAAGCACACCGATTTCGTCGCATTGAATCCGAACGGTAAGGTGCCGGTGCTTCGCGACAATGAACGGAGCTTCACGCTGAGTGAATCGGCGGCGATTCTGGTCTATCTCGCGGAGCGTCACGGCGCGCTGCTGTCACAGGAGCCGCTGTCGCGTGCACGGACCTTCGAGCAACTATTTGTGCACGCGTCCGGCCTCAGTCCGGCATTCGGGCAAGCGGGATATTTTCTGCGCTCCGCGCCAGCCGGATCGTCCGCGCACGCGCTGGACCGCTTCGCGCAGGAAGCCCGGCGCCAGGTCGGATTGCTCGATGCAGTTCTCTCCGAGCGGACCTTCGTCGCTGGCGACGAATTCTCCATTGCTGATATCGCCCATTTCGGCTGGATCTGGCGCCGGACATTTCCGGACCTGTCGCTCGACGACGCGCCGAACGTGCAGCGCTGGTACGACGCTGTATCGAGTCGCCCGGCAGTGGGACGGGCAGTCGCGAGAATCGAATCACTCGCTGAAAACAGGCAAGCGGCATGAAAACGAACGTGTCGAAATCCCGTCCGTTGATCGCGTTCGCCATTCTTTCGATCGCTGTGGGGATCGTTGTAAGCCGTCCTTCGCCGATGCAACGATCCGCGCCTTTATCCGGCGCGGCGGTGAGCTCGGAGCTTGCCCGGATGATGGGCTTTGGCATGGTTTAGGTACCGCGCAACATTGGCCAACCTCCAATCGCAACTATGTGAACAAAATGAACACACTCTTTAGCCGTATCAACGTCGGACCTTTTGAACTCGATCACCGCGTCGTGCTTGCGCCGCTCACGCGCATGCGCACCGAAGAAGGCAATGTACCAGGCGATCTGATGATCGACTACTACACGCAGCGTGCGTCCAGCGGCGGTTTGCTGATCAGCGATGCAACCGCGGTCTCGCCGCTCGGCATCGCCTATGTGGACGCACCGGGGATCTTTACCGAGGACCAGATGCGAGGGTGGAAGCGCGTGACCGACGCCGTGCATTCCAAGGGCGCCCGCATCTTTCTGCAAATGTGGCATGCGGGGCGTCAGGCCCATCCGGCCAACATGGGCGGGCTGATGCCGGTTGCACCGTCTGCGTTGCGCTCGCTCGAACATGCTGCGATCCGTGACGGGAACGGAAACATTGTCGAAGCAGAACTGGTCGTGCCGCGCGAACTGGAACTCGAAGAGATCGAGGTGATCGTCGGGCAGTTCCGCCGCGGCGCCGAGCTCGCGAAACAGGCTGGTTTCGACGGGGTGGAACTGCACGGTGCAAACGGATACCTGTTCGAGCAGTTCCTGCTGGACGGCACCAACCAGAGGACGGACCGATACGGTGGCGCGATCGAGAACCGCGCGCGCTTCCTTTTCAACTCGCTCGACGCCGTCGTGTCCGTATGGGGCCCGGGTCGTGTGGCGCTTCGCCTGTCGCCAAGCGGAACTTACGGAACGATGTCGGACAGCGATCCGCACGCCACATTCGGCTATGTGGCACGTCGTCTCAACGACTACGAACTTGCATACTTGCATGTCATCGAACCCCGCATTCGCGGCATCGTCGAGCAGGAGACGCAGGAGACGGACGTGACGTCGAAGGACATCAGGCGCATTTATCGGGGGACCGTCATCGCGGCCGGAGGCTTCACGGGCGACAGTGCGGAACAAATCATTACGGATGGCCACGCGGATCTGGTCGCTTTCGGCCGAATGTTTATTTCGAATCCAGATCTTCCGCAGCGTCTGCGCAATGGCAGACCGCTCACCCCTTACGATCGCTCGACATTCTACGGCGGAGACGGCCGGGGTTATACGGACTACGCAGCAGATTCAGCGACGACAGCGTAACGGAGCGAATTGATCGCCGGTGGATCACCTTTCGGAAATGGACGATTGGAGTCCCCGGCCGGTCATCCGCGCAGAGCGGCTATTTGAAAGTCTAATGTTCGATGCGATTGAACGGCTGCTCGTGGCCGGGCACTGTGTCGTGCGAATCGCATAACCGCATTGGGTTTGGACGGTGTCGAGCGTCAACACGCGCCCCATTGTCGACGCTAGCCTGCTTGATCATCGTATGGCAGATAACGAAGCAGACCTGCCGCTCGCGTGCGGGCTTCGTTGGATGAGCGAGCGGCAGCAACTACCCGAGCCAGTTCCGTACCGCCGAAAAAAATTTTCACCACGAGGCTTCCTACTTGTAACCGGCAGCGCCTATCGAACGAACTAACTTTACCCGCCAACTAATGTTCGTCGATACAGCCTATGCCAATCCACTTTTCATGCACCATGTGTGGCCGTTGCTGCCATGATCTGCGGCTGCCTCTCGCCATCCATGAGGCGCTCGACTGGATTGCGCGCGGCGGTGAGGTGCAACTGTTTTGCGACGCGATCGTCTGGCCTCAGGAGCCGCTACAAACCGACCTGCTCGCCCAACACCGAAAACGCCGCTCATTTTCCGCGCATAGCGGAACGCTGCCAGTACGTGTATCGGTGACACTGGTGGCCGCGTTCGCCGGACCGTGCCCAAATCTCCGCCCAGATATGTCTTGCGGCGCCTACGATCGGCGCCCGCGTGTGTGCCGCATCTATCCTGCCGAGGTCAACCCGTTCGTGAAACTCGACCCGACCGCGAAGGCCTGTCCTGCCGACGCCTGGTCTCTCGCGGGTCCCGTGCTCATGCACGCGGGTCAGATCGCAAGTGCTGACACAGCAGCCCTCATCGCGCAGTCGCATGAAGCCGACGAGCGCGACCGTGTCGCCAAGACGCATCTGTGTGCCCTGCTCGGGTACGATACCGCCGCTCTCGCAAACGAAGGTTTCGCGGTCTATGCGCCGTCACGCGATCGCCTCGGAGCGGCGCTGCGAGCGGCGCGAGATTCAGGTGCGCAGACCGAAGATCTCCAGCCGCGCTCATCGCACCCCTGGCAAATTATCACGAATCGCTCGACGTCACTCGCGACGTTGCAATCGATCGGCGCCAACGCTCGACAGGCTGAAAATCGATCTCGCGCGGCAGACGCCCCGACATATCTGGGTTTCTTTAACGAGGACGCTAGCGATAGCGACTGACGGAACCCATCGCACTCGTCCGGCCCGCTCCAACAGTACCAGCTCGTGCTGGAGAGCGGATTATCCTATCGGTCGCTTTCTGGAGACAGAATATGCTGCCCCGCCTTCTCACTGCCATTATTGCAAGCACTGCGGCGCTGCTCCCCTCGCATGCGTTCGCTGACGCACTGCGTCCGGTCGTCGTTGAACTATTCACCTCCGAGGGCTGTTCCTCCTGCCCACCGGCGGATCGCTTGCTTTCCGAGTTGAGCGACACGCGCACCGACGTTCTGCCTCTGGCGTTTCATGTCACATACTGGAATCGGCTCGGCTGGAAAGACCCGTTTTCATTCGACGGCGCCGATGCGCGCCAGGCCAGGTACGCCCAACGGTTTCGTGGCTTCGAGTACACGCCCGAAATGGTTGTCGATGGCAAAGCCGAGTTAGTCGGATCCGATCGCAGTGCAGCCGGCACGGCTATCGAGCGCGCCAAGTCCGATGGGGTGACCGCCGCGACCGTCCACGCTACACGTTCGAACGGTGGCGTTTCGGTATCCATTGGCCGTGGCCTCGGACGCGCGCATGTGCTGCTGATCGGCTACGACGCTCGTCACGTCACGGCGATCGGCCGTGGCGAGAACGCAGGCCGTACGCTCACTGAATCGAACGTCGTGCGCAGCATCGTGGACATAGGTGAGTGGTCCGGCGCGGCGCTAACGTTGCGTGCCGATGCCGTCGCCGGCGAACATCAGGTCGTACTCCTCGAGGCCGACGACGATGCGATTGTAGGCGCCGCGAGCGTTATAAATACAGGCGAAGCCCCTGCTCGATGAGTGGCGGGGGTTGTTTCGACAATCAATTCGCCGTGGCCTGCGTGTTTTTTTTGATCAGCAGCCTGGCGAATGCGAACGGTTTGCGGATGCATGACGCGGGAGCGCTCAGGCACATTTGCTCTGGATCCGACTCTCCGGCATTTCCAATTTACAGCAGAAGACTCGCGCTTTGACCCAAGGTTTCGTTCCCGCTCGACGGATGGATGACAGCTTCTCGCCCTGCACGCGGTCGAATCCCGTCCCATGTCGAACCGGGCACGCAAGCCATTTCGATCGAATAGCGTCGGGCAGAAAGCGGACCCCGAAGAGCCATTCATCTGTTTTGCTGGCCAATGTCAAAAGCGGTTAATAGCAGCCCGATATGAAGAGTACCTTCGGCTTCTGGCATTCCACGGTCACCCAAAGTCGGGCGTACCGACCCCGCTGATCATTCAGCAACAACCCCATGCTTTCGCGGCGCTTTTATTGCCGTGTTGGCGTGAGATGCCGCCGCGCCGATACTCGACTCCCTGACCACGAGTTCAGGTACCGCGAAGTACTGCATCGGCGGTTTCCCCGCTTTCTGGCTGTTTTCAACCAGAGACCCTGTGCTGATCGTGATCAGCATGGCTGTCGCGATCGGTGTCGGCGTGTTCGGGATGTATGGGATTCAGGGGGCATATTTCCCTGAGCTGTTCAATGCCCGCTATCGATACACGGGCATTGCCGTCAGCAAGGAGTTCGCTGCCGTTGCATCGGGGGGTATCGCGCCGCTCATTGCGGCCGCATTGCTCGCATGGTCACAGGGCGCGTACTGGCCGATCGCCACTTACATCGCTCTGCTAGCGGGTATCAGCTTCGTCGCAACTTTCTTCGCGCCGGAGACTCGTGGGATCAGTCTTCGACAATGATTTGCGAACGGCCGGCTTTCGGTTTGAAGGAGATGCTTGCTGGAATGTGGGCAACGTTTCCTTGTGGCCGGACCCGGAAGTTCGGCCAGCCCCGCCAGTCATCAGATCGGCCTTGACGATGAATGAATTCACCATCCTGCCTGGTGACACATTGTCCGTCTCGGCTGCTGCGGCTTAGTTTTCCTCAAAAAATCCCCTGCATAGATTCAACGTACGCCTTCGGGCAGTCGAGAACCCACTGCCCTGTACCGTCGGGGTCGCTCTCGGGACCGCGCTAACTAGCTCCCCATCACGCGGTCACAGCCAGCATTGACCGACGACACCCGGCAGATGCACAAGCGCATGCATATTGAGCGCGAGCCTCTTCGTCTACGGCATCGTCGATTTCAAGCAGATAGTCGATGAAAAGCTCTTCGCCTGCGTCGACTGGCCGGAGCGTGTAGATGAAAATCCGCCCGTCGTCCTCGATGGTCTCGCAGTTCGGCGTGCAGGCGTGGTTCAGCCAGCGCGCGCTGTTACCGCCGCGGCTGCCGTCTATGACCCGGCCATCCGACAGGCCAAACAGAAAGGTGTGACCCGGAACGCCTTCACGCCGGTGTCGGCGCAAGGCATTCCGCCACGCGGTGATTTCACCCTTGTATTCGAGCACGCGCTCGCCCGCTGCGAGCGAGCGCGTCGCAAATACACCCTTGCCGTGAACCGGCGATCTCCGGACGATGACGCGTCGCATTCTGTTGCCCCGATGGTGGTCGTGGCACAAGTATGAAGCGGCCAATTTACTGGTTTATTGATGGAACGAAGATTTCCGCTGCCGGGACGTTCTGCTCCTCGTGCGCGGCAATCCTGTCTGGGGCGGGCAGGCGTCGAATCGCGACACCTTGGGCTGATCGCCAGCTGTCGCAAAGATCGGAACACGGAAGTAGGAGGGAAATTCGGTAGGCAGAAAAACCCACATACTTGATAAGAAGCGGGAATTTCACAGCGCGCAACCAAATTCGCGCAAACCCTTGTGGCGGAAGGCAGCCGGAGTCGAACCGACCTGAGAGCGTCTGACGCCCTCAACTGGGTTTGAAGCCCAGCCGCACCACCGGATACGAATGCCTTCCTACGGTGATTGCACTACACGTCGCCGATCAAAGCAGATCGAGCCAGCGACTATCCGTGCGCAACAGATGCAGCCCACGGTGGAAGCGAGTATACCCAACCCGGTCGAAGAATTCCAAAAGCTGAATAGCCCGTTTGCGCCCCAGTCCCGTTACATCGCGAAACGGTGCGGCTGCAACCGTACCGGCATTCTTTTGCGCCTCGGTGGCCGCAATCGAAGCCAGTTCCCGTATCACCTCCTGGTGATAAAACAGATCGCGCACGACCTGAAACAGCTCACCTTGTCGCGCGAGCTTTCGCATCAATTGACGCACGCGCTCTTCACCTACACCGTTCGCATTCGCCAGATCACGCACCCACGGCGGATCGAACCGTCCCGCTTTCACCGCGGGCAGCAGCGCCGCCGCGAGCGCGCGATCGGCGTCGTCGAGCGTCACTGTGTGGCCTGGCAAATGCAGCCAGGGCCCGCGTTTGACAATCTCACCACGCATAGCGGCATCGTCGACGAGCGCGCGCCATAACGCATCGTCCACTAACGGCGCAGCGATCCGCCGCAAGCGCGAGACATCCGGGCCCAATTCGTCCGGCGAGCGTTCATGGTACTCGGCGAGCGTGGTCGTCAATCGTGTATTGAGCGTTTGCCAAGGCGTATCAGCGACCAGCAATGCGTCCTCGCCAGGCATATCGACCACGTGCGTATCGGGCGGCAACGAAAGCGCAGCAGCCGGCATGCCCGTCAAGCGTTCCAGCAGCGAGCGCGACAAACCATGCGGCGCTCTTGCGAAGATGGCGTCCAGCTTGCCGGTATCGAGCATGATCTGAAGCGCGTCGAGCCACGCGAGCCGTTCAACTGAACGACGCTTGCGCGACGGCGCGAACGGATCGAGCACATGGCCGCCGCCAATCGTGCGATCGGCCTGCGCGTTGCGCACCACAAAGCGATCGCCGGGCAGCGCACAGACTGGACGCTCGAACACCAGTTGAACGCGGGCACGCTGACCGGCGCCGAGCGTCTCCCCATCGAGCAACGCAACATGCGCAACCTGATGCTGCGTGCCCAGATGCACATGCAGCGGCGCCCAATGCTCCAGCGTGACCGATGCATCGGCGAGCAGCGTCAGCATGACGTCGACCCGCTCCGACGCCTGCGAGAGGCGCGGGTCGACGATCCAGTCACCCCGATCGATCGCACTCTTCTCGATACCCGCGAGGTTCAACGCGCAGCGCTCGCCCGCTCGCCCCTTCTGCGCCGCACGATTCTGCGCGTGAATGCTGCGCACGCGCACCGGTTGATTCTTCGGCGCGAGCAGCATCGTATCGCCGACCGCCACGCTCCCCGATACCACCGTGCCGGTCACGATCGTGCCTTGGCCCGCGAGTGTGAAGACACGATCGACCGCGAGACGGAACAACCCGTCATCGCGCTTCATGCGCCATGCCGTGGCCGCCGCGAACAGATGCGCCTTCAGCGCAGCCACCCCGGGATCATCGGAATGCGTCGCGCAGGTGTCGAACACGGGCGCGTCCTCGAGCACACTGCCGCTCAGAAACGCGCTCACTTCGTCGTGCACTTCACGCAAACGCTGCGCGTCGACCCGGTCCACTTTGGTCAGCGCGACGGCGCCGCGCCGAATGCCGAGCAACTCGATAATGGCCAGATGCTCGCGGGTTTGCGGCATCACGCCGTCGTCGGCGGCAATCACGAGCAGCGCGAAATCGATACCGCTCGCGCCAGCGGTCATGGTATGCACGAGCTTTTCGTGGCCGGGCACATCGATCAGGCCGAGCACGTCGCCGTTGTCGAGCGGCACGTACGCATAACCCAATTCGATCGAGATGCCGCGCGCTTTTTCTTCCTTGAGACGATCCGTATCGACGCCCGACAGCGCTTTCACCAGGCTCGTTTTACCGTGGTCGATATGTCCCGCCGTACCGACGATCATGCGTGCGCGCCTTTCAGTTGCTCGATCAGTTGCGCTTCATCGGCGGCTTCAAGACAGCGTAGATCGAGACGCAACGCGTCGTCCGCAATTCGGCCGATGACAGGCCGCGCCATCTCGCGCAGCAGCTTTTCGAGCGCGAGCAATTGACGGCCACCTCGCTTGCCGTCCGCCATCCTGACGACGAGCCCGTAGCTCGGCAGCACATCGACGGGCAAAGCGCCACTGCCGATCTGACTGAACATGGGCTCGGCCGCCACCACATAGCGTTCGCCGAGCGTCTGCTGCAAGGCGGGCTGTACGCGCTGCGCAGCGAGCCGGATCTCGTCGGCGGGACGGGTGAGCAAGCGCAGCGTGGTGAGCCGCTCCGTGAGCTTCTCCGGCGTGCGATAAAGCTGCAGCACAGGCTCCAGCGCGGCGAGCGTCAGTTTGCCGACACGCAGCGCACGTTTGAGCGGGTGCTTCTTGATCTTCGCGATCAGATCGCGCCGCCCGACGATCAACCCGGCTTGCGGTCCGCCCAGCAACTTGTCGCCACTGAAGGTGACGAGGTCGGCGCCGGCTTTGATGGTTTCACGCACGGTCGTTTCGCGCGGCAAACCCCATTGGCCCAGATCGACGAGCGTGCCGCTGCCGAGGTCCACGGCAACCGCAAGACCGCGTGCATGGGCGAGTGGCGCGATTTCATCCAGACCGACTTCTTTGGTGAAGCCGTTGATCGCGTAGTTGCTCGCGTGGACTTTCATCAGCAGCGCGGTTTGCGGGCCGATGGCTTCGTCATAGTCCTTCAGATGCGTGCGGTTCGTGGTGCCGACTTCGCGAAGCCTCGCGCCCGCGCGGCTCATGATGTCCGGAATGCGAAACGCGCCGCCGATTTCCACCAGCTCGCCACGCGACACGATGACTTCTTTCTTCGACGCCAGCGCGGAAAGCGTGAGCAGCACCGCAGCCGCATTGTTGTTGACCACGGTAGCCGCTTCGGCTCCCGTCAATTCGCAGATGAGTTCGTCGATCAGATCGTCGCGATCGCCACGCTTGCCGGTGTCGAGGTCGAATTCGAGGTTGGCGGGTTGCGTCAGTGCCTTCACGACGGCCTGCACGGCCTCGTCCGGCAGCAATGCACGGCCGAGGTTGGTATGCAGCACGGTGCCGGTCAGATTGAAAACGCTACGCAAGCGCGACTGGTTGCGTTGGCGCAGCGCGGCTTCGACCGCGCCCTTCAGTTGCGCGGTGTCGAGCGCGCTCACGGATGCAGCGCCCGACTGCGCGCTCGCGCGCCAGTTGTCGAGCGCCTCACGCACCGCGCCCAACACCTGCGTGCGGCCGTACTCGCCGATCAGCGCCGCGAACTCGGCCGACGCCATCACCTTTTCCACCGACGGCACGCGCGCCATCAGCGCCCGCAATTCAGAGCCGCTTACATCGCTCACGAGGCAATCCCTTTTCTAGTCTAGTCGTGTCCAGTTGCTGCTAGTCGGACTCGCCAGAAGACTCCGCCGCACTGTCGGCCTGTTCGGGCCACAGCCACGGATGCGGCGACGCCCGCCGGTAACCTTCCGCGCCCATCAGCAGATCCAGCGTGAGACTGGCGAGATCGTCCGCGAACGGTTCGAAATCGTAGTCCTTCGACTGAATGCCGATCTTGCGGTAAGTATGGCATTCGTCGCACGATTCGGCCTTCAGCGCGGCATTCTTCGATTCGGTTTCGCGCGTGGCTTCGTCGGCATCGGGCGAGCCGACCGTGTGATAGGCAATGCCCTTGGTCGAGTCGCAGTTCGAGCACTTCGCGCGAACCATGTGCCATTCAGTCGAGCACAGCCCGCATTGCAGGTAGCGGTAGTTATCATACGCTCCACCCACGCGCACGATGCTGGCCACCGGATGCGATCCGCACACGGGACACAGTCCGAGGGTTTCGATGTATGGCACCTCGCGCTTGTCGATATCGGCGGCAAGGTCGGTCCACACTACTTGCAGCGCAGCGACGATGAACGGCGCGCTCGCCGGATCGACCTCTTCGAAGCGCTGCGCGAAGATCGCGTCGGCCTGAAATTCGAGCGCGGCGGTGTCAAGCGTGCGCAGGCGGGCGATCAGCGCTTCGAGCGGCGGCGTGAGCGGACCCGCTACCGCCACCTTGTCGAGCAGTTGGCGCAGCACGTCGCGCCATGCCGGATCACGCACGCCGGAAAGCGCCGGAATCAGCGGCATGGAGTGTTGCTGCGCGCTCGCGATCAATTCAGGGCTCGGCGGCTGTGCCTTGAAGTTCGCCATCACGGCTTGCTGCGCGTCGGCGAGCACCGCCATCAGGCGCAAATAACCGGCGATCGGATTGTGAAGCGCCGCGAGCTGGCGCAGGCGCGCAGCGCGCGCCGAAAACACCGCGAGCCGCTCCGGTGTGCGGATGCGCGGAATCGCCGAATGGTCGAGCGACTCGATATCGCCGGCTTCGAGAATACGTTGAACCACAGTATCGACCTCTGAAAACTGAAAAGCCGCCGCCCTTATTCGAACAAGGGCGGCGGCTCGGGTGCAGCACGCTTTGCATCGCGCTGCCTGGGTTGCCTGGGCGTGGCCCGCTATTTACCGATGATTTCCTTGAACCAGTTCGGATGATGCTTTCTCGCCCAACCGTAGGTCACGGTGCCGCGCGTCATGGCGCCGATCGATCCCTTGATCCACAACGCTGCATAAATATGCACGACGATGCCGACGATCAGCACGAACGCCGCCGCGGCATGCACCACAGCCGCGAGCCGGATAATCTCGATCGGAAAATAGAACGAGAAGTAGCGCCGCCAGATCACAATGCCGCTCGCCAGCAACAGCAACAGGCAGATCACCATCGTGAAAAATAGCAGCTTTTGACCGGCGTTGTACTTGCCGATCGCAGGGAGCTTTTCCTCGCGATTGTTGAGCACGTCGTCGATCTGCCTCATCCACTGAATGTCGGCCTTGTCCAGATAGTTGTGATGCCAGAAGCGCAACGCAAGAATCAGGAACGAGAGAAACATCACGCAGCCCACGAACGGATGCAGAATCCGCGTCCATTGCCCGCCGCCGAAGATCGCGTAGAGCCACGACATGGCCGGATGAAACATGGCGAGGCCGGAGAGCGCCAGCAGCACGAACGTGATGGCGGTGATCCAGTGATTCGTACGCTCATTGGGCGTGTAGCGCACGATCAGGCTGTTGCCCCTCACGTCCTTCAACTCGGTATGCTCAGGGTGCTTCATTGGATGCCTCCCGCGAACGGCGTGCTTCGTCGGCTTCGTGCTGGGCTTCGGCTTCTTCCGCCTCGCTCACCTCGTTCGGACCCACGCGCGTGTAGTGGAAGAACCCAGCCACGGCCGCGAACGCGATACCCGCGAGCGCCAGCGGCTTGGCCAGTCCTTTCCACAGCCCGACCATCGCGCTGATCTTCGGATTCTGCGGCAAACCGTGATACAGGTTCGCTTTGTCGGCGTGATGCAGCACGTACATGACGTGCGTGCCGCCCACGCCGGCAGGATCGTACAAGCCGGCATTCTGGAAACCGCGTTCCTTCAGATCTTCCACCCGGTCGGCGGCCTGCTGCTTCATGTCCTCCTTGGTGCCGAACATGATCGCGCCGGTGGGGCAAGTCTTCACGCAAGCCGGTTCCTGGCCGACCGCCACGCGGTCCGAGCACAGCGTGCACTTGTACGCGCGGTTGTCCTTCTTCGAAATGCGCGGCACGTTGAACGGGCAACCAGTTACGCAATAGCCGCAGCCAATGCAGTTTTCCTCGTGGAAATCCACGATCCCGTTCGTGTACTGCACGATCGCGCCCGGCGACGGGCAGGCCTTCAGACAGCCTGGATCCTCGCAGTGCATGCAGCCGTCCTTGCGGATCAGCCACTCGAGATCGCCTTCGGTGTTCTCGTATTCCGAGAACCGCATGACGGTCCACGAATGCTCGCTCAGATCGCGCGGGTTATCGTAGATGCCGGTCGTCGTACCGACTTCGTCGCGCAGATCGTTCCACTCCATGCAGGCGGTCTGACACGCCTTGCAGCCAATGCACTTCGACACGTCGATGAGCTTGGCGACCGTGCCCGTGACCGGCTCACGCACTTGCGGTTCAGGCAAGGTCGTGGCCGAGAGGCGTTTGATGTCCAGTGATTGCAGTGCCATCTCTTTTCCTTATGCCTTTTCGACCTTGACGAGGAACGACTTGAATTCCGGTGTTTGCGAATTCCCATCGCCCACGGAAGGCGTCAGCGTATTGACGAGATAGCCCGGCTTCGTGAGTCCCTTGAAGCCCCAATGCAACGGCAGGCCAACGGTCTGAACTTTCTTTCCTTCGATCATTAGCGGCTTGATCCGCTTGGTAACGAGCGCCACGGCAATGATGTGCCCGCGATTGGACGACACCTTCACGCGATCCCCGGCCACCACGCCCACCTCCTTCGCTAGATCCTCGCCGATCTCCACGAACTGTTGCGGCTGCACGATCGCGTTCAGGCGCGCGTGCTTGGTCCAGTAGTGGAAATGTTCGGTCAGACGATACGTGGTCGCGGTATGCGGGAAGTTCTCGTGCGAGCCGAACGCTGCCTTGTCGTCGGGGAACACGCGTGCCGCCGGACTGCTGACCACCAGCTTGTTGTCCGGATGCAGCGGGTTGTAGCCGAGCGGCGTCTCGAACGGTTCGTAGTGCTCGGGGAATGGCCCTTCCACCAGACCGTCACGCGAGAAGAAACGCGCTACGCCCTCCGGGTTCATGATGAACGGGTTCATGCCGTTTTCGGGCGGTTCGTCCACCTTGAAGTCGGGAACATCCGCTCCCGACCACGTCTTGCCGTTCCACGCGATCAGCTTGCGCTTCGGATCGAACGGCTTGCCGCTGACGTCGCAGGACGCGCGGTTGTACAGAATCCGCCGGTTCGCAGGCCAGGCCCATGCCCAGTTGAGCGTGTTGCCGATGCCGGTCGGATCCGAGTTGTCGCGCCGGCCCATCTGATTGCCCGCCTGGGTCCACGAGCCGCAGAAGATCCAGCAACCGCTCGCGGTGCTGCCGTCGTCGCGCAACTGCGCGAAACTCGCCAGTTGTTCGCCCTTCTTCGCGAGCACCTTGGTTTTGTCGGTCGCGTCGGTGACGTCGGCGAGCGCCTTGCCGTTGAACTCCATCGCGAGTTCTTCCGGCGTCGGGCTTTCCGGGTTGGCATACGGCCAGCTCATGTTGAGAATCGGATCGGGATACTTCCCGCCGTTCTTTTTATAGGCCTCGCGAATGCGCAGCCACAGCCCCGACATGATCTCGAGATCGCTCTTCGATTCGCCGGGGCCGTCCGCGCCCTGCCAATGCCACTGCAGCACGCGGCTGGAACTGACCAGCGAACCGCGTTCTTCCGCGAAACAGGTGGTCGGCAAACGGAACACCTCCGTTTGAATCTTCGACGGATCGACGTCATTGAACTCGCCGAAATTCTTCCAGAACTCGGACGTTTCAGTGGCGAGCGGGTCCATGATGACGAGCCACTTCAGCTTGGCCAGACCCGCGCCGATCTTCGCCTTGTTCGGCGCGGCGGCGAGCGGGTTGAAGCCCTGCGCGATGTAGCCGGTCATCTTGCCTTGATTCATCAGCTCGAAGACCTGCAGCATGTCGTATGACTTATCGAGCTTCGGCAGATAGTCGAACCCGAAGTTGTTCTCCGCGGTTGCGTTGTCGCCCCACCACGACTTCATGAAACTGACATGGAAAGCGCGATAGTTGCGCCAGTAGCTCAACTGATTCGGCCGCAAAGGCTGGCTCGCGCGCTTCGTGATGAAGGCGTCGAAATCCTGTTCGGCTTCCATCGGCAGCGTCATATAACCGGGCAACAGGTTCGACATCAGGCCGAGGTCGGTCAAGCCCTGAATGTTCGAGTGACCGCGCAGCGCATTCATGCCGCCGCCCGCAATGCCGATATTGCCCAGCAGCAATTGCACCATCGCGCCGGTGCGGATGATCTGAGCGCCGATCGAGTGATGCGTCCAGCCGAGCGCGTACAGGATCGTACCGGCGCGTCCCGGCACAGCCGTCGATGCCAGCATCTCGCACACCTTGAGGAATTTTTCCTTCGGCGTGCCGCAAATTTTCTCGACCTGTTCGGGCGTATAGCGCGAGTAGTGCTGCTTCATCAGTTGATAGACGCAGCGCGGGTGCTGCAACGTCGGATCGACTTTGGCAAAGCCGTCGTCGCCGCGTTCGTAATCCCACGTACTCTTGTCGTACTTGCGCTTCTCGGCGTCGTAGCCGGAATACAGGCCGTCGGTAAACGAAAAGTCCTCACGAACGATGAACGGCATGTCCGTGTAGTTCTTTACATACTCGTGCTGGATCTTGTCGTTGGTGAGCAAATAGTTGATCACCCCGCCCAGGAACACGATGTCCGAGCCGGTCCGAATCTGTGCGTAATAGTCCGCAACCGATGCCGTGCGCGTAAAGCGCGGATCGACCACGACCAATCTCGCCTTGCGGTGCGCCTTGGCTTCGGTGACCCACTTGAAACCGCATGGGTGTGCCTCGGCCGCATTGCCGCCCATCACGAGAATCACATCCGCGTTCTTGATGTCGACCCAATGGTTCGTCATCGCTCCACGGCCAAACGTCGGGGCAAGACCTGCCACCGTCGGGCCGTGTCAGACACGTGCTTGATTATCGAATGCGAGCATGCCAAGACTGCGGACAGTCTTGTGCGTCAAATAACCGACTTCATTGCTACCGGCCGATGCCGCGAGCATGCCGGTGGTCAGCCAGCGGTTGACCTTCTTGCCGTCTGCGGTTGTCTCGACGAAGTTGGCATCGCGGTCCTCTTTCATCAATTTCGCAATGCGGTCGAGCGCGTCCTCCCACGAAATGCGCTTCCATTCATTCGAGCCGGCCGCGCGGTACTCCGGATACTTCAGACGGCTCGGGCTATGAATGAAGTCGATCAGGCTCGCGCCCTTCGGGCATAGCGTGCCGCGATTGACCGGGTGGTCGGGATCGCCTTCGATGTGAATGATGCTGGACTTCGCGTTCTTGGCGTTGTCGCCCAGTCCATACATCAGGATGCCGCAGCCTACCGAACAGTACGGGCAGGTATTGCGGGTTTCGGTTGTGCGCGACAACTTGTACTGACGGACTTCCGCTAACGCGGGCGTCGGTGAGAAGCCCATGAGGGCGAGACTCGATCCGGCTAGCGTGGTGGCGGAGACCTTCAGAAATTGTCGCCGGGACATATGGGGCATTGAATGGCCTCGGCTCTTTTTGGGATACTGATCATGATTATAGAGGCCGATATAAAGTCCTGCAGCGAGAACTTCTACCAACTGCGAGGCGAGCAAATATGAAGTGGAACAGCCGGTATCTCGACGCGGGGCATTGTTTTTGCTTAATGGGTAAGTGACAAACCCACCCTCACTTGGATCCTTACCCACCTATGACCCACCATTCGCTCCATTCATCTCACGCAGGCAATTTTTGCAGCGCAGTAAAACAGCGGCTGCCCGCAGGTGTCGCGTCATTTGTGCTCGGCATGGCGATGCTCGCGTCCAGTCAATGCAGCCTTGCTCAGATCACTCAAGGCAGCGGCTCGTCGCAGCAGGAAAAGCGTACGTCTTCAATGGGATCGGCGCCCGATTCGTCCGCGTCCATGGTTCATGAAACGAACAAGCCGCAAACGAAGGATGGCGGTTCGGCGAATTCACGCGGCAAGACCGCTGGGCAAGGACACAAGACGCAAGGCGCGGGCGGATTCGAGAACGGGCTCTACGGCACAGGGGCGGGCAGCAATAAATAGCGCGTCGACTCGCCGCGTTATGGCGGCGCGCTTGCGCCGCCTCTCTGCGCGGACAACGAACACCCTTCATAATGCGGTGATTCGTAGCCTGAAATGCCTGCCACAATGACCGATACCCCCGCCCAAGCAAGCACGTCTCCCCGCCTGACCAGTCTGTCGCACGGCGGAGGCTGCGGCTGCAAGATCGCGCCTGGCCTGCTGGCCGATCTGCTCAAGCGCAGTGCACCATTGCCGTTCTTTCCCGACCTGCTGGTCGGCAACGACACAGCCGACGACGCCGCCGTCTACAAACTCAACGACGAGCAGGCGATCGTCGCCACCACCGACTTCTTCATGCCGATCGTCGACGACCCGTTCGACTTCGGCCGCATCGCCGCGACCAATGCGCTGTCCGACGTGTACGCGATGGGCGGCAAGCCGCTCATGGCGCTGGCCATCGTCGGCATGCCGATCAACGTGCTGCCGCACGACGTGATCGCAGCCGTGCTGAAGGGCGGCGAATCCGTATGCGCCGAGGCCGGCATTCCGCTCGCGGGCGGTCATTCGATCGATTCGGTCGAGCCGATCTATGGCCTCGTCGCCATCGGCGTGGTCGACCCGAAGCGCGTGAAGCGCAACGCAGGCGCACAAGCAGGCGATGTGCTGATTCTCGGTAAGCCGTTGGGCGTGGGCATTCTCTCGGCGGCACTGAAGAAAGACCGGCTCGACGCAGCCGGCTACGCGGCCATGATCGCCGCGACGACCAAGCTCAATCGCCCGGGCGCCGAGCTGTCGAAGCTCGACGGCGTGCATGCGCTCACGGACATCACGGGCTTCGGCCTGCTCGGCCATACGCTGGAACTGGCGCGCGGCTCGAACCTGACCGCCCGCGTGCACTACGCGGACCTGCCGTGGCTGCCGGACGTGGTCAGCCTCGCGGAAGCCGGCATCTTCACCGGTGCTTCGGGACGCAATTGGGACGCATACGGTCGAGATATCGTTTTGCCCTCCTCATTGCCGGCGACGGCGCGCACCCTGCTCACCGACCCGCAAACATCTGGCGGCTTGCTGGTCTCGTGCGCGCCGCAAGCCGTCGACGAGGTTCTCGCCCTGTTCCACGCCGACGGGTTCGGCGCGGCGTGCGTGATCGGCGACATGGTCAGTGGCGAAGGGCGCGTCGAGGTCGTCTGAAGGCGCCGGCCGGCGGAGGCAACCGCCGGCGTGCGTATGTCCGGCAAAGCTGTCCTGAGCGCTCTGCCAGCCGGTATTTACGGCGCATGCGATAATTTCGACCTCCCCGCAGGCCTGTTTCGTCCCTAACTCCTTGAAAAACCTACTCGTCAGCCTCGAAAAAGCCGGTGATTTCGATGAAATCATCGATGTGCGCACGCCCCTCGAATTCGCGGAAGACCATATTCCGGGCGCGCTCAATGCGCCGGTGCTGAGCAACGAGGAGCGCGTGCTGGTCGGCACGACCTACAAGCAGGTGTCACCGTTCGAAGGCACGCGGATCGGCGCTGCGCTGGTCGCGCGCAATATCGCGCTGCATCTGGAAACCACTTTCGCCGACCGGCCGCGCAACTGGCGACCGCTGATCTATTGCTGGCGCGGCGGCAAGCGCTCCGGCTCGGTGACCACGCTGTTCAATATGATCGGCTGGCAGGCGCGTCAGCTGGAAGGCGGCTACAAGAGTTACCGGCGGGCCACGCTGGACACGCTCGACACGTTGCCGGCAACGTTTTCATACATTGCGCTGGTGGGCCCGACCGGCAGCGGCAAGACACGCCTGCTGGCGGCCTTGAACGCGGCGGGCGCGCAGACGCTGGATCTCGAAGCGCTGGCCTCGCACCGCGGCTCGCTGCTAGGCGCGTGGGCCGGCGTGCCACAGCCGTCGCAGAAGCGTTTCGACACGCTGCTCGTGACCGCCCTGCGCACGTTCGATCCGTTACGGCCGGTCTTCGTGGAAGCGGAGAGCCGGCGCATCGGCTCCGTCGCATTGCCGCTCGCGCTGCTCGACACGTTTCATCGGGGCCGCTGCGTCGAGGTGATGTCGAGCCGCGAAGATCGCGCGGCATTCCTGCTGCACGACTATGCGCATCTGTTCGACGATCCCGAGTCGCTGAAGGGACAACTGCAAAGACTGATCGGCTTGCACAGCCGGGAACGCGTCGCGGGCTGGCAACGGCTCGTCGACGACAACCGGCGCGCCGAACTCGCGCATGAGTTGATCGAGCGGCACTACGACCCCGCCTATGCGCGCAGCAGCCATGAACATTTCGTTCAATTGCCGCACGCCCTGAAGTTCAATTTCCGGCCCAACGGCGCCGATGTCGTCGACCAGGCAAGCGCACTGCTTGCGCAGGTCGACAGCAGCGCGCTCACTGTCATCTGATTAAAACCAACGCCTAAGACCACCATGCAATCAACCCTTCGACAACCGCGCGTCGCGCTTGGCTGGATCGTGTTTCTGCTGATTGCCGTCGTCGGCCTCTTTTATGTGAAGTGGTTCCCGTACTACAACCGCGCCTTCGTTGCCGCGAGCCAGCACTCCATCGGCAAATCCATTCTGATGGGCACGTCGGCGAGCGCGCCGGCGGCGTCATGGCAAGCGGCGATCGATTACGCCCTCGCCTACGGCAAAGCGATCTGGCAAGCCATGGTGCTGGGGCTGCTGCTCGGCTCGGCGGTACAGGCGCTGATTCCGCCGCAATGGGTCGCGCGTGCGCTCGGCCGGACCGATTTCAGCAGCGTGGTGAAAGGCGGCCTGATGTCGCTGCCGGGCATGATGTGCACCTGCTGCGCCGCACCCGTCGTAGCGGGCTTGCGCGCGCGCCAGGCGGCGCCGGGCGCGGCGATCGCGTTCTGGCTCGGCAATACCGCTTTGAATCCGGCTACGCTGATCTTCATGGGCTTCGTGCTCGGCTGGCAGTGGATGGGCCTGCGCCTCGCGCTGGGCATCGTGATGGTGTTCGGCCTCGGCTATCTGGTGAATCGCATGGTCACGCCAAAGGAAGCCGAAGCGTCACGCGAAGCCATGGCGCAACTGATCTCCGCCGATGTGCCCAGCACGGCATTCGCACGCTGGGTAAAAATCCTCGGCACGATGACGTTGCGGCTCATTCCCGAATACATCGTGCTGGTGCTGATTCTCGGCGCAGCGCGCACATGGCTGTTTCCGCATGTCGGACCGGAGATCGACAACAGCCTGCTGTGGATCATCGCGTTGTCTATCGCCGGCACGCTGTTCGTGATTCCGACCGCGGGCGAAGTGCCGATCATCCAGGCCATGCTCTCGTTCGGCATGGCCGCCGGTCCGGCGGGCGCGTTGCTGATGACGCTGCCGTTGGTCAGCGTGCCTTCAATGGCCATGCTCTCCCGCTCTTTCCCGCGCCGCGTGCTGACGGTCGTAGCCTTGGCCGTGGCGGTGTGCGGCGTGGTCAGTGGGTTGCTGGCAGTCGCCTTGGGGTTTTAAAGCATGAAACGTATCGCCGCATTTGCAATGACGAGCTGGTCGGCCGCCGGCCTGCTCTACTTCGGCCAGCATTCGGTCGCGCTGATCGTGGTGAGCGGGGTCGTCGCGCTGGCGGGCTTCGATCTGCTTCGCCCGTAACAGCGCGCTGCATCCGCTCTGAAAAGGCGCGAGACCTGATTGCTGACGCGAAGGTCTCGCAATAGCGCTGGGCGTCGTTTCAAGCGGATACCTGTCCAGCGCCTGAACGATCGCACGTGCGCCACGCTGATGACGAGGTGGAGATAATACGGAAAGGGAAGACCGACAGGACAGCGGCACGATCAAGCAGTGCGCCGAGGTAATGCGAGAACCTGACAGTAGACGAAAGCGGAGCCGCTTTCGTCTACGTCAAGGATGCGTTGGTAGGCTCGATTGGATTCGAACCAACGACCCCCACCATGTCAAGGTGGTGCTCTAACCAACTGAGCTACGAGCCTTTAGAGGCGCGAATTATAGAGAACCTCCGCGCCCTGCACAAGCCCCTAACGCCACTTAAGTTGGCGAGCGCGTGGCAATCAGTTCGTGAGTGCCCACTCGGTCTGCGCATCCAGCGGATACACCGGCCGCTTCACGTGCTCGAAAGCGAACAGCCCGTAATCCGAACTCGTCACGCCGCGGCTGTCGCATTCCACCAGCGCTGCGGCGATCGGCACGAAAACCGGCCGGCAGTACATGCGCGATTTGAGCAACAGGAAACGCGCGCGACGCGGATCGATGCCGACGCTCTCGAATACGCCGAGGTCCCATGGTTCGTGCGTGCGCTCGGTGATCACGAGCTTGATGGCGCCGGTGTCGAGTACCGCCGCGCGTCCCATGAAAGCACGCTGTCCGGTGTAGGTCGGGCCGCTGATGATGTACTCGCCGTCGGTCAGCGCGCGCACCACACCCGTCACGGCAAGCGGCAGGCGCGGCGCTATCGCATCGCTCGCAACCTTGTTGCCGATGGTCACCGTCACCGTGCTGCCGACGCCGGCCGCCATCAACGCCGCGACCGCTTGCGCGTCGCACAACGGCCCGCTCACGATTCCATCGAGCTTCTGCTTCAATGCTTCTTCGAGCAGATCCATCGTGTCGCATGTGCCGCCCGACATGCAGTTGTCGCCATGATCGAGCAGGAGCACGGGCTTGTCGGCGTCTTTCGCGAGCGCCGCCGCTTGCGCGACGGATTCAGCAAGCGGCGCGCTGCGATACACGAAGTCTTCTCGCTCACTCCAGATCTGTCGAGCGATCCGCTCCGCCACCGCGTCTGCTTCGCCGCGCTCACCGTTGCCCACCACCACGACGCTGATACACGGCGCCGTGATATCGGCCAGCGAGAAGCCGGATAGCACCGACACCGCGAGCATGCCCTCGGCTTCGGCTGCGCGCGCGGCATCCACGGCACGTTTCATCGCGCCTTCGGCAGTCGCGCTGCGCAACGTATGCGTGAGCAGCGGCGGCTGGCGCCACGCAATCACGGGCTTCGCCTTGCCGTGCACCAGGTCGAACATCAGACGCGCCGCATGCGCGCCGGTCTCGTACATATCGACGTGCGGATAGGTCTTGAAGCTGACGATCACGTTGGCGTTGTCGATCATTTTCTGCGTGACATTGCCATGCAGATCGAGCGCGACCGCGATCGGCGCGTCCGGCAGCAACCCACGCACGCGTTCGAGCAGGTCGCCTTCACCATCGTTCGAATTCTCGGCGACCATGGCGCCATGCAGATCGAGCATGACGGCGTCGCAACCGGCCGCAGCCGACACGATCGCCTCGCAGATCGCGTCGTAAGCGGCGGCCTCAACGGGTCCGCTCGGATTCGCCGACGCCGACACGGGCGTCACGATCTGCGCATGCTCCTTTTCGGCGGCGTCGATGAACGCGGCCATCGCCGTTTGCATGCCTTTGTTCTCGTTGAACGCGTCTTGCCCATAGCTCGGGCCGTTACGCCCGAACGCGGCCAACGGCGTGGCCACCGGTGAAAACGTGTTGGTCTCGTGATTCATCCGCGCGATGAGGACTTTCATGCGTCTGCGCTCCCCGCTTTCTGCGCGGCGTTCAGCATGGCCTGCAACAGCACGTTGCAACCGGCTTCGAGATGGTCCGCGCGCGCGTCTTCGATCTCGTTGTGGCTGATGCCGTCCTTGCATGGCACGAAGATCATCGCCGCGGGCGCGACTCTCGCAAGATAAACGGCGTCGTGGCCGGCGCCGCTGATCACGTCCATCGACGAAAAACCGAGCGTGTCGGCGCCCTGCTTCACGGCGCCGACCAGTTCCGCGGCGAACGGTTGCGGCGGGAAATACACGACCTGCTCGACGCCTACCTCGATGCCGGCTCGCTCGCCCGCCAACGAGCATGCGGCGCGCAACGCGCTATCCATGGCCGTGAGCGTGGCATCGTCGGCGGCGCGCAGATCGACGGTGAGTGTCACGCGACCCGGAATCACGTTGCGCGAATTCGGATGCACGTCGAGCCAGCCGACCGTGCCGCGCCCATGAGGCGCGTGATCGAGCGCGATGCGGTTGACGGCATGAATCAGATCCGCCGCGACGAGCAGCGCGTCGCGGCGCAGTTCCATCGGCGTCGGGCCGGCGTGCGCTTCCATGCCCTGCACCGTCACGTCGTACCAGCGTTGGCCGAGCGCGCCCTGCACCACGCCGATTGTTTTGTCATGCGCTTCCAGCACCGGCCCTTGTTCGATATGCGCTTCGAAGTAGGCGCCGACGGTGTGCGGCTTCTCGTTCGCGCCGGCATATCCGATCTGCGACAGTGCGTCACGCACCGTGACGCCTTCACGGTCGCGCTGTTCTAGCGCGTGCTCCAGGGTGAACGCGCCGGCAAACACACCGGAACCCATCATCACCGGCACGAAGCGCGAGCCCTCTTCATTGGTCCACACCGCGACTTCCAGCGGCGCGAGCGTCCGCACATTGGCATCGGCGAGCGTGCGCAGCACTTCGAGACCCGCAAGCACGCCGTAATTGCCGTCGAACTTGCCGCCCGTGGGCTGTGTATCAATGTGGCTGCCGGTCATGACCGGCGGCAGATCATCACGCAAACCGGCGCGGCGCGCGAAGATATTGCCGATCGCGTCGACCCGCACACTGCAACCAATCTCCTTCGTCCATGCGATAAAAAGGTCGCGCGCCTCGCGGTCCAACTCCGTGAGTGCGAGGCGGCATACGCCGCCTTTATCGGTCGCGCCGATTCGCGCGAGTTGCATGAGACTGTCCCAGAGCCGCGCGCCGTCGACTCGCAGATCGGCGAACGTCGCGACGGTTGTTGATTCATGAACTTGCATCGATGCTTCCTCGTGTTGAAGACTGCTGCGCGTCAGACCACGCCGACGCCGAGATAACGGTCCTTGATCGAATCGTCCGCGGAAAAGGACGCGTTATCGCCTGAATAGACGATCACACCTTGCTCGATGATGTAATGGCGGTCGGCGAGTTGCGTGCAAACTTCGAGGTTCTGCTCGACCAGCAGAATCGCCACGCCCGCCTCGCGGATC
The DNA here is from genome assembly GCF_059567925.1 of Paraburkholderia sp. BGA-UO-ETr-F21. Lineage (NCBI taxonomy): Bacteria > Pseudomonadati > Pseudomonadota > Betaproteobacteria > Burkholderiales > Burkholderiaceae > Paraburkholderia > Paraburkholderia sp. BGA-UO-ETr-F21. The sequence continues at coordinate 6,985 of NZ_JCAQOY010000037.1, read as the reverse complement.
AGCTTGAGTTGCGCGACGATCTCTTCCACGATCACGGGCGCAAGGCCTTCCACCGGCTCGTCGAGCATCAGCAAACGCGGGTGATTCATCAGCGCGCGGCCAATCGCCAGCATTTGCTGTTCGCCGCCGGATAGCTGCGCGCCCCCGTTGGTGCGCCGCTCTTTGAGGCGCGGAAAAATACGGTAGATATCGTCGAGCTGCCACGGCGAATCCTTGCGTGCGCCAAGCCGTAAGTTTTCCTCGACCGTGAGCAAACGAAAGATGCCGCGATGCTCAGGCACGAAACAGACACCTCGTGAGGCGATCTTGTGCGGCGGCAGGCCGCTGATTTTGGCGCCATTGAACGTGATCACGCCGCGCTGCGGTGCCACGACACCGGCAATCGCTTTCAGCGTGGTCGACTTGCCGGCGCCGTTGCGGCCCAACAGCGTCACCGTTTCACCGTCGTTGATCTGCAGGGACACGCCTTGCAGGATATGGCTTTTGCCGTAGAAGCCGTGAATCTGCTGCACGTCGAGAATCATGCGCGGCCTCCGGTGATCATGTTGCCGAGATAGGCGCTGCGCACGCGCTCATCGCCGCGAATGTCGTCGGGGCGCCCCTCCACCAGCACACGCCCTTGTTGCATGACGGTGATCGTGTCGGAAATGTCCATCACGATACCCATGTTGTGTTCGATCAGCACCACGGTGTAATCGTCGCGCAAGCCGCGAATCAACTGCTTCATATCGTCGAGGTCGTCGATACCCATGCCCGAGGTCGGCTCGTCCAGAAAGATCGCCTTGGGTCGCGCGGCGAGCGCCATGCCGACTTCCAGCCGCCGCTGTTGACCGTGGGAAAGCGCGCCTGCCGATACCTCGCTGAAACGCTGTAGTGCGAGCCGTTCGAGCACGCTGTCGACAGTCTCCGAATGAGTGAGCGCACCATGCGGCGGCGTCCACGCATTGAGCGCGCGTACCGCGTCCACACCCTGCGCGGCGAGCCGCAGATTTTCTCGTACGCTCAGATTGGCGAACAGGCTCGTCACCTGAAACGAACGCGCGACGCCGCGCCGCACACGTTTATGATCCGGCTCACGCGTCACGTCGTGGCCGTCGAATACGATCTTGCCTTCGGTGATCGGCAGCGTGCCGGTCAACACGTGAAACAGCGTGGTTTTTCCCGCGCCGTTCGGACCGATCACGGAATGCACCGTGCGCGGCATGATGTTCAACGTGACGTCGGAGAGCGCCGTGAATTTGCCGTAGCGCTTCACCACACCACTCGCTCGCAGAATGGCTTCGCTCATACGGGCTCCTTGTCCGCGGCATTATCCGCATTGGCGGATGATTGGCGGCGCAGCGATTGCCAGATGCGCTCGCCCAGCCCCCACAACCCGCGTTGCATGAACAGGCTGACGGCGATCAGCACGATGCCGAGCAGCAACAACCAGCGCGGCCACAAAGTGGAGAGCCAGTCGGCGAACAGCACGTAAAACGCGGCGCCTAATACGGATGCGAACAGATTGCCTGTGCCGCCGATCACGGTCATCACGAGGATCATCTCGCTCGTGTGATAGTCGATGTTCGAGAGCGGCGCGATGCCGGTCATCAGCGCGTGCAGCGCGCCCGCGAGCCCGGTGACCGCGCCGGAGATCACGAACGCCATCAGCTTGAAGCGTTTGACGTCGTAGCCCACTGCGGCGGCGCGGGCTTCGTTGTCGCGAATCGCGAGCAACGTACGGCCGAACACGGAGTGCGATACGCGCATCAATAGCCAGAACACCACGAGAAAGAGCACGGCGACGAAGCCGTAGTATTGCCACGGCGAAGTCAACGGCAAGAGCGTTTTGCCAAACAGCCCGAGCGCCGGGCGCGGGATGTCGAGTAACCCATTGTCGCCGCCGGTCAGATCGGGCGTGGTGTAGGCGAGGAAATAGAACAATTGCCCGAACGCGAGCGTCAGCATGACGAAATACGTGCCGCGCTGACGAATCGAAAACCAGCCGACGAGCGCCGCAGCCGCCGCGCCGATTGCAGCCGATGCAAGCAACGCCACGGGCACAGGCAACGCCGTTTTGGTCAGAACCAGTCCCGCGCTATAGCTGCCCAGTCCGAAGAAAATGCCTTGCCCGAACGAAAGCAAGCCTGTGTGGCCGAGCAGCAAATTGCAGCCGAGTGCGGCGAGCGCGAACACCAGAACTTCTGTGGCCAGCGATCCGGAGCGCAGCGTCAGCGGCAATATGCAGACCACCAGCAGCGCAAGCAACAGGAAGCGATAGCGATGCAGTGAATGCTTCAGGCCCGGTTGAGTTCTTGCCGATGAAGCGCTTTGCACAATGGGCTTCGAGGAATCGATCATGCCGCCCTCCCGAGCAAACCATTCGGTCGCAACAACAGGACCGCGGCCATTGCGACGTAGATCATGAGTCGCGCACCTTCCGGCCACAAGGTACTCATCACGCTTTGCACGATCCCAACCAGCAGGCCGCCGACCAATGCACCCAAAAAATTACCCATTCCGCCGACCACCACCACGACGAACGCGACGCTTAGCGCTTCGATGCCCATGAACGGATCGACGCCGCGAATCGGCGCAGCAAGCACGCCGGCCAATGCGGCCGTCGCGGCGCCAAGCGCGAATACGAGGCTGAAAACGCGCAATACGTTGATACCGAGCAACGAGACCATCTCAGTCGATTCGCTGCCCGCGCGCACCGCGCTGCCTAGTCGTGTGCCTTCCAGCACCCACCACAAAAGCGCCGCCAATACCGCCGTGAAGCCGATCACGAAGAGGCGGTATTTCGGATACACAAAGCTGCCCCAGATCACTACGCCGTTCAGCATGTCGGGCACGGCTACGTTATCGCCCAGCGGCCCCCAGATCAGGATCGCGCATTCCTGCACGACGAGTGCGAGACCGACAGTCACGAGAATATGGAACTCATGCTGCTGCGCGTAGACATGCCGCAGAATCAGCTTCTCCACGACCCATGCGAGCGCGCCCACTACGATGGGGACGACCACGAGCGCGGCCCAGAAACTCATCGACCATTGCATCGCCTGATAGCAGAAGTACGCGCCGAGCAGGTAGAACGCACCGTGCGCGAAATTCACGAAGCGCAGCAAGCCGAACACGATCGACAGACCGACCGCGAGCAGGAAATACAGCATTCCCACTCCGATGCCGTTGACGACCTGCAGGAGATAAACGTTCATGGCGTCCGTCTAAAGGATGGTGCGAAGGGGCACGCGCTGTGGCGCCGCTGTGGCGCCGCTGTGGCGCGATGTGCATACCGCGCTCGCCTGCGCCAGGGCAGGCAGGCGTCAAGCCATCTTGCAACCGGTCTTGTCGAGCGGCAGGAACGACTGGCCGGAGCTCACGATATCCGCGTAGTCGTCGGCGTTTTTCATCTTGTTCTTCGCCTTGCCCTTCAGCAGATAATAGTTCTTCAGTACCTGGTGGTCGCCTTTACGGACTTCCTCCGGGCCTGTCAAACCGTCGTATTTCATGCCCTCAAGGGCGGCGACCACTTTCTTCGGATCGACGTTACCTGCTTTCACGATACCGTCGAGCAGAATCTTCGTGCAGATATAGGAGCCCGCGAGGCTGTAGTTGGGGTTCGCTTTGAAAGCAGCATTCGTGCGCTTGACCAGATCGCGGTTAAGCGGCGAATCGATGTCGTGCCAGTACTGCGCGCCGAAATAGACGCCTTCGCAAAGGTCCGCGCCAAGCGATTCGAATTGCTCGAGTCCGGATGCCCACGCCAACAGAATCGTGCAATTGTTCTTCATGCCAAAGCTCACGGCCTGGCGCAACGTATCGGACGACTGCGAGCCGAAGTTCAGAATCAGCAAAACGTCGGGCTTCGCCGCAACTGCGTTCGTCAGATAGCCGCTGAACTCCTTCTCATTGAGCGAGTGGTAGCTGTTACCCACATGCTCGATGCCCTTCTCTTTGAAGATGGCCTTGGCGGCCGACAGCAAACCATCGCCGAACACGTATTGCGGCGTGATGGTGTACCAGCGTTTTGCTTTGGGCAGCATCTGGATCAGCGGACGTACCGTTTGCTCGATCGCTCCGTAGGTCGGCACCGACCAGCGGAACGTGGCGTCGTTGCAGTCCTTTCCGGTGATTTCGTCCGCGCCTGCGGTGGTGATGAATACGCCCCCGGCTTTCTGGACTTCCTTGCCCATTGCCAATGCTTCGGAGGACAGAATACCGCCGGCAAAGAAACGTGCATTCTTTTGTTGCGCGATTTCCTGCACACGGCGCACCGCAGTTGCCGGCTTGCCCTCTGTGTCGAGTACCGTGTACGCGAGAGGTTGACCCAGCACCTTGCCGTACTGCTCGATAGCGAGCTTCATGCCGAGGTCGGCATATTTGCCGTTTGCCGCAAACGGACCCGACATGGGCACCGGACAGGCGAACTGCAAGGTGCCAGCCTGCGCGAACGCGCTTCGCGCGACCAGCGAGCCCAACGTCCCCGGAACGGCCGACAACGCGGCCAGCTTCAACATATTTCGGCGATTCAAAATGACGCTCCTTAGGAAAGAGACACGCACTGACCGACTACGAAACTGCACGCATTGCGCGAACGACTAGATCGACTACTTGGCTTGCTGGCCGTCGTGAAGTTTTCCACCACACGGGCTTTGTTCTATTTATCATGATAAATAGGTTGGACTCGATCGTAGGTACAATAAATTCGAGTGTCAATAAGGCAAAATTCCTGGCAGCATGAGGCGACCTTCCGGGCTGCGACGGCGGCGGTGGGTCGATCGAGGATCGTGCAGGACAAACTAGGGAGCATCGAATATGGCCATGGACCGCGCCAAGGCTGGCGCCGCGATCGAGATCAAGCAGCAGAAACGCGGCGATCTGGTCGCGGAGGAGATCAAGCGGCTCATCACCGAGAAAGACCTGAAGCCAGGCGACCGGCTGCCTCGCGAGGTGGAGTTGCAGCAACTCTTTTCGGTAAGTAAAAGCACGATCCGCGAGGCGTTGAAATCGCTTGAAGTGCAGGGTCTCATCAAAGTGACCACGGGTCCGAGCGGCGGCGGCATGGTGGTCGAAGTGCCGCTCGATCGTACGTTACAACTTCTGCAGAACTACCTGTTTTTCAAGGATGTATCGATCGATGACATCTACACCGTACGCAAATTGCTGGAGCCCGAACTCGCGGCGGGGGCCGTGCCATATCTGACAGAGCAGGACTTCGAGGCGCTCGACGCGAGCATTGCATGTTGCGATCGACCGGCTTCGTCACATGGCGGGCAGGACATCGTTCGGCAGCGTCAGGAAGACGTGAATTTCCACGATATCCTCGCGGCGGCGAATCCCAACCCGTTCCTGCGCTTCAGTTGTGAGCTGATCAACGAAATGATCCGGCAACTGATCGAGTTTCGTAACGATACTCCGCAGTCCGAACATGAGCGCTTTGGTCAGGCTAACGTCAAGATTCATAAAGCGATCACGAAAGCGGCACGTGAGCGTGATGCGGAGAAAGTGCGTGAGTTGATGGTGATCCATATGACCGAGGCGCCACGCTACGTGAAGCGAATGAAAGGAAAACTGCGTGGGCGTCTGATCCTGGATTCGGAAATTCGTCGGCGCGTACGGGCGCGAAGCGTGACGCCGCCTGATGAGGGCAATGACGAGTTCGGTGACGTTTGATGCGGGTTGCGGGCGGGTGGCGGGTGGCGGGTTGCAGGTTGCAGGTTGCAGGTTGCGGGTGGCGGGTGGCGGGTGGCAAGCCGAGGACGATTTCGCTGGACATAGATCCGCCTGGGACGGTCACTATGTTGCTCGACGCACCGTGGGTCTTTCTCTCCGTTGAACGGATGTGAATCGCTCGATGCGTCTGGCATACAGCCATAGCGTGGCGCGCTGGCCAATGGACGAGATGCGCCGGCAACGCGAGGCTCCTGATCGATGAGACGCGCCGCAGCTTGGAAAAAGATCGAAAGACATCGCCAACTTCTGCGGAAACGTCGCGCGCCAGCCCCGCGAGGGAAAATCATGGAGCCCCCCCCCACCCAGCCAAGAAACGGCGTTTCAGCCGGCTCGCCGGCCGGATACATAACGAGGGCTCAACCTTTTACGGGCCGCGCCGTTATTGCATCTGCACAGGCGTAAACATTGGACCTTCATGGCACAACCTATCCCGTTATCTCGTAATGCAGGCGTTGCGCGTGCGCGGCATGCCAAGGCGATGCTGTTTCCGATCGCCCGGCAGACCGCCGACGACTTGGCATTGCGAGTCCATTTGGCGCTCGATGCCTTGCGCCGCGGCGCCGGCAGCATGACCGATGCGCAAACACTGACGCAGATCATGCTGTTGACCGGCTTTCTGGCTGAGTCAGGCTTTGGTTCGGCAACCAGCGAACAGATGAGTGCAGCGGAGCGCGCGGTGTCGACAGTGTTCGACATCGGCCGTGAGACCAGCAGGTGGAGCTTGGACGATGCGGGGTTCGCGCTTTTTGCGACAATTGCGACGAACTATGACCAGCAGTTGCATAGCGCCCCCCTCTGGGCAATCACCGATGCAAGCGAACGGCTTGATCGATTTACCGCGGGCATGCCGTATCAGGCGCCAATACGCAAACGGGCTTAGCCCTATCACGTGAGTGGGGACGGCGGGGAAACTCTGCGGAAGCGTTTCCCGGCATTCAATGAGCGCGATGTACTGGGAAAGTGCGGTGCGGGTGAGCCGCGCAGGCGTGGAGGCGGGACGGGCGTATCTGGAGCTGACGGGCTATGCGAAGGCGGTGCGGCCGGGCAAGGAGTGAAGGCCCGGGTCCGCGCGGGTATTCCATGCGTTTTCCACGTCTATTCGTGTTCGTCCGTGTTTATCCGCATCTGCCGGCGCGTCTGCCGTTTGCCGGCGACGGCCGTAAACGCAGAAACCCCACCTTTATGGGGTGGGGTTTCTGATGCTGCTGGGGAGCCTGACGATTACCTACTTTCACACGGGAATCCGCACTATCATCGGCGTGGAGTCGTT